>NZ_JBIASW010000011.1:0-296044 GCF_042891215.1 Streptomyces sp. NPDC001914
CGGATCGCACACGATCCGCACGCCTTCGTAGCTCAGGGGATAGAGCACCGCTCTCCTAAAGCGGGTGTCGCAGGTTCGAATCCTGCCGGGGGCACCGACAGAAGGGCCAGCTCAGGAGGGGTTTCCTCCCGGGCTGGCCCTTTGTCGTGATCGCGGCCGTGGCACGCCCGTCGCCCGGAAAGGCCCCGGACCGATCGCGGTCCGGGGCCTGGGGTGTCCGGGTCCTGTTCGCCGGCAGTGCCGGCCTCTCGGGAGTTCCGGCCGGCCCGGGACGTGGGTCAGTTGGTGAAGTAGATGTACTTCCAGGCGCTGTAGGTGGTGGAGTTGACGGTGTCGCCGGAGGTGTCGTTGATGTAGGCCGAGCGGACGCGGACGCGGAGGCCCGCCTCGTCGGAGGCACCGAGGTCGATGACGCTCTTGCCGTTGGAGGCGAGGTCGTAGAACTCCTCGAAGCCGCGGTGCCACGCGCCCTGGTAGTAGACGTCGACGTCCAGCCGGTGGCTGCGGCCCGGGTAGTAGCTCATCGTCGTGGTGAAGAGCGGGCCGGTGTTCTTGCGGTACCAGTAGTACGTCGAGGAGTTCGCGCTGATCTTGCCCGTCTTGTAGTACTTCGTCAGCGAGGTGGAGACGTTCACCTTGGCGTACGCGGTGACCTTGACCGACTTCGGGGCGGTGCGGGCGTCACCGGCGAAGACCGCGGTGATCGTGGTGTCCCGCTTCATGTCCACCACGGCGGAGACGTTTCCGCTGGAGTTGACGGTCGCCTTCTTCACCAGGACGTCGGGTTTGTCCGAGCCGAAGGGGTTGGCCCAGATCTCCACCGTGCGGTTCTTGTAGGTGGTGCCCAGGTGCGCCGTGAAGGTGACGTCCTTGTCGTACGAGTACACCGTGCCGTTGTTGTTCAGGCTCAGCGTGGTGGCGGTCCGCGAGACGGCCACCGTGTCCGAGCCGGACGCCGGGGCGTGGGTGGCGTCGCCCGCGTAGGAGACCGTGTACTTCACGTCGCCGCCGGCGGGCGGGGTGTCGGTGAGGGAGAAGGTGCCGTCCGTCTTGGTCTTCACCGAGGTGAGGGCCTTGCCGGAGGGGGACTCCAGGTCCGTGCGCTTGACCGTGAGCACCGTGCCGGCCGGCAGCGCCTCGGCGTTGGCGGCCTTGCCGGTGACGGTCAGCGACTTGGCGCGGGTGGCCGTGGCGGGCGCGCTCACCGTCACCGTCGTGGTGCTGCGGGAGACGGCCACGGTGTCCGAGCCGGACGCCGGGGCGTGGCCGGTGTCGCCCGCGTACGAGACCGTGTACTTCACGTCGCCGCCGACGGGCGGGGTGTCGGTGAAGGAGAACGTGCCGTCCTCGGCGGTCGTCACCGGGTCCAGCGTCTTGCCCGACGGCGACTGCGCATCCGTACGGGTCACCGTCAGCGACGTCCCCGCCGGCAACGGATCACCACCACTCACCTTCCCGCCGACCGTCAGCGACTTACCGGGAACGACCGACGAAGGCGCGCTCACCGTCACCGTCGTGGTGCTGCGGGACACGGTCACCGTCTGGGTGCCGGACGCCGGGGCGTGGCCCGTGTCGCCCGCGTAGGAGACCGTGTACTTCGCATCGCCCTCGGCCGACGGAGTGTCCGTGAAGGAGAACGTGCCGTCCTCGGCCGTCGTCACCGGGGCCAGCGTCTTGCCCGACGGCGACTGCGCATCCGTACGGGTCACCGTCAGCGACGTCCCCGCCGGCAACGGATCACCACCACTCACCTTCCCGCTGACTGTCAACGACTTACCGGGAACGGCCGACGAAGGCGCGCTCACCGTCACGGTGGTGGCGGCCTTGGAGGGCGCGTTCAGGGTGTTGAGGCGGTACGTGCTGCCGTTGGCGGTGACGGCGAAGAGGTGGTTGCCGTCCGGTTCCCAGGCCAGGCCGTCCGGAACCAGGGTGCCGGTTTCGGCGAACTCGTACGTGCGGAGCGGGTCGGTCGTGCCGGGCTTGAAGACGTAGACGTCCGCCTCGTACGAGCCGTCGATGCCCGCGGCGACGGTGCCGTCCGCGGCGATGTCGACGGCGTTCGGGTAGGCGTCGGTCGGGTAGCTGCCGACCTCCTTCAGGTCCGCGGTGGACAGCACCTGGTGCTTGTAGGGCCAGCCGCTGGCCGTGACGA
This sequence comes from Streptomyces sp. NPDC001914, assembly GCF_042891215.1. Classification (NCBI taxonomy): domain Bacteria; kingdom Bacillati; phylum Actinomycetota; class Actinomycetes; order Kitasatosporales; family Streptomycetaceae; genus Streptomyces; species Streptomyces sp. NPDC001914. The sequence goes on from NZ_JBIASW010000011.1 coordinate 2,153, forward strand.
CCTGGCTGCCGTCGGGGGTCACCGCGAGATCGCGCAGGTTGCTGCCGCCCTGTCCCTGCGCGATCAGCTTGGGCGCGCCGGCGCCGGAGACGTCATAGGTCGCCACGGCGGCGGGGCTGAGGCCCGACTCGGCGGCGGCCAGCACACCCGGCGCGGCCGGGTTGGTGTTCAGCAGGGGCGCGTAGTACCAGCGGCTGGCGCTGTCCTGGGCCACGGCGAGGACGGGGTCCGGGCCCGAGAGGTCGAGGGAGCCGATGTCTCCGTGGGTCGGGGTGCCGTAGCCGAACCACAGCTTCCCGCCGGTGCGGGCGAGGCTCTTCGGGGCGTCGGCGGTGCCGGTCGAGTAGCGGGCGGACTCGGTGAGGCCCGCCGTGTCGATGGCCGCGATCTCGTCGCTGCCGGCGACGGCCACGTACAGCGTCTGCGAGTCGGCGGAGAGTTCGAGGCCGGTCGCCGCGGACAGCGAGCCGAACGTCCCGACGACGTCGCCGTCGTAGTCGGTGGCGACGACCTTGTCGCCCTCCGGGTCGCTGACGAAAACGTGCTGGTGAACGCTGTCCACCACGACGTCGGCGACGGAGGCGACGGGCAGGACGACGTTGCCGTCGGCGTGTGCGGCCGTGGACCCGAGGCCCGTCAGCGCCGCGGAGCTGAAGAGGACGGCGAGGGCCGTCGCGGTGGAGATTCTGCGGTTGCGCAAGGTGGTTCGAACCCCATGAGCCGTGGGAGGCCGCGCGTCACCGGAGGTCGGAAGGCACCGGGCGCGGCATGTTCCGGCTGCCTATGACATGTGTGTGACAACGAAGCCGTCGCAATGGTTGTGCGCGGGAAGGAGAGATTCCGGGATTCCGGGATTCCGAGACCTCTCCCGCGGCGGTGTCCGGGCCGGGACCGCGGCCGGTGCGTGCGTCCGGTCGGCGCGGCCCCGGTGGCGTCGGCGTCCGGTCGGCGCGGCCCCGCTGGCGTCAGCGTCGGGTCGCCCCGGCCCCGCTGACGTCGGCGTCCGGTCGGCGCGGCCCCGGTGGCGTCAGCGTCGGGTCGCGCGGCGGCGGACCAGGAGCACCGTGCCCGCTCCGACGGCGAGGGCCGCGCCTGCCGCGGCCGTCAGCGGCAGCGTCGTACCGGAGCCGGTGCTCGCCAGGCCGCCACCCGTGGTCGCGGCGCCCGGGGTACCCGTGGAACCGGCCGTCGCGGGGCCGCCGGTACCGGATCCGTCCGTGGAGCCGGAGCCGCCGGTGGAGGACGTCGAGCCGGACGTCGAACCGGAACCGCCCGCGGAGCCGGCTCCCCCGGCCGAGCCGCCGCCCGTGGAACCGGTGCCGCCCGTCGACCCGCCGCCCGTGGAACCGGTGCCGCCCGTCGAGCCGTCGCCGTCGGCATGGGCGTCGAGAAGGATCGCGGCCGTGTCGTTCTTCTTGTTCCTGTCGAACGGGCGATCCTTCGCCTCGAGAGCAACCGAACCCTTGGCCCCGGGCACCGTCTTGTCGACGCGCACGGTGAAGGTGTAGGTGTCCGTGGTGTTCTCGTTGACGAAGTAGTAGTCGTGGGGAACGCAGCTGTAGCTGCCGGAGCCGGTCTGCTTGCAGAAGCGGGCTGTCCTGGTCACCGTCGTTCCGGCGGGCATCTGCACCAGGATGCTGGTCGCTGGGCCGTCCCCGTTCACCCAGGCCGGTCCCGCGTTGGTGAAGCCCACCTCCAGCGTGACCGACTTCCCGGCGCGGCCCGTCTGCCGTGCCGCCACCTGGAAGTCGGCCGTGTTCACCGCCGCCACCGGCACGGTGGCCCGGTCGGCCTGGAAATACTCGTCCTCCGAGGACGGCCGGTGGCCGTCGCCGACCGGAGTGTCCGGGGGCAGCTGGACCAGCTTCACCGCGGGTCCGGTCCCGGGCACGTAGTCGTCGGCGCTGCCGTCCTCACGGGGGTCGTAGTTGCCGACCATCACATGGGCGTGCTCGTACAGGGCGGGGGCGAGAACGTCCAGGGACAGCGTCTTCTCGGGTGCGTAGACGGCACCCGCCTCCACCGTCTGGTCGAACTCGCAGATCACGCCGGACTCCCCCGGGAGCCCGTCCTCGTCGCCGGGGACCGCCGGGGCGCCGGGGGACTCCCGGCGGGGGCGTTCACAGTTGGAGGGCAGCTCCTGGTGCGTCAGTCCACGGCTGAAGTCGTAGCTCAGCCAGACCTTCGCGATGGGCTTGGAGCCCTTGTTCGCGAAGGTGCCCGGCAGCTCGAAGCTGTCGCCGGGCCTCACGCCGTCGACCGGGCTCTGCGGGCCCAGGACCAGACCGGGCCGGGTGCCGTCGGCAGAGGCGGGCGCCGCGGCCAGGGCCAGGGAGGCCAGGGCGGCGGCGGCCAGCACGGCGGCGGTCCCGCTCAGCGGGCGGACGCGGCCGGCAACGGTTCGGAGCATGAGCCATCCCTTGCGGTGAAGCGGCGAGAACGAAGAGGCGAACGGCGGGGGAACGGAAGTTCCGCCGCGTCAGACACCCCTCGGCACCGGACGGTTGTACGGCGTCGATGCCAAAGGGAGGTCGCCCTTCCGCCGCGACCCGCAAGGGCCGGGCGTCTTCGTCCTACTTCTTCACGGGGTCCAGGCAGAGGACGAACTTCTCGGCGTCCCACTCCTGCGCGAGGGCGGCCTCGCCGACCTTGCACGCGTTGACGTCGAAGGTGTCCTCGACGACCTTGAGCACCTTGTAGTTGGCGTCCTTGTCGTCGCAACCCTTCGTCTCCACGTCGGGGTTGTTCTCGGAGCCGGTGACCCGGACGCAGTCGCCGACCTCGGCATGCACCGGGGAGTCGAAGACGTAGCCGATGCCGAGCTTCACGACCACCGCGACGACGATCAGGACGACGACGCCGAGGAACTTCTTCACCTTGCTCTGCTTGGCGGGCGCCTCGGGCGCCGGCGCGGGAGCCCCCGGAGCCTGGGGGAACTGCGGGTCTTGCGGGGCGGCGGGGGGCGTCGGAGCGCTCATGTGTGGTCTTCCCGGATCTTGCAGGGTCATCGAACGCGCGTACGCTACACGAACCGTAAGAATGAGATAAGCGGGGGCTGTGAGGCAGCTCGGCGGCCGGATCGGGGCCTTCGCGGCCCATCGCGGCCCATCGGGACCTTCGCGGCCGGATCGGGGCCTTCGCCGGGGCATGGCACAGAGGGCCGGCCCGGGAGAGGTCTCTCCCGGGCCGGCCCTCTGTGCTCCGTCGGTGCTCCGCCGGTGTTCCGCGCCGCCGCTTCCGGCAGTCCGGCAGCGTCACGGCGACCGCCTACGACCTGCCTCCAGGGCGCTGTACGGCTCTACCGGTGGGTGTCGCGGGCCGGAGTCCCGCCGGCCGGACAGGCCTCAGGCGGCACCGGTGATGCCGGGGGCGATGTAGCGGCGGTGGAGCGGGTTGAAGGACGTGTCGGGGGCGCCGGTCATGCCGGCCTTCTGGATCGCGGGGGCGAGACGTTCGGCGAAGAAGGCCTCGAACGCCTCCTGGGACTCCCAGACGTCGGTGACGTGCAGGCCCTGGGCGTCGAACCAGGCCACGTGCATCTGACCGCCCGCCCCCGGAACCTCCTCCCACTGCACCGCGTCCCGCACGGTGTCGTACTGCTCCGGCGTGGCGTCCGCCCAGTGCATCGACATCACGATTGCCATGTCCGGCCCCTTGCTGCTCGTAGTGGTGACGCCGTTCCCGGACCAGCAGACACCCGCCCGCCGCCGCTCACATCTCCACAGCGGCCAAAGGCGTCCCTGCCGGTACCGGGCACCGAGATCGTTCCACCCGCCGGGCCGCGCCGGACAGAGCGTGCGGAGGCACACCGGCGCCCGCGGACACCCTCGTACGCTCGCCACCGGGCCCGCGCTCCGCAGGCTTCGCGACGGTACGACGACCGACGGTACGGCGGCTCAACAGGCCTCCCCCTCGGCGGGATCGGCGGTGGCCCTCGCCGTACAACCAGTCGCGGTAACCAGTCGCGTTTCAGGGAGAGTTCACTTCCGCCGGCCGGTCCCTCGGCGTGGACGATTCCGGGCCTCGGCCCTTCGGGAGCGCGGTGCGGTGACGGAGCAGTGCGGGGGTCAGGGCCAGTGTCACGGCGACCGAGGCGGCGGCCATCACCGTCATCGCCTGTGCGGGCGAGGTGAGTTGGGCGATCCCGCCTGCCAGTGCCGCGCTCACGCCCTGCAGGGTGAGCATGCCCGCCGTGTGGAGCCCGAGGGCGTGACCGCTGAGTTCGTCGGGGATGAGCGCCACCAGCCGTTCCTGCTGGATCAGGCTCGCGCCGAAGCCGATCGAGGCGAGGGCGACGAGGGCGGCCGCCACGGCCACGCCCGGGCGCAGCGCGAAGAAGAGGTACGGCGTCGCGAGGAGCAGCAGGACGGGGATGCCCAGGCGGGCGCGGACGCGGGGCGGCAGCAGCCGTCCGGTCGTCAAGTCGCCGGCGAACATGCCGAGGGCGGCGAAGGCGAACAGCGCTCCGGCCCGGTCCGGCGCGTACGACACGTACAGCGATTCGCAGCCGACGATCAGGCCGTTCGGCACCCAGAGCAGGAGATAGAGGGTGCGCCGCTCGGGTGAGGAGAAGAGGCGGGCGTTGGCGCGCCAGGTCCGGGCGACGGACGGACGGCCCTTCGCGCGCGGCGCCCGGGCGGTCAGGCCGAGCCGGGCGGTCAGGGCGGCCGCCAGGTACAGCCCGGCCGCCAGGAGGAGCGTGACGCGCGGGGACAGCAGGGCCACCAGGACGCCACCGGTGGCGTATCCGGTGATCTGGGCGATCCCGCTCATCATGTTGAACACCGAACGCCCCAGCAGATAGCCCTCCTTGGCGAGGATCTCGGTCAGCAGGCCCCACAGGACCCCGCCGCCGAAGGACTGGATCAGCCCGAGGAGCAGGAGGAGGGCGAAGACCGTCCAGACCGGCAGACCGGGGACGGCCATCACCGCCGTGCCGAGCCCGAAGAGGAGCGCGATGCCCGCCACCGTCGCGCGCGGCGGCAGCCGGTCGGCGGCCGAGAGCAGGGTGGCCGCGCCGACCATCTGGGCGAGCGAGGGCCCGAACATGCTCAGCGCGCTGAGCAGGGGCGAGCCGGTGGCCCGGTACACGAGGGTGCCGAGGGCCAGACCGCTCACCGTCGAGGCGGCGGTCCGGAAGCAGGAGGAGACGAAGAGCGGGGTGAACTCCCGCGTGCGGAAGAGCTCGGAGTAGCTGCGCATCCGCGGAGTCTGCGGCGGCGACCGGGTGGTCGATATTGTTTCGCGCGGGTGCGAAACGTCAGGGGCCGGACGGGACGGGGAGGGAAGGACATGGGCTGGTGGCAGGTGAACGCCGACACTCTCGCCGGGAGCCGCTTCGTGCTGTCGCCGCTCGCCGAGACGTTCGCCTCCCTGAAGCTGCTGCACTCGCGGACCGCCACGCACCCCGGGGAACGCGCCTGGCTGGACGCCCATCTGCCGGCGTACCTCGCACGGCTGGCCGCCGACCCCGTCACCGCGCTGCTCGTGCGCTGCGGGCTCGGACAGGCGTGGATCGCCGACTTCCTCACCCCGACCCCGTACGGCGACGAGACCTTCGAGGCCGAGGTCGCCCGGGTGCGGGACGTCTCGCCGCGTGACGCCCGCGCCCATCTGGTCCGCTCGGTGGGCGGCCCGCTGCCCGCCGCTCTCGCGGACCGCGACGACCTGCCCGAGCGGGCCGCCGCGCTGCTCACCGCCGTGTGGGAGGAGTCCGTACGCCCCGACTGGGAGCGGCGGCGGCGCGTCCTGGAGGCCGACGTGGTGGCGCGGACCGCGCGGCTGGGCCAGGGCGGCTGGGCGGCGGCACTGGACGGGCTGCGGCCCGGGACGCGCTGGCTCGGGGACAACCGGCTCCAGGTCAACCTCCACGAGTACCCGCCGCGGGAGATCTCCGGCGCCCAGCTCGTCTTCGTCCCCGTCACACCGAAGGCCGGCTGGGTCTCCTGGGAGGGGCACGACCGCTACGCCCTGGTCTACCCGTGCTCGGGCGCCCTGACCGACGTGGGCGCGGCGGTGGTGCCGGAGAGTCTGGGGGCGCTGCTCGGGGCGGCGCGGGCCGGAGTCCTGGCCCGCCTCGACTCGCCCCTGTCCACCAGCCAGCTCGTCGCCGTGACGGGGCAGGGGCTGGGGTCGGTCGGCCGCCATCTGCGGGTCCTGCTGGACGCGCGGCTCGTGCGGCGGCGGCGGGCCGGACGGTCGGTGCTGTACTCGCGCACGGCCGCCGGTGAGGTGCTCGTCACAGCGCAGGGCCAGGACCTGCCCGGGACAGGGGAATTGCCGGACGGGCCCCGGGAGCCGGCCGGCGGAACCGACGGGGCCGCCACCTACCGGAGTTAGCATCCGCTTATGACTACTGACAACACCGGTACCTCCGTGCTCGACATCGAGATCGGGTCCCTCCAGGGGGGCTCCGCCGACCTGTCCCAGTACGCGGGCAAGGCCGTCCTCATCGTGAACGTGGCCTCCAAGTGCGGGCTGACCCCGCAGTACGCCGGTCTTGAGCGGCTGCAGGAGCGCTTCGCCGGCCAGGGCTTCACCGTCCTCGGCGTGCCCTGCAACCAGTTCCTCGGCCAGGAGCCCGGCAGCTCCGAGGAGATCGCCGAGTTCTGCTCCGCGACCTACGGCGTGACCTTCCCGATGACCGAGAAGGTCGAGGTGAACGGTGACGCGCGGCACGGGCTGTACGAGCGTCTGGTGGGCACCGCCGACGCCGAGGGGCACTCCGGCGACATCCGCTGGAACTTCGAGAAGTTCCTGATCGGCCGGGACGGCACGGTCGTCGGCCGCTTCTCGCCGCAGACCGAGCCGGAGGCGGCCGAGCTGGTCTCCGCGGTCGAGAAGGCCATCGGCTGAACCCTGTACCGCTGTTGACCTTGCCCCTGGGGCAAGGGGGAGCGTCCCTGTCACCGGGCGGAAGGCGCCCGGTGACGGAGGATGACAGGGTGGACAAGGACCTGCTCACCATCGGCGCGTTCGCCTCGCGGGCGCGGCTCTCGGCGAAGGCTCTGCGGCTGTACGACCGGCTGGGGCTGCTGACCCCGGCGTACGTCGACGAGGTCAGCGGCTACCGCTACTACCGGGCCGCGCAGACCGAACGGGCCCGGCTCGTCGCGCTCCTGCGCCAGCTGGACATGCCGCTGGCGCGGATCGCGGACGTGGTGGAGGCACACGGCACGGAAGCCGCCTCGCTGCTCGCCGCGTACTGGGACGGTGCCGAGGCCCGGTTCGCCTCGCAGCGGGCGCTCGCCGACTACCTCCGTGGACGTCTTTCCGGGAGGAGTTCCGAGATGTACGAGAAGTTCGTCGTCGAGACCACCGAGGTGCCCGAGCAGGTCGTACTGACCGAGAAGCGGCACGTCCTGGCGCCCGAGCTGCCGGTGTGGATCCCCGGCTCGCTGGGGCGGCTGGAGGAGGGCGCCGGGGAGGCCGGGGGCGTCACCGGGCCGCCGTTCGTCGTGTACCACGCGGAGGTCGGCGTGGAGAGCGACGGTCCGGCGGAGACGTGCGTTCCGGTCGCCGACGCGGCCGCGGCACGGGCGTGGGCCGAGCGGCAGGGCCGGGCCACCGGGGCCGAGGTCCGCGTCGAGCCGGCCCGCCGCATCGCGTTCGTCCGCATCAGCAAGGCGCAGGTCGCCCACCCGCAGATCCTGGCCGCCTTCGAGGCGGTCGAGAGCTGGGTCGGCGAACGGGGACTGACCGTCGACGGCCCGTGCCGGGAGATCTACTTCGCCGACTGGGACGCGGCGGGCCCGGAGGACCCGGTCTGCGACGTGGCGTTTCCGGTGAGGTGACGTGGACTGGCCGGACCTGGACTGGCCGGACCTGACCTACCGGGCATGGCCTGGCCTGCACTGACTCGGCCTGGCCGGGCCTGGCCTGCAACGACTTGGCCGGACCCGGCCGGGTCCGGACCGGGCGTGGCCGGCCCGGGCGTGGCCGGACCGGTCCGTCTCACGGCCGCCCGGGAGGGCCGAGCCGGGCCTGACCGGGCCTTGCCTGACCTGGCCCGACCGGACCGAAACGGGGCAAGCCGAGCCGGGCCGGGCCGCCTGACGGCCAGTGGCGCCGCCCGGCCGACGGCATCGCACGACCGGCGGCATCCCACGGCCGGCGGCTTCGCACGGGCCGGCGGCATCGCCCGGCGGTTGAAGTGGCCCGGTGTGAAACGCCGGTGGGCGTGGCGTGGCTGTCGTGCCGCGCCACGCCCACCTTCGTGCGGTGCAGCGCCCACCTTCGTGTGACATTGCGGGCACCGCACCCGGGAGCCGTGTACGAGTGGTGAGTTTCGGTGGTCTCGTCCCCTCTCGGGAGTTCGCTGTGCCTTCTGTCGCTTCCTCGGTCCCTGTCGTCGCCCCCGTGCCGGGAGGCGGGACGTCCACGGAAGTGGCGGAGTACCGGCTCTCGTGGGAGGGCTACGGATACACCGCACGGGTCGCCCGGCACGGCTCCCCCGTCACCGAGCCGCTGCTCGTGCTCGGCGGGTCGGACCAGACGCGCCACTCGTGGATGCGGCACGAGCGGTGGCTCGGGGAACTCGGGACCGTCGTCACGGTGGATCTGCCCGGGTTCGGGGACGCGGACTTCCTCCCCGCCGAGCACGGGATCGACTTCCTGGCCGAGTGCGCGGGGCACATGCTGCGCGGGCTCGGGCTCGGCCCGGTGAACCTGTTCGCGGGGTGCTACGGCGCGGCGGTCGGGCTCCGGCTCGCCCAGCGGTATCCCGAGCTGCTGCGCCGGGTCGCCGTGCAGGGGATGTCGGACCACATTCCGCGCTGGTTCGCCGAGGCGCTCGTCGGCTGGGTCCGGCTCCTGGAGCAGGGCCGCGTCGAGGAGACCGCCGAGGAGTTCGTACGGTGCTTCGTGCCGCCGCCCGGCGACCGCACCGTACGCAAGCACGCCGCGCTGACCCGGCTGATGTACCAGCAGTTCGCCGCGCAGAGCCCGCGCGACGTCGCCGTGACGGTCGAGCGGAACCGGCGGCTGCTGGCCCACGAGTGGTACCGGCGCGCGCCCGTCCCCGCCGTCCCCTATCTGGTGTTCACCGGCGAGCACGACACGCTGACCACCCCCGACATGGTCCGCTCGGTGGCGGCGGACCTGCCGGGCGCGTGCTTCACCACGATCGCGGAGAGCGGCCATCTGGCCCATCTCCAGCGGCCCGAGGACGTCTGCGATCTGCTCGTCCGCTTCTTCCGCGACGGACGGCCCGAGGAGGCCGGCCTGTCGTACTGCGGGCCGTTCGAGCGGTGCTAGTGCCGGGCGTCCCGACGGGGCGCGCGTCGCCTGTCGCGGCACCGGGGCCCGGAACCTGTCCGGCGGATCGAGCCGGACGGGCCCCGGTGCGGTCGCGGAGGGCTCAGCGCAGTTCCTCCGGGCACGGGGTTCCGCGGGGGAGCTGGTACGGCGCCGCGAGCCGGTAGGTGCCCGGCTTCGGGGCGAGCAGTTCCGTCCACGTGTCGCCCGCCGCGGTCTCCTCCGTCGGCGTCAGACAGCCGTTGAGATTCCTGTACGTCTTCGGGGTGCCGTCCGCGCGGCGCTTCGACGCCTGCGTCTCCTGGGGTGCCTTCAGGCTCTTGCCGTCCTCGTCCACGATGCTCAGCCACGGCGAGTACGGGATGCGGATGAGGATGCGGCCCGCCTTCTTCACCTCGATGGTCATCTCGCCCTGCTCGGCCAGGTCGACCTCGGCGTGCGGCTCGGCCAGCGGGGTGGGGTCGGTGACGGTGAAGAGCTGCCAGTTGGCGTCGCCCCAGATCTGCTTCAGATAGGGCATGCCCCGCTGGACGAGTTCGCGTTCGCGCTGGCCGCCGTCGCCGTCCGGTTCGCCCTTGGGCAGCACGACGTAGTGGATGGCCCAGCGCTGGAGCCACTCGTGGTAGTTCGCGGAGTTGAGCGTGTCGTCGTAGAAGAGCGGGTTGCGCTCCATGTCGGCCTGACGGTTCCAGCCGCGGGCGAGGTTCACGTAGGGGGCGAGGGCGGAGGCCTCGCGGTGCGAGCGGGCCGGGACCACCTCGACGCGGCCCTTCTCGGCGTCCACGAGCTGGAGCTGGTTGACGAGCGGCGCCAGCTCGCGCGCCCAGGACGCCGCCGGGGTCGTGTGCACGATGTCGTCGACCGTCTTGAAGCCGATCCAGACGGTGAACGCGGTGAGGGCGAGGACGGCGGTGTACCACTTCCGTGTCTTCGGCACGGTGAAGGGCAGCGCGGCGACCAGCGCGACTCCCGCGAACAGCATCGCCAGGCGCGTGATGTTCGAGCCGATCTGCGAGCTGATCAGCCAGACGAGGAGCACCGCGAGGCCGTACACCGCCGCCGTGATCCGTACCGTCGTCCACTCCTTGGGCACGACGTACCAGACCGAGGCGGCGCACGCGAACGGCAGGATGACCGAGAAGAACGTCATGGGCTGGGTGCCCGAGAAGGGGAACAGCAGGGCCGAGAGCCCGACGACGACCGTCGGGGCGATGCCGAGGGCGTAGGCACCCGGTCGGCGCTTCTGGAGGAACATGGCCGCGGCCAGCAGGCCCATGAACAGTCCGGCGACCGGTGAGGCGGCCGTCGCGAGCGCGGCCAGCGGCGCCGCGCACAGGGCCTTCGCCCAGCGCTTGTAGCGCCAGCGGTGGGGCCAGCAGAAGACGACGGCGACCGCGGCGAGCGAGAACGCCGTGCCGAGGCCGTACGTCACCCGGCCGGAGATCGCGTTGCAGACCAGCGCGAAGATGCCCGCGAGCGAGGTGGCGATCGGGTTCCGGACGACCCGGCTGCGCACGAGGATCAGCGTCAGCAGGCCGGCCGAGAGCGTTCCGGCGATCATCATCGTCGTACGGACGCCGAGCACCGACATCAGATACGGCGACACCACGCTGTACGAGACCGGGTGCATCCCGCCGTACCAGGCGAGGTTGTACGCCGAGTCCGGGTGCCGGCCGACGAACTCCGCCCACGCGTCCTGCGCCGCGAGATCGCCGCCACTGTTCGCGAACGTGAAGAACCACACGATGTGGAGCACGCCGGCGAAGGCCGTGAGGATCAGGACGGGGTAGCGGCGGAGGAGGCCGAGCGGCGCGAAACCGGCCGAGGCGACCGGCTCGGACTCCGCGGATTCGGCCCCCGCGGATTCGGACCCGGCGGATTCGGACCCGGCGGATTCGGACCCTTCGGGCCGGGACCCGGCGGGCTCACCGTCCCGTTGCCCGGCGGGCTCACCGTCCGGTTTCCCGGCGGGCTTTCCGGAGATCTTTCCGGCGGACGCGGACCCGGACCCGGCGGGCCTCCCGGCGACGCCGTCGCCCGCGCCCGCGTCCGTGTCCGTGCCCGAGTGCGCCTCAGGGCCCGCGTCCGGCGCTGTGCGCGTCCCGGCGCCCGCGTCCGTGACTACGTCCCGGACGGCTTCCCGGATGCCGGCGTGCGGTATTCGCGGGCCCGTTCCCCGGCCCGCGTCGGCGTCGTCGGCGTGTGTCGGCTCCGCTGTCGCCACTGCAAGGTTCTCCCGCTGTCCCGTTGGTCCGTTCTGGGCCGGGACCCGCGGCTCGCGAGCAGCCCCGATTAGCGCGACGCTAGCACGCACTCCGCCGGACGGCCCCCGAGTGGGGCACCGTCCGACGGAGTGCGGTGCGGGTGCTGCTCCCCGCGGTACGTCACCGATGCGTGCGCGCGTACGCCATCGGTGCGCGTGTTCGCTCAGCCGACCCGGGTCACCTTCGCGCCGAAGCCGGGCTCGGCCAGGTCCGACTTGAGCGCGACGGGAATCCGTACGGCCTCGCTGGAACCGTCGCCGACCCGCAGCTCGCCGACGACCGTGCCGGCCTTGCCGGTGTGCGGCACGGCGGACTTGCCCTCGCCGATGCTCAGCTTCGTCTTCAGTCCGGGCCAGCCGATCGCCGTCATGTTCTTGGTGGCGACGACCGGGGTACGGCCGCCGAGCTGGTCGTCCACGTAGCCGACGACCTGACCCTTCTTCACCACCGTGGCGGTGACCAGGCTCTGCTGGACCTTGTCGATCAGCTTCTGGCTGTTCGCGAGCGCCAGCTGGAGGCTGTCCCAGACCTTGCCGGTGCCGGCGTTCTGGTTCATGACCGCGCCGTAGATCGTCTGGGTCTTGCCGTCCACCACCTTGGTCGCGGCCCACACCAGGTTGCCGCCCGCGGGCGTCGACGAACCGGTCTTCAGACCGATCACGCCGACCTGCTTCACCAGCAGATCGTTGTTGTTGTAGATCGTGTTGGCCAGCCCCGGGACGTCCGCCTTGGCCATGCCGACGATGCTGCGGAACACGTCGTTCTTCATGACCTCCTTGGCCAGCTTGATCTGGTCGGTGGCCGTGCTGACCGTCGTCTTCTGCAGACCGCTCGGGTCCGTGTACGTCGTGTTCGTCATGCCGAGGTCCTTGGCCGCGGCGTTCATCTTGGTGACGAAGCTCTTGGCGTCGGAGTCCCAGCGGGCCAGCAGGCGCGCCACGTTGTTGCCCGAGGGGATCATCAGCATCTGGAGCATCTGGCGCTCGGTGAACTGCTGGCCCTTGGACAGCGCCGCCGTCGACTCGTCGGGCAGCTTCGACTCGTCCTCGGCCTGCTGGTCGACGGTGATCTTCTCGCCGTCCTCGTTCCCCTTCAGCGGGTGCTCCTGAAGGATCACGTACGCCGTCATGATCTTGGCGACGCTCGCCGTGGGCGCGGGGGTCTGCTTGCCGTCGGTGCCGAGGCTGCCGACGCCGTCCACCTCGATCGCGGACTGTCCCTGACCGGGCCAGGGCAGGTCGAGGGTGCCGCCGCCGAAGGTGTACGTGCTGTCGGCGCTGAGCGTGAGGGTCGGGGCCGGCAGCGGGCGGAAGGCCTGCGCGACTGCAAAGATCACCACGAGCAGCAGGACCAGCGGCGTCCAGATCTTGACCCGCCGCACGAGGGTGCGGACCGGGGTCTGCGGCGGCGGCGGAGTGTTCGTCAGCTCGGCGAGCAGGTCCAGCGGGGGCTTCGGCGGAAGCGGGAGCTGGGTGGTGCGCTCCGGGCCGACCTGCGGAATGGCCGTGGTGGCCGCCGCGGGCCCGTCGACCGGCTTCGGGGTGACGCCGGGCGCGGCGGTCCGCCCGGGCTTCGCGGAGGGCGCGGGCGCGGGCTTCGGGCGCGCCGGAGGGGGGAAGTCGTCGAGGCGGTTGAGCGGCACGAACTTGCTGGTGCGCGCGGCGGTGCCGGCGGGCTTGGCGTCGGGCTCGGCGGTGGGCCGTTCGGCGGCCTTGTCGGAAGCCTTGTCGGCGGACTTGCCCGCGGGCTCGTCCGCGGGGGCGTCCGTCGGCCCGTCGGCGGGCTTCCTCGTGGCGCCGCCCAGCTTGAGCATGGTGGTGGGCTGGTCCACGGCCGGGCGCCGGGGGGTCTTGAAGACGGCGGTGGGCTGGTCGACGGGCGGCTCGGCGGCGGAGCCCTTGCCGGCCTCCGCGTCGTGGTCCTCGTCGGCCCGCGTGTCCGAGGGTTCGTCCCGCGCCGCGTCCGGGATCGCGTCGGCCGGGGCGTCCGAGGGCCCGTCGGAGGAGTCCCCGTCGCCGTCGTGCCGGCCCTCGGGCGCCGCGTCGCGCTTGTCCTCGGGCTCGGTGTCGCGCTTGTCCTCGGGCTCGTCCCCGGCGGCGGAGGCGGGCTCGTCCTCCTCGTCCGCGGGAGTCTCGTCCGAGGCGGCCTCCGGCGCGGCTTCAGGCTTCCGGCCGGACTCGGGCTCCTCGTCGGCGGCGATATCGATGTCGGCGGCGTCGGCGGCCGGTTCGGTGGCCTCCTCGTCCGTGCCGGACGCCGCGTCGGACGCGGCGGGCGTGCCGGACGTACCGGCCGCCTCGGACGTGCTCCCGGCCGTCGCGGAGTCCGCGGGCCGGCCCGGCTCCTCGGCGAGCTCCGCCTCGGCGGCGTCGGCGTCCACGGCGTCCGTGCCCGCGCCGGTCTCGTCGGCGTCGGAGGCCGCCGTGTCGTCCACGGTGTCGTCCGCGGCGTCGTCGCCGCCTGCGGGCCCGTCGTCGTCCGCGGAGCCGGAGCCGCCCTCGGAGCCGGTCGTGTCCGCCGGAGCGGACTCGTCCGCCCCGGAGACCCACGCGGCCACCGCCGCGCGCAGCCGGGTGTCGCCCTCGGCGTTCTTGTCACCGGCCGCGCCCTCGCCGTCGGCGGACTCGGAGACACGCTCCGGCTCCGCCGTACGGGAAGCGTCCGCCGTACGGGCGCTCTCACCCGAGAACGCCTTCGTGGAGAACACCGCCGTCGCCTGATCCACCCGTACCGTGGCGGCCCTCTCGCGGGCCATCGCCATCCGGGGATCGGCCGGAGCCGAGCTCTGGGCCGATGCCGACGCCTGAGCGCCCGACCGCGCCGGACCCGGAACCGCCGCCGGGGTCGCCGGCGTCGCTTCTGCCGACGACGCCGACGACTCGTGCTGCTTCGACCTGTCGGGGGACTCGCCCGCCACCGATGCCTCCTCCATGCGGCGCGCGCCCTCCGCGCGCCGAAACCGAACCGTCAAACCGTTGAACCGCCGCCCGGACACCGCTGCCCGAACCCTGTACCAGTGTCCTGTGCGAGGGCTCGACCCCTTGCGGTAGACGAGAACGACATACCTGCCGGTTCCCTCATATTCCGGTCACGTGCTCTCGACAGACCAATGTGAGAGGGGTCACCCTGTCATTCATCCACGCGGGGAGGCATGGATGGGCAAGAGCCGCAGAACAATTCCGGAGGAGCTTCTGCTGCTGGCGTTGGACCCGGCCACGGGTACCACCGCGCAGCCGCAGTCGCTCGACCTCGGTCTGGCCGGAGCACAGCTAGTGGAGCTGGCGCTGGCCGGACGGATAGCCCCAGACGGGGATCGTATCGCCGTGGTGGTGCCACGGCCGACCGGAGATCCAACACTGGACTGTGCGTTGGAACTCCTTCGCCGACGCGGAGCACCCGTACGCGCGGTCAACTGGATCGGCGGACCCCGCCTGGGGCTCCGCCAGACCTACCTCTCGCATCTGGAGAGGTGCGGCATGGTCCATGCCGTGGCCGGCCAGATGTGCGGGGTGCTTCCGACGACTCGCTACCAGGCGACGGACACGGAAATCAGCCGGGAGATCCGAAACCGGCTGGACAACGCGATCCGCACCGGCGTACCGCCGGACCCGCGGACCGCGGCGCTCGCCGCGCTGGCCCATGCGGTCGGTCTCGGCAAGCACCTGTATCCGGGGAACGAGGGACGCTCGTCCCGCTCCCGGCTGCGGGATCTGATCAGGCACGACCCCATGGGCGGCCTCGTGGCGCACGCCGTGATGGACGTTCAGAGCGGTGTGGCCGCACAGCCACGCCGCAGCCCGGCACCGGCAGGCCGTCCGGCCACCGCCGGAGTCAGGTCCGCACCGGAGCCCGCACGCGGTGTTCCGATGCAACCGCGCCATGGTTCGATGGCGCGCGCCGTGGCGCACTGAGCCGCGGGCCCACGACGGCCCGCGTCCCACACCGCCGGCAACCTGCACGGCACACAGCACCCGCACCGCCAGCACCGCCGTAAGACACCAGCGCCGCACCGCAGTCCCCATGATCCGGTTCGGGAGCCGCAGGATCGCGCGGGGTGGCCGGGACCGTACGTCCGGACGACGACACGGTTCCGGCCGCCCCGCGCGACCGCATGCGAGGGGCTGCCCGTCTCCGGGGTCCGGCGCGATCTCGGCCCCGCGTCGGCGGAGTTCGGCGGGGTCGTCGGCCACGGCGCCGGACGCGTATACACGCCGAATCTGCGAACTTGCGCCCACCAGGCGCATATACGCCGTTTCCCAGCGGTAGAAAGCACCTTGGTGGCAATCTGCTCAACAGCAGATACGCAAAGTACAGGCCCTTAGCCGGAGGTGCACGTCCCGTGGCGTCAAGTGTCAATCCCACCGTCCGGCGGCGCCGGCTGGGCCAGGAGCTTCGGCGGCTCCGCGAACTCAAGGGCATGACGGCCGAAGAGGTCGCCGAGCGCCTGCTGGTGTCACAGTCGAAGATCAGCCGGCTGGAGAACGGCAGGCGCAGTATCAGCCAGCGCGACGTCCGCGATCTGTGCGGAGTCTACGAGGTCGAGGACCACCGGATCGTCGACTCGCTGATGCAGATGGCCAAGGACTCGCGCCAGCAGGGCTGGTGGCACTCCTTCGGCGACATCCCGTACAGCGTCTACATCGGCCTGGAGACCGACGCCGCGAGCCTGCGCGTGTACGACCCGCAGGTCGTCCCGGGCCTGCTGCAGACCCGGCAGTACGCCGAGGCGCTGATCGCGGGGGCGCTGCCGGAGACCGCGCCCGCCGACATCGACAAGCGCGTCCAGGTGCGGATGAAGCGGCAGGAACGAATCTCCGCCCCCGACAACCCGCTGCGCCTGTGGACCGTCCTCGACGAGGCGGCCCTGCGCCGCGCCGTCGGCAACCGCGCTCTGATGCGTGAGCAGTTGGAGTACCTCGTCGAGCAGTCCCAGCTGCCGCACGTCACCGTGCAGGTGATCCCCTTCGACATGGGCGCGCATCCGGGCCTGAACGGCCAGTACGCGATCCTGGAGTTCCCCGACGCGGCCGACTCCAGCGTCGTCTACATCGAGGGCGTGACCAGCGACCTGTACCTGGAGAAGGCGAACGACGTCCAGAAGTACAGCGTCATGTACGAGCACCTGCGGGCCCAGGCCCTGAACGTGGAGCAGTCACGGCAGTTCATCGCGGACATCGCGAAGGACTACGCCCGCTGATCGGCACGGGGCGGCCTCCCGGGGCGCCCCAGCCGTTGAGCGGCCGGACCCTACACTGTCGCCGCCCCGGCGCGGAAGACCCCCATGGAATATGCCATCCAGTCGAGTGAATAGTCGCTTCGTCAGCCGATGTTGGCGAGTAGCGTCGATCACGCCATCGAGCAACAACGTTGGCGCAAACCGGACCGCGGGAGCCCTGACGGATCCGCAGTCCGGTGTCAGTGCGCCGACGGCTTCATGGCGGCAACTCATCGACGAACGACAGTTTTCTGGAGCGATCATGGCAATTCAGCAGGGCGCCCTCGACACCTGGACCAAGTCTTCCTACTCCACCGGCAACGGCGCCTGCGTCGAGGTCAAGTCCCCGGTTCTCTCCTCGCTGGCGGTCCGGGACTCCAAGGTCCCCGCCGGCCCCACGCTCGCGTTCCCCGCGGACGCCTGGAACGCCTTCGTCACCGAGGTGAGCCGCGGAGCCTCCGGCCTCGTCTGACCCTGTGGCCGGGACAACTTCACACGTTCCACCGACAGAGCCCTCTCGTCCGGCCCGCCGTCCTGGCCGAGAGGGCCGCCTTCTTCCTTCGGCTCGATGCGCCCCGGGGGCGCGGGAGCCGTCGGGCGCCCCTCTTCAGCGCAGGCGGTCCACGTAGGTGTCCGTTCCCGGGATCGTGGGGATGAACGGTGCCACCAGCTCCACGCGTCCCAGGCCCGATTCGGCCACGGCCCCGTCCAGGCCCGTGAAATGTGCCTCCCAGCAGTCGCGCGGGTCCTCCTGAAGGAACCACAGCAGGGTCAGCCGGGTGTCCACGCCCTCGACCTGCTTCACATAGGTCATCCGGTCGCCGGGGAGCGGGGTCGGCCGGAAGACGGTGACGAGGGCGGCGGGTGAGCCCGCCAGCAGCCCGGGCAGGTGGCGGGAGCGCAGCCATTCCAGCAACTCGGCCCGCTGTCCGGCGGATTCGGCGTCGACGACCTCGACCACGAGGCCCGCGTAGGGGTGGTCGAGGGCGTGGAAGTCGCGGGGGCCCGCGGCCCCGTCGCGGTAGACGGTGGCCTCGTGGTCCTGGAAGGCCGTGAAGACGTGCGTACGGTCCTGGTAGACGCGGCCGTCGCGGTTCAGCCGCCTGTTGATGCCGACGGTCCACTTCATGTGGTCGTCGTAGCGGCCCTCGGTGACCCAGTAGGTGGAGATGTAGCAGCCGGCGGTGACCGGCTGGGCGACCGCCGACTTCTCGGGGTAGCGCAGGAGCTGGAGGTCGCGGGTGGCCACCCAGCGCCGCCCGGCGTACATCCAGGGCATGGCCATGGCGCCCGCGTAGTAGTGGTCGTCCTCGTACCAGCGGTTGTAGGCGTACTCGTGGCCCGGGTGCGGTTCGACCAGAGTGATCAGGGCGTGGCCCGGGTGGACGCCGTACGGGCCGAGGGCGGCCAGTTCCGCGTAGGTCTCGCTGCGGGTCTCCTCCGACATGACGAACCCCTTCCTCGGTGGAACGTGCGCGGGTGGAACGTGCGCGGGACTTCCTTCCTCCGCCGGACGCCCATACTCTGACGCCCCGTCAGACAATGCGCCAGAGCCGAGGAGGCCCCGGATGTCTTTGCTCACCGGCAGGACCGTCGTGGTGTCGGGCGTCGGGGCCGGGCTCGGCCATCAGGTCGCGGCGGCCGTCGTGCGCGACGGGGGCAACGCAGTGCTCGGGGCGCGCACGGAGGCCAATCTCGCCAAGTCGGCGGCCGAACTGGACCCGGACGGAACGCACACGGCGTTCCGGGCGACGGACATCACCGACGAGGGGCAGTGCGACGCTCTCGCGGCGCTCGCGACCGAGCGCTTCGGGCGGATCGACGCGGTGGTCCATGTCGCCGCCTGGGACAGCTACTTCGGCGGCCTGGAGGACGCCGACTTCGCGACCTGGCAGTCGGTCATCGACGTGAACCTGCTCGGCACGCTGCGGATGACCCGCGCCTGCCTGCCCGCACTGAAGGAGCGCGGCGGCTCCGTCGTCATCATCGGGACACAGTCGTCGGTCGCCGCGCCGAGCCAGGTGCGGCAGGCGGCGTACGCGGCCTCGAAGGGCGCGCTGACGAGCGCGATGTACTCCCTGGCGCGCGAGCTCGGCCCGCACCGGATACGGGTCAACACCGTTCTGCCCGGCTGGATGTGGGGCCCTCCGGTCGAGGCGTACGTGCAGTTCACGGCCCACACCGAGCAGGTGCCCGAGACGGACGTCCTCAAGCGGCTCACGGAGCGGATGGCGCTGCCCGAACTGGCCACGGACGGGGACGTCGCGGACGCCGCGGTGTTCCTGGCGTCGGACCGGGCGCGGGCGATCACGGGGCAGTCGCTGCTCGTGAACGCGGGCGAACTGATGCGGTAGTCGATACGGCCGGCGGCTCCTCTCCCAGGCGCACGGGACCCGCATCCCGTACGGCTGTCGGCTTCTCCTTGCTGCTGTGCTGCTGTGGGTCTGGCGAAGTGCCCGCTCATGGTGTGTCCCACGTCACGGGCGCGACAACCGCCCGACGGGTAAAGTGGAGGCAAAATCGTTCTGCTTTCTGACCTGTGTTCATATCCGTGACCGCGAGAGGTCTTGACCGGCCGGTCGGACCAGCGGTTCAATCCCCCAAGTCCCCGCTCCCGCACGGGGCCGCCCGACTGCCTACTGGCGAAGTGCCGTCCGGTATCTGCAGGTTCACAAGGCGGACCCCTGGAGGGGGCACATGAACGGTCTCGACTGGGCCGTCCTGGTCGCGTACTTCGGCGTGATGACCGCGATCGGCGTCTGGTCCCACAAGCGTGTGGACGATGTCAGCGACTTCTTCACCGCGGGCGGCAAGATGCCGTGGTGGCTGTCCGGCATCTCGCACCACATGTCGGGCTACAGCGCGGTGATGTTCACCGGCTACGCCGGCATCGCGTACACCTACGGCATCACCTCGTACGTCACCTGGGCGCTGCCCATCGCCATCGGCGTCGCCATCGGCGCCAAGGCCTTCGCGCCCCGGCTCAACCGGCTGCGCTCACGGCTGCACGTCGCCTCACCCCTCGAATACCTCAAGGACCGCTACAACGTGCAGACGCAGCAGGCGCTGGCGTGGTCCGGCATCCTGCTGAAGATCGTGGACGTCGGCGCGAAGTGGGCGGCCATCGCCACCCTGCTCAGCGTCTTCACCGGCGTCACGCTCACCCAGGGCATCATCATCACCGGCGGCATCACGGCCGTGTACTGCACGATCGGCGGCCTGTGGGCCGACGCGCTGACCGAACTGGGCCAGTTCGTCATCCAGTTGCTGGCCGGACTGTCGATGCTGGTCATCGTGCTGAACAAGATCTCCGACCAGGGCGGGATCTCCAAGGCGCTGGACTCGCCGAAGCTGCACGGTCACGGAGACGGGTTCGCGGGCCCGTATCTGACGGTGTTCTTCATCGCGTACCTGTTCATCAAGCTCTTCGAGTACAACGGCGGCATGTGGAACCAGGCCCAGCGCTACATGGCCACCGGTGACGCCAGGCAGGCCACGCGGTCCGCGTTCCTGTCCGCCGGACTGTGGTTCGTGTGGCCGGTGATCCTGTTCATCCCGATGTGGCTCTCGCCGCTCCTCGTCACCGCGCAGAAGCCGGACGGCTCGGACGCCTACGGCCTGATGACCGAACAGCTCCTGCCGCACGGGCTGCTGGGCCTCGTCGTCGTCGGGTTCTTCTCCCACACGATGGCCATGTGCTCCTCGGACGCGAACGCCATCGCGGCCGTGTTCACCCGCGACGTGATGCCGGTGTTCTCCCGGGCCGCGCGCGCCTGGGACACGCGTGCGGGGCTCATCGCGGGCCGCGTGACCACCGTCGCCTTCCTCGGCCTGTCCATGGCCGTGGCGACCCAGGTCAACTCCCCCACGTTCAAGGACATCATCACCGTCGTCATCAAGTGGGTGGCGGGGCTGATGGGACCGATCGCGATCCCGTTCATCCTCGGTCTGCTGCGGCCGTTCCGCCGCTCGGGACCGACGGCGGCCCTCACGAGCTGGGCGTGCGGTCTGCTCGCCTTCTTCCTCGTCAACTACCACCTGGACTTCTCCCAGCGCACGGACGTGAAGCTGGAGTACCAGGTCGCCCTCCCGATGGTCATCTCGCTCGTCCTGTACGTCCTCATCGGGTTCCTGCGGCCCGAGGACACCCCGGAGCGGGACGCGCTCATCGAACTGATCAACACGGACGACGACGGCTCGGCCGCCGCGGCGGTCCCGGCACCGGCGGGCGCCCCGGACGGAGTGGCGGGCACGCCGGTGAAGGACTAGGCGAGGGCCCCGGACAACCCGGGGGCCTGTCGTGTCCCCGGCTCAGGCGCGGGGGTAGCGGGCGAGCCAGCCCGGGGACGATCCGGCGGGGCCGTGCAGCGCGGGCCCCTGGGTCATCTCCATCGCGAAGTCGTCCGCGAGGACCAGCACCGTGGGACGGCCCTCCAGTTCGGCCAGCCAGGCCGGCGGGAGGGCCGTCTCGCCGTGCAGGGCGCCCAGCAGACCTCCCGCGAGGGCGCCGACGACGGCGGAGGGCCCGCCGTGGTTCACCGACAGGCACAGACCGTGCCGGACGTCCTCACCCACCAGCACGCAGTACACCGCGGCGGCCAGCGGCCCCTCGGCGATGCCGCTCACGGCGAGCTCCTGGACCCGCTCGGGCGAGGGCATGCCCTGCCGTACGGCGCCCAGCGCGTGCTGGAGCGCGGCGGCGGCCGGCTGGTGCCCCGGACGGGTCGCGAGCAGCGCGAGGGCCTGCTGCACGGCCGCGTCGGGGTTCTCGCCGCGGGCCAGCGCGTGCACGATCACGGCGTACGCACCCGCCGTCAGGTACGCCGAGGGGTGACCGTGCGTCTGGGCGGCGCACTCGACGGCGAGCTGCATGACGAGCTGCGGCTCCCAGCCGACGAGCAGTCCGAAGGGAGCGGAACGGCCGGCGGCCTCGGGGCCCTGCTCGCCGGGGTTCTTGGGGGCGTCCAGCGTCCCCATGATGTCGTCGGCGAGGCCGAGCAGACAGGCCCTGGCGGGGTTCCGGCGGGCGTAGAGCCACTCCTCGCGGGCCAGCCAGCCGTCGTCCTTGCGGCGTTCGTCGGGCCCCCAGTCGCTCTGGGTGGCCGCCCAGCGGCGGTAGGCGCGGTGCACGTCGGAGGGCGGATGCCAGGCACCGGTGTCGCGGCGCACCTGGGCGCGGATCAGTCCGTCGACGCCGAACAGGGCGAGCTGGGTGAGGTGCGTGACGGCGCCCCGCCGCCCGTACGCGGGGACGGGACCGACCAGGCCCTCCGCGCCGTAGGTCTCCCGGATCCCCTCCAGCGAGAGCCCGTCGACCGGGGCGCCCAGCGCGTCGCCGACCGCGGCGCCCAGCAGCGTCCCGCGGACCCGGCTCCGGAAGTCCTGCTGCTCCCCACGGCCCCAGACGGCACCGGCTGTCGCACCCACCGAGACCTCCTGAGGCACTGTCCCTACGCCCGACAGCAAAGCACTGTAATCGAACGGGAACGGTCGCCCGAGGCCGCGGATCCATAAAGATCCGGTCGGATCCGCCACGGGCGTGATCAGCCGGTGGGGCGCTCCCGGACGGCGTCACGGGCCGCCGTGACCGCCGCGAGGCGCGGGGCCAGCTCGGCGGTCTCGCCGCCGGGGCAGCGCAGGAGTTCGGTGAGGGCGTCCACGAGGTCCGCCAGCTCGTCCCAGCCGGGTTCCAGGGCCAGCAGAGCGGCCAGTTCACGGTCGGCGCCGGCCCAGTCGGCGAGGGCCCAGCCGACGATGCACCGGCCGGACGCGCGCAGAGTGCCGTCGGACTCCGCGTCCAGCAGCTGCGCCAGCTCCCGCCACCAGGGCTCCGCGGCCGACCGGCCCCGGGAGCGATGCTCGGTCATCGCCAGCTCGAAGGTGCCCGACAGCGGGGCCCTCTCGCGCAGTCGCTCGGCGAGCGCCCGGGCGGGCTCCCACCGGCCGGTGTGCCGCAGGACCTCGACGTGGAGCTGGTCGCGGTCCGGGACGAGGTCGTCGTCCGGTCCCGGGGCCGGGTCCTCGGCCAGCCGCGCCGCCGCCTCCTCCCACCGGCCGCAGTGGATCAGCAGCTCCACGATCTCGTGGCGTGCCGTGTCCGTGTCCCCGCCCAGGGCGATCCTCCCCTCCCAGTCGGCCAGCGCCCGCTCGGTCCGTCCGGTCGCCAGGAAGACACGGGCGCGCTGGTCGCGGGCGTAGGCGTAGTCCGGGTCGGCCGCGAGGGCCCGGTCCAGCCAGGCCAGCGCCTCCGCGTACTCCCCGAGGTCGCGGTGGACGGCCCCCAGGCAGCCCATCGCCGAGGCGTTCCCGGGGTCCTGTTCCAAGAGGTTCCGGAAGACGGCGATCGCCTCCTGGTGCCGGTCCTCCAGGTAGTGGGTGTTGCCCAGCTCGATCGCGATCCAGTCGGCGTCCGGGTCCGCGGCGAGCGCGCGCCGCAGGTCCTCGTGCGCGCCGGGCAGGTCCCCGAGGCGGCGCCTCGCCCGCGCCCGCATCACCAGCGCCCAGGAGTACTCCGGATCCAGGTCGAGGGCGCGGTCGAGGTCGGCCAAGGCCTCCCGGCCGTGGCCCAGTTCGTGGTGCGCCACGCCGCGGCTCGCCAGGGCCGAGGGGTAGTCGGGTTCGAGGGTGAGGGCCCGGCCGAGTTCGGTGACCGCCTCCTCGAAGCGGCCCGCGAGCCGGTAGGTGTCGCCCCGTTCGGACGCGACCCAGGCGGAGCCGGGATCCAGGCGGGCCGCCCGCTCCAGATCGGCGAACGCCTTCTCCCACTCGTCCGTGTCCCGGCGCAGCCGGGCCCTGCGCACGAGCGGCCACAGCAGGTCCCCGTCGATGCTCAGTGCCCGGTCGAAGTCCGCGGCCGCCTCCTCGAACCGGCCGAGGGCGTGCCGGCACACCGCCCGGGAGGCCAGCGCGTCGGCGTTCGTCGGGTCGAGGGCGACGGCACGGTCGAAGTCGGCCGCCGCTTCCTCCACGCGGCCCGCCATGCGACGGGTCTCCGCGCGCTCGGCGATGATCCAGCCCGTCCCGGGCAGCAGTTCGTCCGCGCGGTCGAAGGCGGCGAGCGCCGCGGGGTGGTCGCCCAGCAACTGGTGGGTGAGGGCGCGGCCGAAGTGCACCCGTGCCTCGTCCGGATCGATCTCCAGCGCCCTGTCGTACTCGCCCAGCGCCCGTGTGTACTCCCCGGCGATCCGCAGTTCCCTGGCGCGCACGCCGTGCGCCAGGGCCCGGGCCGGACCCTGGAGTGCGGGGCTGGCCAGCATCAGCTCCATCGCCCGGCCGACCCCGTCCCCGTCGTCGGCGAGGGCCGCGGCCAGCGACCTGCCCAGCGCGCCCAGGACCGGGGCCCCGGCCGCGTCCCCGGCCTCCTGGAGCATCCTGGCCCAGGCGCGCCCGGCCACCTTGTCGACACGGCAGGCCCGGACCGTGGTGTGCAGCGCGTCGCCGAGTGCCGCGCGAGGGCGCGCGCACAGCCGGTGGTACGACTCCTCCAGCCGCAGCCGCCGCCAGGGCTCGTGCCGCCACACCTCGTCGGGATCCTCCAGTCCCCTCGCCGCCTCGTCCCGCCACCGGCGGAAGGCCTCCGCCAGCCGCTCGTGGCGCTCGCTCCAGCCGCGCGGGGAATGG
This sequence comes from Streptomyces sp. NPDC001914, assembly GCF_042891215.1. NCBI lineage: Bacteria > Bacillati > Actinomycetota > Actinomycetes > Kitasatosporales > Streptomycetaceae > Streptomyces > Streptomyces sp. NPDC001914. Next base: position 26,507 of record NZ_JBIASW010000011.1, read on the forward strand.
CTCCGCTGGAGCCGGAGCATCGCCTCGCGGACCAGGTCGTGGTAGCGGACCCGGTCGCCCCGGCCGTCCACGAAGGACAGCGCGCGCAGCCAGTCGAACAGCGCGCCGCTCTCCTCGGCTGCGTGCTCCTCGTCCGCGTGCTCCACGGCGGCCCGGAACACGTCCAGGTCCAGGGTCCGCGGCAGGGCGCACACGAGCGCCACCGCCCGGCGCAGCGGGTCCGGTTCCCACTTGAGGAAGCGTTCGACGGCCGTGGCCGAGGGGTCTCCGACGTCCTCGGGGTCGGCGGGGCGCTGCTCGGCCAGGGTCGACACCAGCAGCGGGAGTCCGCCGGTGAGCCGCAGGACCTCCGCGACCACCGGCTCCGCGACGACACCCTTGCCGGCGAGGAGGCCCCGTGCCTCGATCTCGGTGAACGGCCCGAGGGGCAGCTCGGTGACGAAGTCGCCGAAGCCGCCCCAGCGGGCGGTGTCGAGGGGGCGCTGTCCGGCGGTCACCACGACGACGGTGGCGGGCAGGACGCCGTACTCACGGGTGGTCATCATCGTGTGGAGCCAGCCGTCGAGGAACGGGCCGGTCCGCTCGTAGGTGTCGAAGAACAGGACGATCCACGGCACGTCCCGGGCCGCCTCGGAGAGCTCCGCGACGAGGACCGGGGTGAGCACGTCCTGCGGGGCGAGGACCAGCCGTACGTCCTCCTGGCTGCGCAGCCGGGCGCTGACCCTGGCGTACAGCCGGTCGGCACCCTGCGCCAGCTGGGCCGGGTCCATGATTCCGGAGAGGGCGCCGACGCCCGGCACCATCCCGAGTCCCAGCAGGCCCGCCCGCGCCACCGTCAGGCCGGCCGTCGAGGGGCCGGGCCGTTCCGCGTCCGGCGGGGCGAGGACCGCGGCCTGCACCTCGTGCCGCCGCTCGCGGTACGCCGCCAGCAGACGGTCCAGCTCCTTGAACCGGCGCCCCTGCGAGGCGAACTGACGGCTCATCGCCTCCATGGCCTCGGGAAGGCCGGTGACGTTCTCGTCGACATGGGCGGTCAACGCACCGGACTCGGAGGCCAGTTGTTCCATCTCGCGGACGAGGAACGTCTTGCCGACGCCCGCGGTGCCGTGCACGTGGAACAGGAACCGGTGCCGCTCGTCCTCCGGAGGCAGTTCGAAGTTGCCGCGGAACAGGGCGCGTTCGCTCCCCCGCCCGACGAACCCGTGCCGCCGCCGCCCCTCGATCAGCTCCTGCATCGACGGCCTCGCGCCCACCATCGGCCCGCCCCTTCCCCCGTGGTCCGACCGCTCCGCCCCCAGTCTGACGCACGCCACCACCGACCGAACGGCGACGACGGGACACGGCCACGGGCGACCGGAACACGCTTCCGGCCGCCCGACGCGGCGCTGTTCAGCCCCCGAGGACCGGCGGTCTCACGGGTTGATGTCGGCACCCATGCCCAGCTGGGCGATCTGGCTGTCGCTCAGGACCCCCTCGTAGGCCTGCACCTCGTCCACGTCGCCGTGGAGGTACTCGGTCCAGTCGTCACCGGCCCTGGCCCGGCCGACCTGGAGAGCGCCGGTGCTGTGCCACCCGTTCGGGAAGCCAGCACTGGCCTGCGCGTCGAGGTTGCCGTCGACGTAGAGCTTGATCGTGTCGCTCGCGTCGTCGTAGACCACCGCGAGACGGTGACCGAGGCCCTCACCGCCGTCCGCGAACTCGGCCTCGGACACCACCTTCTCCGGGGCTCCGGCCTCGTCCTTCTCCGGCATCACGAGCTGCCAGGTGTGCGAGGACGGCTCGTAACGCACCTTGAAGGCGTCAGTGTGCTCGCCCGCCTGGGAGAGCACGGTCATCGGGTGGGCGGGCTCGGAGTCGGCGAGGCGCACGACGACACCGACGGTGAAGCTGTCCCCCGTGTCCACGGCCGGTCCGTCGGTGGCGGCGTACCCGCTCTCGCCGTCCAGGTGCAGATGTCCGTCGCCGACCAGCGCGTAGGGCACGGGCGGGCAGTCGGGGTCCAGTTCCGGAAGGCAGGAGCCGTCGGAGCCCCGGAAGACCGTCGCTCCCGCACCGAGCCGCAGCGGAGAGCCGCCCGCCTGCTCGGGGCTCGCGCCGTCCGTCGCGTTCTCCAGCGACCAGTGGCCGAGCCGCTTCGGCGTGCGGTGGGCGAGTTCGGAGACCTCGTCCGGCACGACGACCCGGTCGTGGACCTGTACGTCGGCGATGTCGCCGTGCCAGCGGTCGCGGTAGCCCGAGGCACCGCGCGCACGGCCGATCTGGAACGCTCCGGACGCCTCGGCGGGCGTCGCGGCCGCCGCGGTGCCGGCCTCGCGGCCGTTGACGTACAGCCGGGCCTTGCCCGTCTCCGCGTCGTACAGCCCCAGGACGTGGGCCCATTCGCCGGTCTCGGGCGCACCGCCGGAGACCCGCGCGCCGCCGATCGTGAACGACCAGGCCGGGCCGGAGACCTCGGCGCGCAGGCCGAGCGAGAATCCGGGGGTGCCGTCCGCGTCCTGGGAGGCGACCGTCATGGTCCGGCCGGTCTCGTCGGGCCGCACCCAGGCGCTGACGGCGAAGGACTTCCGGATGTCGGCGGCCGGGGTGTCCGGGGTGAGGAAACCGTGGCCGCTGCCGTCCAGCGCGACGGAGGCGGTGGTGCCTGTGCCCGCGGGCGCGGGGCCGCCGAAGGTCACGCCGGTGCCGGCGCGGGCGGCGGTGCCCGACTCGGCCGCGGCCGACCGGGAGCCGGCCGGGTCGCTCAGCTTCCAGCGGGCGACGGGGGCGCGGCCGGACTGGACGTTGAAGTCGTAGGTCGTCTGACCGCTGCTGCGGCCGGCCCGGTCGATCGCGCGGACCTGGAGGTACTTCGGCCCGCTCCTGAGCGGCAGGTACGGGATGGTCACGGCCCCGCCCGGACGGGCCGGGGACACGGTGCCGTAGGGGCCGCCCGTGAAGCCGTAGGAGTACGACACCACGTCGTCCGAGGGCGAGTCCATCGTGAAGTGGCCGTAGACGCCGACGCCGTCCACCCAGAACTTCTCGTCCGGGGTGGGGTACTCGGGCGAGGTGATCGTCGCGTTCGCCGGATTCGTGTCGTCGACCACGAACGAGCAGACCGAGCCGGCTCCCTCGTCGCTCCATGGGGAGGTGGCCTTGGTGTCGTTCGCGCGGACGTGCCAGGAGACGACCGTGTTCACGGGAAGGTCGGAGGGCGTCGTCCAGTACTGGGGCAACCCCGACGACAGGGTGATGGTGGTGAAGGAGCGGCGCTGCTCCACGCCCGCCGAGTCCGTCCACCAGGCCTCGAACTCGCCCTTGACGGGGCTGGACTCCGAGGGCTGGTTGTCCTCCTCCGGGTCGTAGAGCACGGCGCTGAGCCGGGGCGGCTGCGCGACGTACGCCGTGTTCTCTCCCGTCGCGCACGCGCTGTTCCCTGTTTTCAGGTCCTGCACGAGCGGCTGTTTCGGCGGCAGGTTGTCCAGCGCGGCCGCCGGGGCGGCGGCCGCGGCCACCAGCGCCACCGCGCAGCACCCCACCATCAGCCGACCGCGTCCGACCGCTCTTCCGGGACTCCTCAAGTCACCCTCCCCTGACGACACTTGGCGCTTGATGATCAAGCGAGCCGCATGAACCTAGCAGGGGCCACCGACAGCACAGAAAAGGTTTTCTCCCGGCGTCAGTCCAGCACCGGCAGCAGGTCCGGCAGGTGGCCGTCCGAGGCGGCTGCCGCGTGTTGGCGTTCCTGGGGGACCTCGCCGTAGAGGGTGGTGCGGGGTCTGGCGGGGCGGCCCGCCGCCTCGGCCACCGCGATCAGTTCTCCGACCGACTTGTAGGAGCCGTAACTGGAGCCCGCCATGCGGGAGATGGTCTCCTCCATCAGGGTGCCGCCGAGGTCGTTGGCGCCGGAGCGGAGCATTTCGGCCGCCCCCTCCGTGCCCAGCTTGACCCAACTCGTCTGGATGTTGGGGATGTGCGGGTGGAGCAGGAGACGGGCCATGGCCATGACCGCGCGGTTGTCGCGGGTCGTCGGGCCCGGCCGGGCGATGCCGGCCAGGTAGACGGGGGCGTTGGTGTGGATGAAGGGCAGGGTCACGAACTCCGTGAAGCCGCCGGTCCGCTGCTGGATGCGGGAGAGCGTGCGGAAGTGGCCGAGCCAGTGGCGGGGCTGGTCGACATGGCCGTACATCATGGTGGAGGAGGAGCGGATGCCGAGTTCGTGGGCCGTGGTGACGACCTCGATCCAGGTCGCCGCGGGCAGCTTGCCCTTGGTCAGGACCCAGCGCACCTCGTCGTCCAGGATCTCCGCCGCCGTGCCCGGAATGGTGTCCAGGCCCGCCTCCTTGGCCGCGATCAGCCATTCGCGGATGGACAGGCCGGTGCGGGTCGCGCCGTTCACCACCTCCATAGGGGAGAAGGCGTGGACGTGCATGCCGGGGACCCGTTCCTTCACGGCCCTCGCGATGTCGAAGTACGCCGTGCCCGGCAGGTCCGGGTGGATGCCGCCCTGCATGCACACCTCGACCGCGCCGACGTCCCAGGCCTGGGCGGCGCGGTCGGCGACCTGCTCAAGGGACAGCGTGTAGGCGTCGGCGTCCGTGCGGCGCTGGGCGAAGGCGCAGAAACGGCAGCCCGTGTAGCAGACGTTGGTGAAGTTGATGTTGCGGGTCACGATGTACGTGACGTCGTCGCCGACGGCCGCTCGGCGCACGTCGTCGGCGATCCGGCACAGGGCGTCCAGCGCCGGGCCGTCGGCGTGCAGCAGCGCCAGGGCCTCGTCGTCGGTCAGCTTCGTGGGGTCGTCCGCCGCGGTCGCGAGGGCCGCGCGGACGTCCGTGTCGATCCGGGACGGCACCATCCCCGGGGCCGCGGCCTCCCGCAGGGCCGCCCAGTCGCCGTACACGGTGTCGAAGTCCTCACGGCGGTCGCCGGTACGGCCCTCGGTGTCGATGCTGTGGTGCAGATCGGTGCGCCCCGAGGACGTGAAGACCTCCTCGGGCTCCTGCCACGGCCGGCCCTCGACCACCGCGTCCGGCAGCGCGAGACCGGTCTGCGGATCCGCGAGCGCCCGTACGTGCGGCAGCAGCCGCGGGTCCAGCCAGGGCTCTCCCCGCTGCACGAACTCCGGGTAGACACAGAGGCGTTCACGCAGCTCGAAGCCCGCCTCGGCCGACCGCTCGCGCAGCAGCTCGATCTGCGGCCAGGGCCGCTCAGGGTTGACGTGGTCGATGGTCAGCGGCGAGACCCCGCCCCAGTCGTCGATCCCGGCGCCGATGAGCCGCCCGTACTCGCCGGCCACCAGGTTGGGCGGCGCCTGGAGGCAGGCGGCCGGGCCCATGATGTGCCGGGCGACGGCGACGGTGGCGATCAGCTCGTCCAGCTCCGCGTCCGGCATGCCGCGCATCGCGGTGTCCGGCTTGGCGCGGAAGTTCTGGATGATCAGCTCCTGGATGCCGTGGTGGGCCCGGGAGATCCGGCGCAGCGCGAACAGGGAGTCGGCGCGCTCCTCGTACGTCTCGCCGATACCGATCAGCAGCCCGCTGGTGAACGGGACGGAGGAGCGGCCGGCGTCCTCCAGGACCCGCAGCCGGACGGCGGGCTCCTTGTCCGGGGAGCCGAAGTGGGGGCCGCCGGGCTCGGACCACAGCCGGGTCGCGGTGGTCTCCAGCATCATGCCCATCGACGGGGCGACCGGCTTCAGCCGCTGGAAGTCGGTCCACGACATCACACCCGGGTTCAGGTGCGGCAGCAGGCCCGTCTCCTCCAGGATGCGGATCGAGATCGCCCGTACGTAGGCGATCGTGTCGTCGTACCCGTGCGCGTCCAGCCATTCTCGGGCCTCGGGCCAGCGGTCCTCCGGCTTGTCGCCGAGGGTGATCAGGGCTTCCTTGCAGCCGAGTCCGGCCCCCCGGCGGGCGATGTCCAGGACCTCGTCCGGGGACATGAACATCCCGTGGCCGGCGCGGCGCAGCTTGCCGGGGACGGTGACGAAGGTGCAGTAGTGGCACTTGTCCCGGCACAGCCGGGTCAGCGGGATGAAGACGCTCTTGGAGTACGTGATGACGCCGGGGCGGCCGGCCGCGTCGAGGCCCGCGTCCCGCACCCGGGCGGCGGAGGCGGCCAGGTCGTCCAGGTCCGCGCCGCGCGCCTGGAGCAGCACCGCGGCCTCGGTCACGTCGAGCGCGACGCCGTCCCGCGCGCGCTTCAGTGCTCGCCGCATGGAGTTCGCCGTCGGCCCGGATCCGGGAGTGGTGCCCGTAGCGGAGGTCGTCATCCTTCGAGCATACGGTCGAGGTGATCAGGTATCGCCGGGCGTGCCCGATTCGGGCCGCGCGGCATCTGTCGGTCTCCTTGCAAGCCGTCGATTCCCCTGGCGTGCCCCCGCGTTCACCGCCCGCTCCCACAGTGGTCCGTGGCACTTCGCAGCACTCATGTCACGGTCACACCCGACTCCGGGGGAGCAGCGGTATGTGCGAGGACGACCACGGCATCGGCAGACGCGCGCTGTTCGTGACGGGAGCGGCGGCCGCGCTTACGTTGGGAAGTGTGACCTTCCCCAGCGGCGCGCACGCGGAACCGGCGGACGACCAGGAGACGCGGACGGTGCGCGGCACCCTCCCCACCGGCTCCCCCGACTTCGTGTATCTCCCGGTCGACGTGCCGGCCGGGGTCGCGGAGATCAAGGTCTCCTACAGCTACGAGCGGCCGTCCGTACCGGCCGGCACCGCGGGCAACGCCCTGGACATCGGCGTCTTCGACGAGCACGGCACGGAGCTGGGCGGCCGCGGCTTCCGGGGCTGGTCGGGCGGCGCGCGCACGGAGTTCTTCATCCGCTCGGACGACGCGACCCCCGGCTACATCCCCGGGCCGGTCCGCCCCGGCACCTGGCACATCGCGCTCGGCCCGTACACGGTGGCGCCCCAGGGGCTGGCGTACGAGGTCACGATCACCCTGACGTACGGGAAGCCGGTCCCCGCCCCGGAGCCGGTCTACCCGCCCGCGCGCGCCGGGGGCCGCGGCCGTGCCTGGTACCGCGGCGACTGCCATCTGCACTCCTGGTACTCGGACGGCCGCCGCACACCCGCCGAGATCGCGGCGCTGGCGCGGGCGGCGGGCCTGGACTTCATCAACTCCTCCGACCACAACACGCATGCCGCGCATCCGCACTGGGCGGACCAGGCGGGCGACGATCTGCTGATCATGCTCGGCGAGGAGGTGACCACCCGCAACGGGCACGTGCTGGCGCTCGGCACGGAGCCGGGGACCTTCGTCGACTGGCGCTACCGGGCCCGCGACAACCGCTTCGGCCGCTTCGCGCGCCGGATCCGCGCCGCCGGCGGGCTGGTCGTCCCCGCGCACCCGCACGCCACGTGTGTCGGCTGCGGCTGGAAGTTCGGCTTCGGCGAGGCGGACGCGGTCGAGGTGTGGAACGGCCCGTACACCCCCGACGACGAGGTCGCGCTCGCGGACTGGGACAGCATGCTGGTCGCCGCGGTGCGCGGGGGCCGGGACTGGCTCCCGGCGATGGGCAACAGCGACGCGCACCGCGACCCCGACCGGGTCGGCTCCCCGCAGACGGTCGTCCTCGCCGACGACCTGACCCGCGAGGCGATCCAGGAGGGCATCCGCGCGGGCCGTTCCTACGTCGCCGAGTCGAAGCTGATCTCCCTCTCCTTCTCGGCGTCCGGCGCCAAGGGCGAACACGCGGGCATCGGGGAGCGGTTGAGGGTCGCCCCGGACACCCCGGTCACCGTCCGCCTGGAGGCCGCCGGCGCACCGCGCTGCACGGTCCGCCTCGTCACCGACCAGGGCACGCTGTTCACGAGCGACCCGCTGCCGGTCGCGGGTTCCGGGACGGTCGAGTGGCGTACGACGGCGTCCTACGCGGCGTACGTACGCGCGGAGCTGCGCCACGAGACGGCGGCGGGCCCGGTCCCGGGGGCTCTGGCGGCGTTCACGAACCCCATCTTCCTGGGGCACTAGCTTCGCCGCGGCGGGCTCCGGGGCTCCCGGCGGGCAGGGATCAGGGCGCGCAGGGCTCAAGGCGCCGCAGGGCTCAAGGCGCCGCAGGGCTCAAGGCGCCGCAGGGCTCAAGGCGCCGCAGGGCTCAGGGCGTGTCCGGATCGTGCGGGGGGAGGGACAGGTCGGCCACGACGGCCGCGTGGTCCGAGGGCCATACCCCGCCGACCGGCCCGACTCCGGCCCGCCGTACGGAGCGGACGTGCCCGAGGCCGCCGGGGCCGGGCGGCCCGACGTGGACGTAGTCGATGCGGGCGGCGGGGCTGTGCGGGCCGACATGGGCGTTCGCCGGGTCCCAAGTGGCCCAGGGTGCCGACGGGTCGGCGTACTCCCAGGCGTCGAGGAAGACCTGTCCGGGAACCACCGGGTTCGTCTTGTACCCGCCGAACAGGCGGATCTCGTCGGAGTCCGGCCAGGCGTTGAAGTCACCCGTGACGACCGGGGGGAAGTCCGTGCCGCCCCGGTGCCGGGCGACGAACTCCGCGAGGGCGGTGACCTGTTCGCGGCGCACCCCGGAGGCGTGGATGGCCGAGGTGAGGTGGGTGGTGAAGAAGGGCACCTCGTGGGTGGGCGTGGCCAGGCGGGCGTGCAGGGCGAGCCTTCCGTCGTACAGCTCCTCGGGGGCGGGCAGCCGCAGCACCTCCTGCGCCACCACCGGCCAGCGGCTCAGCACGGCGTTGCCGACGTCGACCGTGTCGTCCCCGATCCGCCGCTGCCAGCGGTCCGAGGCGTCGGAAGCGGCCCAGGTCCAGTGCATCCCGAGCTCGTCCGCGAGCCACCCGGCGAGGTTCTGGCCGCCGCGCTCCCACACCTCCTGCAGCCCGACGACGTCGGGACGCAGCTCACGCAGCACCGCGAGGATCGCCTTCTGCCGCTCCTCCCAGGGCCCGAACCGCCACCAGAGGTTCCAGGTCACGACCCGCATCCACAGCCACCTGCTCCCGTCGCGCGACATCGGGGACCATTGAAACAACTCCCTTGTGCCACACACCAGCCCGGACAGGAGCCCCACCGACCATGGCCCGCCTCACCGACCTCAGGTTCCGCGCCACGACCGCCCTCCAGCGGAACCTCGTCAACCCGATCTCGCGCCGGATGCCGTTCCAGACGCTCCTGGAGACCACCGGCCGTGTCTCCGGCCTGCCCCGCCGCACCCCGCTCGGTGGCCGCCGCGTGGGCGACGCCTTCTGGCTGGTCTCGGAGTTCGGGGAGCGGTCGCAGTACATACGCAACATCCAGGCGGACCCCAGGGTGCGCGTGCGGCTCCGCGGCCGCTGGCACGAGGGCACGGCCCATCTCCTCCCGGACGACGACGCGGTGGCCCGGCTGCGCACCCTGCCCCGCGGCAACAGCGCGGCGGTACGGCTGATCGGGACGGGGCTGATAACGGTGCGGGTGGATCTGCGGGGGTGAGCCCCGCGGGGTGAGCCGGCGGGGGTGGGTCCGCGGGGGTCCCGCACCCCTGTCGGTCGAGGGTCCCGCATCCCTGTCGGGCATCCCAGGCTTCCGCGTTTCCGCAGGTCGTCGTGGGTGGGATGGTTTCACCGTCTCAGGTTGCCGGGCGTCCGTTGCCCCGGGTCCACGGGGAATCCCATGCTGTGGATGTCGCACCGGCCGAGCGGATCGTCCGCTCGGCGGCGCCACGACAACCCGGCCCACCCGTCGACGGGGACACCCATGTCCTCATGCACCAGGGACGGGCGGATGCCCCGGGTGGGGGTGCCCGGCCGCCGGCGCGTGCGACGTCCATACGGACCGGAAAAGGAAACGGGGACACCATGAACACGCCTGCCCGCAGGAACCGCAAGAGCCCCAGGGGCTGGAAGTCCTACGCCCTCGGGGCGGGGGCGGCCGTGGCGCTGCTCGCGGCCACGGCGTGCCAGCCGGGCGCGGCCGAGGGCTCGGACAGCCCCAACTCCTCGGCCGAGCCCGGCTCGACGGCTTCGGCGAAGCCCGGCGGCGCCTCGGGCACCACGGGCGGCGACGGGACCGGCAGCAGTGCCGGCAGCTCGTCCGGCACCGGCGGTACGGGCGGCACGGGCGCGGCAGGCGGCACGAGCAGCGCCGGCAGCACGGGCGACACGGGTGGCACGGGCAACGCGGGTGGCGGCACCGGCGGCACGGGCGGCAAAGGCACCGGCGCCAGCGGAGGCACCACGGGCGGGGGCGGCAAGCAGAGCATCGCCGCCTGCTCCCAGCAGGAGCTCGGTGTGTCCGCCGTGACGGAGCGGGACGCCCGGCACCTCGTCCTCACCGTCCAGAACGCGAGCGACAAGAAGTGCAACCTGTACGGCTACCCCCTCGTGCGGCTCGGTGACGGCCGGACCACGGCCCCCGTGATCAAGGACAGCGACCCGGACCCGGGAAAGCCCGTCACGCTCGCTCCGGGCCAGGAGGGGTACGCCGCCCTGCTCGTCAGCGGCCCCATGGACGAGTACGAGGCGAAGAGCATCACCCTCACGCTCCAGGGCAGCAGGCCCGGCAGCACCGTGGGCGGCCCGATCGACGTCCCCATGCCCGTGTCCACGCTGTACGCGAACGACTTCCAGCGCGTCACCTACTGGACTACCGCCTCCGGCTACGCCCTGGACTTCATCATGTCGAAGTGACGGACCCCGGTCCCCTTTCCGGCGTGCGCCGCGGGCTCTGGCCGGGCGTGTTCGACAGGCGGTCCAGCCATTCTCCGAGCAGTCCCGCCTCCGCGGGGGTGAAGGCGGGGCTCGGGTTCCGGCGGAGCTGCGCGCCGAGGCGGGTCGCGGTCGCCGGGACCCCGGGGGCGGCGGCCCGCCCCCCTTCGGGCACGTCCTGCGGCTCCAGCACCTCCGGGGTGAACACGGAGGCGTGCACCGCGTCCCGTACGCGGCGCGACAGGCTCTCGTCCGCGAACGTCGCCGGGCGGGAGACCAGCATCAGAGCGACGCCGACGTTCGCGGACATGATCATCTGTGCGGCGAGTTCGGGGGCGAGGCGGAGCTTGCCCTGTTCGGCGGCGCGGCGCAGGTCGCCGGTGAGGATCCGGTGGGCCTCCAGCGCCGCGGCGGGCGGGGTGCGCATCACCGGGGAGTGCATCAGGCGATAGAGGTTCGGGTTCCGCAGGGCGAACTCGGTGTGGCCGTCCCAGCCTTCGCGCAGGTCCTGGACCGGGTCCGTGCCGGGGTGCCGTTCCCGCTTGGCCGCGAGGTAGCGCTCCCAGCCGTGGTCGACGACGGCCGACAGCAGACCCTGCTTGTCGCCGAAGTGGCGGTAGAGCGCCGGGGCTCCGACCCCGGCGGCCTCGCACACGGACCGGGTCGAGACGTCACCGTCGGGGGACTTCGCGACCAGCTCGGCGGCCACGGCGAGGATGCGCGCCCTGGTGGTCACGGGGGCTGCGCCGGGGTTCGTGCTGTCGCTCATGGCGGAGATCCTGGCATCTTGGGGGCCGCGGGCGGAACGGAGGGCGTCAGGCGATGCCGCCGTTGGCGCGCAGGACCTGGCCGTTGACCCAGCGGCCCGCGGGGCCCGCGAGGAAGGCGACGACGGAGGCGATGTCCTCGGGTGTGCCGAGGCGTTCCAGCGGCGGCTGGGCGGCCATCCGCGCGATGGTCTCCTCGTCCTTGCCGTCCAGGAAGAGGGCGGTGGCGGTCGGTCCGGGGGCCACGGCGTTGACGGTGACGTCCCGGCCGCGCATCTCGCGGGCGAGGATGAGGGTCATGGCCTCGACGGCGCCCTTCGTGGCGGCGTACGCGGTGTAGCCGGGGATCGCGAGAGCCAGTACGGAGCTGGAGAAGTTGATGATCGCGCCGCCCGTGCGCAGCCGGCGCGCCGCCTGCTGGTCCACGACGAACGTGCCGCGGATGTTGGTGCGGTGCATGCGGTCCAGGGCGTCGAGGTCGAGGTCGACGAGCGGGGCCAGGGTCATGACACCGGCGGCGTGGACGACGACGTCGACACCGCCGAAGGTCTGCTCGGCCGCGTCGAAGAGGGCGGCTACCTCCGCCTCCTCGGCGACGTCGGCGCGGAAGGCGACGGCCTGCCCGCCCGCCTCGGCGATGGCCGCGACCGCCTTGTCGGCCTCGGCGGCGTTGCCCGCGTAGTTCACGACGACGGCGAATCCCTCACGGGCCAGCCGCTCGGCACTCTCACGGCCGATGCCGCGGGACCCTCCGGTGACGATCGCGACGCGCGTGCTCGGCTGCTCACTCATGGCGTTGCTCCTTGTCTCGGCCGGGGTAGCGGCGTTCACCATCCTGATGAGAGCAACGCTAACACCGCAGCCGTAGCATCGCTACCCGAGAAGGCCGCGACCCCGGTAGCGGCGCTACGCCGAGCGGGTGCGTGCCGACCTGTTGCGTGCCGAACGGGAAGCGGGAGTGAGGAGGCGGGAGGGAGCGGGCCGGATTCCCCGGCCGCCACTCCAGGCACCCGGCGCCTCTCCCCCGGCACCCGGCACCCCTCTCCCCCAGGCCCGCCACCGCACCCCGGCCCGTCACCTCACCCAGGCCACACGATCGACTGGGTCTCGCTGTACGCGTGCAGGGCGTACGAGCCCACGTCGCGGCCCACCCCGCTCTTCTTGAAGCCGCCGAAGGGGGCCTCCATGTTGCGGCCGACCGTGTTGACGCCGACTCCGCCCGCGCGCAGCCGGCCGGCGACGCGGAAGGCGCGGGCCACGTCGCCGGACCAGACGTAGTCGATCAAGCCGTAGTCGGAGTCGTCGGCGAGGGCGATCGCCTCCTCCTCGTCGTCGAAGGGCAGGACGACGACGACCGGGCCGAAGATCTCCTCCCGGACGACCCTCATGTCCGGGGTGCAGTCGGTCAGAAGGGTCGGGGCCACGTAGAAACCGCTGGGGAGGGAGGGGCGTTCGCCGCCCGTCACGATCCGCACGCCCTCCTTGCGGCCGAGTTCGACGTAGGACTCGACGCGGTCGCGGTGGGCCGCCGAGATGACCGGGCCGACCACAGTGTCCCGCTCGCGCGGATCGCCCACCTTCAAGTGGCGTGCATAGGCCGCCAGTTGGCTGACGAGGAGGTCGTGCACGCCCCGCTGCACCAGCACCCGCGTCGGCGCCGTGCAGATCTGCCCGCTGTAGAACGAGAAGGTCGTGCCGATGCCCGAGACCGCCGAGGCGAGGTCCGCGTCGTCGAAGACGATCGCCGCGCCCTTGCCGCCCAGTTCCATGAGCTGGCGCTTCATCCCGCGTCCGCACACCTCGGCGATCCGCTGCCCCACCGCCGTCGAACCGGTGAAGCTGACCATGTCGACGTCCGGGGAGTCGACCGCGGCCTCGCCGGACTCCGCCGTCGAGCCGCCGACCACGTTCACCACGCCCGGCGGCACACCGGCCGCCTCCAGCGCCTCCGCCATCCGGTACACGGACAGCGGGTCCTGCGGGGCCGGCTTCACCACCACGGTGTTGCCCATCGCCAGCGCGGGGGCGATCTTGCCCGCCGGGTTGGCCCACGGGTTGTTGTACGAGGTGATGCAGGTGACCACGCCGACGGGCCGGCGCACGGCCAGCGCGCCCATCACCGCGGCCCCGCCGAACGGTCCCGCCTCGTTGATCTGCGGCGGCAGCGCGCTCTCGACCGGCTCGGGCCGCGCGTAGCGCCGGAAACGGGCCATCCCGACCCCGACCTGCATGCCGCGCGCCGTCCCGGTGGTGGCGCCGCTCTCCGCCTGCGCGAGGTCGGCGTACGGCACGAGGTTGCGCCGGATGACGTCCGCCGCCCGCGCGAGGACGCCGGCCCGCTCCTCGGCGGACGTGCGCGACCAGGACCCGAAGGCCTCGCGGGCCGCCGCCGCAGCCGCGTGCACCTGGGCCCGCGACGCCTCGGGCGCGAGCCCGACCACCTTCTCGGTCGCCGGGTCGACGACCTCGTGGAAGCCGTGCTCGGGCGTCACCCACGCCCCGCCGATGAACAGCCGCTGCCCGGTGCCCGACGAGCCCGTCACCGGGTGCTCACCGTCCGGGTGTCGCGGCCCGACCGCAGCACCTTGCCCGGCACCGCGCCCGTCACCACGTCGTCGCGGATCGCCTCGACCCCGTTGACCCACACGGCCCGCACCCCGATCGCCCGGGAGTCGAGCCGCGGACTGTCACCCGGCAGGTCGTGCACCAGGACGGCCTTGCCGGCGTCGATCCGCTCCGGGTCGAACAGCACCAGGTCCGCATGGAATCCCACCTCGACCCGCCCGCGTCCGCGCAGCCCGAACAGCCGCGCCGGATCGTCCGTCAGCATCTTCACCGCCTGCTCCAGCGAGGCGAGCCTTCGGCCCCGCAGGCAGTCGCCGAGGAACCGGGTGGTGTACGGGGCCCCGCACATCCGGTCCAGATGGGCGCCCGCGTCGGAGCCGCCGAGCAGGACGTCCTGGTGCTGCCAGGTCTCGGCGCGCAGGGCCCAGGAGTCCGGGTCGTTGTCGGTGGGCATGGGCCACAGGACCGTCCGCAGTTCGTCGGCCGCGCAGATCTCCACCAGGCACGCGAACGGCTCCTGCCCGCGTTCGGCGGCGATGTCCCGCACCACGCGCCCGGTCAGACCCTCGTTGGCGGCGCTGTAGGTGTCGCCGATGACGTACCGGCCGAAGTCGGCGAGCCGCCGGAAGACGCCCGCCTCCCTGCTCGCCGCGCGCCTCAGCAGCTCCGCGCGGACCTCGGGGTCGCGGAGTCTCGCGATGCGCTCGGGCACGGGCAGCGCGAGCACCGGTCCCCAGCCGGGGATCAGGTTCAGCGCGCAGAAGGTGCCGAGCGACATGTTCATCGGGGTGAGGATCGGCATGGTGAGCGCGACCACGCGGCCGCCTGACTTGCGGGCGCGTTCGCTCGCCTCCAGCTGGCGCGGGACCCGTTCGGGGACGGCGGAGTCGATCGTCAGGACGTTCCAGTTGAGCGGGCGGCCCGCGGCCGCGCTCATCTCCACGAACAGGTCGATCTCGGCGTCGCTGAACTGGTCCAGGCAGCCGGCCGTGATCGCCTCGATCTGGGTGCCCTCGTGCTCCCCCACGGCCCGGGAGAGGGCGAGCAGTTCGGCGGGCCGGGCGTGCCGAGAGGCGACCGGGCTGCCGTCGCCGTCCGAGTGCGTGGAGGACTGGGTGGTGGACAGACCCCAGGCCCCGGCGTCCATGGCCTCGTGGAACAGCCGCAGCATGGCGTCGAGTTGATCGCCGGAGGGCTGGCCGCCGACCGCGTCGGGGCCCATCACGTACCGGCGCAGCGCGCAATGCCCCACCATGAAGCCCGCGTTGACCGCGATGCGGCCCTCCAGGGCGTCGAGGTAGTCCCCGAAGGTGTACCAGTTCCAGGGCGCGCCCTCCTCCAGGGCGACCAGGGACATGCCCTCGACCCTGGACAGCATGCGGCGCGTGTAGTCGGCGTCCTCGGGGCGGGCGGGGTTCAGCGGGGCGAGGGTGAAGCCGCAGTTGCCGCCCGCGACCGTGGTGACGCCGTGGTTGAGGGAGGGGGTCGCGTACGGGTCCCAGAAGAGCTGGGCGTCGTAGTGCGTGTGCGGGTCGACGAAGCCGGGGGCGAGGACGAGCCCGTGCGCGTCCTCGCTGGTCCGGGCCGGTTCGGTGACCGTGCCGATCACGGCGACCCGGCCGCCGCCGATGCCCACGTCCGCGGTGCGGGCGGGCGCTCCCGTCCCGTCCACGACGGTCGCGCCCTTGATCAGATGGTCGAGCATCGCGGAAGCACCCCCTAGGCGGCTTGGCGGAACCGGGTCGTGCGGTGCACCGGGTCCGTGTCGATCTTCGGAATGACGTGCTCGCCGATGAGCCGGATCGTCTGGAGGGTCTCCTCCTTGGGGACGCCGACGGGCAGCCCGAAGCTGAGCTGGTCGGCGCCGGCCTGCTCCCAGCGCTTGCACTGGGTGAGCACCTCGTCCGGGTCGCCGCAGATCAGCAGCTCCTCCTCGATGAGGAGCTCGACGAACTCGGGGGTGTACTCGGGGAGGGTCTCGGGCCAGACGGGGAAGCCCTCGGGGCGCGGGAAGGTGTCGTGGTAGCGGAAGACGAGGGAGGGCAGGTAGTGCAGCCCGCCGCCGACCGCGATCCGGATCGCCTCGTCGTGGGTGGGCGCGCAGATGGCGGTGGTGGTCACCATCACGTTGTCGTTGACGAAGTCGCCGATGGGCTCGGCGTTCACGACGGCGGTCTTGTATTGCTCCAGGACCCACTCCATGTCGGCGACCTTCTGCACGCTGAAGCCGAGCACGCCGAGGCCCTTGCGGGCGGCCATGGCGTACGAGGGCGGCGACCCGGCGGCGTACCACATCGCGGGGTGCGACTTCCCGTACGGCTTGGGCAGGATCTTGCGCGGCGGCAGCGACCAGTGCTTGCCCTGGAAGCCCACGTACTCGTCCTGGAGCCACATCTTGGGGAACTCGGCGATGGTCTCTTCCCAGATCTCCTTGGTGAAGTTCATGTCGGTGATGCCGGGGAGGAAGCCGAGGATCTCGTGCGAACCCGCGCCTCGGCCGGATCCGAACTCGAAGCGGTTGCCGCTGAGATGGTCGAGCATGGCGACCTTCTCGGCGACCTTGACCGGGTGGTTGACCTGGGCGAGCGGGTTGAAGATGCCGGATCCGAGGTGGATGCGGTCGGTGGCGTGCGCCAGGTAGCCGAGGTAGACGTCGTTGGCCGAGAGGTGCGAGTACTCCTCCAGGAAGTGGTGTTCGGACGCCCAGGCGTACTTGAAGCCGGACTTGTCCGCCTGGATGACGTACTCGGTCTCCTCCATCAGCGCCTTGTGCTCCGCGAGCGGGTCGGTCTCGGCCCGCTTGCCCACGTATCCCTGTACAAAGAGCCCGAATTCCAAGGAGGTTCACCGTCCCCATCCAGTTATCTGACATACCGTCAGATTCATTGAGCCGACTGTTCCACCGCGGGCATGCACCGTCAATAGCTGACGCGTCGTCAGAGAACGCTCACGCCGGCGAGCCAGCCGCCGTCGATCACGAAGGGCTGCCCGGTGATGTACGAGGAGTCCTCGCCGGTCAGGAACAGGGCGAGCCTCGCCACGTCCTCGGGGCGGCCGATCCGGCCGAGCGGCACGAGCTTGCCGTAGAACGCGTCGAGCGCCTGCGAGGCCTCCTCGCCGTCCGTGCCGCGGGAGAGCTGGGCCGGGTTGCTCATGGCCGTGTCGACGGCTCCCGGGCAGACGGCGTTGACCCGGATCCCCTTGTCCGCGAGTTCGAGCGCCGCGACGCGGGTGAGCCCGACGATGGCGTGCTTGGTCGCCGCGTACGCGCCCACGTACGCCATCCCCGTCAGCCCGGTGAAGGAGGCCGTGTTCACGATCGTGCCGCCGCCGGCCGCGGCGATCTCGGGCGCCAGCGCCTTGATCCCGAGGAACACCCCGACCTGGTTGACCTGCACGATCTGCATGAACTCCGCGAGCGGGGTGTCGACGAGCGCGTTGAAGCGCAGGATGCCGGCGTTGTTCACCAGCCCGTCGATCCGCCCGTACGCGGCCTTCGCCGAGGCGACCGCCGCCGTCCAGTCCTCCTCCCGGCCCACGTCCAGGTGGACGAAGTGCGCGCCGATCTCCGCGGCGAGCTCCCCGCCCTGGTCGTCGAGCACGTCCGCGACGACCACGCGCGCGCCCTCCGCGGCGAAGAGCCGCGCCTCCTGCTCGCCCTGTCCGCGCGCCGCGCCAGTGATGAGGACGACCCGCCCGTCCAGCTTGCCCATGCCATCACTCCCTAGCCGAGGTGGGGTGCGACGTCCGCGCCGAACGCCGCCATCTGGTCCGTGAGTTCGGCACGGCTCCTGCTGCGGAACCGCACCTGGATCTGGTGCACACCCATCGCGCCGTACGCCCGCAGCGAGGCGGCCAGCGCCTCGGGCGGTCCGCTCAGCGTCCGCCGTCCGACCTCCCAGCCGGGCTCGCCGACGTACAGCGGCTCGGTGATGGCGCCGATCGTGAGAGGCGCCCCGACGCCCGCCTCGGCGCGCAGGGCCGTGAGCCGGGCGATCTGGCCCGGCAGCCGGTCGCGCGGATCGCCCTGCGGCAGCCAGCCGTCGCCGCGCAGCGCGGCCCGGCGCACGGCGGCGGGCGAGGAGCCGCCCACCCACACGGGCACCCGTTCCTGGGCGGGCCTGGGCCGCTGGCCGAGACCTTCGAAGTCGTACGTCTTGCCGTGGTGGACGGGGAACTCCTCCGGCCCGAGCGCGGCGCGCAACGCGTCGATCGTCTCGTCGAGGACGGCTCCCCTGCGCTCGAAGTCGGCCCCGACCGCCTCGAACTCCTCCCGTACGTGCCCGGCGCCGACCCCGAGGATCAGCCGGCCGCCCGAGAGGTGGTCGAGGGTCGCGTACTGCTTGGCCGTGACGAGCGGGTGCCGGAGCCCGACGACCGCGACATGGCTGAGCAGCCGGACGCGCCGGGTCACGGCCGCGAGGAAGGCGAGCGTGGCGACGGGGTCGTACCAGACCGTGCTCATGGCGTCCGCGAGCCGGCGCGGTATGGCGACGTGGTCGCAGCTCGCGATGTAGGCGAAGCCGGCGCGGTCGGCGGCACGGGCGATCTCGACGAGGTCGTCGACGCCGGCGGCGGCTTCCCAGGGTTCCGCGTAGATGGCGCTCTGCGACTGGACGGGGAGCTGGATGCCGTAGGAGAGGCGTTCCTCGGACGGGACGGGCACGACGACCCCCTTGCCTGGCTGACGGTCCCGAACTGCCTGACGGTCCGTCAGATCTAATGGGACTCGCACATAGTCGTCGCTGACGCCGCGTCATACAAGGGGCGGCCCCGGCGGAAAATGTCCGCCGGGGCCGTCGTCCGGGAGAGCACGCGGGATGCGTCAGGGGGCGAGGCCGTAGCCGAACCAGGCGTCGGTGACGGGCGCGCCGAGGGTGGCGGGCCCGAAGGAGACGGAGCCGGTGGCGGTCGGGCCGGTGCTGATGGAGCGGAAGGCCCAAACGCCGCCGTCGTAGGTGTTCTCCCCGTACGCGGCGACGTACAGCTCCGCGCGGCCGTCGTGGTTGGCGTCGGTCAGCGCGGTGTACCCGCCGAAGAGGTCGCCCTTCTCGGCGGTGCCGGGAACACCCGTGGCGTCCTGGCTGAAGGACACGGCGCCGCTGCCCGTGAGTCCGGACGCCGAACCGCGCAGGACGGCCACGCCGCCCGCCGAGGCGAGCGTGCCGATGGCCTCGCCCGGGGTGCCGACGGCGACGTCCGCGTACCCGTCGCCGTTGACGTCGCCGACGGAGATGCCGAGGCCGAAGTCGTCGCCCTTCTCGGACACTCCGGGCACGCCCGCCGTGTCCTGGTTGATCACCGTCGTACGGGAGGTGTCGGGGCCGCTCGCCGAGCCGTAGACCACGCCGACCTGCCCGCCGAGGAGCTCCGGCTCGACGGATTCCTCGCCGTGGCCGTCGACGGGACGCCCGATGACGAGGTCGGCGTAGCCGTCCTTGTTCACGTCGCCGACGCCGAGGCTGGAGCCGCCGGGCATGTCGGTGCCGTCGGCCCGCGTCAGTTCGACCGGGTCGCTCAGCCCCTGCTTGGTGCCGTGGAGGTAGGCGATGCGGTAGCCGACGCCCGCCCAAAATTCCTCGACCGGGGTGTGGATGAGGCCGACGAGGTCGGTGATGCCGTCGTGGTCGACGTCCCCGGCCGCGACGTCGTCGATGAGGTAGGGGTTGTTGATGTCGTCGTCCGTGTCGAGGACGAGGCTCCCGGTCGCCGCGGCACCGGCGGTGCGGGTGAACGGGCCGGTCAGCAGGTGGTTGTCCGCGGCCACGTCGAGCCGACCGTCGCCGTTGAAGTCGCCGACGACCGTGTTCCGGGTCCTGACCTGGTCGAACGTGGAGCCGGCCGCCACGACCCTTCCGCCGGACAGTCCCGCTCTTCCGCCCCAGACGACGGTAAGAGTGCCCGCCCCCGGCACGGACCCGACGCCCTCGCCCGGGGCGCCGACGACCAGGTCCGTGTACCCGTCGCCGTCCAGGTCGCCGTGGGACAGGCCCCAGCCGAACCGGTCGCCGGTCTCGGCGGCGCCGGGTATGCCGGCCGTGTCCTGGCTGATGACCTGCCGGTGCTTGGTGTCCAGCCCCTTCGAGGAGCCGTACACGACGCTCACGTATCCCGCACGGCCGTGCCCACCGACCGTGCCTTGCAACGCGGGGACGGCGAGGTCCGCGTACCCGTCGCCGTTGAAGTCGGCGCGCACGCTCGTCGTACCGGCGGCGTGCGCGCTCACCGGGCCGACGACGGCCCCGGCGGCGGCCACGGCGGCCACGAGTGCGAGGCGAGAAAGAGACCTGCGTCGTCTCATGTGGAACCCAACTCCTGCGGTGAAGGAACGGCCGACCGGCAGCGGAATCATAGATTCCGCTGCCGGTACGACTTTCCTCACGGGCACGGGGTTGCCCGGGGGTCGGCGGGAGTTCCCGAACTGTTATCCGGCGCCGCCGGCCACGCGCACCCGGCACCGCGGTCCCTCCGCCCCTCAACCCCTCAGCCCGCCCAGAGCCCGTCCGCCGTCAGGCCCAGCAGGTCGATCGCGTTCCCCCGTACGATCCGCTCGACGACGTCCGGGGCCAGGTGGCCCATCTGGGCCTCGCCGACCTCCTTCGACTTCGGCCAGGTGGAGTCGGAGTGCGGGTAGTCGGTCTCGTAGAGGACGTTGCCGACGCCGATCGCGTCGAGGTTGCGCAGCCCGAAGGCGTCGTCGAAGAAACAGCCGTACACATGGTCGGCGAACAGCTCGGACGGCGGCCGGTGGACCTTGTCGGCCACCCCGCCCCAGGCGCGGTTCTCCTCCCACACCACGTCGGCGCGTTCCAGGATGTACGGGATCCAGCCGATCTGTCCCTCCGCGTACATCACCTTCAGGTTCGGGAAGCGCTCGAACTTGCCGCTCATGAGCCAGTCGACCATCGAGAAGCAGCAGTTGGCGAAGGTGATCGTGGAGCCGACCGCGGGCGGCGCGTCGGCCGAGGTCGACGGCATCCGGCTGCTGGAGCCGATGTGCATGGCGATGACCGTGCCCGTCTCGTCACAGGCGGCGAGGAAGGGGTCCCAGTCGTCGGTGTGCACGGACGGGAGCCCGAGGTGCGGCGGGATTTCGGAGAAGGCCACCGCGCGCACCCCGCGGGCGGCGTTGCGCCGCACCTCGTCCGCCGCGAGCCGGGCGTCCCACAGCGGTACGAGCGTCAGCGGTATGAGACGTCCGTGGGCGTCGGGCCCGCACCACTCCTCCACCATCCAGTCGTTGTAGGCCCGCACCGAGAGGAGGCCCAGCTCACGGTCAGCCGCCTCGGTGAACGTCTGCCCGCAGAAACGGGGGAAGGTGGGGAAGCAGAGGGCGGACTGGACGTGGTTGACGTCCATGTCGGCCAGCCGCCGCGGCACGTCGTACGAACCGGGGCGCATCTGCTCGTACGTGATGACCTCGAGCCGGATCTCGTCGCGGGCGTAGCCGACGGCCGTGTCGAGGCGGGTGAGGGGCCGGTGCAGATCTTCGTAGACCCACCAGTCCCCGACGGGACCCTCGTCTCCCGGCGCACCCATGACGGGGGCGAACTTCCCGCCCAGGAAGGTCATTTCCTTCAGGGGCGCGCGGACGATGCGGGGCCCGGTGTCCTGGTACCTCGCGGGCAGCCGGTCCCGCCAGACGCCGGGCGGTTCGACCGTGTGGTCGTCCACCGAGATGATCCGGGGGAAGGCGGCCTGGGCGTCCGCCGAGGGGCTCTGCGCGGTTTCCGTCGTCTCCATACCGGCCACGGTAGCGCTGATCTGACGACCCGTCAGCTCTCTGACGGAGACCTGCCGGCCCGGCTACGGGCACCCGCCGGACCGCCGCCATCGGCCCGCACCGGCGCCCGTCGGAGGACACCGCCGGCGGCAGCGCGGAGATGAAGGGGCGCGAAAGTGTGAGGAGCCTGTGTGGGGACCGTGTGAACTGCCGGGCCACACCTTGTGATCGCTGTCTCGCACGGCTGACGCATCCGCCATGAACAAGGCAAACTGGCCTCGTTGCACTGACAGTTCGGCAGGGGGACAGCGATGGACGGTGTGCCGCGCGTACCGAAGCAGTGGCGTCCGGGCCCCGAGGAGCCCGCGGCGTTGCGCTTCAGCGTGCTCGGCCCGGTGCGCGCCTGGCTCGGTGACGATCCGCTGCCGGCCGGGTCCCCACAGCAACGCGCCCTGCTGGCCGCGCTGCTGCTGCGCGACGGACGCACCGCCACGGCCTCCGAGCTGATCGACGCCCTGTGGGGCGACGAGCCCCCGTCCCAGGCTCTGGCCGCCCTGCGCACGTACGCCTCCCGGCTGCGCAAGACGCTCGGCGCGGAGGTGCTGGTCAGCGAGTCCGGCGGCTACGCCATCCGCTCCCTGCGCGAGGGCGCGCTCGACCACGTGAACGCCCAGGAACTGGCCGCCGACGCCGAGAAGGCGCGCGCGGCGGGCGACCTGTCCCGCGCCCGCGACCTGCTCAGGGACGCCCTCGCCCTGTGGGACGGCGAACCGCTCGCGAGCATCCCCGGCCCCTACGCGGAGACCCAGCGGGCCCGTCTGGAGGAGTGGCGCCTGCAACTCCTCGAATCCTGCCTGGACATGGACCTGGAACAGGGCTTCCACGCGGAGGCGGTCTCCGAACTCACCGCGCTCACCGCCGCGCACCCGCTGCGCGAACGCCTGCGCGAACTGCTGATGCTGGCGCTGTACCGCTCCGGACGCCAGGCGGAAGCCCTCGCCGTGTACGCGGACACCCGGCGGCTGCTCGCCGACGAGCTGGGCGTGGACCCCCGGCAGGGGCTGAAGGAACTCCAGCAGCGCATACTCCAGGCGGACCCGGGCCTCGCGGAACCCTCCGCCCCGAAGGCGGAACCCGTCGTCGCCCTCGTCCGCCCGGCCCAGCTCCCGGCGACCGTCACCGACTTCACCGGCCGGGCGTCCTTCGTGCAGGAACTGAGCGACGTCCTCGCCGCCGCGTCCTCCGAGGAGGGCCGGGTCATGGCCGTCTCGGCGCTCGCGGGCATCGGCGGCGTCGGCAAGACCACCCTCGCGGTGCACGTGGCCCACCAGGCCCGCGGGGCCTTCCCCGACGGACAGCTGTACGTCGACCTGCAGGGCGCCGGGTCCCGGGCGGCCGAACCCGAGACGGTCCTCGGCGCCTTCCTGCGCGCCCTCGGAACCGCGGACTCCGCGATCCCGGACTCGCTGGAGGAACGCTCGGCCCTCTACCGCTCCGTCCTCGACGGGCGCCGCGTCCTGGTCCTGCTGGACAACGCCCGCGACGCCGCCCAGGTGCGGCCGCTGCTGCCCGGCACCGAGGGCTGCGCCGCCCTGGTGACCTCGCGCATCCGGATGGTGGACCTGGCGGGCGCCCATCTCGTGGACCTCGACGTGATGTCCCCCGAGGAGGCGCTGCAGCTCTTCACGAAGATCGTGGGCGAGGAGCGGGTCGCCTCCGAGCGGGAGGCCGCCCTCGACGTGGTCGCGGCCTGCGGCTTCCTGCCCCTGGCCATCCGGATCGCCGCCTCCCGGCTCGCCGCCCGCCGCACCTGGACGGTGTCGGTGCTCGCGGCGAAGCTCGGTGACGAGCGGCGCCGGCTCGACGAGCTCCAGGCCGGCGACCTGGCCGTCAAGGCCACCTTCGAGCTCGGCTACGGCCAGCTGGAGCCGGCCCAGGCGCGCGCCTTCCGGCTGCTGGGCCTCGCCGACGGCCCCGACATCTCGCTGGCGGCCGCGGCGGCGGTGCTGGACCTCCCGGCCGAGGCCACCGAGGACCTGCTGGAGTCCCTGGTCGACACCTCCCTGCTGGAGTCGGCGGCGCCCGGCCGCTACCGCTACCACGACCTCGTCCGCCTCTACGCGCGTGCGTGCGCCGAACGCGACGAACAGCCCCCGAGCGAGCGGGCGGCGGCCCTGTCGCGGCTGCTGGACTTCTACCTGAGCACGGCGGCGGGCGTCTACGCGATCGAACGCCCGGGCGACCGCCTGGTGGACCACCTGGAACCGACGGCCCACACGGGCCTGACGTTCGAGGACCGGCACCGGGCGCAGGACTGGCTGTACTCGGAGGCGATCTCCCTGCTGGCGTGTGTCCGGCAGTCCACCGGGGACGGATTCCTCCGGCGCTCCGTCGACGCGCTGTGGGCCTCCGTGGACCTGGCGGAGTCCGGCACGAACTCCAAGGCGTACGAAGGGGTCGCCGCCGCGCTGCGGGAAGCGGCCCAGGAGGCCGCCGACGCGCACGCCGAGGCGCGGGCCCTCGTCACGCTGGCTTACGTGCACTACTACACCGGCCGCTTCGAGCCCGCCCGCGAGGCCGCCGCGCAGGCCCTCGAACTGGCCGCCGAGACCGACCATCTGACGAGCTGCTGGGCATCCAACACCCTGGGGGTGATCGCCCTCCTGCAGAACCAGTACGAGGACGGCGAGGCACATCTCACGCGGGCGATCGAGAGCTTCCGGGCCTGCCACGACCGGGCCGGCGAGGCCAGCGCCCTGTGCAACCTCTCGCGCATCCACCTCGCCACCGGGCGCACCGGCAGCGCCGTGTCGCTGGCTCAGCAGGGCACCGACATGTACGACGACATGGGCCACGCCCTGAAGGGCGCCAACGGCCGCTACGCGCTGGGCCTCGCCCTCACCCAGAGCGGCCGGCTTGCGGAGGCGAACGCCCGTCTCGGAGAGGCGCTCGCGGTGTTCCGCAACAGCCGCCAGCGCCTGTGGGAGGGCATGTCCCTGTTCCGCCTCGCGGAGGCCGATCTCGCGGCCCAGCGCCCGGCCGCCGCGGCGACGAACGCCGAGACGGCCCTGACGGTGCTGCGGGGCATCGGCGGCGAGTGGCGCAGGGGCAATGTCCTCATCGTGCTCGGCCAGGCGCTGAACGCGATCGGCCACTCCGGCCGGGCCCAGGTCTGCTGGCGCGAATCCCTCGACATCTTCCAGACGTTGGGCTCTCCGGAGGCCGCCACGGTCAGGGCACTGCTGAATCCGATGGCGGTTGCCTAGGGCTCATAGGCGTTCGCATGCCGGGGCGTTCATCGTTCGTTTATCGCCGCCCGGCAGTCTCTGTGTTGTCGATCCGTCGCGTCGGGGGGCAGTCGGGACGACCTGAGGCCGTAGCACTAAGGTAATCGGCCCCGAGTGCCCGTCCGGCGGCCCACGGGGGAGCTGCCGGACGGGCCGCTCCAAACAACGCACCAAGACTGTCAGGGGGACAGCCACCATGAGCGACACCAACAGCACCGACAACATCCACGCCACGGACGAGCCGACCGGCGGGGCCTCCACGGACAACATCCACGCCACGAGCGAGCCGCTCACCGGCAAGAACCCGATCACCAAGGACGACGGCACCGGCGACGCCTCGACGGACAACATCCACGCGACGGACGAGCCGGTCTAAGTCCCACCTGGGGGGGCGGACTTACACCACACGGGGATCGACCGCGGCGGCGCGGAGGGGGAGCCGCCGCGGTCGCCGTGTGTCCGGGGGCGGTGCGCCGGGCTCAACGCCCCCGCAGCTCCCCCTTCACCACCTTGCCGCTCGCGTTGCGTGGGAGTTCGGGGACGAAGGCGATCGTGCGGGGGACCTTGTAGTTCGCCATTTCGCGGCGGGACCAGGTGATCAGGGCGTCGGCCGTGAGGGCGGAGTGCGGGCGGCGGACGACGTAGGCCCGGCCGACCTCGCCGAGGCGGCTGTCGGGGACGCCGACGACGGCCACGTCGGCGACGTCGGGATGCAGGCCGAGGAGCTGCTCGATCTCCGCGGGGTAGGCGTTGAACCCGCCGACGATGAACATGTCCTTGATCCGGTCGGTGATGCGGAGGTTGCCCTCGGCGTCGAGGACGCCGACGTCGCCCGTGCGCAGCCAGCCGTCCGGCGTCAGGGCCTCCGCCGTGGCGGCCGCGTCCTCGAAGTAGCCGCTCATCACGTTGAAGCCGCGGACCATGACCTCGCCGGGCGTCCCGGGGGCCACCGGGGCTCCCGAGGCGTCCACCACCCGTACCTCGGTGTCCGGGATCGCCCGGCCCGAGGTCGAGGCGATCACCTCCGGCCGGTCCCCCCGGCGGCACATGGTGACGATGCCGCTCGCCTCGGAGAGGCCGTACGCCGTCAGGACCGTGTCCACGCCGAGTTCGGCGCGCAGGCGCTCGACCAGCCGCAACGGGACGACGGCGGCGCCGGTCACCACCAGCCGCAGCGCGGAGAGGTCGTAGGTGTCGCGGGCGGGATGGTCGAGGAGGGACTGGTGGAGGGTGGGCGGGCCGGGCAGGACGGATATGCGCTCCGCGGCCACGTTCGCGAGCACCGTGTCCACGTCGAACACCGGCTGCGGCACCATCGTCGCCCCGCGCATCAGACAGGCGATGATCCCCGCCTTGTACCCGAAGGTGTGGAAGAACGGGTTCACGATCAGATAGCGGTCGCCCTCGCGCAGACCGGCGAGGTCGCTCCAGATCTCGTAGCCGCGCAAGGTCTGCGCGTGGGTGATCAGGGCGCCCTTCGGCCGGCCCGTGGTGCCCGAGGTGAAGACGATGTCCGAGGGGGAGCCGCCCGACACGGCCTCCCCGCGGCGGCGCACCTCGTCCCGCCCGACGCCCTCCCCGTCCGCCAGGAAGTCCTTGAACGTGCGGAAGTCGGCGGGGGCGTCGTCCGCGAGGACCACCACCCGCTCCAGGTGCGGAAGCCCGGGGAGCGGTCCGGCGGCCGGTCCGGGGTCGGCTCCCCCGTCCGCTTCCCCGGGCTCCCACGCCGCCCGGCGCAGCGAGGCCACGTACGACGTGCCGAGGAACGTCCCCGTCACGAAGAGCAGCTTCGCCCGGCTCCTGGCCAGGACGTACGCCGCCTCGGCGCCCTTGAAGCGGGTGTTGAGGGGGACCAGGACCGCCCCCGCGGACACCGCGCCGAGGGCGGAGACGATCCAGTCGAGGGTGTTCGGGGCCCAGATGGCGACGCGGTCGCCCGCGCGGACGCCGTTCGCCATGCAGGCGGCGGCGGCGCGCTCGACCCGGGCACCCAACTCCGCGTAGGAGACGCGTGTCCGGCCCTCGACGACGGCCTCGCGGTCCGCGAACCGGGCCGCCGCCGACCGTACGAGGCCGGGGACCGCGCCCCACTCCAGGTCACCGCGCATCGTTTACCTCCCGCCGGAGCACCACTAGCTGACTGACCGTCAGATTAGCTGTAGCCTGACGGACTGTCAGCAGCCGGGACCGTCCGCGGAGGTCACCCATGCCAGGGCTCAAGGACGCCACAGCCGTCGTCGGAATCGGGCAGACCGCCTTCGCCAAACGCCTCCCGGAATCCGAGAAGACGCTGGCCTGCCGCGCGATCCTCGCCGCGCTCGACGACGCCGGCATCACGCCCGCGGAGGTCGACGGGCTCGCCTCCTACACCATGGAGGAGACCGACGAGGTGGAGGTCGCCAAGGCCGTCGGGCTCGGCGACCTCACCTTCTTCAGCAAGGTCGGTTACGGGGGCGGCGGTTCCTGCGCCACCGTCGCGCACCTGGCCGCCGCCGTCGCCGCGGGCCAGGCGACGGTGGGCGTGGCCTGGCGCTCGCGCAAGCGGGGCAGCGGACCGCGCCCCTGGAAGAACACGGCCGTGCAGCTCCCCACCCCGGCCCAGTGGACCCGGCCCTTCGGACTGCTGCGGCCCGCCGACGAGATCGGGATGCTCGCGCGCCGGTACATGCACGAGTACGGGGCGACCCGCGACCACCTCTTCAACGTGGCCCTGGCCTGCCGCAACCGCGCCAACCAGAACCCGGCCGCGATGATGTACGAACGCCCGCTGACCCGCGAGATGTACATGAACGCCCGCTGGATCAGCGAGCCCCTCTGCCTCTTCGACAACTGTCTGGAGACCGACGGCGCGCTCGCCTGCGTGATCGTGTCCGCCGAGCGGGCCCGCGACTGCCGGCAGCGGCCCGTCTACGTCCATTCCGCCGCGCAGGGCCTGCCCGCCCAGCACCACGGGATGGTCAACTACTGGAACGACGACCCGCTCACCGGGCCCGCCTGGACCGCCGCCCGGCATCTGTGGAAGCACGCCGACCTCACACCCGAGGACGTGGACGTGGCACAGATCTACGACGCGTTCACGCCGCTGATACCCCTCTCGCTGGAGGGCTACGGCTTCTGCGGACGCGGGGAGGGCGCGGCCTTCACGGAGGGCGGGGCGCTGGAGATCGGCGGACGGCTGCCCGTCAACACCGGGGGCGGCGGGCTCAGCGAGGCCTACGTGCACGGCTTCAACCTCATCAACGAGGGCGTGAAGCAGTTGCGGGGAACGAGCACGGCACAGGTGCCGGGAGCGGCGACCTGTCTGGTCACGGCGGGGGAAGGGGTCCCGACCTCCGCACTCCTGCTGAGGAGCTGAGGGAGCCGGGATGACCGACACGACAGAGACGACAGGGACGGGCATGGCGACCGGGACGGGCGTGAGCGCCGGGGCTTCCGGGGGCGCCGGGACGGACGCGAGCGGGGAGCGTCTGCTTTCCCCCGTCCCCGACGACGACGGGGCGCCCTTCTGGGAGTACGCCGCCCGGGGCGAACTGCGCGTCCAGGCCTGCGCCGACTGCGGTGAGCTGCGCTTCCCGCCGCGCCCCTGCTGCCCGCACTGCCAGTCCTTCGCAAACGAGTGGCGCCGGATGAGCGGACGGGGCCGGATCTGGTCGTACGTCGTCCCGCATCCGCCGCTCCTTCCCGCCTACGCTGCGCTGTCCCCGTACAACGCGATCGTGGTGGAGCTGGACGAGGCGCCGCGGATACGGCTGGCGGGGAACCTGGTGAGCGGGCCGGACGCGCCCATCGACTCCGTTCCGGTGCGGCGGATCCGGATCGGGGCCCGGGTGCAGGCGGTGTTCGCCGAGGTGAACGGCGTGAGCGTGCCGCGCTGGGTCCTGGAGCGGGCGTGAGCGGGCAGACGGGCGGCGGCGGGCTCGCGGTGAGCGTCGACAAGGACTCCGGGGTCGCCGTCCTGACGCTCGACCGGCAGGACCGGCTCAACGCGATCGACCTCCCGACGGCCGCCGAACTGGTCGCCGCCTGGCGCGAGTTCCGGTTCGACGACACCGTACGGGCGCTCGTCGTGACCGGCGCGGGACGGCGGGCCTTCTGCACCGGGATCGACCGCGGCGCCGAGGTGCCGCAGCCGGACTCCCCGTACATGGTGGACGATCCGCTCGCCTCGATCGGTCCGAAGGCCAACGGGCTGTGGAAGCCGGTGATCGCCGCCGTGAACGGGATCGCCTGCGGCGGTGCCTTCTACCTGCTGGGCGAGTCGGAGTTCGTCGTCGCCGACGAGGAGGCCACCTTCTTCGACCCGCACACGACGTACGGCATGGTCAGCGCGTACGAGTCGGTCTACCTCGCGCAGCGGATGCCGTTCGGGGAGGTGGCGCGGATGGCGCTGATGGGGACCGCCGAGCGCATGTCCGCGCGGCGGGCCCACGAGGTGGGACTGGTGTCCGAACTCACCGCGCCGGGCGCGGCGTTGGCGGCGGCCGTCGCGTGCGCGGCGGTCATCGCGTCCTATCCGGCCGAAGCCGTGCAGGGGACCGTGCGGGCGCTGTGGTCGGCGCAGGAGGCGACCCGGGCGGCGGCCCTGGCCCAGGCTCCGCAGCTCGTCTCGCTGGGGAACCTGCCCGCCGAGCGGCAGGCGCGGCTGTTCGCGGCACGCAGGCCGGGATTCCGGCTGCGCTGAGGGCCCTTCGGGCGGCGGGCGGTGGAACACCGCTCCCGCGGGACCGGAGGAACCCTCGACCCCGGCCGGAGCGGGCCGGTCCGGCGCTCGCTCCCTGTGGCGGGCCGGTCACCGCGGGCGTAGCCTCGGCAGCCGGAGCGGCTTCCGCAGGCCGTCCGCGTGTACGACGGCCGCCGTCCGGAGACCCTTCCGTGCCCGGTACGGCGGCCGTCACACAAGCTCGGCCCCCCGGGCCGCCCCGGCGGAGGCCGGGGCCCCGGCGGCCGTCACGGCGGTACGGGCTCCGGACGCCGTGACCGAGATCCGGACCCGGTGCCGCGGCGGGCGGTGTCCGCCCGCCGCGACGCCCGGGCGCCTCACGTGGTGCGAGCGGTCCCGGTGCCCTTCTCCGCGTCCAGCGCGTACACGCAGCGGTCCTTGCTGCACGCGTACACGACACCGTCCTTGACCACGGGCGCCCCGGTGATCTCGCCGCCGGTGGCCAGCTTCCAGCGCAGGCGCCCGTCGTCGGCCTTGAGGGTGTACAGGAGGTGGTCGGTGGAGCCGAAGTGGATACGGCCCTCGGCCACCGCCGGAGCGCCCACCAGGTCGCCCCCGGCCTGGAAGCGCCACTTCGGGGTGCCGGTGACGGCGTCCAGCGTGTACAGGCCCTTGCCGCTGCCCACATGGACGTGTCCGGCGGCCACCAGGACCGGCTCGGTGGAGGCGCGGGACTCGGTGGCGATCCGCCAGCGGTCGCGGCCGTCGGTCGCGTCGAGGGCGTACACCGTGCCGAGGTAGTCGGCGAGGTAGACGCCACCGCCGGTCACCGCGGGGCCCGGGGCGAAGGTGGGCGGACAGAGGAAGACGGCCGGAGCCTCGAAGTGCCAGCGGACATGACCACTGGCCACGTCGATCGCGAGGACGCGGGTGCCGGCGCAGATGTAGACGTAGCCGTCGGGCGCGTGCGTCATGCGGACCGGTACACCGCCGCAGGAGGCCGCGTCGCCGATCGGGTACGACCAGCGCTCCTCGCCCGTACGGGCCTCCAGGGCGCGCAGCCGGGCGTCCTTCCAGACGTACACCGTGCCGTCGTGGATCGACGGACCGGCCTCCGGGGACTCGAAGTCCGTCTGGGCGCCGCTGATCTCCCAGAGCTTCTGGCCGTTGGCGGCCTCCCACGCCTGGACGCCGCCGCCGCGGGTGCCGGTGAGGACCGTTCCGCGGTCGGCCTGGAGAGAGTAGACCCAGGCGTCCGTGGACAGCCGCCACAGGTCCGCGCCCTCCCTGGCTTCGAGGGCGTACAGCGTCGGCCCGTCGGAGGCGTGGATGCGGCCGTCCGCCACCGCCATCGACCAGGCCACGTCACGGGTCTTGAAACGGCGCCGGCCGGTCGCCACGTCGAGGGCGTGGACCTCGAAGGAGGTGACGTAGACGAGGTCGTCGGCGACCGAGGGGGTGCCCCACACGTCGTTCGACATGCGGAAACGCCAGGGACGCCAGCCCGCGGTCGCGTCGGGCGCCGGGGCCGTGGGCACGGGCGCCGGTTCGGCGCCGTTCACGCCGACGCGGGGCCGGGACCAGGACGCGGCGAGCCCGGCCTCCGGCGGCGGCGCCTTCACGGCCGCCGCACGGGCGTCGACGACCCGCGGACCGGGACCGATGGGCACCTTGGCGCCCGCGAGACGCACGGGGCCGGTGTCGGGCGCCCCTACGGCGGCCGGGGCGTGCGCCGGGGGCGGAGGCACCGCCGGGCGCCCTCCGCCACTGCGTCCGCTTCCCGAGGCGGGCTGCTTGACCGGCGGACGGCCGCCGCGGCGCGTCTCGATCAGGCCGACCGCGCGCTCGGGCAGCCAGGCCGAGGCCGTACCGCTGTCGTCGGAGCCGGAGCCGAAGAGGTGGGGCGCGAGCTGGGCCTGGAGGTCGGCGGGGTTGGGGCGGGCCGTGGCGTCCATCTGCATGCACGACTCGATGAGCGGGCGCAGCTCGTCGGGCAGCCCTTCGAGGTCCGGGCCCTCGCGGAGCAGCATGAAGACCGTCTCGACGGGGTTGGCGCCGTGGAAGGGGGCGTGTCCCGTGGCCGCGAAGACGAGCATCGAGCCGAGCGAGAAGACGTCGCTCGCACCGGTGACGCTGCGCGAGTCCTTCGCCTGCTCGGGCGACATGTAGGCGGGGGTGCCGACGGCGACGTTGGTCATCGTCAGACGGGTGTTCGAGACGCCGGACGCGATGCCGAAGTCGATCACGCGGGGCCCGTCCTCGACCACGAGGACGTTCGAGGGCTTCAGGTCGCGGTGGACGAGCCCGGCGCCGTGGATCGACTGCAGCGCCTCGGCGACACCGGCCGCCAGCCAGCGCACGGCCTGGGCCGGGAGCGGCCCGCACTCGTTCACTATCTCCTCGAGCGAGGGCGCGGGCACGTAGGCGGTGGCCAGCCACGGCACGGCGGCGCGGGCGTCGGCGTCGACGACGGCCGCCGTGTAGAAGCCCGAGACGGCACGGGCGGCCTCGACCTCGCGCGAGAAGCGGACCCGGAACAACTGGTCCTCGGCGAGCTCGGTCCTGACCGTCTTGATCGCCACGCGCCGGCCCGAGGCCGAGCGCGCGAGATAGACCAGCCCCATGCCGCCGGCACCCAGCCGGCCCAGCACCTCGAACGGCCCGATCCGGCGCGGATCGTGCTGCGTCAGCTGATCCACCACTTGCCTGCCACCTCCCCGTACGGGTCACGTCATCCACGTATGAACGCGGCCCAGTGCAGCGTCTCACCACCGCACCGCCATGGCGGCACGCACCCCGATTCTTCCTGGCCGAGCCGCCGGTTGCGAACCCGGGGCCGGATCGGGGTGTCTTGTGACAAAACAACCGCCCCGGCAGAGGTACGGCCGCCAGGGCGCCCCGGTTCAGAGCCGAAATGCGCCCCTCACCCCAGAAGTACCCCGCCGCGGACCCAGGAAGTGCCGTCCCTCACGTCGAAAAGCCGTGCGCCTCGCCGCAGAAGCGTTTCGGCCTTTGCGGGCGAAGGACCCCCGGCGTCCTCCGACGGTGCGGCGCCCTCACCGCCGGCGCGGCGTCACGGCCGGCCGGGGCACCCTCACCGTTCGAGGACAGCGAACGACGCACCCTGATTGTCGCTGACGACGGCCACCCGACCGTACGACGTGTCGAAGGGTGTCACCTGGACACGTCCGCCGAGCCTGTTCACCGTCCCGAGTGTCTCCTCGCAGTCCTCGACTCCGAAGTGGACGAGGAAATGGGGCGGCATCTCGGCCGGAAAGACGCCCGTCACGGGAACGCGGCCGAAATCGGGGGTGGCCTCGGACCCGAACAGCGCGTCGTGGAACAGGGCGCCGTAGAAGCGGTCGACCGTCGCGGTGTCGCGCGCGTACAGCTCGGCCCAGCAGAAGGTGCGGCGCTCGTGCCGCTTGCCGAAGCCCGCGTGGGTGCCGGGCTGCCAGAGTCCGAAGACGGCGCCCTCCGGGTCGGTGGCGAGGGCGGAGGTGCCCAGCTCGCCGGACAGGCCCACGGCCGTGGGTACGGCGATGATCCCGCCGTCCGCGGCGAGGATCCGGCGGGCGAGCGCGTCCGCGTCCGGGGTCGCGAAGTACACCGTCCACACGGTGGGCATCCGCCCGTCGAGCTTGGGCGTGAGCGCGGCGACCGGCTCACCGTCCAGCTCCGCCCAGCCCTCCGGACCGGCCTCCTCGGGGAACGTCCAGCCGAAGAGCTCGCCGTAGAAGCGCTTGCCCGCCTCCACGTCGGGGAGCTGGGCGTCGACCCAGCAGGGCACACCCTCGGAGAACCCTGCGACAGCGGCAGATTCGGCCATGCGGCCAAGCTAACGGCCCTTCCGGCATCCCGCAGGGCGTGCGCACCTGCTCCGGTGACGCCCCGTGCCTGCTCAGGGGGCCCGCGAGGCGATCCGGGGCCCTGCTCGGCGCCGTTCCCGAAGCGCTCCCGGGGACGCTCCCCCGGACCTCCCCGGCAGCGTTCCCGTACGCGTTCCCCGGACCTGCCCGGGGGCTTCCCGTACGCGTTCGCGGGGCGTTCCCGGCGGTCTTCGCGTCCGCGTTCGCGGGGCGTTCCCGTACGCGTTCGCGGGGCGTTCCCGCCCGCCTTCCCCTCCGCGTCGGCGGGGACGCTCCCGGCGGTGCTCACGGCGGTGCTCCCCGCAGGCTCCCGGGTGCTCCCGGCGAACGTGTCCGGAAACGCGCGCAGGCCCTGCCGCGCCCCTCGTTGAAACCGCTCCGAACCCCCTCCGGACCCCGGCGATGTACGGCCGCACCCCATTTGCAGTCGGCCGAATCGCGCTCCGATCACCCCTCGGTAAGCTGACGGCATGACAGGACAAGTGCGTACCGTCGACGGCCGCGTGGCCGGACGACGTGGGCAGGCGACCCGGCAGAAGCTGCTCGACTGCCTCAGCGAGATGCTCAGCTCATCGCCCTACCGGGATGTCAAAGTCATTGACGTCGCCCGGAAGGCAGGCACTTCACCCGCGACCTTCTACCAGTACTTCCCGGACGTCGAAGGCGCCGTCCTGGAGATCGCCGACCAAATGGCCGCCGAGGGCGCCGCGTTGACCCAGCTGCTCGAAGGCCGTTCCTGGGTCGGCAAGGCGGGCTGGCAGACCGCGCAGGAACTCGTCGACGGCTTCCTGGAGTTCTGGCGGAAGAACGACGCGATCCTGCGCGTGGTCGATCTCGGCGCCGCCGAGGGAGACAAGCGGTTCTACAAGATCCGCATGAAGATCCTGAACTCCGTCAACAACTCCCTTACGGATTCGGTCACCGAGCTCCAGGCCAAGGGGAAGGTCGACAAGGACGTGAACCCGGCCGCGATGGCCGGCTCCCTCGTCGCCATGCTCGCGGCGGTCGCCTCGCACCAGAAGGGCTTCCAGACCTGGGGCGTCAAGCAGGCCGAACTCAAGCCGAATCTCGCGCTGTTGGTGTATCTGGGCGTGACCGGGAAGAAGCCGACGAAGTAGATTCCCGCTTCCGAACGCCCCAGCTCCTGTCATGCGGGCGGCAGTTCGCTCCGGAGGAACATTCCGGTGAACCGCCGCCCGCTGCGCTGTCCGGGCCCCGAGAACCCGCGGCCCGCCGGCCCCGCCGGAGCGTCCCCTCAGTCAGACCGGCCCCCGCCCTCCCCCGAGTCGGCCGGCACCGCACGGCGCACGATCCTGAAGAGCCGTATCTCCCTCTCCACCCGGGCCTGATACGTGGCGTACGGCGGCCAGAACGCCAGCACCGTCCGCCAGACCGCGTCCCTCTCCTCGCCCGTGAGGAGCCGGGCGGTCACGGGAATGTCCTCGCCCTTCCAGTTGATGACGGCGTCGGGCCGGGCGAGCAGGTTCGCGGTCCACGCGGGATGGTCACTACGCCCGAAGTTGGACCCGACGAGAATCCACCCGGCCTCGCCGGCACCGTCCGCACCGCTCGCCGAACCCGAACCCGGCACCCCCGCCTCCGGCATGCACGCCAGCGGGGTACGGCGCTCCAGACCGCTCCGTGCGCCGCGCGCGGTCAGGACGACCCCCGGCAGCATCTGGGCGCTGAGCAGCACCTTCCCCCGGGTGAGCCGGTGCACGGCACGGTCGAGGGCCGGGATGAGGTGCGGGGCGGTCCTGGCGAACAGCCGGGTGGAGGACACCCTCTGCACCAGCCGCACCCCGGGCATCCGTCTCGCCCCGGTCCCCGTCCCCGCGCTCCCGCCCGCCCCGTCCCCCGTACCGCCGCCCGTGCCCCTGCCGGTACGTCCACGCCCGCCCGCCGCCATCACACCGTCACCTCTCCGCCGTCGAAGAGCCGCGCCGCGTCGGCCGCGTGCGCGCGCAGCCGGTGGACGGGGCCGAAGAGCAGTTCATCGCCGGACGCGCGCTTGAAGTAGAGATGGACGTCGTGCTCCCAGGTGAAGCCGATGCCCCCGTGGAGCTGGACGCCCTCGGAGGCGGCGGTGCGCAGTGCCTCCAGCGCCTGGGCGAGCGCGAGCCCGCCCACGCGCTCGCCGCCCGTCCCGGTGGCCCAGGCCGCGTAGTACGCCGCGGAGCGGGCCGACTGCACGCCCACATACACGTCGGCGAGCCGGTGCTTGACCGCCTGGAAGGACCCGATCGCCCGCCCGAACTGCTCACGTCTGCCGACGTGTTCGACGGTGCGCTCCAGTACCCGGTCGGCGGCGCCCACGGCCTCGACGGCGAGGACGGCGGCGGCGGTGTCCCCGACGGCGGCCAGCGCCCCGGGCACGTCGGCGTGGTCCTCACCCAGCAGTTCGGCCTCCACGTCACGCAGTTCGAGCCTGGCCTGCGGCCGGGTCGCGTCCAGGGAGGTCTGCCGCGTGCGGACGAGCCCGTCGGCGTCGCCCCTCACCAGGAACAGCAGCGTCCGCGACCGCGCGAACCCGCCGGTGTGCGCGGCCACCAGCAGCAGCCCGGCGCTGTGCCCGTCGAGCACCTGCGCCGCCTGCCCGTAGAGCCGCCAGGCGCCGTCCGCGCGCCGCGCCTGGACGCCCCCCGCGCGGCCGCCGCCGGCCCAGTCGCCGCGGTTGTCGCCGACCAGCCCGAGGGCGGTGGCCAGGCCCGTGCCGGGTACCGCGAGGGCGGCGGTCAGCGCGCCCGAGGCCAGCGACGGCAGCAGGGCGGTGCGCTGCGCCTCGGTGCCGAGGGCCAGGATCAGCGGGGCGGCGAGGACGGCGGTGGACAGCAGGGGCGAGGGCGCGAGGACGCGGCCCGACTCCTCGCAGACGAGGGCGAGTTCGGTCGCCGAGCAGCCGGCGCCGCCGTACGCCTCGGGGAGGGCCAGTCCGGGCAGCCCGAGCCGGCGCGCGAGGGTTTCCCAGAGGGCCGGGTCGTGGCCGGCGGGGGTCGGCTCCGCGGCCCGCAGCTCCTGCGGTCCGCACCGCTTGGCCAGCACCTCCCGCAGCGTACGGCGGATCTCCTCCTGTTCCGCGGTGAGACGGGCGTCCATGGGCGGGCTCCTCCCTCGTCGGGGGGCTGATCCGGCAAGCCGATCTGACGGGGCGTCATGTTAGGGCGGAGGGAACCAGAAGCACAGGGGTGCGACGACCTCCCGGCGGACGGCAGATCTGATGTACCGTCAGATTCATGACGCATGCCACCTTGGGCCACAGCCGTCGGAAGGTCGCCGTCGTCGGCATATCCCTGTCCGACTGCGGCCGTGTGGACGAGGCGACCCCGTACGCGCTGCACGCGCAGGCCGCGCGCCGCGCACTGGCCGACTCCGGCCTGGACCGCTCGGTGATCGACGGTTTCGCGTCGGCGGGGCTCGGCGTCCTCGCGCCCGCCGAGGTGGCCGACTACCTGGGACTGCGGCCCACCTGGGTCGACTCGACCTCGGTCGGCGGGTCCACCTGGGAGGTCATGGCGGCCCACGCGGCCGACGCCATAGCCGCGGGCCACGCGAACGCCGTCCTGCTCGTCTACGGCTCCACCGCCCGCGCCGACATCAGGGCGGGCCGTCGCACCGGCGACCTCTCGTTCGGCGCGCGGGGCCCGCTGCAGTTCGAGGTCCCGTACGGCCACACGCTCGTCGCCAAGTACGCGATGGCCGCGCGCCGCCACATGCACACGTACGGCACCACGCTCGAACAGCTCGCCTCGGTGGCCGTCCAGGCCCGCGCGAACGCGGCCCGCAACCCGGAGGCGATGTTCCGCGACCCGGTCACCGTCGACGACGTGCTGGCCGGGCCGGTGATCGCGGACCCCTTCACCAAGCTGCACTGCTGCATCCGCTCCGACGGCGGCGCGGCGGTGCTGCTGGCGGCCGAGGAGTACGTGCGCGACTGCCGTACGGCCCCGGTGTGGGTGCTCGGAACCGGCGAACACGTCTCCCACACCACCATGTCCGAGTGGGCCGACTTCACCGTCTCCCCGGCGGCGGTGAGCGGCCGGCTCGCCTTCGGGCGCGCCGGGGTCCGCCCGGCCGAGATCGACTTCGCGGAGATCTACGACGCCTTCACCTACATGACCCTGGTGACCCTGGAGGACCTCGGCTTCTGCGCCAAGGGCGAGGGCGGCGCCTTCGTGGACGCGGCGAAGGGGCGGCTCCTGGTGGGTGGCGAACTGCCGGTGAACACCGACGGGGGCGGGCTGTCGGCCCAGCACCCGGGCATGCGCGGCCTGTTCCTGCTCGTGGAGGCCGTACGGCAGTTGCGCGGCGACCTCCCCCGGGAGCGGCAGGTGCGGCGCCCGGACGGCACCCTGCCCGAGCTGGCGGTCGCCTCCGGCACGGGAGGCTGGTTCTGCTCGTCGGGCACGGTGGTGCTGGGGCGGGGGTGAGGGGAGCCCGGGACACCGGGCGCTGAAGCGGGGTGAGGGAGGCCCGGATACCGGGCGCCGGGCCCGGGACACCGGGACACCGGGACACCGGGAGGAGATCAGGGACTCCGCGCTTACGCGCCTGCGGGCCAGCACGAGAGGCACCGGGCGACGCGCCGGGGTGAGCGGCGCCGGGCCGACGGAAAGAGATACGGGACGCCGGGCTTACGCGCCTGCGGGCCGGGACAAGCGCCGCGGGCGCGACAGGCCGGCCGGCCGACGGGCCGGGGTCAGGGACGCCGACCGGAGCGAGCGGCGCCGGGCAGACCGAGCGGAGTGAGCGAGGCCGAGCCCACCCGCCGGGATGAGGGCCACCGGCCGCCCCGGGTGATACTCGGAGCCATGGAACCGGATCTTCATGAGCTGCTGCGATCGCTGCGGGTGTGGGACACGGAGCTGCCCGCCTTCGCTCCGGAGGACGCTCCGGCGGACCCGCTGACCCTGTTCACCCGGTGGTTCGCGGAAGCGGTGGCGGCCGGGCAGGCCGAACCGCACACGATGACGCTCGCGACGGCCGACGAGGACGGTTCGCCCGACGTCCGGACGGTGATGCTGCACGGCGCGGACGACGACGGCTGGGCGTTCGCCTCGCACGTGACGAGCCGCAAGGGCCGCCAGCTCGCCGCGCGGCCGTACGCGGCCCTCGGCTTCTACTGGCCCGCGCAGGGCCGCCAGATCCGGCTCCGCGGCGAGGTCACCACGGCCTCTCCCGAGGAGAGCCAGGCGGACCTGCACGCCCGCTCCACGGGGGCACTGGCCGCCGCCCTGGTGGGCCGGCAGAGCGAAGTCCTGCCCTCGCGTGCCGAGTTGGACCGGGCCTCGGACGCGGCCTGGGAGCGGGCCGAGAGGACCCCGGACTCCCCCGCCCCCACCTGGACGCTCTACCGCCTCCGTCCGGACGAGGTCGAGTTCTTCCAGGGTGACGCCCGCAGGCGCCACGCCCGGCTCGTCTACCGCCGCACGGAGGCCGGCTGGACCACCGAACTGCTGTGGCCGTGAACCACCGGCCCCCCATTCCCCGCCTCCTCCCCCGCCCTACACCTCGTACGTGAAGTCGTACGCCGCGAAGTCGGAGACGGGCCGGTAGCCGATGCGCCGGTACAGACCGTTGCTGGTCGGGTTGGCGAGGTCGGTGAAGAGCAGCACCTCCTCGACCCCGGTGGCGACCGCGGCCCGGCTCACCTCGGCGGTGACGGCACCCGCGTACCCCCGGCCGCGCAGGTGGGCCGGGGTGTAGACGGGGGCGACTCGGAGCTGTCCGGCGACCGGCGGTGTCGCGCCCGCCATGGCGACGGGGGTGCCTTCGGGGTCCTCCCAGAGGGTGATGCCGCCGTACGAGATCCGGTCGTCGGCCCAGGCGCCGCCGTCGCGGTGGGCTCCCTCGCCGATGGCCTCGGCGAACTCCGTGTACCAGCGGGCGACCAGGTCCCGGTCGCCCGCGTCGGCGACCCGGGGACGGCCGGGCGGCGCGGGCTCGGGCACCACCAGGTCACCCAGACGGTAGAGCCGCTCGCTCCGCCGCGGCACCGCCTTCGCCCCGGTCCGCCGCGCCCAGGCCCCGGCGAAGACCTCGACGGTGTCCGTGTCGGCGGAGACCCCGGGCACCTCGGTTCCCGCGTCCGCCAGCAGCGCGGCGAGGGCCTCGGCGCCCGGCTCGTCCAGCGAGGTGAGGTTCAGCCGGTACGGCGGCGTACGGAAGAAGGCGGCCCGAACCTCCCCGTCCCGCTCCAGCGCTCCGAAGACGGGCACGTCCTTCCCGTACTCGCCCATCCCCCGCCTGCGCAGCGCCTCCGTCACGGTCAGCGCGACGGTGTGCCGTGCGGGACGCGAACGGAGGAAGTCTCCGGCCCGGGCGAGAAAGGCGTCGAGGTCGTGGGTGAGCTGCCATGCGTACGTCGCGGAGGTCATGTCCGATGATCTCTCGCGGCCCGGGAGCCGTGCCCCCGAATTTCGTCCAGCGAATGACCCGTGGGCCCGGAGGGGCTTGAATGGCTGGATGGCCGAAGCCCATGTGCAGTTCTCCGTCCAGCCCGCCCCCGAGCTGACGGGCCTCGGGCTGCGGCTGCGCCCCTGGGACCCGGAGTCCGACGCCGACGTGTCGGCCTATCTGCACGGGCTGACCGATCCCGAGTTCCAGCGCTGGAACACCCCGCTCAGGTTCGTCCGGGACATCGACACCGCCCGTGAGGCCCTGCGGACCCGCGTCGCGGCGGCGACCGGCGGGACCGGGGTCTCCTTCTGCGTCACCGACGCGGGGAGCGGCGAGACGCTGGGCCACATCGGCGTCAACGAGATCGACCACGTCATGAGCTGTGCCCGGGTCGGCTACTGGGTGCTGCCGGAGGCCCGCGGCGGCCGGGTCGCCACCCGCGCCCTCACCCTCGCGGCGCGCTACGGCTTCACCGACCTCGCGCTGCACCGCCTCGACCTGGGGCACGCGGTGGGCCACGAGGTGTCCTGCAAGGTCGCCGAGCGCTGCGGATTCCGGCACGAGGGGACCCTGCGGGGCGCGATGTTCGAGGCAGGCCGCCACGACGCGTTCCGCGACGTGCACCTGCACGGACGCCTCGCCACGGACCCCGAGCCGCCACCGGCCCGGAACCCGTCACCCCCCGGGACCTGAGGCCGGCCGGAACACGGGAATCCCGTCCCGGAAGGCCACCTCCAGCGCCATCCCGATCCGCAGCGCCGCCTCCTCGCACCCGACGACCTCGGTCATCATCCGGGGGCCCTCCGCGAGGTCGACGACGGCGGCCGTGTACGGCACCCGCCCGCCGAACGGCGGCAGGTCGTTGCGGTGGACGACGGACCAGGTGTAGAGCGTGGCGCGTCCGCTCACGGGGTGCCAGCTCACGTCCTCGCTCCAGCAGTGCGGGCAGAACTCCCTGGGGTAGTGGTGCACGCGGTCGCAGGCCGCGCAGTGCCGGATCAGCAGCCGCCCCTCGGCCGCCGCGTCCCAGTACGGCCGGGTGAACGCGTCCGCCTCGGGAACGTCGAACCCGCCCCCGGAGCTCCCCGCACGCGCGGCCCCGCTCACCGGAAGAGTCCCAGGGCGTCGTCCAGGGACCAGGTCTGCCAGGACATCGCGAACAGGGCGACGGCCGAGACCAGCGCCATCATCGCGTTCTGCCCCTGCTCCGCCCAGTCGTGGATCATGAGGGTGAAGTAGAGGACGTTGAGGAGCAGCCCCGCGACCAGCGCGACGGGGGTCAGCAGCCCGGCCACCAGCCCGAGGCCAAGAGCCAGCTCCGCGTACACGACGACGTACGCCATTGTCCGGGGGCGCGGCGCGACGATCGTCTCGAAGCCCGAACGCACCGCGTTCCAGCGGTGCTTGGACGCGACGTCCGCCGCCCACGCGATGCCGGTGCCGCGCTCGAACCACCCCTTCCTGTCCTTGTGCCGCCAGCTCTCGAGCCACCAGAGGCCGAGTCCGATCCGCAGCACGGCCATCCACTCCGCCCCGCCGAGCCAGATCGTGTCCATGGCCGAACCTCCCGCAGAAGCAGCACATCTGACGGTACGTCAGTTTCGATGCCTCGCAACGCCCGCGCAAGAGCCCGGCACCCGCCGACGGCGACCGCGCGGCCGCCCTGCCGCCACCCCCTCCCGCTCCACCCCTCCCAGGGGGCGCGCGAAGCCGGTCCCGCGCTCCCGCAAAGGACGTACGGGCCGCCGCTCACCTGCGACAACGACACACGTTTCCCACACCCGCACCCCACCGAAGTGACCTACGCCACCGGACCCACCCACCTCTCCCACAGTCGTGACCACTTCGCAACCGATTCCGGTCTTGACCGAGACCTATCAAGCTGAGTCGTGATTACGCTCGCGCTATGGCCGACTCGACTGCTTCCACGACCTCCCGCACGGTGCCCTCCCACGAGGACCGCCCCGTGTACGTCATCGGAGGCGGCCCCGGGGGGCTCGCGGCGGCGTACGCGCTGCGCGCCCGGGGTGTGCGAGCCGTCGTGCTGGAGCGGTCGGACCAGGTCGGCGCCTCCTGGCGGGGCCACTACGACCGGCTGCACCTGCACACCACACGCCGGCTGTCCGCGCTGCCCGGGCTGTCGATGCCGCGCTCGTTCGGCCGGTGGGTGTCACGTGACAACGTGGTGCGCTACCTGGAGAAGTACGCCGAGCACCACGGCCTGGAGATCGTCACGGGTGTCGAGGTCTCGCGCATCGAGCCCGCCCCGGGCGGCGACGGCTGGCTGCTGCACGCCACCGGCGGACGCGAGCTGACCGGCAGCGCGGTGGTCGTGGCGACCGGCCACAACCACACCCCGCGCGTCCCCGACTGGCCCGGCCGCGACACCTACACCGGCACGCTCCTGCACGCCGGCGAGTACCGCAACCCCGCCCCCTACGCGGGCCGCGACGTGCTCGTCGTCGGCATCGGCAACACCGGCGCCGAGATCGCCGTGGACCTGGTCGAGGGCGGCGCCCGGCGCGTACGGCTGTCCGTCCGCACCGTGCCGCACATCGTGCGCCGCTCGACGGCGGGCTGGGCCGCGCAGTTCACGGGCATCGCCGTACGACGGCTGCCGGTGCGGCTCGTCGACGCGCTGGCCGGGCCGATGGCCAAGCTGAGCGTGCCGGACCTGGCGTCGCGCGGCCTGCCCCGCCCCGACACGGGGCTCTACTCCCGCGTCAACGCGGGCTCCATCCCCGTCCAGGACGTCGGGATCATCGACGCCGTCTGCAAGGGGAAGGTCGAGATCGTGGCCGCGGTGGAGGGGTTCGAGGACGGCAAGGCCGTGCTCGCCGACGGAGGCCGGGTCGATCCCGACGTGGTGATCGCCGCGACCGGGTACTCGCGGGCGCTGGAGGGCATGGTCGGGCATCTCGACGTGCTCGACGGGCGGGGGCGTCCCGTCGTCCATGGCGGGCACGCTCCGCGGAACGCGCCCGGCCTGTACTTCACCGGCTTCACCAATCCCATCAGCGGGATGTTCCGCGAGCTCGCCCTCGACGCCGAGAAGATCGCGAAGGCGATATCCCGCCACCAGGCCAAGCCCCAGCCCACCAGCTGACCGTTCTCTCGCCCCCTCCGCCCCTACCCGTCCCGTACCTGGGGCTCCGCCCCAGACCCCCGCTCCTCAATCGCCGGAGGGGCTGGATTGTTGCCCCGTACCCGAGAGGTGGGCCCCTGGGGCTCCGCCCC
This sequence comes from Streptomyces sp. NPDC001914, assembly GCF_042891215.1. NCBI lineage: Bacteria > Bacillati > Actinomycetota > Actinomycetes > Kitasatosporales > Streptomycetaceae > Streptomyces > Streptomyces sp. NPDC001914. Next base: position 69,636 of record NZ_JBIASW010000011.1, read on the forward strand.
GGACCCCGCTCCTCAAACGCCGGAGGGGCTGAACTTCTGCCGGCCGGGGCTGGAAACTTCCCTGGCCGGGCCTGAGGCTTTCGCCGGTCGGGGCTGGGACCGTCACCACGATGTACCCGCAGTCGGGATCCGGCCGGAGGGGACGTGCCGGTACATCGATGGCCGTCGCCACCAACGGTCACTTCTCTGCCCGACAGCGACGGCCTGATGCACCGGCACGGCCCCGACCCACCCACCGGACCGAAGCCGGTAGTACCCCAACAGAAGCCCACCCCTGCACAACGGTTCCTGACACGACGTCAGTTGCGTAATCTGACACTGCGTCAGTTAACAATTGGCTGTCACACAGGAGCGGGCGGACCGATGCTTGGATCAACCCACGGCACCCTCACCACCGACTCCCGCCGGGCCAGGGTCATCGCCTGCGGCGAGCAGCCCTCCCCGGTCGTGCACGGACGCCCGGCCGAGGTCGACGACCTGGACGTCAGCGGTCGCCCGCTGTACGCCACCGTCCCCGACCTGGACCGTTTCTTCCGTCCCGAGTGCGTGGCCGTCATCGGCGCCTCGGACGCAGAGGGACGGTCGAACACCGGGATCACCCGCCAGCTCATCGCCTGGGCCCAACGGGTCGGCGCCCGGCTCCACCCGGTACACCCCACCCGCCGCACGGTCTTCGGCCTGCCGTGCCTCCCCTCGGTGGCGGACATACCGGAGCAGGTGGACCTGGCGGTGCTCCTCGTGGCCGACCCCCTCCCGGTGATCGGGGAACTCACCGAGGCCAAGGTGAAGTTCGCGGTCGCCTTCGCGTCCGGCTTCGCCGAGACCGGGACCGAGGGCGCCGCCGCCCAGACCCGTCTCGCCGCCGCCGTCCACGGCTCCGGCCTGCGGCTGCTCGGCCCCAACACCAACCTCAACGCGTTCGAGAACTTCCGCGACGACCTCGACGGCCCCGCGGTCGCCCTCATCACCCAGTCCGGCCACCAGGGCCGGCCGGTGTTCGCGATGCAGCAGCTGGGCGTCCGCCTGTCCCACTGGGCCCCCACGGGCAACGAGGCCGACCTGGAGACCGCGGACTTCATCTCGTACTTCTCCGAGCGGCCCGAGGTCGGCGCCATCGCCTGCTACGTCGAGGGACTCAAGGACGGCCGCTCCTTCCTGCTCGCCGCCGACCGCGCCGCCCGGCGCAAGGTGCCCGTCGTCGCGGTGAAGGTCGGCCGCACCGAGACCGGCGCCCGCACCGCCGCCTCACACACCGGCAAGCTGACCGGCGCCGACGCGGTGGTCGACGCGGCGATGCGGCAGTACGGCGTGATCCGCGTCGACGGACTCGACGAACTCCAGGACACGGCAGCCCTGTTGGCACGGGCCCGCCCCCCGCAGGCCGACGGGGTCGTCGTCTATTCGATCTCGGGCGGGACGGGGGCGCACTTCGCGGACCTGGCGAGCGAGGGGGGCCTCGACCTGCCGGTGCTCTCGGAGGCCAAGCAGGCCGAGCTGCACACCTGGATACCGGACTACCTGAACGTCGCGAACCCGGTCGACAACGGCGGGCATCCCGTCGGCGACTGGCGCGGCCGGAAGATCATCGACGCGATCCTCGCCGACCCGGCGGTCGGCGTCCTGATCTGCCCGATCACCGGGCCCTTCCCGCCGATGAGCGACAAGCTGGCGCAGGACCTGGTGGACGCGGCGGAACAGACGGACAAGCTGGTCTGCGTGGTGTGGGGGTCGCCGGTCGGTACGGAGGCGGCGTACCGGGAGACGCTGCTCGGGTCGTCCCGGGTCGCCACCTTCCGTACGTTCGCCAACTGCATCACCGCCGTCCGCGCCCACCTCGACCACGCACGGTTCACCGCCGCCTACCGCTCACCCTTCGACGAGGCCCCGCGCACCCCGTCGCCCTCCTTCCGCAAGGCCCAGGCCCTGATGCGCCCCGGCCAGCAGCTGAGCGAGCACGGGGCCAAGCAGCTGCTGCGGGCGTACGGGATCCGGGTGCCGCGCGAGCAGCTGGTGACCAGCGCCGCGGCGGCCGTGCGGGCGGCGAGCCAGGTCGGCTACCCGGTGGTCATGAAGGCCTCCGGCGCGCAGATCGCCCACAAGACGGAACTCGGCCTCGTCAAGATCGGGCTGACCTCCGCCAGCCAGGTCCGCGACGCCTATCGCGAGCTGACCGACATCGCCCGCTACGAGGGCATCTCGCTGGACGGGGTCCTCGTCTGCCAGATGGTGGAGCGGGGCGTCGAGATGGTCGTCGGCGTCACGCACGACCAGCTCTTCGGGCCGACCGTGACCGTCGGGCTGGGCGGAGTTCTCGTCGAGGTGCTGCGGGACTTCGCCGTGCGGGTGCCGCCGTTCGGTGACGACCAGGCGCGGGCCATGCTGTCCGAGCTGCGCGGCCGGGCGCTGCTCGACGGGGTGCGCGGGGGTCCGCCGGTGGACGTGGACGCGCTGGTCGAGGTCGTGATCCGGGTCCAGCGGATGGCGCTCGAACTCGGGGACGACATCGCGGAGCTGGACATCAATCCGCTGATGGTGCTGCCTCGCGGACAGGGGGCCGTGGCCCTGGACGCGCTGGTGCTGTGCCGCTGACCCACGCTCCCGGCCTCCCCGCCTCGCCTCGCCCCGCCTCGCCTCGCCCCGCCTCGCCTCGCACGAAACGGAGCAGCTCCATGACCGACGTCCCGCGTGCGACCACCGCATCAGCCGCACCACCCCGGACACCCGCCGACTCGTCGATACGCCATTCCACCGACAACGCCGTCTCGTGGATCACCCTCGACCGGCCCGAGGCGATGAACGCGCTGACCTGGGACCAGCGTGAGCGGGTGATCGACCTGCTCGCGGCGGCGTCCGCCGACCCCGGCGTGCGGGCCGTGGTCATCACCGCCACCGGCCGCGGCTTCTGTGCCGGAGCGGATCTGCGGGGCGGTCCGCCCGCCGGGGAGCGGGTGCCCGGCGACGTCGCCCGGACCATCCGGCTGGGGGCGCAGCGCCTGATCGCGGCCGTCCTCGACTGCGAGAAACCGGTGATCGCGGCGGTCAACGGCACGGCGGCCGGGATCGGCGCGCACCTCGCCTTCGCGTGCGACCTCGTCCTCGCGGCCGAACCGGCCCGGTTCATCGAGGTGTTCGTGCGGCGCGGGCTCGTGCCGGACGGCGGCGGGGCCTATCTGCTGCCGCGTCTCGTGGGTCCGCAGCGGGCCAAGGAGCTGATGTTCTTCGGGGACGCGCTGAGCGCGGTGGACGCCGAGCGGATCGGGCTCGTCAACAGGGTTGTGCCGGCGGAGGAGTTGGAGAAGACGGCGCGGGCCTGGGCCGAGCGGCTCGCCGCCGGGCCCACCCGGGCGCTCGCGCTCACCAAGCAGCTCGTCAACGCCTCCCTCGACACCGACCGCGCCGCGGCCTGGGCCGCCGAGGCCGCGGCGCAGGAGATCAACATGACCACGGCGGACGCCAATGAGGGTGTGACGAGCTTCGTGGAACGCCGGGCCCCGCGCTTCAAGGGCCGCTGACGAACCGAACTCCGCACACCCGAATCCAGCAGAAGCGGGGGCCCGGGTCCGGGTCCGGCTTCGGGTTCGGCCGGTGGGTGGGTCGGGGCCGTGCCGGTGCATCAGGCCGTCGCTGTCGGGCGGAGAAGTGACCGTTGGTGGCGACGCCATCGATGTACCGGCACGTCCCCTCCCGTGCGTACCCGGCTGCGGGTCGTCGTGGTGACGGTCCGGGGCTGCTGCCCCAATTCCGTACGTGGCCTGGTGCGGGTGCGGCGGGGTGGCGGTCTGGTCACCCCCACCGCAATTCCGTGGGTGACCCGGTGCGCGTGTGCCGTGGTGGCGGTCCGGGTCACTGCCGGCGCAGGATGCGCAGGTCCCCCGCGTCGGGGTCGCCGAAGAGCACGAAGAGTTCCGGGTGGGTCCCGGTGCCGCCGATGGTCCAGTACGTGTCGTGGCCGCAGTCGGCGACGCGGACGACGACGCCGTCCCGTCGCTCGGAGCCGGGCCCGTCGGCGTACGGGTCGTAGCGCCCCCTGGTGTCGAGGAACCAGGTGCCGGCGCCGTCGCAGCGCGTGAACTCCTTGGTGGCCACGTCCCCGAACTCGGGCTGGGCGGGCACGGAGGAGAGTTCGGCCCGGCCGTCGGCGCTCAGCCGCAGCACGGCCCCGTGATCGCCGCGCCAGACGCCGGTGAGCCGGTCGGCGCCGAGCTTCGGGGGCTCGTACTCCCGGACGAGTCCCGTGGCCAGGCCCACCGTGCCCGCCGCCACGACCAGGACGCACGCCCCGAGGGCCACGAGAGCGGAGCGGAACCAGACACGCCCGCCGTCCGGCGGATGTCCGGCGACCCGTTCGCGCCGCCGCGACCGGGCGGCCGTCAGCACGGGTGGGACACCCGACACGGCGAGCAACAGGGCTCCGGGGCCGACGGGTTCGAGACCGAGGAGAAGAACGGCGAGCGCGGTCCAGAAGACGCCGAGCACCAGGACGAAGCTCAGGTGCCAGGCGCCCTCGGGGCCGGGTGCGCGGCGGCGCGCGAGACGGGCGAGCGTGGCCGCGGGCATCGTGAACGTCACCGCGTGCAGCAGGCCCAGGGCGGCGAGCAGGGGCGGCCCGAAGACCAGCACGCACAGCAGGCCGACGGCGGCGAGCCCGCCGCCGAGGCCGGCACCGTGGTCGTCGTCGTCGAACGTCCCGACCCACCGGACGGTGACGGCGACCGCGAGCTGCACCGCGCAGACCGCGGCGGCGAGGTTCACCTCCGCGCCGGTCCATGCCGACCGGGGGCGTGCGGGGCTCCCGGAGTTCGCCGACCTCATGGGGCGAAAGATACGCGGACGAAACACGCCGCACCGCGCGGGGGTTGCACCCGCACGCCTCTGTCCCGGCACTCCGCACCCCCGCACCGCGGGCGTCCCGAACCCCTTCCTATCTGACACTCCGTCAGCTTCAATGGTGGATGTGATGGGACACGCAGGGATGGCCGCCGCAGCCGTCCGCTACCTCAGGTCGGCCGGGGCCCCCACCGTCGCGGGGCCCGTCGAGGCGTTGCCGCGCCCGGATCTGCGCGCGGTCCGCGAGGACGAGCGGGCGCCGGTCGATCCGGCCCGGTTCCGCCACGTGCTGGGCCACTTCGCGACCGGCGTGACCGTCGTGACGGCACCGGCACCGGAGGCGGAGACGGAAGAACCGGCGGGCCCGGCCGGCTTCGCCTGTCAGTCGTTCGCCTCGCTGTCCCTGGACCCTCCGCTGATCTGCTTCATGGTCGGCCGTACGTCCACGACCTGGCCGCGCATAGCCCGCGCCGGCGTCTTCTGCGTCAACGTGCTCGGCGCGCACCAGGGCGACCTGTGCCGCGGCTTCGCGGTGAGCGGCACGGACAAGTTCGCGGGCGTGGCCTACGACGCCGCTCCGGTGTCCGGCTCCCCCCGCCTCGCGGGCGCCGCGGCCTGGATCGACTGCACGGTCCACGCGGTGCACACGGGCGGGGATCACCTCATCGTGGTGGGCCGGGTGGACGCCCTCGGCGCGAGCGGTGACGGCGAGGACGGCGAGGACGTGCCGCCGCTGCTCTTCCACAAGGGCAGGTTCCTCGTCTGACCCCCGTCACGCGGAAGCCGGCGCCACCATGGGTGCCCCCGGCACCGCCGGACGGCGGCGGCGGATGACCAGGGCCATCAGCGCGGCCGCGGCGCACAGCGCGCCCGAGGCGTACCAGACGACGTCGTACGAGCCGAAGTGGTCGCGGGCGACACCTCCGAGGAGGGCGACGAGCGCGGCGCCGACCTGGTGGGAGGCGAGGACCCAGCCGAAGACGATGGCGCTGTCCTCGCCGTACTGCTCACGGCACAGGGCCAGGGTGGGCGGGACGGTGGCGACCCAGTCGAGGCCGTAGAAGACGATGAAGAAGATCATCGGCGGGTGCACGCTGGGGGCCAGCAGCATCGGCAGGAACAGCAGCGAGATGCCGCGCAGGGCGTAGTAGACCGCCAGCAGGCGGCGGGGCTCGAAGCGGTCGGTGAACCAGCCGGAGGCGATCGTGCCGATCACGTCGAAGACGCCGATGACGGCGAGGAGCGAGGCGGCCGCGGTGATGGGCATGCCGTGATCGTGGGCGGCGGGCACGAAGTGCGTCTGGACCAGGCCGTTCGTCGAGGCGCCGCAGATCGCGAACGTGCCGGCCAGCAGCCAGAAGGGGCCGGTGCGGACGGCGGAGAGCAGCACGGTGACCGCGCGCCGGGCGGCGCCCCTCACCGGCTCGGGCTTGGGCACGAACTCCTTGGCCCCGTACGGCATCTGGCCCACGTCGGCGGGGTGGTCGCGCAGCAGCAGCCAGACGAAGGGGACGACCGCGAGGGCGGCGAGGGCGACGGTCACCGCGGCCGGGCGCCAGTCGTGTTCGGTGACGATCCAGGACAGCAGCGGCAGGAAGATGAGCTGGCCCGAGGCCGAGGCGGCCGTCAGGATGCCGGTGACCAGGCCCTTGCGTTCGGTGAACCAGCGGTTGGTGACCGTCGCCGCGAAGGCGAGTGCCATCGAACCGGACCCCAGACCCACCAGCAGGCCCCAGCACAGGAGCAGTTGCCAGGCCGCCGTCATCCACACCGTCAGCCCGGAGCCGACCGCGATCACGGTCAGGGCGACCGCGACCACCCGGCGGATGCCGAAGCGGTCCATGAGCGCCGCCGCGAACGGCGCCGTCAGCCCGTACAGCGCGAGGTTGATCGACACGGCCGCGCCGATCGTGCCGCGCGACCAGTGGAACTCCTCGTGGAGCGGGTCGATCAGCAGTCCGGGGAGCGACCGGAAGGCGGCCGCGCCGATGATCGTCACGAAGGTGACGGCCGCGACGAACCAGGCGCGGTGGATGCGGTGGGAGCGGGCGGGGCGGACGGGCCGGGCGTCCTCCGGGGCCTGCGCGGCTTCGGTTGTCTGGGTCACGTCCTAGAGCTTCGGGGAACGGACAGCGGTGAACCACTGGCCCGGAAGACAGCATTCGCTAGGATCGGGCCATGGCCCTTCCGGATACGTTGCCTCCGCACCGCGTCGTCGTCCTCGCCCTGGACGGTCTGCTCCCCTTCGAGCTGGGCATTCCGCAGCGCATCTTCGGCAAGGCGCGGGACGCGGACGGACGCCCGCTGTACGAGGTGGTGACCTGCTCGGCCCGGCCGCCGGGCCCGGTCGGGACGGACGCGGACTTCTCGGTCCTCGTCGGCAACGGGCCGGAGGCGCTGGCGACGGCGGACACCGTCGTCGTCCCGGCCTCGTACGAGCTCGGCCCCGTGCATCGCGAGGGCATCCTGACTCCGGAGCTGGCGGCCGCCCTCGCGCACATCCGCCCGGGCACCCGTCTCGTCTCCATCTGCACCGGCAGTTACGTGCTCGCCGCCGCCGGCTACCTCGACGGCCGCCCCGCCACCACGCACTGGATGCACGCCGAGCACTTCCAGCGGCTCTTCCCGCGGATCAGCGTCGACGCGGACGTGCTCTTCATCGACGACGGGGACGTCCTCACCTCGGCCGGGGTCGCGGCCGGGATCGACCTGTGCCTGCATCTCGTACGCCGCGACCACGGCGCCGCCGTCGCCAACGAGGTGGCCCGCCGGACCGTCGTCCCGCCGCACCGGGACGGCGGCCAGGCGCAGTACATCCAGCGCCCGGTCCCGGAGGCGCGCTCGGCCGGCACGACCGCCGCCCGCGCCTGGGCGCTCGGCCGCCTCCACGAGCCGATCCAGCTCCGTGACATGGCCGAGCAGGAGTCCATGTCGGTGCGCACCTTCACCCGGCGCTTCCGCGAGGAGGTCGGGGTCAGCCCCGGCCAGTGGCTCACGCAGCAGCGCGTGGAGCACGCCCGGCACCTCCTGGAGTCCAGCGACCTGTCCATCGACCACGTGGCCCGCGACGCCGGCTTCGGCACGGCCCAGTCGATGCGCCAGCACCTCCAGGCGACCCTCGGCGTCACCCCGACCACCTACCGGCGCACCTTCAGGTCGGGCACCGGGGCCGACCGCTGACCTCTGGACGGCCGCCCCGGGACCTGCCCGTCGGCATCCGCCGGGCGGGCGGTCAGAACGTGAGCACCGCCCTCGCCACCTTCCCCGCGTGCGCGTCCTCGGCCGCCCTCTCGAAGTCCTCGACCGGGTACGTGGCCGTCACCAGCTCGTCGAGGAGCAGCCGGCCCTCGCGGTAGAGCTCGGCGTACAGGGCGATGTCCCGCTGGGGGCGGGACGAGCCGTAGCGGCAGCCGAGGATGGACTTGTCGAGGTACATCGAGGAGACGAGGAAGGACGCCTCGGCCGTCGCCGGGGGGACGCCGAGGAGGACGGCCTGGCCGTGCCGGTCGAGCGCGTCGACGGCCTGGCGGATGAGTTCGACGCGGCCGACGCATTCGAAGGCGTGCTGGGCTCCGGTGGGCAGGATGTCCTTCACCCCCTCCACGGACGTCAGGAAGTGCGTCGCGCCGAACCGCCGGGCCACCGACTCCTTGGCCGGATTGGAGTCGACGGCGACGATCCGCAGCGCGCCCGCGAGCCGGGCGCCCTGGATGACGTTGAGACCGATGCCGCCCGTGCCGATGACCAGGACGGTGTCGCCGCGGTCGACCCGGGCCCGGTTCAGGACCGCTCCGACGCCCGTCAGGACCCCGCAGCCGATCAGCGCGGCCGAGGCCGGCGGGATGTCCTTCGGGATACGGACCGCCTGCACCGCCTTCACGACCGTGCGCTCGGCGAAGGCCGAGTTGGCGGCGAACTGGTACAGCGGTTCGCCCGAGCGCGAGAACGGCCGCTGGGGCATGCCGATCGCCTTGCGGCACATCGTGGGCCGCCCCCGGTCGCACTCGGCGCAGGTCCCGCAGTTGGCGAGCGTGGACAGCGCCACGTGATCGCCGGGCTCGACATGGGTGACGCCCGCGCCCACGGACTCCACCACGCCCGCGCCCTCATGACCGAGCACCACGGGAACGGGGAAGGGGATGGTGCCGTCCACCACGGAGAGATCGCTGTGGCAGAGCCCCGCCGCCGAGACTGCCACCCGGACCTCTCCGGGCCCCGGATCCCGTACCTCCAGGTCGTCCACGACCCGGGTCCTCTTTCCGTCGAAGATCACGCCTCGCATCGCGCCGGCTCCCCTCTCCCCGGGCCGCCCCGGGCTGTTCCTGGGCTGTTGGTTCCGGGGCCGGTCAGGGCCGGCCCCGGGGCTCCTTCGGCAGGCCGAGCGCGCGCTCGGCGATGATCGTGCGCTGGATCTCGTCCGAGCCGCCGTAGATCGTGTCGGCCCGGCTGAAGAGGAACAGGTGCTGGGAGTCGTCCAGTTCGTAGGGCAGCGCGGCCGACCAGTCCGCCGGACCCACCGCCGCCGCGGCCCCCCGCACCAGGACCGCCGCCTCACCGAGCCGCCGGTGCCAGCCGCCCCACAGCAGCTTCGCCACACTCGGCGCCGCCTCGCTCCCGGGACTCCCCGAACCGCCCAGCGTGCGCAGGGCGTTCCACCGCATCGTCCGCAACTCGGCCCAGAGCCGCACGAGTCGCTCGCGCACGAGGGGATCCCGGTCCGCTCCCGTCGCCGCGGCCGTCCGCAGCACGCGCCCCAACTCCTCGGCGAAGCCGATCTGCTGGGCGAGCGTGGAGACCCCGCGCTCGAAGCCGAGCAGGCTCATGGCGACCTTCCAGCCCTCGCCCTCACCGCCGACCACGTGCCCGGCCCGCGCCAGGGCTCCGTCGAAGTACACCTCGTTGAAGTCGCTCGTGCCCGTGAGCTGACGGATGGGACGGACCTCGACCCGGCCGGGCTGGTCCATGGCGACCAGGAGGAAGGACAGTCCGTGGTGGCGGGTGGAGCCCGGCTCGGTGCGGGCGAGCACGAAGCACCAGTCGGCCTCGTGGGCGAGCGAGGTCCAGATCTTCTGCCCCGTGACCCGGTACGCCCCCGGAGAACCGGCGCCCGTCTCCCGTACTGCGCTCGTGCGGACGCCGGCCAGGTCCGAGCCGGCTCCGGGCTCGCTGTACCCCTGGCACCACAGCTCCCTGCCCTCGGCGACCGGCGGCAGGAAGCGGCGCTTCTGCTCCGGTGTGCCGTGGGCGATGAGCGTCGGCGCCAGCAGGTTCTCGCCGATGTGCCCGGAACGGGCGGGCGCCCCGGAGCGGGCGTACTCCTCGGCCCACACGACCTGCCGGGTCAGGCCGGCGCGCCGGTTGCCGTACCCGTCCTCCGCCCAGCCGAGCCCGATCCAGCCCGCCTTCCCCAGTTCCCGCTCCCAGTCACGGCGTCCCGGGGTGCCGGTCAGGTGCTCCTCCAGCCAGGCCCGCGCCTCGCGCCGGAAGCTCTCGTCCTCGGGACCGAATGCGAAATCCACGCGCTCTCCTCCCCACCGGACCCGGGACACCCGGACCGGGAACGGTCACGCGTTGGGGCGCGCCTTGTCCGCGGCCGCCCGCGCCATCGCCTCCAGCTGTTCCAGCAGCGGCATCGGATCGACCCCGACGGTCCCGGGCAGGAAGTCGGCGATCTTCTCCGGGGTCCAGGCGCCCTCGGCGTACCCGGCGCGCAGTTCGCGCGGCTGGGCCCATACGGCGATCTTGGGTCCGGCGATCGTGTAGACCTGCCCGGTGATGCGTTCCTCGCGGGCCCGGTCCGACAGCAGGTAGACGACGAGCGCGGCCACGTCCTCCGGTTCGCCGATCTCCTTCAGCTCCATGGGCACGTTCGCCGACATGCGCGTACGGGCGACGGGCGCGACGGCGTTCGCGGTGACTCCGTACTTGTGCAGACCGAGGGCCGCGCTGCGCACGAGCGAGATGATCCCGCCCTTCGCCGCGCTGTAGTTGGCCTGCGCCACCGACCCCTGGTGGTTGCCGCTGGTGAAGCCGATCAGGGTGCCCGAGCCCTGTTTGCGCATCACCGCCGAGGCGGCCCGGAAGAGGGTGAACGTGCCCTTGAGATGGGTGGCGACGACGGGGTCCCACTCCTGTTCGGACATGTTGAAGAGCATCCGCTCGCGCAGGATGCCGGCCACGCACACCACTCCGTCGATCCGCCCGTACGAGGCGAGCGCGGTGTCGACGACGCGCTGCCCGCCCGCCATCGTCGAGATGTCGTCGGCGACCGCGACCGCCTCCCCGCCGGCGGCCTCGATCTCCTTCACGACGGCCTCGGCCACCGAACTCGTGGGCTCCTCGCCCTCGACGGACACGCCGTGGTCGTTGACGACGACGCGGGCGCCCTCCGCGGCCGCGGCGAGCGCGACCGCCCGGCCTATCCCCCGGCCCGCGCCCGTGACGGCGACGGCCTTGCCCGCAAGGAAGTTCCCCATGCCCGGCCCCTTCCCGCAGTTTCTGACGGTCCGTTAGATTCAACTCGGATTCTACGACCCGTCAGATACCTGGAGACAAGCCCCCGGGGAGGACTCATGTCGCAGCCGGCGCTCCGTCCGGAGTTCCACGAGATCGCCAAGCGCGTCAACAACTGGGGGCGCTGGGGGGCCGACGACGAGATCGGAACGCTGAACCTCATCACGGACGAGGTGGTGCGGGAGGCCGCCGGGACGGTGCGGACGGGGCTCCGGGTGCCGCTCGCGCTGCCGCTCCAACAGGACGGTGTACAGACCGGGATGATCCCGGGGCGGGTCAATCCCCTGCACACGATGGTGCAGATCAACCAGGAGATCTTCGGCCCCGGCACGGTGGCGTGCAGCGACGACGCCGTGACCATGGGCCTCCAGGCGGCCACCCACTGGGACGCGCTGCCGCACGTCTCGCACTCCGGCAGGCTCTACAACGGGCGCCCCGCCTCCACCGTGACCCCGCACGGCGGCGCCGAGTTCAGCGGGATCGACAAGCCGCGGCACATCGTCTCGCGGGGCGTCCTGCTCGACGTGGCGCGGGCACGCGGTGAACACCGGCTGGCCGGCGGGCACGCGGTCACGCCCGAGGACCTGGAGGCGGCGGAGGAACTGGCGGGCACGCGGGTGCGGGCGGGCGACATCGTGCTCGTACGGACCGGGCAGATCCAGGTGTACCTGGCGGGCGACAAGCACGGGTACGGGTATCCGTCGCCGGGGCTGTCGGTGCGCACCCCCGAGTGGTTCCACGCGCGCGATGTCGCGGCGGTCGCCAACGACACCCTGACCTTCGAGATCTTCCCGCCCGAGATCGAGGACCTGTGGCTGCCCGTGCACGCGCTCGACCTGGTCGAGATGGGGATGCTGCAGGGTCAGAACTGGAACCTCGAAGAGTTGTCCACAGCCTGTGGACAAGAAGGCCGGTACACCTTCCTGCTGTCGGCGATGCCGGAACCCTTCGTCGGCGGCACCGGCACCCCGGTGGCACCCGTGGCGATCCTCTGACACCCGGTCCGAGACCTGTCCGCACGAGGGCCGCGGTCCGAGACCTGTCCGCACGGGAGCCGCGGTCCGAGACCTGTCCGTACGAGGGCCGGCTGGCGGCGCGCTTCCCCCACTCTCGACTGCGCCCGGCCGAAGGTCCCCACCTCACCCCGGGCACGGCACCGCGCGCCGCCATCCGCCTCCGGCGTACCCGCCCTGCCTCCCCTGGCCGTGGGGGAGCCGACGCCGAATCACGACCCACCCTCGCCGAGGGCCCCCGTCACCGGAACCCTCGTCGTCCCCTCGCGGCGAATCGCTGAACACAAGCGTGATCAAACGGACACGCCACGTCAACAGCCGATCGGGGATTTGCGGCGTTCCACCCTATTTGAGACAGCGCGTACGGAAGCACGACCCGGCGCATTCGGCCACTACCGCGGCCGTGTACAGCGGTTTCGTGCATACATGCACGCAACGCGAGGCCCGCGAGGACGGGATCGCCTCGGCGAACCGGGACGCCCCCGCACGGCGACGACGAGGAACGGGGCCCGACGTACCGGCCCTAGACCGCCTCGTACGCGAAGCCGCCGTAGGCGCCGTACGGGGAGTCCTGCGCGGCGTCCGAGGCGCAGCGGTCCAGCTCGCACCAGATGCGTTTGCCGGCCCCCTCGGGGCTCCAGCCCCAGCGGTCCGCGAGGCCGTCGACCAGTTCCAGGCCACGGCCGTTGGTCTCGTCGCCGTCCGCGTGCCGGGGCATCGGCGGCCGGGCACTGCTGTCGGCCACCTCGAGACGGACGGTGGCGGCCCCGGCGCCGCCGGGCAGGCACAGGCGCAGCACGGCCGGACACCCGGTGTGCACCACGGCGTTGGTGACGAGTTCGGAGACGAGCAGGATCAGCGTCTCGGCGAGTGGTTCATCGGCGTCTATCCCGGACCCCGCGAGCCTCGAACGGGCCCACCGCCGGGCTCGCCCCACCTCTGCGGGGTCGGGCCGGATCTCCAGCTGCACTTGAAGCACCTGCACCGCTCACACCATCCGAACCGGCGGACACATCGCCTCGCGCCTCACAAGGGCCACGATCGTAGCCATTTTCTGCATGGCCAGAACAAGGATCACGGAACGTGATTCCCTTGCGAGACAGCATGGTTGACGTACAGTCACCCCAACAAGCGCTTCGGGCATATTCCAGCGCGAAGGAGTACGCGTGCGGCATACTGTGCGACGCTCGCCATGGGAAGTCGAACAGGCAGGTACGGGGCTCCGTCCTGCCTCGCGAGCGGCGCGCATCGCCGGGTCCGGCGCGGCCTCGGGGGCAACACCGGGATGGCTCAGCCTCAGAACCACTCGCATCCCACACAAGGTACCGGAGCCCGGCGCCGACTCCAGGCCGTGACAAGTCACGCCTAGGACACAACCAGGTCTCAACGCTCCGTGATCCCGTTTTGCCACGATCCGCGACATCCACCCCCGTTCCTCCCGCGACGCCCCAGGACAGCGGCCCTCTACGCCTCGGCGGTCACCAGATCCTCCGCCAGCGATTCCTCGCTCTCCGTAGCGCCCCCGGCACGACGGGTCCGCGTCCAGGCCCGCTTCAGGTGCAGATGGACGTCGGACTCCCAGGTGAAGCCCATGCCGCCGTGCACCTGGAGACAGTCGCGGGCGCCGCGCACGGCGGCCTCGTCGGCGAGCAGACGGGCCGCGGCGACGTCCACGGGGTCGGCGGTGACCGAGGCGGCGTAGACGGCCGCGCGGGCCACCTCGACCCGCGCGAGCATGCCCGCGCACAGGTGCTGCACAGCCTGGAAGGCTCCGATCGGCTGCCCGAACTGCTCGCGCGTCCGGGCGTGTTGCACGGCGCTCTCGCAGGTCCGGGCGGCGCTGCCGAGCTGTTCGGCCGCGGTCAGGAGCGACACGAGCAGGTGGTCCGGCGTCCCGGCCCTCCCGCGTGCGCCGCCCCCGGCCGGCCGGCCGTCGGCCCGGGGCAGCCGGTGCAGGGGTGTCAGCGGGTCCACCGGGACCAGCGGTTCCGCCCCGGTGGCGTCGCCCCGGACGACGTCGGCCTCGTCCAGCCATTCCACGAGCCCGCCGTCGGCGGACGTCACGACCACGTCCCCGGCGGCAGCCCCGGGCACGGCGGCCGCGGCGAGATGGGTGGCGATCAGCGGTCCCGGCAGCAGGACCCGCCCCGCCTCCTCGAACGCCAGCACGGCCTCCGGAAGGCCCAGCCCGACGCCGCCCTCGGCCTCGGGCAGGCGCAGCGCGAAGAAACCCGCCGCGCCCAGCTCGCGCCACAGCTCCCGGTCGAGCACCCGCACGCCCTCCGCAGGCCTCTCGCCCGCCCCTTCCGTCCCGCCCGTCGCGCCCTTCCCGTCCGGGCCGCTCTTCCCGTCCGGGCCGCTCTTCCCGTCCGGGCCGCTGTTCCCGTCGGCCCGGTCCACGGCCGCGCGCAACGCCTCTCGTCCGAAGCGGCCCCGGAGCAGTTCGCGAATGCCCTGCCGCAGAGCCCGTTGATCATCAGTGAGCCGGAAGTCCACCGGTCGGATTCACCTCCCCCTGGGAAGGCCGAGGATCCGCTCGGCCACGATGTTCCGCTGGATCTGCGAGGTGCCGGCCGCGATCGTGTACGACAGCGAGGAGAGCCGGTCCAGGGTCCACTCCCGTCCCAGGTCCAGCGCCTCGGGGCCGAGAACCTCCGCGGCGGCGTCGAACAGCTCCTGGCGGGCGTGCGAATAGCTCAGCTTGAAGACCGAACCGCCGACGCCCGGCACGCCCCCGGTGCCCTGCGCCTCGCTGACGTTCCACTGGGTGAGCCGCCACAGCGCGCGGAACTCGGCGTTCAGCCTGCCGAGACGGCGGCGCAGGACGGCGTCGTCCCAGCGGCCGTTCTTGCGTGCCTCCCGCGCGACCTCGGTGAGGACGCGGCGGCAGGCGACCACCTCGCCGACGAAGGCGGTGCCGCGCTCGAAGGAGAGCGTCACCATGGTCACGCGCCAGCCGTCGTTCTCGGCGCCGACCCGGTTGGCGACCGGGACGCGCACCTCGTCGAGGAAGACCTCGGCGAACTCGGTGGAGCCCGCGAGCGTGCGCAGCGGGCGGACGGTGATGCCGGGCGCGTCCATCGGCATCGCGAGCCAGGTGATGCCCCGGTGCTTGCGCGCGGCGGGGTCCGTCCGCACCAGCAGCTCGCACCAGTCGGCCACTTCGGCGTGGGAGGTCCAGATCTTGGAGCCGCTGACCACGTAGTCGTCTCCGTCGCGCCGCGCGCGCGTGCGCAGTGCCGCGAGGTCCGAGCCGGCGTCCGGTTCGCTGAAGCCCTGGCACCAGACCTCCTCGCCGCGCAGCACGGGCGGCAGCCAGCGCGCCCGCTGCTCGGCGCTCCCCTCGGAGGCGATGGTCGGCCCGGCGTGCAGCAGCCCGACGAAGTTGGCCCCCACGTAGGGGGCGCCGGCCTTCTCGGTCTCCTCCAGGTAGATGAGGTGCTGCGTCGGCGTGGCACCCCGGCCGCCCGCGTCGAGGGGCCAGTGCAGGCCCGCGTACCCGGCGTCGTACAGCATCCGCTGCCAGCCGAGGTCGTAGGCCCGTCGGGCGGGCCAGTCGCGCGGGGACGGTTTCGGCGGCAGCGCCGGAAGGACCGAGGCGAGCCAGGTCCGCAGCCGCGCGCGGAACTCCTCCTCCTCGGGGGTGTACGTCAGGTCCACTACAGGTCCAGGTCCAGCATGCGGATGGCGTTGCCGCGCATCAGCTTGTGGACGGTCTCGTCGTCGAGGCCCTTCACATGGTCGAGGGCGACCTCCTTGGTGTGCGGGAAGGTCGAGTCGACGTGCGGGTAGTCGGTCTCGAAGGTGGCGTTGTCCCGGCCCACCACGTCCAGGGACGCGACTCCGTGCTTGTCGCGGAAGAAGCAGCAGAAGATCTGCCGGTAGTAGTACGTCGACGGGGGCTCCGGGATCAGGTCCCTGACGCCGCCCCAGGCGCGGTGCTCCGACCAGACGTCGTCCGCGCGTTCCAGGGCGTACGGGATCCAGCCCATCTGGCCCTCGGAGTAGGCCAGCTTGAGGCGCGGGAACTTCACCAGGACGCCGCTGAACAGGAAGTCCATCATCGAGGCCATCGCGTTGTTGAAGGACAGCGAGGCCTGGACGGCGGGGGGCGCGTCGGGGGAGGCGGCCGGCATCTGGGAGGACGAGCCGATGTGCATGTTCACGACCGTCCCGGTCTCCTGGCAGACGGCGAAGAACGGGTCCCAGTACCCGGAGTGGATGGAGGGCAGTCCGAGGTAGGTGGGGATCTCGGAGAAGGTGACGGCCTTGACGCCCCGGGCGGCGTTGCGGCGGATCTCGGCGACCGCGAGATCGATGTCCCACAGCGGGATCAGGCACAGCGGGATCAGCCGGCCGCCGCTGTCGCCGCACCATTCCTCGACCATCCAGTCGTTGTAGGCCCGCACACAGGCCAGGGCCACTTCCTTGTCGTGCGCCTCGGCGAAGGTCTGGCCGCAGAAGCGCGGGAAGGTGGGGAAGCAGAGGCTGGCCTCGACGTGGTTGAGGTCCATGTCCTTGAGCCGCTCGGCGGGGTCCCAGCAGCCGCGCCGCATCTCCGCGCGGGTGATGCCCTCCAGCGTCATCTCGTCGCGGTCGAAGCCGACGGCGGCGATGTTGCGTTTGTACGGGAACTTGAGGTCCTCGTAGATCCACCAGTCGGTCGGCGGGCCGTCCGGGTCCATGGTGATCTGGTACTTGCCCCCGACGTAGGCGAGTTCCCCGATGCCGGCGGTGAGCGGCCTCGGTCCCCGGTCGTGGTACTTCCGCGGGAGCCAGGTCTCGAAGAGGTGTGCGGGCTCGATCACATGGTCGTCGACGCTGATGATGCGGGGCAGTTCGGTCATGGTCCCCTCCGCCTGGCGTACGTTTCTGATGACCCGTCAGATTCATCCGTACGAGCAGGCTAGCCCCGCGCCTATGGACCGACAAGGCGCCGGGCCCTACGCTCTGCGCACGATCTGACTGCCCGTCAGCTCTGTCCGCCGACGCGAACGACCACAGGGGGCCGAAGTGAACGACACCGCACACGCCCTGAGTTCCGCGCGCACGCTGTGGGAACTGGTCGACCGCCGGGCCGGCCTCACCCCCGACCGGCCGGTCCTGCTCCAGGGCGACCGCTCCCTGAGCTTCGGCGAGCTGCGCGACCGCGCCGAACGGGTGGCGGCCGGCCTCCACGACAGGGGCGTACGGCCGGGCACGGTGGTCGCCTGGCAGCTGCCCACCCGGATCGAGACCGCCCTGCTGTCCTTCGCGCTGGCCCGCCTCGGCGCCGTCCAGTCGCCGGTCATCCCCTTCTACCGCGACCGCGAGGTCGGCTTCGCGCTGCGGGAGTCGAAGGCCGAGTACGTCGCCGTCCCGGGCGAGTGGCGCGGCTTCGACCACACCGCGATGGCCCACCGGCTCGACGCGAAGAACGTCTTCGAGGCGTACGACGCGCTGCCCGACGGCGATCCCGCCGTCCTGCCGCCCCCGCCCGCCGACGGAACCTCCGTCCGCTGGATCTACTGGACCTCGGGCACCACCTCCGACCCCAAGGGCGTGCTGCACACCGACCGTTCACTGATCGCGGGCGGCTCCTGCCTCGCGCACGCGCTGCGGCTGTCCGGGAGCGACGTCGGCTCGATGGCCTTCCCGTACGCACACATCGCCGGGCCCGACTACACGGTGATGCTGCTGCTGTACGGCTTCCCGGCCGTGATGTTCGAGCACTTCGCGCTGCCCGCCGCCCTGGAGGAGTACCGCAGGCACGGTGTGACGGTGGCGGGCGGGTCGACCGCGTTCTACTCGATGTTCCTCGCCGAGCAGCGCAAACGGCCCGGGGAGCCGGTCATCCCCACCCTGCGGCTGCTCGCCGGCGGCGGGGCCCCGAAGCCGCCGGAGATCTACCACTCGGTCGTCCGGGAGATGGGCGTGCAGCTCACCCACGGATACGGGATGACCGAGGTCCCGATGATCACGATGGGGGCGCCGGACGACACGGCCGAGAACCTGGCCACCACGGAGGGCAGGCCCCCGGAGGGCATGGAGATACGGATCGTGGACGCGGCGGGCGCCGCCCGGCCGTGCGGGACCGACGGCGACGTGCGGCTGCGGGGTGAGGCCGTGTGCCAGGGATATCTGGACCCGGCGCAGACCGCGGAGGCGTTCGACGGGGACGGGTTCCTGATCACCGGGGACGTGGGGCACCTGACCGGGAGCGGTCACCTCGTCCTGACCGGCCGGGTGAAGGACATCATCATCCGCAAGGGCGAGAACATCTCCGCGAAGGAGATCGAGGATCTGCTGCACCGCCACCCGGCGGTCGGCGACGCCGCCGTGATCGGGCTGCCCGACGCCGAGCGCGGCGAGCGCGTCTGCGCGGTGGTGGAGCAGCCGCCGGGCGCGCCGGAGCTGACGCTGGCCGCCGTGACGTCGTACCTGCGCGGGGAAGGGCTGTCCGTGCACAAGCTGCCGGAGCAGCTGGAGGTCGTGGACGCCCTTCCGCGCAACGAGGCGCTGCGCAAGGTGCTCAAGTACCGGCTCAGGGAGCGCTTTTCGGGGTGAGATCCCCACGGCCCGCTCCGGCCACCGCGGCCGGCCCGCCTACTCCGGCACGGTGAAGTAGCGGGCGAACCCGCTGACGATCTCCGCCTCGCCGATCCGTCCGTCCGTGTCCGCGTCCAGGGCGGCGGCCACGGTCGCGGCGACGCCCTCGCCCACTCCGAGCGCCCCGAGGACACGCGTGACCTCCGTGACGGTGGCCGCGCCGTCCCCGTCGGTGTCCGCCACGGCGAGGGCCGCGTGCAGGAAGGGGCGGGCGATCTCGGCGAACCGCTCCGGGTTGTCGCGCAGCCGCTTCACGGCGCCGCTCACGAACTCCTCGCGCGTGATCCGCTGGTCTCCGTCACGGTCCGCTATCCCGGCCATGCCCTGCCAGAACGCCTCGGCCCCGATGTAGAGGGCCTGGCCCTTGTCCGACCGGGCCGGGGTGCCGAACTCGGCGAGCACGGACTTGGTCGCGGCGCTGAAGTCCTCCCGGTCGATGTAGCCGTTGCCGTCCTGGTCGAAGCCGGCGAACCGGGCGGCGATCCTGCGCTCGTACTCGGAACTGACCATGGTGTTCTCGGACCGCCTCACTACTCAGCCGGCCGCGGCCGGACTGCGGTTCATCTGGGACGGAGCGTACGACGACCGAACCGTCCGGGGTGCCGGAAAGCGTCGGTTGTGCCAAGACCGCAAGAATTGCGAGACAAGGAAAAGCGGCCGGAAAGCGGCGGGCGGAGGGCGGAAGGGGGGCGGGAAACGGCCGTCCCCGGGCGCGGTGGGCCAGGGACCGGCACCGGGCGCCGTCAGGCCGACAGCGGGCGGGACTCCTCGTCCGTGGCCGCGTCGACGTCGGGGTACACGTCGAAGAGCCGGCGCACGCCGAGGGCCCCGAGGACGCGGTTCACATGGGAGCCGTCGACCGCGCCCCGCGCGGGCAGTATCAGCCGCAGACGTCCGCGGCACGAGCGCATGAGACGGCGGGCGGCGATCAGCACGCCGACACCGCTGGAGTCGCAGAACTCGACCTCGGACAGGTCGAGGACGATGCTGTGCCGGCCCGCGGCCACCACGTCGTGGACGCTCTGGCGCAGCCCCGGCGACGTCACGAGATCGAGTTCGCCCGACACCCGGAGCACGGTCCACTCGCCGTCGGTCATGTCGGACACGTGCGTCACCTTCAGCGTCACCGCCACGCCTTTCGCTCGCCTCGCCCAGCAGAAACGGAAGCACTCCGTACGCTTCCTTCCAGCGCGGCTGCCCAGCCGTCCTTCCATGAAACACGGATCGCCCCGGGAAGAAACGCCTGTCTACGGTCGAAAATGCTTGCCGAGGGTTCTCTTTCGGTCGCATACGACCAGTTGCTGTCAGGTACGGGTGTGGAAGCGGCGTGCTTCTACCATCCACGGGCCGCCCAGGGGCGCACATTGACGCAAAGGGGCGTGCGTCGTCGGACGTGCCGACTACATTCAGGACAGCGGGTGCGCTCAGGCTGGACGGCACGACCGCATGGCTGGACAACGACAGGGGACACGGCCGGTACACAGGCCGGACGCAGGGACGGGCGCCGGGCACGACCAGGGGTGAGGGGGCCGTATGGCGACGCAGGACGCACCACCCCGCTGGGACCGCAAGATGCAGCAGCGGCTCTCACGCGGGGAGGCCGCCGCGCTCGGAGAGCTCTACGACCGGTTCGCCTCGCTCGTGCACGGTCTCGCCCATCGCGTCCTCGGGGACGAGCGGGCCGCCGACGGCATCACCCGCGAGGTCTTCACCCACGTCTGGGAGAACCCCGACGCCTACGACCCGAAGCAGGGTCCGCTGCGCTCCTGGGTGGCCACCCTGACCCACCGCCTGGCCGTGCAGCGCCTGCGCGCCACCGAGACCGCCGCGCTCGCCCGCGGCGGCGACGGCACCGCCGAGGAGCTGGAGCGAAAGGTGCGCAGCGCCTCCGTCGCCGCCCGCGCGGACTACATCGTCACGTCCATGCCCGCCCCGCTGCGGACCGCTCTGGAGCTGGCCTACTTCCAGCGCCGCGACTACCGCCAGGCGGCCGCCGACCTCGGCGTCACCGAGGACGAGGCCCGGCGCCGGCTCCGTCTCGGCCTGCAGCTGCTCTCCACCGCCCACGACGCGGGACCCGCCGGCGGAGCGCCTGAACCGGGGGGTGCGCCGTGAGCGGGGAACCTGACCGGTTCGCGTCGTCCGGCGGCGAGGAGGGGCGCCCGGACGGGTACGAGGACGGGCGGAAGGACGGGCACGGGAACACGGACGAGAACGAGGACGGGCACAGCGGCATGCACGAGGACGGGCACGAGGACGCCGGCGGCACCGGGCCGCTGCCGGGCGGGCCGCCGCGCATCCCGCCGCCCCGCGCCTCCGTGGAGGACACCGGGCTGCCGCTGCCGGTGCCAGGACCGGCCGTCGCACCCGAGCCGGCGCCGCCGGTCCTCGAACACCGGGTCCTGAAGTCGCTGCTCGGGGCCTGGGCGCTGGCCGCGTGCTCCGCGGACGAGACGAACGCCGTCGAGGACCACCTCGGACACTGCGGCCCGTGCGCGGAGGAGGCGCTGCGGCTGCGCGGGGCGGTCGGGCTGCTGCACCCGGCGGAGAGTCTCGACCTGGACCCGACGCTGCGCACCCGCGTCCTGACGAGCTGCCTGGACCGGCGCCCGCCGCGCATCCCGGTACCCGAGTGGGCGGCTCCGTACGACGCGGAGACCGCCCGGCTCGACGCCCTGCTCCAGGACATCGGCGGCTCCGAATGGCACGCGCCCGTGCGGCTGCGGTGGTTCGAGGGCGACGGGCCCGTGAGCCGCCGTACGACCGTCGCCGGGGTCATCGCCCATCTGCTGAGCGTCGACGGACTGGTCGCCGTCGCGCTGGGGCTGGACGACCCGGTCGGCGTGGCGGGCGCGGCCCGTGCGGAGGGCGTGGAGCGGCCGACACCTCAGGAGCGCACCGAGGCGTACTGGCGTTCCTCGCGCGTCCCGCCCACCCGGTCCGTGCGCGGCCCCTGGCGGGAACAGAGCCACAGCATCGTCCGGAGCGTGTCGTTCGTGGAGGAGGGCGCCCCGGCCGCCGGCGGGGTCGCGGGCGGTGAGGCGTCCGGGCGGCTCACCGTGGCGTACGGCGGATTCGAGCTGCCGCTCAGCGACTCGATGCTGGACCGGGCCTTCGAGTGCTGGGTGCACGCGGGGGACATCGCCGACGCGGTGGACTACCCGTACGAGCCGCCCGCTCCCCGGCATCTGCACCGGATGATCGACCTGGCCGCGCGGATGCTGCCCGTCTCGCTCGCCGAGCGGCGCCGGGCCGGGCTGTCCTCCCGGTCGGTCCGGCATCTCGTCACGGCCGGGGCTCCGGGACGCAGCCTGCGCCTGGAGATCGAGGGCTCCGGGGGCGGCGAATGGCTCATCCCGCTGGACTCGCCCGGCGCCGTCGGCTCCGCCGACCACGAGGTGGCCCATGTCGCCCTGGACGGCGTCGAGTTCTGCCGCCTGGCCGCCGGCCACGTCTCCCCCGAGGAGGCGGCCGCCGGACAGGACGGCGACCGCGACGTCATCAGGGACGTCCTGTCCGCGGCGGCTTCACTGAGCCGGATGTAACCCGGCGGTCAGGTGGTCAGGCGAAGACGACCGTGCGGCGGCCGTTGAGCAGGATGCGGCGCTCCGCGTGCCACTTCACCGCGCGGGCGAGCGCCTGGCACTCCACGTCACGGCCGATGGCGACGAGCTGGTCGGGGGTGACGTCGTGGCCGACCCGCTCGACCTCCTGCTCGATGATCGGGCCCTCGTCGAGGTCGGCGGTCACGTAGTGCGCCGTGGCGCCGATGAGCTTGACCCCCCGGGCATGCGCCTGGTGGTACGGCTTGGCGCCCTTGAAGCTCGGCAGGAACGAGTGGTGGATGTTGATGATGCGGCCGCTGAGCTGCTTGCACAGGTCGTCCGAGAGGACCTGCATGTAGCGGGCGAGGACGACCAGCTCGACGCCCTTCTCGCGCACCAGCTCCAGCAGCTGCGCCTCGGCCTCGGCCTTCGTGTCCTTCGTCACCGCGATGTGGTGGAAGGGAATGTCGTACGACCCCACCAGCTCGGCGAAGTCGGTGTGGTTGGAGACCACGGCGGCGATGTCCACGGGCAGTGCGCCGATCCGCGCGCGGAAGAGCAGGTCGTTCAGGCAGTGGCCGAACTTGCTGACCATGAGGACGACCCGCATCCGGTCCTCGGCCCGGTGGATCTGCCACTCCATGTGGAAGGCGTCACCGATCGCCGTGAAGCTCGCGCGCAGTTTCTCCACCGTCACCGGCGATTCGGCCGAGAAGTGGACGCGCATGAAGAACAGACCCGTGTCCTGGTCGCCGAACTGCTGACTGTCCACGATGTTGCAGCCCGTCATGAACAAGTAGCTCGACACGGCATGCACGATGCCCTGCTTGTCGGGGCAGGAGAGAGTCAGGACGTACTGATCGGCGGCGGGCGCGGTCCCGCGGACGGACGGCTCATTCATGCGGGACAGGGTTTCATATCGGGCGCCCGCACAGGAGTGCCGTCCCGCCACGCGGACGCAGCGAAGCCCGGGCGCCGGCCGCCTCGGAACGCCGCACGGACGCCGCGCAGGCCGCCTCGGAACGCCCTACGGACGCCACGCAGGCCGCGCCGGAACGCGGCGCGGGGGCTACGCCGACCGCGTCAGGATGCGCAGGACCTCGAGGGTGCGGGGCGGCGCGTCCGGGTCCTCCCCGTCGCTCGACGCCAGCCGTACGTGCGCGGCGCGCGCGGCCTGGAGGGCGTCCGGCCACCCCTGGTGGTCGAGATAGGCCGAGACCGGCGCGTCGGGTCCGACCTGGTGCATGATCCGCAGGACCCGCAGGACGGCACTGTCGACGAGGGCCGCCTCCTGGGAGTCCCGGAAGATCGTGCCCACGTATTTCTCGGCCGACCAGTTGTCCAGCCAGGTGTCCTCGACCAGGCGGTAGACGGCGTCGGTGACGTCGCCGTATCCGTCGACGCCGGCGAGCCAGACGTCTCTCTGGAACGCGGGGTCGGAAAGCATGTGCAGCGCGGAGCGCACATTGCTGCGCCAGCGCCACCACGGCATGTCGTTCAGTGGCATGCCGCCCATGGTGGATGAGCGACGGCCGCGACGGGAAGAGTTCTCCGAGTCTTGCACGGTCACCGATCGTACGTTCTTCGCGAAAAACAGTTCATCGACCCCTGTAATTCACCTCTGCGTCACCTGGTGTCGACCGCGGGTCACATAAATATTCTCGGTGTGGCGGAATCGTGCATGCCCATGACCGGTAGGCGAAGCACGCGCACCACCTCCCCCACTCCGCCCCGGCCCCGCAAGGCCACGCTGCTGTACGCGAGCGCCCTCGTCGCGTGCGCGTCGGTCGCCGTCGGATGCGGGGTCATCCCTGGTGCCACGGGGGGCTCCGGGGGTGGCCCCGTCAAGGTGATGACCTGGGCCCCCGAGAAGACCAACGCGACGAACAAGCCAGGCATGCCGGCCCTGGCGAAGGCCTACGCGCGCTGGGTCAACGCCCACGGCGGCATCAACGGCCGCCGGCTGGAGGTCCTCACCTGCAACGACCACAACGACCCGGTGGACGCCGCGCACTGCGCCGAGCGGGCCGTCGACGAGGACGTCGTCGCGGTCGTGGGCTCCTACAGCCAGCACAGCCGGGCGTTCCTCGCCCCGCTGGAGAGCGCGGGCATCCCCTACATCGGAGGCTTCGGCGTCACCGACGACGAGTTCACCAGTCCCATCTCCTACCCCGTCAACGGCGGTCAGGGCGTCCTGCTGGCGGGCCTCGGCGAGCAGCTCGGCAAGAACTGCGGCCCCGTCTCGCTCATACGCCCCGACACCATCGCCGGTGACGAGCTGCCGGTGCTGCTCGACGCCGGCCTGAAGGCGCTGGGCCACTCGCAGGCCGCGGACCAGCGGGCGGCCGAGGACGCCACCGAGTACTCCCGGCCGACCCAGCAGGCACTTCAGCACGCGACCTCCGATCCGGCCAGGCAGGGCTGTGTGGTCCCGGCGCTCGGAGACCGTACGAACACCTTCATGGACTCCTTCCGGCGCGACGCCGAGGACCACCCGGCGGTGCACACCGGCACGGTGATCGGCAACGTCGACCAGTCGCTGATCGACGCGACCGGCGGCAAGTCGGGCCCGTACGAGGGCTCGTACGTCACCGGCTGGTACCCGACCGCCGACGACTCGCGCTGGAACCCGATGCGGGCGGTGATCAAGGAGCAGGCCTTCGGCGACAACCGGATCGACCCCGCGGACGCCGGGGTGCAGACCACCTGGATCGCCTACACCGTGCTGAGGAAGGCCATCGAGTCGCTCGGCGCGGGAGAGGTCTCGCCCCTCACCGTCCGGCGCGAACTCGACAACGGCCTCAAGGTGAACACCGGCGGCCTCACCCCGACGCTGAGCTGGCGCTTCGACGCGGAGACGGCGGCCGCCGACTTCCCGCGCCTGGTCAACGCCAACGTCACCTTCCAGGTCGTCAGCGGCGGTCAGCTCACGTCACAGCGCAAGGGGTTCGTGAACATGACGAAGACCCTGGCCCGGACGAGCTGACGCCGCGACGGGTGACGCTCGCCGCGCGAACGTCGCCTGCCACGGCAGTAGGGCCGAGGGCCGGACGGCGCTCACGACGAAGGCCCGGTTCCCGCACCGTTCGGTGCGGGAACCGGGCCTTCGCGCGTGCTCAGAGCTGGGTGCGGGCCCGCTGCGTCAGGCCGTACTTCGCCGCGATGGAGTTCCACAGCGTCGCGGCCTTCCCCTTCTGGGCGGAGGCCGTTCCGCTGGCCCGGTCGCCCGCCTGGGTCTGCCCCGTGGTGCGGGCGCTGCCCTTGCGGCAGCCCTTCTTGTCGTTGGCGACCTGGTCGGCCCAGGCCGCGTAGTGGTTGTCGGCCGAGGCCGAGGCCTTCCAGCCGCTGTTGAGGGCGGCGGTCAGCTCGGCCTGGTTCGGCAGCTTGTCGACCGCGAGGCCCGAGAGCCGGGTGACCAGCTCGCCGCGCTGCTTGGCCGCGTCCCGCAGATCACTGGCCGCCTGGCCGAGGTTGTTGCACGCCTTCACGTTCGCCACGGCCCTGATCACCGAGTCACGGCTGCTGGCGCTGTCCGCGAGGAGCTTGTCCAGTTCGACGGCCTGCGCCTTCGCCGGGTCGGCGGCGGGCGCCGACGAACCCGCCGTGGCGGGCGCCGTCGCGGCCACCGTCTTGCCGGTGTCGTCCTGGGCGCCGTCGTCCCCGCCACCGCCGCTGAGCAGCGCGCCGGCGCCGACACCGAGCACGATGATGCCGATGCCGACCGCGGCGATCAGCGGAACGCGCGAGCCGCTGCGGGCACCACCGCCGTCACCGTCGGCCGGACCGCCACGCCGTCCCGCGGCACGTCCGCCGGGCGCGCCGGGCGCCGGCTGGGCGCCGTACCTGTCGCCCGCGCCGTACGGGGCCTGCGGGCTTCCCGCGTCGATGCGGGGCAGCATCTGCGTCGACCCGGCCACCTCCGGCTCGCTGCGGAAGAGACTGTCGAACTCCGCCGGGGGCTGGCGCTCCTCGGGCGCGCCGGAAGGCACCCCGAAGGACCCCGACTGCTGCGCGGGCACGGGCGGGATGTACTGCGTGGCGTCGGCGTCCGAACCGCCCTGCCCCGGGTAGTGCGGGGCGCCGGCCACGACCTCCGGCGGCAGGGCGCCCGGCCCGACCGGCGGTATGAACTGGGTGGCGCCCTCGTCCGGTGCGGCGGCGACCGGCGGTATGAACTGCGTCGCCCCCTCGTCGGCACCCGGGGCGGCCGGTATGTAGGGGATGTACTGGGTGGCGCCGTCCTCGCCGCCGGACGGGAGCTGCGTCCCGGGGCCGGTGTGCCCGCCGTGCTGGTCCTGGGTCCCGTAGGCGCCGTACCCGTCGTATCCGGCTGCGGCGCCCGGGCCGTGCGCCCCCGGCGCATAGCCGTTCTGGGCGCCGTACGCCGAGGAAGGCGCGCTCTCGGGCGGCAGCGGTGCGGAGCCGGATCCCGGTGCGGCGAAGCCCTGCGCCTGCTGTGCGCCGTGCGGGTCCGCCGCCGGCCAGCCCTGCGCGCCGGAGGGCGCGGAGGCGCCCCACGACGGTTCGGCGTTCGCGGGCGCGCCCCAGCCGTCGGCGGATCCGGGGGCGGAGGCCGCCGACTGGTCGGGGCCCCACTGTCCGCCCCAGGCCGGGCCACTGACCGGGGTCACGCGGTCACCCGTCGTACCCGGCAGCAGGGGCTCGCTACCGTCGGAGGGCAGCACGATGCCTTCGTGCGCGGGCCGCGCCGAGGGCTCCTCGCCCTGTCCGCTCTGCGTCACCGGGACTCCTACGAATGGGGGACCTTCGGAATCATCGGCTCACGCTACCGGGTCCCCGCAACCCGGTGCCACGCAGCACCGGGGGTGACCGCCGCCCCTTGTGACACGGGTAACGAAAGCGCCCCCGAATGCGCTGTATCTCACTCCTCTCCCGCGCAGCGCCCTCGTTTTCCCGGCGTTCACGCCCCTACGGGCCATATGTTCACGGACGCGGGTCCGGAAGGCGGCGAAGCGAAATGATCACACCTCGCTCCGACGGCCCCGCTCGCACGCCCCGTTCCCCCCACCCCCCCATCTACGGTCACGCCGCGGCCTGCAGCTCCATGCGCGCCCCGAACTCCCGGACCACGGCCTCGTCCTGGAAGGGCGCCAGACGCTGCTGCAGGTCCTCCAGGTACTCGGCGCCGCGGTTGGAGCGGAGCGTGCCGAGGAGTTCGACGGCCCGCAGACCGGTGTGGCAGGCCTGCTCCACCTCACGCTTCTGGACCTGTGCCGTGGCCAGCAGGACATAGCCGATGGCCCGGCGACGGGCCCGCGACTCGGGAAGGCCGGCCAGGGACTCCTCGGCGCACCGCGCGGCGGCCTCGGCCTGGCCGAGGTCCCGGTGGCAGTGGGCCAACTCGTCGGCCAGATAGGCCTCGTCGAAGTGCGCGATCCACGCCGGGTCGTCCCCGGAGGCCGCGTCCGCGTTCTCCAGGGCCGTGACGGCCTTCCCGGACGCCACCTGCGCGGCGCGCGCGTCGCCCATCAGCGCGTGCCCGCGCGCCTCGGCCGCGTGGAACATCGACTCCGCCCGCGGAGTCACCCGGCCCCGCGACCCTTCCTGGGCCGCGCGCGCCAACTGCGCGATCTCGCGCGGGTTGCCGAGCTGGGCGGCCAGGTGGCTCATGGACGCGGCGAGGACGTAACCGCCGTAGGCGCGGTCGCCGGCCGCCTGCGCGAGCCGCAGCGCCTGGATGTAGTAGCGCTGGGCGAGCCCGGGCTGGCCGGTGTCGATGGCCATGTAGCCGGCGAGTTCCGTCAACCGGGAGACGGCGGCGAACAGTTCACGTCCGACCGCCTCGCGGTAGGAGCCGGCGAGCAGCCCGGAGACCACGCTGTTCAGGTAGTGCACGACGACCGGGCGCACATGCCCGCTGCCGTACTGGTGGTCCAGGTCGGTCAGGGCCTGGGTCATCGCGCGGACCGCCGCCACGTCCGAGAGCCCGACGCGCGGGCCCGCCGACCGGGCCACCTGCGAGTCCGGCGACGAGATCAGCCAGTCGCGGCTCGGCTCGACGAGCGCGGAGGCGGCGACGGACGAGCCGGACAGGAAGTCCCGCCGCCCCACGTCGCTGCGCCACAGCTCGCAGACCTGCTCGATCGCGCCCAGTATCGTCGGCGAGAACTGGAGACCGACGCCGGACGCCAGGTTCTTGCCGTTGGCCATGCCGATCTCGTCGATCGTGACCGTCCTGCCGAGCTTGCGTCCGAGCGCCTCGGCGATGATCGCCGGTGCCCGCCCCCGGGGCTGCTGGCCGCGCAGCCAGCGCGCGACGGACGTCTTGTCGTAGCGCAGATCGAGTCCGTGCTCCGCTCCGCACATGTTCACGCGGCGGGCCAGCCCGGCGTTCGAGCAGCCCGCTTCCTGGATGAGTGCCTGGAGCCGTTCGTTCGGCTGCCTGGCGATGAGCGGCCTTGCGGCCATGGCGTACCCCCTGTGGCTGCGGTGCCCTGCCCACGCACCGAGTTGACGTGTCCTCACCGGCCGGTGCACCGAAGCCCGGCCAGGAAGATCAATGCCCCGCGGACATGCCGAAGATGCGAGACATGTGAGGATTGCCGGGGTGAGCGCGGTCGCCCGGCCCCACCCCTGATTACCCGCTACCGGCTGCCGCTGCCCCCGCGCGCCCCCACACGTGCATCCATGCGCCCCGGGCGGGGAATCGATGCTCCTCCCCCGCGCGCGTGTCCCCCGTAACCCGGGGTGGACGCGGAAGTTGAGATCCACGTGGAAGAGATCATCACAGGAACCGAGTCCGCACACATTCCCCAGCAGCGCGGCGAATCGCTGCCGGAAACCGCCGTGCGCTATGCCGAGGAACGTCACTGGGACGTGTTCCCCGGCACCTGGCTGGTGACGGCCGGCGGGGTGCAGCTCTGCTCCTGCGGTGAACCCGCCTGTGCCGCGCCCGGCGCGCATCCGGCGCGCGAGGACTGGGCGGCCCAGGCCACCGGCAGTGCGACCGTGGCACGGCGGCTCTGGTCGGCGCGGCCGGAGGCATCCATCCTGCTGCCCACGGGGCGTTCGTTCGACGCGATCGACGTGCCCGAGACGGCCGGGTTCCTGGCGCTCGCCCGTATGCGGCGGATGGAGCTGACCCTCGGTCCGGTGACGTGCACCCCGGACCGCCGCATGCACTTCTTCGTGCTTCCCGGGGCCGCGGAGAAGGTCCCCGACCTGGTGCGGGCGCTGGGCTGGCCGCCCGCCTCGCTCGATCTGACCACCCTCGGCGAGGGCGCCTACGTGGCCGCGCCGCCGACCCGGGTCGGTTCCCGGGGTGCCGTGCAGTGGGCCTGCCGGCCGACGCCCGCGAACCGCTGGCTGCCGGACGCGGAGGAGCTGATCTCGCCGCTGGCCTACGCCTGCGGGCGGGACCGGTAGCGACCCGCCGGGAGCGGTGGATCGGCCGGGGCCCGGCGGGAGCGGGTGGCGGGCGGCCCCGGGCCCTTAGGGTGCCTGTATGAGCGAGGGAGCGAAGGGCGGCGGCGTGCCCGCCGTGCGGGTGCGGGGGCTCTGGAAGCGGTTCGGTGAGCAGGTCGCCGTGGCCGGGATCGATCTGGAGCTTCCCGCCGGGCAGTTCATCGGGCTCGTCGGGCCGAACGGCGCCGGCAAGACCACGACCCTGTCGATGGTGACCGGGCTGCTCAGGCCCGATCAGGGCACGGTCGAGGTCGTCGGTCACGACGTCTGGCACGACCCGGCGGAGGTGAAGGCCCGGATCGGCGTGCTGCCCGAGGGACTCCGGCTCTTCGAACGCCTCTCGGGGCGTGAACTGCTCGGCTACACCGGCCGGCTGAGGGGGCTGCCCGGCCCCGAGGTCGACAAGCGCGCCACCCAGCTCCTCGACGTCCTCGACCTCGCGGGCGCGCAGCACAAGCTCGTCGTCGACTACTCGACCGGCATGCGCAAGAAGATCGGCCTGGCCTGCGCGCTGCTGCACAACCCCGAAGTCCTCTTCCTGGACGAGCCGTTCGAAGGGGTGGACCCGGTCTCCGCGCAGACGATCCGGGGCGTCCTGGAGCGGTACACCGCCTCCGGCGCCACCGTCGTCTTCTCCTCCCACGTGATGGAACTGGTCGAGTCGCTGTGCGACTGGGTCGCCGTCATGGCCGCGGGGCGCATCCGCGCGCACGGTCCGCTCGCGGACGTGCGCGGGGCGGCCCCCTCGCTCCAGCAGGCATTCCTGGAACTGGTCGGCGCGCACGGCCGCGGCACCACGACCGACCTGGACTGGCTGGGCGGCGGGACCCGCCGGTGAGCGCCCCCGCCGGCGTCTCCGCCGCGTCGATCACCCCCGTCGTCGTACGCCTGAAGCTGTCGCTCCTGCGCAACGGCCTGCGGCAGTCCGCCGGCCGGCGGGCCGCGTTCATCGCGTCCACGGTGCTCGTGCTGCTCTTCGCCGCGCTCCAGCTGCTCGGTCTGATCGCGCTGCGCGGCAACGCGCACGCCGGCGCCGTCGGCGTCCTGCTGGTGGCGATCCTGGCGCTGGGCTGGGCGGTGATGCCGCTGTTCTTCCCCAGCGGCGACGAGACACTCGATCCGACGCGGCTGGTGATGCTGCCGCTGCGGCCGCGACCGCTCGTCCGGGCGCTGCTGGCCGCCTCCCTGGTCGGTGTCGGCCCGCTCTTCACGTTCTGCCTGCTGCTCGGTTCGGTGATCTCGGTCGCGCACGGGGCGGCCGCGTACATGGCGGCGGCGGTCGCCCTCGTGCTCGCCCTGCTGGTCTGCGTGGCGCTCGCGCGGGCCGTCGCGGCCGCCAACATCCGGCTGCTGTCCAGCCGCAAGGGCCGCGATCTGGCGGTGCTGAGCGGGCTGGTCGTCGCGGTCGGCGCCCAGCTCGTCAACTTCGGTGCCCAGCGGCTCGGTTCGGCGGGCGGGCTGTCGGCGCTCGATCCGGTGACGGACGTGCTGCGCTGGGTCCCCCCCGCGTCGGCGATCGGCGCCGTGGACTCGGTGAGCGAGGGGTCGTACGGGGCCGGCATCGCCCAGCTCGCGCTGTGCGCGGCCGCCCTGACGGGGCTGCTGGCGCTCTGGTCCCGCCATCTGACCCGGCTGATGACCTCGCCCGACGGGTCCACGCTCCAGGCCGCGGAGCCCGCCGCCAAGGAGCGCGGCCCTTCGGGGCTCGCCCGGCTGCTGCCGGCCGGACGCACCGGCACGGTCATGGAGCGCAGTCTGCGGTACGTGTGGCGCGACCCGAAGACCAAGGCGGCCTGGGTGACCTCGCTGGCCATCGGGCTGATCGTGCCGGTGTTCAACGCGCTCCAGGGCACCGGCTCGGTCTACTTCGCGTGCTTCGCGGCGGGGATGCTCGGGATCCAGATGTACAACCAGTTCGGGCAGGACACGTCCGCGTTCTGGATGGTGGCGCTGACGATCTCCTCGACCCGTGACGCGTACGTCGAACTGCGCGGGCGGGCGCTGGCCCTGCTGCTGATCACCCTGCCGTACGCGACGCTCGTGACCACCGTGACGACCGGGCTGCTCGGCGCCTGGGGCAAGCTGCCCGAAGTGCTCGGCCTGTCCTTCGCGTTGCTCGGCGCGATGCTGGCGACCGGCGCGTGGTCCTCGGCCCGCTTCCCGTACTCCATTCCCCAGGAGGGCTACAAGAACGTGGCCCCCGGTCAGGCCGGTCTCGCCTGGATCGCCATCTTCGGCGGCCTGATCTCGGCCGCCCTGCTCGCCTCCCCCGTCATCGCCCTGACGATCTGGCTGAACGTGAGCGCCCACGGCGACCGCTGGACCTGGCTGCTGCTGCCCCTGGGCGCCCTGTACGGGGCGCTGATCACGCTGCTGGGGCTCAGGCTCGCGGCACCCCGGACGGCGGGGCGGCTGCCGGAGATCCTGACGGCGGTCAGCAAGGGGTGAGCGCGCGGGCCGTCACCGGTGGTCGCCGGGCGTCGGGAAGTCTCGCGGCGTTGCGGTGCGCGTCTCCCTGGAAGGTGGGCTGAGCGGCCGAGACGGCACACCGCGCCGCTGTGCCCATTGGCACAGCACGCAAGCGGAATATGAAGATCCAGTGAAACTTCGTGATCATCTCGTAATGCGTCAGGGGCGGTACCGGCACTAGCCGGTGAGCACTCCGTCCAGAAAGGGCTCGATCGCGGCGCGCCACGCCTCGGGCTGGTCGTAGTGCACGAGGTGGCCGGCGTCCGCGACCTCGGCGTACTGGCCGCGCGGCAGGACCCGGACCATCTCCTGGGACTCGGCCCGGCCGAGCTCGCCGTCGAGGCCGCGCACGACCAGGGTCGGGCACTGGACCTGGGCGAGCTCCTCCCAGTGGGCGTCGTACACCCATGTCTGGCGGGACTTGAGCATCTGGCCGGGTTCGAAGACGGGGCGCCAGCCGTCCGGGGACTCGTGCATCACCTCGGCGTAGAACTCGCCGCGGGAGGGGTTCGGGCGCTCCACCCAGGGATCGTCCTCGCCGAACCACTTCCGTACGTCGGCGAGTGTGGCGAAGGGGGCGGGCCAGGCCTTGAACCAGTCCTCCCATTCGCGCTGGGAGGCGGAGCCGAGCGCCGAGGCCCGCATGTCGCAGATGATCAGGGCGCGGACGAGATCGGGACGCTTGGCGGCGAGCTGCCAGCCGGTCAGTGCGCCCATCGCGTGGCCGACGACGACGGCCGGTCCGAGACCGAGCTGGTCGAGGGCGGCTTCGGCGTCCTCGACGTAGGCCTCACGGGTGTACTCGGCCTCCGGGGCCTTGTCGCTCTGTCCGTGGCCTCGCTGGTCGAGGGCGATGGCGCGGTGCCGCTCGGAAAGCCAGCGGGCGGTGGACGCCCAGTGCGAGGCCCGGCCCATGAGGCCGTGCAGTAACAGCACGCCGGGCACCGCGGACGCCTTCGGCCGGTCGTCCTTGGGAGGGTCGGCGTACTCCCACGCGGCAAGGCGTACACCGCCCGCTCCCGTCACGTCGATGCGCCGCACCATCGGTAATGGCACCCCCCTGGCTCGCTCGGACCCGCTCGCTCCCACTCCTGCCGGCCGGTCCACTCGTACCGCTTTCTGCCGCTGTTCCCGGTGTGCCGGTCGATGCCCTCACGCACTCCGCCACATCGTCACGTTATCGAATGGGGATTCGAAACTGGCCTTTCCGGCCGCAACACCCCTCGTTCGAGTGACCACTCATCAGGATTGACCGCCGTCGCCCGGGGGAGATCTTCTGCGGGAGGCGGACCGCTCGGGGAAAACGGTCCGAAGGGAATGACCCTGGGAGCTCGGGGCTCCGGGTCAGCACAGGGGAGGTGAGGCC
Source organism: Streptomyces sp. NPDC001914 (assembly GCF_042891215.1). Classification (NCBI taxonomy): domain Bacteria; kingdom Bacillati; phylum Actinomycetota; class Actinomycetes; order Kitasatosporales; family Streptomycetaceae; genus Streptomyces; species Streptomyces sp. NPDC001914. The sequence continues at coordinate 103,382 of NZ_JBIASW010000011.1, forward strand.
CCGGCGCCGGAAGGCGCCGGGGCCCTCTCCGCATCTGCGGCACATCCTCACGCCCCCTCCCCGACCGTGCACCGTCGCTCTCCGACACGGTCAAGAGCCCTCAGGTCATATGCCTCACGCGACAGCCTCGCACGCAAACGGTCTCGGCGCTGCGATTCGGCACACTGAATCTTGGTTTCGACAAGGTCGCGGAGGCATCACAACTGCCTCTGATGTCACAGCAGTTGACACGCCCGGGGCGGTGCGGGCCGGGTGTGCCCCGCGGTGTCCGGCGTGCTCCCGGACGCCGACGTGGAGGTCAGCGGCTGCCGGCCCCTCGGTCGGCGCCCGGGAACTGCCCCTCGCGGGTACCGGACGGTGCTTCAGCGCTTGGCGACGAACACATGCGAGGCGATGTCCGCCTCCAGCTCCGCGGCCTCGCCGCCGCTGCCGACGAGGACTCCGCCGGCCGACTCGGTCACGCTGACCACGGAACCGGGCTGCACGCCCGCCCGCCGCAGCGTGTACATCAGCTGGGCGTCCGTCTGGATCGGCTCCCCGATCCGCCGGACGACCACGGTCTTGCCGTCCAGACCCGGGTCCAGCTCGGACAGCGCCACCATGCCCTCGTCCAGGAACGGGTCCGCGCCGTCCTTCTCGCCCAGCTCCTCCAGGCCCGGGATCGGGTTTCCGTACGGCGACTCGGTCGGGTGGCGCAGCAGTTCGAGGACGCGCCGCTCCACCGCCTCGCTCATCACGTGCTCCCAGCGACAGGCCTCCGCGTGCACCTGCTCCCACTCCAGGCCGATCACGTCGACGAGCAGGCACTCGGCGAGACGGTGCTTGCGCATGACGCGGGTGGCCAGGCGCCGGCCCTCGTCCGTCAGCTCCAGATGCCGGTCGCTCGCCACCGCCACCAGACCGTCGCGCTCCATCCGCGCCACCGTCTGGCTCACCGTCGGGCCGCTCTGGTCGAGCCGCTCCGCGATCCGGGCGCGCATGGGGACAACGCCTTCCTCCTCCAGCTCGAGGATGGTGCGGAGATACATCTCCGTGGTGTCGATCAGTCCGGACATTCGTGCCCCTCGATTAGCTCTGCCGGAGACTCGATGGCCCACCGGCGTGTGCGCTGGCCCTGAACTCAATTCTGACGCATAGCACTGACAACCGTGCCTCGCCGTCCGAACCGCTTGATATCGATCGCGTGGAATCCGCGCGGACAGGCGCCCGTCGGCCCCGCGGGCACCCCCGACCGCCGCGCCCGCGGGCGCCCCCGAAAGCCGTATTGACAGGGCAGTGGTCCAGACCGCAACGTGATCCGCGACACTACGGGAGTACGGGCACGCCGGGCCACCGGTCCGGCCGTCCTCCCGCCCCGCGCCGACCCGGCGCCGACGAGATCTCCAAGCCGACGAGACTTCTAAGGGGCTTCGCCGATGAGCGACAGCAAGCTGGCCGGGCAGTTCTTCGACGCCGCGATCGGCCTGCTGCGGCAGGTACGCGACGAGGACACCGGGGAGATCGAGGCGGCCGGGACCCTGATCGCCGACACCGTCGTGGACGGCGGCCGGCTCTTCGCGTTCGGCGCCGGCCACTCCTCGCTCGCCGCCCAGGACGTCGTCTACCGCGCGGGCGGCCTCGCCCTGATGAACCTGCTCACCGTGCCGGGAGTGGTGGGCGTCGACGTCATGCCCGCGACCCTGGGCTCCGCCCTGGAGCGGGTCGACGGCCTGGCGGGCGCGGTCCTGGACTGCAGCCCGCTGCGTTCCGGCGACCTGCTGGTGATCATCTCGCTCTCGGGCCGCAACGCGCTGCCCGTGGAGATGGCGATGAAGGCCCGCGCCCTGGGAGTGAAGGTCATCGGCGTCACGTCCGTCGCCTACGCCACCGAGACGACGTCACGGCACGTCTCGGGGACCTATCTCAAGGACCACTGCGACGTCGTCCTCGACTCGCGGATCCCCGTCGGCGACGCCGAACTCACCCTGGACTCCATCGAGGCGCCCTTCGCCCCCGCCTCGACCGTCGTCACCTCGGCCCTCCTCCAGGCCGTGATGGCCACCGCGGCCGGCGCCCTCGCGGAGCGCGGCACCGAACCGCCCCTGCTCCGCTCGGGCAACGTCGACGGCGGCCACGAGTGGAACGACCGGGTCATGACGGAGTACGGGGACCGGATCTTCTACCGGCGCTGAAGGCAGGCCCGGCGAGGGCACGCCGCGGGCGGCGCGGCCTCAGGGCCCGTCCGCCGGCTCCGCCAGTTCCGCCAGGTCCAGGGCCATCGCGATCCGTACGGCCACGTCCTCCGCGTACATCGCGTCCGCGCGCTCGAACCGGCTGCGGCCCGCGCTCCGCAGGAACGTCACGACCCCCAGCGTCCGCCCGCGACTGCGCAGCACCGCGCACAGGGCGTGCACGGAGTCGCGCGGCCACTGACGGGCGAGCGCCCATTCGCGCGCCCGCTCGGGGTCGGCGGCGGCCGCGTCGGCCCGTACCGAACCGGCCCGGTCCACGCACTGGAGCGCGGGGTGCCCCTCCCCGTAGCGCAGGGGCAGTCCGGCCTTCCCGGTGATGTGACTCGGCCCGGGCGAACCGGCGGGCGTGGCGACCGTCCGTACGAGCCGCACGGGCCCCTCTCCGTTCGCCGGCCCGCCCGGGACCACCCGGTCGACCAGGGCGTGGTCGGCGAAGCCGGCGAGGGCGAAGTCCAGGTGGACGGCGGCGGCCTCGCCCGGGTTCTCGCACTCGGCCGCGGCCCGCGCGGCGCGGTGCAGCTGGTTGGCGCGGAAGCGCAGCAGCGCCGCCTCCTGCTCGGTCTGCTTGGCCTCGGTCACGTCCTGGAAGAGCCAGCCGACGCCGAGCGGCACGGGCTCCTCGGCGAGCGGTGAGGAGAGCCGCACGAACCCGCTGCGCCAGCACCGCCGCTTCTCGCCCTCCGGCGTGCGCAGGCTCACCCACATGTCCGCGGGGGCCGGCGGCGCGCCCTCGGACAGGACGTGGGTGAGGGCGCCCTCCAGCTCCTCGACACCCTGGGACAGCAGGTCCCCCAGGGGCCGTCCGAGGGCGGAGCCGCGTCCGGTGCCGAGGGCCTGTGCGGCGTAGGCGTTGACCACGGCGGGCCGCAGGTCCGCGTCGACCAGCACCACGCCCCAGCCGGCGTCCTGGAAGAGCGCCTCGCTCAGGGCGATCGAGCGTTCGAGGTCGATCTGGGTGTGCACCTCGCTGAAGGCGCAGTACACCCCGGCGGGCTTGCCGTCCGGGCCGCGCACGGCGGCGGACTGCGTACGGACGAGCACCCTGCCGCCGTCCTTCGTGAGGAGCGCGAACTCGTGCACCTGGCGGCCGGGCGCCTCCATGGCGGACATCAGCCGGCCCTCGACCTCCTCGGCGTCCGCGGTCCGCACGGCCCAGCCGGCGAATCCGCGCCGCCCCACGGCCTCGGCCGCCGTCCACCCGAGAATGCGCTCGGCCTCGCGGTTCCAGTGGGTGAGGACCCCGTCGGCGTCGAAGGCGCACAGGGCGGCGTCCATGCCGTCCAGCAGCGCGGCAAGCAGATCGGAGCCGTCCCGCTCGGGCTCGTCGGGCCCCAGCTCGTCGGTGGTCCCACTACGCCGGGAAGCACTCACCTGGACCCCCTGCAGGCTGCGTCCGTGTGTACGGCGCGACAGTTCGCTCACTCGTCACCATTCAACTCGAACGTGACTCAGCCCACACCTCGTTCCTCGAAGAACGAGGGAAATCCCTGTGCGCCGCGAACGAGGCGAATAAATCGGTTGAGGCGCGCGGGACGGCTTCCTAGAGTGCTTCACACGTAGGAGAGGAGGTGGTTCGGCTCATGACGGAAACCCGGACATACGAGGTGGCTGCGGGCTAGCGGCCCGTTGTCGGACTCGGTTCGGCGCCGGACCGGCATGCGACACGCATGCAGCCGGCCCAATCCAACGCAGTCACCCGACCCGTGAGCTCGCCGGTGCGTCCGGCCGGCCCCGTCGCCGCAAGGCGGAGGGACCCGAGCTCGCGGGTCGTCTGCGTTCCCGGCCGCGCTCCCGCGGCCCGTGCCCGCTTCCGGACGAACTCCGAGTGACCCGGGTCACAGGTGGTTCGCGGGGAGAGCAGTACGCTGTGCCCATGCTTCCGATGCTCGTCCGACGCCGCCACGTGGACTACGTGCGCGTCACGAGCATGGGCTGTCGGCCTTCCGCCTGACCGGCCCCCTTCGCACGGCTTCTTCCCTCCCCGGCACCCGTGGCCCCCGCCCCACCCCCGGCGGCCGCCCCGGGCACCCGTAGACCCCGCGGACGCACCTCATGACGAACACGTCTTCCATGCTTTCCACGTCTTCCACGCCTGCCCCGAGCCGGCGGCCCCTCCCCTCGTACCAGCAGCTTCCGATCATCGACCTCTCGGCGGCCGACCGCGGCCCCCAGGCACGGGCGCTGCTGCACGCGCAGCTCCACAGCGCCGCCCACGACGTGGGGTTCTTCCAGCTCACCGGGCACGGAGTGACCGAGGCCGAGACCGGCGCGCTGCTGCGGGCCATGCACCGGTTCTTCGCGCTCCCCGAGGCCGACCGGCTGGCCCTCGACAACGTCTTCTCCCCGCACTTCCGCGGATACACGCGGACGGGCGACGAGCGCACCGGCGGCAGCCGGGACTGGCGGGACCAGCTCGACATAGGCGCCGAGCGGCCCGCGCGGGCGCCGCGCCCCGGGGAGCCCGCGTACTGGTGGCTCCAGGGACCGAACCAGTGGCCCGCCGCGCTCCCGGAGCTGCGGACGGCCGCACTGACCTGGATGGAGCGGCTGAGCGCGGTCGCGGCCCGGCTGCTGCGCGAACTGCTGACCGCCATCGGCGCTCCGGCCGGCTTCTACGACCCGATCTTCGGCGACCGGGCGCATCCGCACCTGAAGCTGGTGCGCTATCCGGGAAGCGCCGGCGACGGGGCCGGCCAGGGCGTGGGCGCGCACAAGGACTACGGATTCCTGACGCTGCTGCTCCAGGACCACATCGGCGGGCTCCAGGTGCAGCGCGAGGACGGCCGCTTCCACGACGTGCCGCCGCTGCCGGGGGCCTTCGTGGTCAACCTGGGCGAGCTCCTGGAGGTCGCCACCAACGGCTACCTCGTCGCGACCAACCACCGGGTGGTGAGCCCGGCCGGGGCCACCGAGCGGTTCTCGGTGCCGTTCTTCTACAACCCGCGCCTGGACGCCCGGATCGAGCCGCTGCCCTTCCCGCACGCCTCCGCCGCGCCCGGCGTCACCGACGACCCGTCGAACCCGCTCTTCGCCGAGTACGGCTTCAACGAGCTCAAGGGCAAGCTGCGGGCGCACCCGCTGGTCGCCGCCCGCCACCACGCGGAGCTGCTCGCTCCCGCGTGATGACGGACGGCCCCGCACGCGGCCGGTACGGCCCGCACGGGGTCAGTGCACGATGTCCTCGAATCCCTCGATCTCCTGGACACCGCGCGTGCCGGGGCCCACGTAGTGCGCGGAGGGGCGCACCAGACGGCCGGTGCGCTTCTGCTCCAGGATGTGCGCCGACCAGCCCGCGGTACGGGCGCACGTGAACATGGACGTGAACATGTGCGCCGGGACCTCGGCGAAGTCCAGGACGATGGCCGCCCAGAACTCGACGTTCGTCGCGAGGACACGGTCCGGGCGGCGGGCGTGGAGCTCGGCGAGGGCGGCCTTCTCCAGGGCCTCGGCGACCTCGAAGCGGGGGGCGCCCAGCTCGCGCGCGGTGCGGCGCAGCACCCGCGCGCGCGGGTCCTCGGCGCGGTACACGCGGTGGCCGAAGCCCATCAGGCGCTCGCCGTTGTCGAGGGCCTGGCGGACGTAGGCGTCGGCGTCCCCGGTGCGCTCGATCTCCTCGATCATGCCGAGGACGCGGGAGGGGGCGCCGCCGTGCAGCGGGCCCGACATCGCGCCCACGGCCCCGGAGAGCGCCGCGGCGACGTCCGCGCCGGTCGAGGCGATCACGCGCGCGGTGAAGGTGGAGGCGTTCATGCCGTGCTCGGCGGCCGAGGTCCAGTAGGCGTCGACGGCGGCGACGTGCTTGGGGTCCGGCTCGCCGCGCCAGCGGATCATGAACCGCTCGACGATGGAGTGGGCCTTGTCGATCTCGTTCTGCGGGACCATGGGCAGGCCCTGGCCGCGGGCGGACTGGGCGACGTACGACAGGGCCATGACGGCGGCGCGGGCCAGGTCCTCGCGGGCCTGCTCCGCGTCGATGTCGAGGAGGGGTTTGAGGCCCCAGACGGGCGCGAGCATCGCGAGCGCGGACTGCACGTCGACACGGATGTCACCGGAGTGGACGGGGATCGGGAACGGCTCGGCGGGCGGCAGACCGGGGTTGAAGGCGCCGTCGACGAGGAGTCCCCAGACGTTGCCGAAGGAGACGTGGCCGACGAGGTCCTCGATGTCGACGCCCCGGTACCGAAGAGCGCCGCCCTCCTTATCGGGTTCGGCGATCTCCGTCTCGAACGCGACGACTCCTTCGAGTCCGGGTACGAAGTCGGACATCAGGCGGCTCCTCGTGATGTGTGCGACGGATGGTGTTGTCGGGGTTGTGGTGACCCTGCGCCCCTGTGGGGGTGACGGTCGACGGTGAGGTGCTGCGCCGGCCGGTTCCACGGTCGTCCGCGAAGACTCCCGCATGCTCTTCGGTCGTCCTCCGCCGGCTCGCGGTCCGAAAGCGGTCACCCCGGTGATGCCCCGTACGGCTGCTCCTCCAACCGGAACGACATCAGCACGATATCCCCGAGTGCCATCTTCAGGGAGAGAACGCGGCACTGAGTGCCACCACGTGACGAAGGCCACCCGGCCCGCGAGGGGCCCGGATGCGGGAGGATGACGGCGTGAACGATCGTGCCCCGGACGAATCCACGAACGAGCCCCTCATCCAGGCCGCGGCCGAGGCCGCCGAGGCCGCGCACGAGGAGATCGCCGCCGACCCGGCCTCCATGCGGGCGCACTACCGCGCCGAAGGACTCGACGAGGGCGACCTCGCCGCGCATCCGATGGAGCAGTTCTCCCGCTGGTTCAAGCAGGCCGCGCAGGCCGCGGTGCACGGTTTCGTGCACGAGCCGAACGCGATGGTCGTCTCCACGGCGGACGCCGAGGGCCGGCCCAGCTCGCGCACGGTGCTGCTCAAGGGGTACGACGACCAGGGCTTCGTCTTCTACACGAACTACGACTCGCGCAAGGCCCGCGAGCTGGCCCAGAACCCGTACATCTCGCTGCTCTTCCCCTGGCACCCGCTGGCCCGCCAGGTCGTCGTCACCGGTACGGCGCGGCGCACGGACCGTGAGGAGACCACCGCGTACTTCCGCACCCGCCCGCACGGCTCCCAGCTCGGCGCCTGGGCGAGCACGCAGTCCGCGGTCATCTCCGGGCGCAGCGAGCTGGACGTCACGTACGCGGAGCTGGAGGCCCGCTACCCGGAGGGCGAGCAGGTGCCCGTGCCGCCGCACTGGGGCGGTTTCCGGATCGCCCCGCGGTCGGTCGAGTTCTGGCAGGGCCGCGAGAACCGTCTCCACGACCGGCTCCGCTACGTGGCCCGGCCCGACGGCGGCTGGCGGATCGAGCGCCTGAGCCCCTGACCGGGGCCCTGACTGGGTCCGGGGGCCGAGGGGCCGGGGGCCGAGGGGCCGGGGGCGGCCCGGGGCCGCGGCTCGGCCGGGCTCGGGGCCGCCGTTCAGCCGAGCGTCTCCTCCACGATCCTCCCCCACTGCGCCACGACCCGCTCCCGGCGCGCGGTGTCGTCGGTGAGCAGGTTCGCGAGGCCCAGTCCGCGCGCCATGTCGAGCAGCCCCTGCACCGTCTCGCGCACCCCGGGCCGGGACTCGTCCGCGCCCAGCAGATCGACCGCGATGCGGTGGCTCTCGCGGCCGACGCGGGCCTCCAGCTCGGTCACCCGCGCACGGAGCTGGTCCTCGTTCGAGGCCGCGACCCAGAGGTGGAGGGCCGCCCGGAAGAGCGGCCCGGTGTAGAGGCCGACGAGGGCCTCGACGACGGCACGCCGGTCGGCGGGGCCGTCGGGGAAGAGGTCCCGCAGGGCGGTGGAGCGTTCCTCGGCGACGTACTCGACGGCCGCCGTGAAGAGGTCCTCGCGGGTGGGGAAGTGATGCTGGGCGGCGCCCCGGGAGACCCCGGCGCGCTCCGCCACGACGCTGACCGTGGAGCCCGCCCAGCCGTGTTCGGCGAGGCAGGCCACGGCGGCGGCCAGGAGCCGCTGCCGGGTGGCCCGGCTGCGGTCCTGTTTGGGGACGTGCGGAGTACGTGCCGCGTGTTCCGTCGCGCTCACACCACCCATGCGGGATCCCGTCGTTCGAGGAAGGCCGTCATCCCCTCGCGGGCCTGAGCGGAGGAGAACAGCCGGGCCGAGAGCGCGGTCAGGTCCGCCGCGTCCCGGTCGAAGGTCTCCAGCACCTTAGCCGTGAGCAGCGCCTTCGTCTCGGCGAGGGCTTCGGGGGCGGACCGGCGCAGCCCGTCGAGCACGGGCGCGAGTACGGCGTCCACGTCGTCCCCCGCCGCGGTGAGCAGCCCGGTGCGGACGGCCTCGGGGGCGTCGAAGCGTTCGCCGGTGAGGTAGTACCGGGCGAGGGCGCGCGGGTCGGTGCGGGGCAGCAGCGGCAGCGAGATGACGGCGGGGGCGACCCCGATCCGCACCTCGGTGAAGGCGAAGCTCGCGGCCTCGCCCGCCACCGCGATGTCGCAGGCCCCGAGCAGGCCGAGGCCGCCCGCCCTGACGTGTCCGGCCACCCGGGCCACGACGGGCCTGGGCAGCTCGACGATCTGCCGCAGCAGACCGACGAACGCCTCCGGGGGCGGCGGGTCGCGCAGGTCGGCGCCCGCGCAGAAGGTGTTCCCGGTGTGGGTCAGGACGACGGCGCGTACATCGCCGTCCTTGCCGCAGCGGGTGAGCGCGTCGGCGAGCTCGCCCACGAGGGCGGCCGACAGCGCGTTGCGGGTAGCGGGCGAGTCCAGGGTGAGGGTGGTGACGCCGCGCTCGTGTCCGGTGCGGACGACGGTCATGACAGGCCTCGCAGTTCGCGGCGCAGGATCTTCCCGGAGGCCGCCCTCGGGACGGCGTCGATGAAGGTGACCACGCGGACCCGTTTGTACGGGGCGACGTGCTCGGCGACGTACAGCATGACCTCGTTCGCGGAGAGGTCGGCCGCCGAGGGCTGGCGCACCACGAAGGCGTGCGGGATCTCGTTGTTGTCCTCGTTGTAGGACCCGATGACGGCGGCGTCGGCGATGCCGGGGTGGGTGAGCAGCAGTGCCTCCAGTTCGGCGGGGGCGACCTGGAAGCCCTTGTACTTGATCAGCTCCTTGACCCGGTCGACGACGAAGAGCCAGCCGTCCGCGTCCACGTGCCCGACGTCCCCGGTGTGCAGCCAGCCGTCCGGGTCGATCATCGCGGCGGTCGCGTCGGGCCGGCCCAGATAGCCCTTCATGACCTGGGGTCCCCGGATGAGGATCTCGCCGCGTTCCCCGACGCCGACGTCCTTGTCCGGGTCGTCCAGGGAGACGATGCGCATCTCGGTGCCGGCGACGAGCCTGCCGACCGTCCCCGGGGGCGGGTTCTCGGCGTCCAACGGGACGACGTGCGTGCCGGGCGACAGTTCGGTCATGCCGTAGGCCTGGCCCACCGGCGGCACCCCGAGCCTGGCCGAGCAGGCGGTCGCGAGCGCAGCGTCCAGGGGCGCGGCCGCCGAGACGATGTACTGCAGGGACGACAGGTCGTACTCCGCGACGGCGGGGTGCTTGGCGAGCGCCAGGACGATCGGCGGCGCCACGTACAGGCCGGTGATGCGGTGGTCCTGGATGGCGCGCAGGAAGGTGTCGAGGTCGAAGCGGGGCAGCACGACGACGGTGGCGCCCTGCCGCAGCGGCGCGTTCATCAGGGCCGTCAGTCCGTAGATGTGGAAGAACGGCAGCACGGCGAGGATGCGGTCGCCGGGGCCCATCGGCATGGCCGGCGAGAGCTGGGCCAGGTTGGTGGCTATGGAGCGGTGGGTGAGCATCACCCCCTTGGGGACACCCGTGGTGCCCGAGGAGTACGGGAGCGCCGCCACGTCCTCCACGGGGTCGATGTCCGCCTGCGGTTCGGGCGCGGTGCTGCCCAGCAGGTCGAGCATGGACCGGTGGCCCTCCGCCAGGTCGCAGACGAAGATCTCCCGTATGCCGCCCGCGAGTTCGGCGGCCCGGCGGGCCGTCTCCAGCAGGGGCGAGACGGTCACGAGCCAGCGGGCCGAGGAGTCCTTCAGCTGCTTGGCGAACTCCTCCGCCGTGGCGAGCGGGTGCACCGTGGTGACCGAGGCGCCCGCGCGCGTGGCCCCGTAGAAGACCACGGGGAAGGCGATCGTGTTGGGGCTGTGCAGGGCGAGCACGTCGCCCTTGCGCAGCCCCGCCTCGGCGAACGCGGCGGCCAGCCGCCGGTGGAACTGGTCGACCTGCGCGTAGGTGAGCGTGGTGCCGTCGACGCCGTCGACGAGCGCGGGCGTCTCGCCGCGCTCGGCCGCGTGGCCGAGGACGGCGTCGTGAATGGGTTCCTCGACGGCCGGTACATCTGCGTACTCGCTGCGGAACACGGTTCCTCCTAGAGCGCTCAGTACGACTTGGGCAGACCCAGGGTCTGGTGGGAGACGTAGTTGAGAATCATCTCCCTGCTGACGGGCGCGATACGAGACACGCGCGCCGCCGTAATCAGCGAGGCGAGGCCGAACTCGCGGGTGAGGCCGTTGCCCCCGAGGGTGTGCACCGCCTGGTCGACGGCCCGCACGCAGGCCTCCCCGGCCGCGTACTTGGCCATGTTGGCGGCCTCCCCCGCCCCGATGTCGTCGCCCTCGTCGTACAGGTACGCGGCCTTCTGCATCATCAGCCGGGCCAGTTCGAGCTCGATGTGGGCCTGCGCGAGCGGGTGGGCGATGGCCTGGTGCGCCCCGATCGGCGCCTTCCAGACGGTGCGCTCCCGCGCGTACTCCACGGCCCTGGCGAGCGCGAAACGGCCCATGCCGATCGCGAACGCGGCCGTCATCACGCGCTCCGGGTTGAGCCCGGCGAACAGTTGCAGCAGTCCCGCGTCCTCGTCGCCGACCAGCGCCTCGGCCGGCAGCCGCACGTCGTCCAGGGTGAGCTCGAACTGCTTCTCCGCGCTGGCCAGTTCCATGTCGATCTGGCGCCGTCCGAAGCCCTCGGCGTCCCGCGGGACGATGAACAGGCAGGGCTTGAGGCTGCCGGTGCGCGCGTCCTCCGTGCGGCCCACGATGAGCGTCGCGTCGGCGATGTCGACGCCGGAGATGAACACCTTGCGGCCGGTCAGGACCCAGTCGGTGCCGTCGCGGCGGGCCGTGGTGGTGATGCGGTGCGAGTTGGAGCCGGCGTCGGGCTCGGTGATGCCGAACGCCATCGTGCGGGTGCCGTCCGACAGGCCCGGCAGCCATGTGCGCTTCTGCTCCTCGGTGCCGAAGCGGGCGATGACCGTGCCGCAGATGGCGGGCGACACGACGAGCATCAGCAGCGGACAGCCCGCCGCGCCCAGCTCCTCCAGGACGATGGACAGTTCCGCGATGCCGCCGCCTCCGCCGCCGTACTCCTCCGGCAGGTTCACCCCGAGATAGCCGAGCTTGCCCGCCTCGGCCCACAGCTCGTCGGGGTGACCGCCCTCGGCGACGGCCTTGGTGAGGTACTCGCGGCCGTAGCGCTTGCCGAGAGCGGCGACCGCGGAACGGAGCGCCTTGTGTTCGTCGGTCTCGGTGACAGGGCTCATGAGGGCTCCTCGGTACGGAAGTTCGGTACGGAAGTACGGAAAGTGCGGGAGTACGAGGGGTGCTGGAGTGCTGGAGTGCTGGAGTGCTGGAGTGAGGGTGCTGGAGTGCTGAGGGCGCTGGGGGTTCGCGTGATGCGGTGCCGCCGCCCGTACGCGCCGGATCGCAACCGCGCGGCGGCCCGCGGCGTGGCGGGACCGGGACCGGCGTCCGCCGCGCGCGCCCCGCTCCGGCGCCCCGGAGCGGGACTCCGGTTCACTCCGCGGCGCCGGCCGGCGCCGCATCCTCGCTCACGACGGCCAGCAGCGCCCCCACCTCCACCTGTTGTCCGACCACGGCGTGCAGGGCGGTGAGGGTCCCCGCCGCCGGTGCCGAGATCCTGTGCTCCATCTTCATGGCCTCCAGCCACAGCAGCGGCTGCCCGGCCCGCACGGCGGTGCCCTCGGCCAGCCCCTCGGCCACCCGGACGACGGTGCCGGGCATCGGCGCGAGCAGCGAGCCCGGGGCCCGGTCCGCCGCCGGATCGGGGAAGCGGGACAGCTCGGTCAGCGCGGTCCCGTTCACGAAGACCCGGCCACCGGCGTACCTCGTCACCTCGAACGTCCGCCGCACGCCCGCCACTTCGAGGACGACCCGGCCGGCGTCGGCGTGCAGCACGCGCACGCCGTCGGCCGCGAGCCCCTGCCGCGTGTGCCGGTACGCGGCCTCGTGCTCGGCGCCGTGCATCCGGTAGCGCTTGGTCTGCGGCCCCGACGCCAGGTTCCGCCAGCCGCCGAAGCGCGAGCGTCCGTGCGCGTCGGCCAGGGCCGCGGCGAGCGGGGCGTACGGATCCGGGGCGGGCCCGGTCAGCTCGGCGAGGTGACGGTCGTAGAACCCGGTGTCCATCCGGGCCCCGGTGAACTCCTCGTGCCGCAGCGAGCGTACGAGCAGATCGCGGTTGGTGACCGGGCCGTGGAGCGTGGCCCGCTCCAGGGCGCCGGCCAGCCTGCGGACGGCCTCCGCGCGGGTGGCGGCGTGCGCGACGACCTTCGCGAGCATCGGGTCGTAGTGGATGCCGACCGAGTCGCCGTCGGCGAACCCGGTGTCCAGCCGGACGCCGTCCGGGACGGCGATCCTGTGCAGGGTGCCCGTCTGCGGCGCCCACGCGCCCGCCGGGTCCTCCGCGTACAGCCGGGCCTCCACCGCGTGGCCCCGTGCGGGCGGCGGCTCGGCCTCCAGCCGTTCCCCCTCCGCGATCCGCAGCTGCAGGGCCACCAGGTCGACCCCGAACACGGCCTCCGTGACCGGGTGTTCGACCTGGAGCCGGGTGTTCATCTCCAGGAAGTGCGCGGTGCCGTCGGCGACCAGGAACTCGACCGTGCCCGCGCCGACGTAGTCCACCGCGCGGGCGGCGCGCACCGACAACGCGTGGAGCGTGCGCGTGAGTTCGTCCCCGATTCCGGGTGCGGGCGCCTCCTCGATCACCTTCTGGTGGCGGCGCTGGAGGGAGCAGTCGCGGGTGCCGAGCGGCCAGACCGTGCCGTGCGCGTCGGCCAGGATCTGCACCTCGACGTGCCGGCCGCCCTCCACGTACGGCTCGACGAACACCTCGCCGTCACCGAAGGCGCTCAGCGCCTCCGCCCGGGCCGTCTCCAACTCGGCGTCCAGGTGCGCCAGTTCGCGGACGATTCGCATACCGCGGCCACCGCCGCCCGCGGCGGCCTTGACCAGCACCGGCAGATCCGCGGCGGTGACGTGCTCCAGCGGTTCGAGCCCCATCAGCTTCTTGGCCCGCGTCTTGGACGCCATCGCCTCGATCGCCTCGGGCGACGGCCCGACCCACACCAGCCCGGCGTCGATCACCGCCCGCGCGAAGTCCGCGTTCTCCGACAGGAACCCGTACCCCGGGTGCACCGCGTCCGCGCCCGCGTCCAGCGCGGCCCGCACGACGAGATCGCCCCGCAGATACGTCTCGGCGGGCGTCGCACCCGGCAGCCGTACCGCGGCGTCCGCCTCGCGGGTGTGCAGGGCGTTCTCGTCGGCGTCCGAATACACCGCCACCGTGCGCACCCCGGCCGCACGGCAGGTGCGGAAGACCCGGCAGGCGATCTCGCCCCGGTTGGCGACCAGCAGACTCGAAATCACGTGATCCCTCACATCCGGAAGACGCCGAAGCCACCGCGCGCGCCCTCGAAGGGCGCCGTGTGGATCGCGGACAGGCACAGGCCGAGGACGGTGCGGGTGTCGCGCGGGTCGATGACCCCGTCGTCGTACAGCCGCCCGGACAGGAACATCGGCAGCGACTCGGACTCGATCTGCTGCTCCACCATGGCGCGCAGCGCCGCGTCGGCGTCGTCGTCGTACGGGTGGCCCTTCGCGGCGGCCGACTGCCGGGCGACGATCGACAGGACGCCCGCGAGCTGCTGCGGTCCCATCACGGCCGACTTGGCGCTGGGCCAGGCGAACAGGAACCGCGGGTCGTAGGCCCGCCCGCACATGCCGTAGTGCCCGGCTCCGTAGGAGGCTCCCATGAGCACCGACAGATGCGGGACCCGCGAGTTGCTGACCGCGTTGATCATCATCGCGCCGTGCTTGATGATGCCGCCCTGCTCGTACTCCCTGCCGACCATGTAGCCGGTGGTGTTGTGCAGGAAGAGCAGCGGGATGTCGCGCTGGTTGGCCAGCTGGATGAACTGGGCGGCCTTCTGGGACTCGGCGCTGAAGAGCACGCCCTGGGCGTTGGCGAGGATGCCGACGGGGTAGCCGTGCAGGCTCGCCCAGCCGGTGGTCAGGCTCGTCCCGTACAGGGGCTTGAACTCGTCGAAGTCCGAGCCGTCGACGATCCGGGCGATCACCTCGCGCGGGTCGAAGGGGTGCTTCAGATCGCCGGGGACGATGCCGAGCAGTTCGTCCTCGTCGTACTTGGGGGGCTCGGCCGGGGCCGGATCGCCGTACGCCTTGCGGTGGTTGAGCCGGGCGACGACCCGGCGGGCCTGGCGCAGCGCGTCCCGCTCGTCGACGGCGAAGTAGTCCGCGAGGCCCGACACGCGCGCGTGCATCTCCGCGCCGCCCAGCGACTCGTCGTCGCTCTCCTCGCCGGTGGCCATCTTCACCAGCGGCGGCCCGCCGAGGAAGACCTTCGCCTTCTCCTTGACCATGATGACGTGGTCGGACATGCCGGGGACGTACGCGCCGCCGGCGGTCGAGTTCCCGAAGACCACCGCCACCGTGGGGATTCCGGCCGCCGACAGCCGGGTGAGGTCGCGGAAGATCGCGCCCCCGGGGATGAAGATCTCCTTCTGCGAGGGCAGGTCGGCGCCGCCCGACTCGACCAGGCTGATGCAGGGCAGCCGGTTCGCGAGGGCGATGTCGTTGGCCCGCAGCGCCTTCTTCAGGCTCCACGGGTTACTGGCGCCGCCGCGCACGGTGGGGTCGTTGGCGGTGATCAGGCACTCGACGCCCTCGACCACCCCGATGCCGGTGACGAGCGAGGCGCCCACCGCGTAGTCGCTGCCGTAGGCCGCGAGCGGCGACAGCTCAAGGAAGGGCGTGTCGGGGTCGAGCAGCAGCTCGATGCGCTCACGGGCCAGCAGCTTTCCGCGCTTCCGGTGCCGCTCGACGTACTTCTCGCCGCCGCCCGCGAGGGCCTTGGCGTGCTCGGTGTCGAGGTCGGCGAGCTTGGCGAGCATGGCCTCGCGGTTCGCCTGGTAGTCCTGGCCGCCCACGTCCAGGGCGGACGAAAGGACCGTCATAGCAGGACCTCCGGGATGTCGAGGTGACGGGAGCGGAGCCATTCGCCGAGCGCCTTGGCCTGTGGGTCGAAGCGGGCCTGGGAGGCGACGCCCTCGCCGAGGATGCCCTCGACCACGAAGTTGAGGGCGCGCAGCCGGGGCAGGACGTGCCGGACGACCTTCAGCGGGCGGCTCTCCGGGATCAGCTCCCGGAAGCGGTCGGCAGTCAGCTCGTGGGCGAGCCAGCGCCAGGCCTCGTCGGTGCGGACCCAGACGCCGACGTTGGCGTCGCCGCCCTTGTCGCCGCTGCGGGCACCGGCGACCAGGCCGAGGGGGGCCCGGCGGACCGGGCCCGGGGGCAGGGGCTCGGGCAGGGCGGGTTCCTCCGCCGCTTCCAGGACGAGCGTGTCCTGGGCCGGGAGCACGGACAGGCGGGTTCCGTCGTGCAGGACGGCCCGGTGGTCGACGGCGCCCTGAGGGACGTACACATCCTCGAAGACCCCATAGGGGGCGCCCTTCCCCGGTGGTGCCACCACATGGAATCCGGGGTAGCTGGCGAGCGCCAGCTCGATGGCCGCGCCGCTCAGCGCGCGCCCCACGACGGCCTGGTCGGGGTCGCGGACGACGAGCCGCAGCAGGGCGCTCGCCGTCTCCTCGGTGTCCGCGTCGGCCCGGTCGGTGCGCACCAGCTCCCAGCGCACCTGCGCGGGCGGTGTCTTGGCGAGGGCGTCGCCCATCTGCTGGCGCACCAGCGCGGCCTTGGCCTCGATGCCGAGTCCGGTCAGGACGAAGGTGACCTCGTTGCGGAAGCCGCCGAGCTTGTTGAGGCCGACCTTGAGGGTGGGGGGCGGGGCCTCGCCGCGCACGCCGTCGATCCGCACCCGGTCGGGTCCGTCCTGGACGAGCCGTACGGTGTCCAGGCGGGCGGTGACGTCGGGTCCCGCGTACCGGGCGCCCCCGGTCTCGTAGAGGAGCTGTGCGGTGACCGTGCCGACGTCGACGAATCCGCCGGTGCCGGGGTGCTTGGTGATGACGCAGCTTCCGTCCTCGTGGATCTCCGCGAGCGGGAACCCGGGGCGGCGTACGTCACCGTCGCCGAAGAAGGAGTAGTTGCCGCCGGTGGCCTGGGTCCCGCACTCCAGCACGTGCCCGGCGACGACGGCTCCCGCGAGCCGGTCGTGGTCCGTGGGCCGCCAGCCGAAGTGGGCGGCGGCGGGCCCGGTGACCAGGGCCGCGTCGGTGACCCGGCCGGTGACCACGACGTCCGCGCCCGCCGACAGGCACTCGGCGATGCCGAAGCCGCCGAGGTAGGCGTGGGCGGCGAGACCGCCCGGGTACGCGGCGGTGAGGTCGTCGCCCTCGACATGGGCGACGCGCACCGGGATGCCGAGCCGGCCCGCCAGCTCCCGTACGGCGTCGGCGAGCCCCGCCGGGTTGAGGCCCCCGGCGTTCGTCACGATCTTCACGGACCGTTCGTGCGCCAGGCCGAGACAGTCCTCCAGTTGCCGCAGGAAGGTGCGGGCGTATCCGGCGGCGGGGTCCTTCAGCCGGTCCCGGCCCAGGATCAGCATGGTCAGCTCGGCGAGGTAGTCGCCGGTGAGGACGTCCAGTTCACCGCCGGTGAGCATCTCGCGCAGGGCGTCGAAGCGGTCGCCGTAGAAGCCGGAGGCGTTGCCGATGCGCAGCGTCACCTGACGCCCTCCCTCGGCGGGCGTCCGTCGCCGGGCGGGCCCGCGAAGGCCTGGGCGATGCCGAGCCAGCGGTCGGCGTCGGGGCCCTCGGCACGCACGTCGACATCGGCGCGGTTGGCCCGCTGGGTGACCAGCAGACAGAAGTCGAGGGCGGTGCCGGTGACGCGCTGGGCGGCGTCCTCGGGGCCGTAGCTCCACAGGTCGCCGGAGGGTGCCTGGATCTCCACCCGGAACTCCTCGGCGGGCGCGGCGAGCCCGCGCGCGGCGAAGGCGAAGTCCCGTGTGCGCACCCCGATGCGGACCACATGCCTGAGGCGGTCGGTGGGGGCGCGGACCACACCCAGGGCGTCGGCGATGTCCTGGCCGTGGGCCCAGGTCTCCATGAGCCGGCCGGTGGCCATGGAGGCGCCGGACATGGGCGGGCCGTACCAGGGGAAGCGGGTGCCCGGCGCGGCCTCCCGCAGCGCCCGGTCCAGCGCGGTGCGTCCGGCGCGCCAGCGCGCCAGCAGTTCGGCGGACGGCAGCCGGGCCCCGTCGTCGGCACCGTCGTCCACGAACGTCGTGGGCGCCGCGAGCGCCTTCTCGACGAGGCCGTGGAAGGCGTCGGCGTCCGTGACGGACAGGAGGGCGGAGTGGTCGGTCCAGGCGAGGTGGGCGATCTGATGGGCGACGGTCCAGTGGGGCGCGGGCGTCGGGAGCGCCCACTGCTCCGGGCTCGACTCGGCCACGAGCCGGTCGAGTTCTTCGCTTTCGTCACGCAGATCGTCGAACACGGGCGTCGGATCGGACATGGGGGGAGCATGTCAGCGGCCCCAGAAACAATCAAGCATGCTTGCATCAATTTATTTCCCGCGATCCGCCCCCGCCCCGTCACATCTCCCGGCCCCGGTCCGTCATACCGATGACGACGCGATGAAGCGGGACACAGAGGGACTGCAGAGGGAGACGTGAACATGAGCGAGACCAGGAAGATCGCGGTGGCCGGGGCGACCGGGCGGCTCGGACGGCATGTCGTGGACGTGCTGACGGAACGCGGACACACGGTCGTACCGATGTCCCGGGCCACCGGGGTCGACGTCGTCACCGGCGCCGGGCTGACCGAGGCGCTGGAGGGCGTGGACGTCGTGATCGACGCGTCCAGCACGCCCTCGCCCGACCGGGAGGTGGCGACGGAGTTCTTCACGGCCGCGGCCCGCAATCTGCACGAGGCCGGGCAGAAGGCCGGGGTCGGCCGGCTGGTGGTCGTGTCGATCATCGGCATCGACGCCTCGGTCGCCGGATACAACGCGGCCAAGCTGGAGCACGAGCGCGCGGTGCTGGCCGGACCGGTGCCGGTGCGGGTGCTGCGGGCGGCGCAGTTCCACGAGCTCGTGGAGCAGTTCCTGCAGTGGGGGCGTCAGGGCGACACCGTCCACGTCCCGAGGATGCGGACCCAGCTCGTCGCGGCGCGGGCCGTCGCGGAGGCGCTGGTGGAGCTGGCCGAGGCGCGGGAGGCGCCGGGGGCGCGGGCGCCGTTCCCCGAGGTGGCCGGTCCGCGCGAGGAGAGCCTGGAGGAGGCGGCCCGGCTGCTGCTGTCCCTCCGGGACCCGGCCGCGCAGCTGATCGCCGTGAGCGACCCGGCCGACCCGGAGCGGGACCTGTTCGAGAACGGCGGCCTGCTCCCGGGCGCGGACGCCCGGCTGACGGGCCCGACGTTCGCGGAGTGGGCCGCGACTTCCTGAACCGGACGCACCCCCGGTCACCGGGGCGCGCACCACCGGGCCCCCGGACGGCAGCGGGCACCGGGAGCCGCGGGCACCGGGAGGCAGGGGGTTCGTGCCGGGCACCGGCCGTGCCAGGGGCACCAGTCACCGCCGGGCCACCGGGCCGCGGCAGTGGCGTCGGGCCGCCCGGGCGACCGTGAGCGCCCGGAGCCGTGGGCACCGCAAGACCGGCGGTTCACGCCGGGCCACCGGGCCGCCGCAGGACGCCGCACCGGGGGTCGCGGGGCGGATTGTCAGGGAGAGCCGCGAGGCGGGGCCGGCCCGGGCAGCTCGCCGGGGGCGGTGACGAGGTGCCGGTCCGGGCGGGTCTCGGGGCGCGCGGAGGCGGGGCCGGAAGCGCGGTTCCGGACATCCCCCGGGATCGGGTCGGGGTGCCGGTTCGGGGTGGGGTCAGGGCACGTCGAGCGGGAGGGTCGCCTTGCCTCGGCCGACCTGGGTGCGGACCGCGCCCATGCTCGCGCCGATGACCAGGGCGATCGCGGCCGCCTGGGTGGCGGTCAGGGCCTGGTCGAGGATGAGGAAGCCCGCTGTCGCGGCGATGGCGGGCTCCAGGCTCATGAGGATCGCGAAGGTGGAGGCGGGCAGGCGGCGCAGGGCGAGGAGTTCGAGGGTGTAGGGCAGGACGGAGGAGAGGACCGCGACCGCGGAGCCGAGGGCCACGGTGGTGGGGTCCAGGAGCCGGGTGCCGGACTCGGCGATCCCCAGCGGGAGGAACAGCAGCGCCGCCACCGCCATGGCCAGCGCCAGCCCGTCGGCCTGCGGGAACCGGCGGCCCGTGCGGGCGCTGAAGACGATGTACGCCGCCCACATCGCGCCCGCCCCGAGCGCGAACGCGACGCCCACCGGGTCCAGTGAGCCGAATCCTCCGCCGCTCAGCAGGAAGACCCCGCACAGGGCGAGCCCCGCCCACACCGCGTTGACCGCGCGGCGGGAGGCGAACACCGAGAGCGCGAGGGGGCCGAGCACCTCCAGGGTGACGGCGGCGCCGAGGGGGATGCGGGCGACCGACTCGTAGAAGAGGCCGTTCATCGCGCCCATGGCGATGCCGAAGACGGCGACCGTCCCCCAGTCGGTGCGCGAGTGGCCGCGCAGCCGGGGACGGCAGAACAGGAGCAGGATCACCGCGGCGGCGAGCAGGCGCAGGGTGACCACGCCGAGCGCGCCGGCCCGGGGCATGAGGGTCACCGCGAGGGCGCCGCCGAACTGGACCGAGATCCCCCCGGCCAGCACCAGTCCGACGGGCCCGAGGGAGCCGAGACGGCCGGGCGCGCCGCCCGAGGACACGGGGACGTGCTCCGTCCCGGGGGCGGTTGCGGACGACGGGGTGGTGGCGCTGGGGGTGCTCACGGGCGGTCCTGGAGGCTGGCTCGGTCGGGCGTTCATCACGATGTACTGCCGAGTCCAGGGTAGTGGACTTCGTCAGGAGTGTGAACCGCTTATACAGCTGTCCTGCATGCTGAGACCCGGATCGGGACGCCCCGCCTCACCGTCGGGACATGTAGACGTCCAGCGCCTTGTGCAGCAGCCGGTTGATGGGGAGGTCCCACTCCCCGAGGTACTCCGCGGCCTCGCCGCCCGCGCCCGCCTTGAAGCGCAGCAGTCCGACGAGGTGGTCGCTCTCGTCGAGGGTGTCGGTGATGCCGCGGAAGTCGTACACGGCGGCGCCCAGCGCGTGGGCGTCGCTCATCATGCGCCACTGGATGGCGTTGTTGGGCTGGACCTCGCGCTTGCGGCTGGTGGAGGCACCGTAGGAGTACCAGACGTGGCTGCCGACGGTCAGCATGGTCGCCGCGGCCAGGACGTCGCCCTCGTGGCGGGCGAGGTACAGCCGCATGCGGTCGGGGTCCTCGGCCGTCAGCGAGGTCCACATCCGCTGGAAGTAGGGCAGCGGGCGCGGGATGAACCGGTCCCGTTCCGCCGTCTCCGCGTAGAGCTCGTAGAACGCGGGCAGGTCGTCGTAGCCGCCCCTGACCACCTCGACGCCGGCCTTGTCGGCCTTCTTGATGTTGCGCCGCCACTGCTGGTTGAGGCCCTTGTGGATCTCCTCCAGGGAGCGCCCGGCGAAGGGGACCTGGAAGACGTAGCGCGGCTGGCCGGCCGCGAAGCCCTCCTCGCCGCCCGGCTCGGTCCGCTGCCAGCCCATGGCCCGCAGCCGCTCGGCGATCTCCGCGGCGCCCGGCTCGTGGGAGGTCGCGGTCACCTCGCCGAGGCGCCGCGCCGCGGGATCGGCGATGGCCGTCTTCACGGTGTCCGCGCTCCAGCGCCGCGCGACGACGGGCGGCCCCATCTTCACGGTGAACGCGCCGCGCGACTTCAGATGCGCGACCATCGGCCGCAGCCAGCGTTCGGCGAGGTCCGGGTCGTGCCAGTCGATGACGGGCCCCTCCGGCAGATACGCCAGGTACCGCCTGACCTTCGGCAGCGGGCGCAGCAGCACGAGACCGGCCCCTCGAAGGCGGCCGTCGGCGTCGAACCAGCCGAGGCTCTCCGCACGCCAGTCCGGCTTCACGTCCCCCCAGGACGGCACCTGCATATGGCTGGCCGAGGGCCGCGAGCGGACGAACGCCAGGTGTTCGTCGCGGGTGATCGACTGCAGGCGCAGGGTCATGCGGGTCGCTCCTCGGAGTCCTTCGGCCGGTGAAATGCCAGCGTAGCTACGCGGTTCCCGCGGGCCCCCCGTTCCGTGGGCCGGCGTCCAGAGCCTGTGCCAGGACCTCCGCCAGGTGGCGGCCCCTGCGGCCGGAGAGCTGGGCCAGCTGGGTGCGGCAGGAGAAGCCGTCGGCGAGGACCACGGCGGTGTCGCCGGCCGCCCGGACCGCCGGGAGGAGCTGTTCCTCCGCGCAGGCCCGCGACACCTCCTCGTGGCCCCGCTCGAAGCCGAAGTTGCCCGCGAGTCCGCAGCAGCCGCCGGCGAGGGCGCCTCTCAGGCCCGCCGCCTCGCGCAGCCGGCGTTCGGCCCCGTCGCCGAGGACCGCGTGCTGGTGGCAGTGCGTCTGGCCCACCGCCGGGCGGTCCAGGCGGGGCGGGGTCCAGTCCGGCGCGTGGCGTTCCAGTGCCTCCGCGAAGGTCACCACCGCGGCGGCGAGGCGCGTCGCGCGCGGGTCGCCGGGCAGCAGTTCGGGCAGGTCCGTGCGCAGGGCCGCGGCGCAGCTCGGCTCCAGCACGACGACCGGGAGGCCGTCCATGGCGAGGTAGGGCTCCATGAGGTCGAGGGTGCGGCGCAGGACGGCGCGGGCGCGGTCGAGCTGGCCGGTCGAGACGTACGTCAGTCCGCAGCAGACGCGGTGCCGGCGGCGCGGGAGGAGCAGGCCCGGGCGGAGGGGGCCCCTGGTGACCCCGTCGCCGACGGGCCCGTGGCGCCACACCGTCCTCGGCGGCAGCAGGACCGCCAGTCCGGCGGCCTCCAGGACCCGTACGGCGGCACGGCCGACGGAGGGTTCCAGGTGTTCGGTGAAGGTGTCGGGCCACAGGAGGACCGTCCTGTCCCCGAACCCGGGGAACAGTCCGGCCGGGGGCCGCCGCCCCTCACGCTCCGCCCCGCCCGGACCGCCCGGACCGCCCGGGGCGTCCGGTCCGCCCGGTGCCTCCGTCGCGCCCCGGCGCCGTTCGCGCACGTACGCCCGTGCCCGGTCCCGGAACCGGGCCGACCACCACTGGCTGAACGTCTCCGGTGCCAGCCGCGGGATCTCCCGTGCGGGTGCGACACCGGCCAGGCGCTTGGCCGCGGCGGCCAACAGGGGCAGGGACATCAGGGAGTTGACGAGCCGGGCCGAGCGGGTGCGGGTCACGGCCGCGAGCCAGAAGGGGAGCCGGCCCAGCGCGTAGTGCGCGGCGGGGCGCCGGCGGCCGGCGTAGTGGTGGTGGAGGAACTCCGCCTTGTACGTGGCCATGTCGACGCCGACGGGGCAGTCGGACCGGCAGCCCTTGCACGACAGGCACAGGTCCAGCGCGTCGCGGACCTCCGTCGAGCGCCACCCGTCGGTGACGATCTCGCCGGCGAGCATCTCGTGCAGCAGCCTGGCCCGCCCGCGTGTGGAGTGCGCCTCCTCGCCGGTCGCCCGGAAGGAGGGGCACATGACCCCGTCGCCGCCCTGCGCCGATGCCGTACGGCACTTGGCGACGCCCACACAGCGGCGCACCGCCGCCGAGAAGTCCCCGCCGTCCGCCGGATAGCCGAACTCCACGTCGACGGGGCGGTGCGGCAGCACCGCGAAGCGCAGGTTCTCGTCCAGCCGGTGCGGGCGCACGAGCATGCCGGGGTTGAGCAGGTCGCGCGGATCCCAGAGGTCCTTGGCCTGTTCGAAGAGGCGGACCATGTCGGCGCCGTACATGGCCGGCAGCAGTTCGGCCCGGGCCTGCCCGTCCCCGTGCTCGCCGGACAGGGAGCCCCCGTGGGAGACGACGAGGCGGGCGGCCTCCTCGGAGAAGCGCCGGAAGCGGGCCACGCCCGCCGGGGAGATCAGGTCGAAGTCGATCCGGACGTGGATGCAGCCGTCGCCGAAGTGCCCGTACGGGGTGCCGTGCAGGCCGTGGGCGGCGAGCAGGGCGCGGAAGTCGCGCAGATAGGCGCCGAGCCGGGCGGGCGGGACCGCGCAGTCCTCCCAGCCGGGCCAGGCCTCGCCGCCGAGCCCGCGGCCCCGGCCGGCCGGGGCGCCGTCGCCCGCGTACGGCATCCGGGTCGCCGTGCCGCTCGCGTCCTCCCGCAGCCGCCACAGCGCCCGTTGCCCCGCCGGGTCGGTGACCACGAGCGCGTCCCGTACGCCGGCGGCGCGCACGATCGTGTCCGCGCTCGCGCGTGCCTCGGCCGGCGATCCGCCGCCCGTCTCCACGAACAGCCAGGCCCCGCCGCGCGGCAGCCCCGCGTCGGCGGGCACGAGATCGGCGGCCATCCCCTCCACGGTCAGCGGCCCGTGCCCGAGCAGGCCGGCCGCGGCGTCGGCGGCGGCGCTCTCGTCGGGGTAGGCGAGGACGGCGAGGGCCCGGGCGCGGGGTGCCTCGACCAGGCGTACGACCGCCTCGGTGAGCAGGCCCCAGGTGCCCTCGGAGCCGCAGAACGCGCGGGCCACGTCCGCGCCGCGCTCGGGCAGCAGCGCGTCGAGGGCGTATCCGGAGATCCGCCGCGGAAGCTCGGGGAAACCGGTCCGCAGCAGCGCCAACTCGCCCTCCACCAGGGCTTTCAGGCCGTCCGGTGCGCCCTGCCAGGCACGGCCGAGGCGGCGGGTGTCACCGGCCGCGCCGACGACGGTGATCTCCCGTACGTTGTCGGCCGTGGTGCCCCAGGCGACCGAGTGGGAGCCGCAGGAGTTGTTGCCGATCATCCCGCCGAGGGTGCAGCGGCTGTGCGTGGAGGGGTCGGGGCCGAAACGCAGGCCGTGCGGGGCCGCGGCCTCCTGGAGGCGGTCGAGGACGGCACCGGGCTGGACGACGGCCGTACGGGCCTCCGGGTCCACCGCGAGGATCCGGTTCATGTGGCGGGTGAAGTCCAGGACGACCCCGGTGCCCGTGGCCTGCCCGGCGATCGAGGTGCCGCCGCCGCGCGCCACGACCGGCACCGCGTGCTCGCGGCACACGGCGAGCGCGGCGGCCACGTCGTCGGCGTCCCGCGGGGCCACCACGCCGAGCGGTACGCGCCGGTAGTTGGAGGCGTCCATGGTGGTCAGCGCCCGTGCCGTCACGTCGAAGGAGACCTCGCCGCGCACGGCGCCCACGAGGTCGGACCTGAGCCGGCCGTCCGGCTCCTCGGGCTTCCCGGCCAGGAGTCCGTCCGGCCCCTCCCCCGACAGCCCGCCGAGTCGTCCGGGGTTCCGTCCCCGGCCTCGCCGCCGGGACCGCCCGCCCGGCTCGCCCCCGGCCCGCCCGCCGGGATTCCCCCCGGGGCTTCCTTCCGGCCGTCCACCCAGATCCGTCATGTCTCCAGGATGCCGCCGGGCTTCGGCAGCGGCCCTCCGGCCGCGCACCCGAAAGGCCCCGATATGCGGGGGCGATCATGAAACCGCTTTTCGAAGCTTCCCAATCGGATCACGAACTCTCATATAGTGACGGCGACTTGAGCATCATGTGTCGCTTCTCGCCCAGGACCGACCGAGGACACGACCGAGGACACGTTCTCCCCCCAGGAACACGACCGAGGACCGATTGATGACCCCGCCCCAGCCCTCCGGCGAACGACCCACCCCGCGCGCCACGGCGAAAGCCGCGCTGACCGCCGCCGTCCCGGCCGCCGCCGCGGTGGTGGCCGCCGTCCTGCTGGCCCCCGAGCCCGCCCGCGTGCCCCTCGCCTGGGGCAGCGGCGCCGCCGCGTTGCTGCTGTGCGCCGCCGTCGCGGTGGCCGCCCACGCGGTGCAGGCGAAACGCATCGCGCTCCGGCGCCTCGACGGCGTGACCAAGGACGCCGGCCGGCTCCTGCAGGAACGCGCCCGGCTGGCCGAGGAGTTCGGCCAGGAGCGGGCCCGGCTCGCCGACGAGAGCGCCCGCGAACGCGCCCGCGCCGCCGAGGCCGCCGCCCAGGAACGGATCCGTCTGACCGAGACGGCCGAGCGCGAACGCGCCCGCCTCACCGAGCAGTTCGCCGAGGAGCGGGCCCTGCTCACCGGGGACCGCGCCCGGCTCACCGAGCGCAACGCCGAACTCTCCGAGCGCACCCGGCGGGCCGTCGGCGACCGTGCCGCCGCGATCTCCGCGACCGCCAACGCGGCGGCCCGCATGCAGGCGCTCTCCACCGGCATGCTCGCCGACCTGCGGGCCATGGAGGAGCGGCACTCCGACGAGGACGTCCTCGCCGACCTCCTCCACCTCGACCACCGCACCGCGCAGGCGGGCCGCCTCGCCGACTCCGTCGCCGTGCTGACCGGCGCCCGCTCGGGACGCCGCTGGGCCCGGCCGATCGTCATGGAGTCCATCCTGCGCGGCGCCATGGGCCGCATCGGCGGCTACCAGCGCGTGCGCGTCCACTCCACCAGCGAGGCCGCCGTCGCCGGCCACGCCGCCGAGGGCGTGATGCACGCGCTCGCCGAACTCCTCGACAACGCCGCCAACTTCTCGCCGCCCACCGCCGAAGTGCACGTGTACGTCGAGGAGGTCCCCGCCGGTGTCATCGTCTCCGTCGAGGACAGCGGCCTGGTCATGGGCGACGTGCCGCTGCGGCGCGCCGAACGCGCCGTCTCCGGGGAGGCGGTGGGCCCGGCCGGTCTCGGCGGCCTCACCGGCACCCGCCTCGGTCTCGCGGTGGTCGGCCGGCTGGCCCGCAAGCACGGTCTGAAGGTGTCCTTCCGGCCCTCCGCCCGCGGCGGCACCGGCGTGCTGGTCCTGATCCCGCAGGACATCCTCACGCAGCTGAACGCCCCCCTCACCACGGCCCCGCCGCCCGCCGGCCCCGAGGCGGTCTCCTCCGCCCCGACCGCCGTCGACGGCCACACGTCCGCGCCGACGCGGCCGGACGGCACCGGAACGCCGGAGCCCGTGACGGCGCCGGACCCGCAGGAGTCCCGTACACCCGCGGAATCCGCCGAGTCCCCGGCCTCTCCGGCGTCCCCCGTGTCCTACGCCGCCGCCCGCGCGGCCGGCGATCTCGACCCGGACCCCGTCCCGACCCACGACTCGCCCCGGCACGAGCAGGGCCTCGCGGCCACCGGCGGCCTGCCCAAGCGCCGCCGCGGACGCACCCTCGCGCACGCCGAGCGCAGCCGCTCGCACGCCGAACGCGCCGCCGCCCCCGAGCCCCGTACCGGCGACGACCCCAAGAACCGGCCGGCCGCCCGCTTCGGCACCTTCCGCCAGGCGGTACGCGGCACGGCGCCGGAACCCGCGGAGGCCGGCGACCCGGCCCCGGCCAAGACACCGGCACGGGCCGAGGACCACGCATCGGCAACGACCAGTCCCCCCACCACGACCCCCACCGCGCACCCGCTCCCGGAAGGCGACACCACTTCATGACCGGCACCATCACCGCCGACGAGAAGCTCACCTGGCTCATCGAGGGTCTCCTTGAGCGCACCCCGGGCGCACGGCACGCGCTCGTGCTCTCCCGCGACGGACTGAAGCTGTGCCGCACCCCGGAGCTGTCGGTCGACCAGGCCGACCAGCTCGCCGCCATCGCCGCCGGCATCCAGTCGCTGTCCCACGGCGCCTCCGTGGAGTTCGGCGACGGCAGCGGCGGCGTGCGCTCGGCGATGGCCGAGTTCTACGGAGGGGTGCTGTTCATCGTGGAGGCCGGTGACGGCGCTCACCTCGCCGTCGTCACCGCCGAGGACGCCGATGCCGGACTGGTGGGCCACAACATGAGCGAACTGGTGGAACAGCTCGGCGAGTACCTGACCGCGCCGCCCCGCTCGTCATGAGCCGTCCTGGCAGGGACGACGCACCCGACCGGCTCTACACCCTCACAGGAGGGCGCACCCGGTCGGGCCCCGACACCCCCTTCGACCTCGTGACCCTGGTGGTCGCCGAGTGCGATCCGGCGGTGGGCATGCAGTCCGAGCACGCCGCGATCCTGCGGATGTGCGAGCGGCCGACGGCGGTCGTGGAGATCGCGGCGGAGCTGAGCCTGCCGGTGTCGATCACCCGCGTCCTGCTGTCCGACCTGCTCTCCACGGGCCGGGTCAGCGCCCGTCACCCGCACACCACTGTTCCCTCCGGTCTTCCCGATCCCGACATCCTGGAGCAGGTGCTCGTTGGACTCCGTAACCTCTGACGCTCGTGCGCCCCTGTCCGCGTCGGCCGACAACGGCCTCAAGATCGTGATCGTGGGCGGCTTCGGTGTCGGCAAGACGACCCTCGTCCGCTCGGTCAGCGAGATCCGTCCCCTCAACACCGAGGAGACGATGACGCAGGCCGGCGAGAGCGTCGACGACATCAGCGAGGTGCGCGGCAAGTCCGCGACCACCGTCGCCTTCGACTTCGGACGCATCACGCTGGACACGCACAACATCCTGTACCTGTTCGGCGCGCCCGGCCAGGAGCGGTTCTGGTTCCTGTGGGACCGGCTGTTCTCCGGGACGCTCGGGGCGATCGTCCTGGTCGACACCCGCCGCATCGACGAGTCCTGGTACGCCATCGACCGGCTGGAGCACCACGGCACGCCCTTCATCGTGGCCTGCAACGACTTCGGCGGCCCCGCGCACACCCCCGCGCAGATCCGCGAGGCCCTCGACCTCGACCCCCACGTACCGCTGCTCGACTGCGACGCCCGCTCCCGGGAGTCCAGCAAGCAGGTGCTGATCACGCTGGTGGAGCACCTCCAGTCCCTGTACGCCCGTCACGGCGCCGCGGCCGCGGAAGGCGCCCTTCACTCACCGGAGCCCGCGCTGTGACCTCCGCCCCCACCACCGCGCCCGTCCCCCTCGGCGGACCGCGGTTCCAGACCGAACCCGCCGAGCTGTACCGGGAGATGCGGCGCGACCACGGCTCCGTCGTGCCCGTCGTCCTCGACGGCGACATCCCGGCCTGGCTCGTGCTCGGCTACCGCGAACTGCACCAGGTCACCGGCGACCCCCAGCTCTTCAGCCGGGACTCGGAGCTGTGGAGCCAGTGGGACCGCATCCCCGACGACTGGCCGCTGCTGCCGATGATCGGCCGCAGGCAGCCCTCCATCCTGTACACCGTCGGAGAGCGCCACCGCGAGCGCGCCGCGATGATCAGCGACGCTCTCGAAGCCGTCGACCCCTTCGAACTGCGCTCCCAGGCCGAGAAGTTCGCCGACGAGCTGATCGACGCGATCTGCCCCAAGGGCGAGACGGACCTCATCGGCGACTACGCGGCCCTGCTGCCCGTACGGGTCCTCGCGACGCTCTACGGCTTCTCGGACGAGCAGGGCCCCGGACTGGTCACCGCCCTGAACGACATGATCAACGGGCGCGAGGGCGCGCTGGCCGGACAGCAGCATCTGGCCTCCTCCATGGCCGGGTTGATCGCGGACCGCACGGAGAAGCCCGCCGACGACGTCGTCTCGCGGATGCTCGCGAACACCGCGGGCTTCGACGCCATGGAGATCGTCCAGGACCTCATGGTCATGATGGCCGCCGGCCACCAGCCGACGGCCGACTGGATCGGCAACTCGCTGCGGCTGATGCTCACCGACGACCGGTTCGCTGCCTCCCTGTTCGGCGGCCGGCACAGCGTCGCCGAGGCCATGAACGAGGTCCTGTGGGAGGACACGCCGACCCAGAACGTGGCCGGACGCTGGGCCTCCCGCGACACCCAGCTCGGCGGCCGCCGGATCCGCTCCGGCGACCTGCTGCTGCTCGGTCTCCAGGGCGCCAACTCCGACCCCCAGGTCCGCACCGACAGCTCCGCGCTCACCGGCGGCAACAACGCCCACTTCTCCTTCGGCCACGGGGAGCACCGCTGCCCGTTCCCGGCCCAGGAGGTCGCCGAGGTCATCGCGCGGACCGGCATCGAGGTCGTCCTGGACCGGCTGCCTGACATCGACCTGGCCGTGCCCGCCGAGACACTGACCCGGCGCCCCTCCCCGTGGCTGCGGGGACTGAACGAACTGCCCGTGCGGTTCACGCCCGTACCCGTCCTCTGAGACCCCCCTCGCCACCCGGCCGGCACACCCCTCGTCCGGCCGGGTCCCGGGGCTGTCCCCATGCCCCGGGGAAAACGCTTCACCCCACCCCAGCCCTTGGAGGCACCCCCGCATGACCACCGGTACCGAAGAGACCCGCATAGCCCTGGACCCCTTCGTCGCCGACCTCGACGGCGAGAGCGCCGCGCTGCGTGCCGCCGGGCCGCTCGCCGCCGTCGAACTGCCCGGCGGTGTCCCGGTGTGGGCGGTCACCCACCACGCCGAGGCGCGCGCCCTGCTCACGGACCCCCGCCTGGTGAAGGACATCAACGTCTGGGGCGCCTGGCAGCGCGGCGAGATCGCCCCCGACTGGCCGCTGATCGGCCTCGCCAACCCCGGCCGCTCCATGCTCACCGTGGACGGCGCCGACCACCGGCGGATGCGCACCCTGGTGGCACAGGCGCTGACCCCGCGCCGGGTGGAGCAGATGCGGGAGCGGATCGCGAAGCTGACGGAAAGTCTGCTCGACAACCTCACCGGTGACGTCGTCGACCTGAAGGCCGACTTCGCCTACCCCCTGCCCATGTACGTCGTCGCCGACCTCATGGGCATCGACGAGTCCCGGCTGCCGCGCCTCAAGGAGCTGTTCGAGAAGTTCTTCTCGACGCAGACCCCGCCCGCCGAGGTCATCGCGACCCTCACCGAGCTGGCCGGGATCATGGCGGAGACGGTGGCGGCCAAGCGTGCCGAGCCGGGCGACGACCTGACCAGCGCGCTGATCCTGGCCTCCGAGGACGGCGACCACCTCACCGACGCCGAGATCGTCTCGACCCTCCAGCTCATGGTCGCGGCCGGTCACGAGACGACGATCTCCCTCATCGTCAACGCGGTCGTCAACCTGTCCGCACACCCCGACCAGCGCGCCCTCGTCCTGTCCGGCGAGGCGGACTGGTCCGCGGTCGTCGAGGAGACCCTGCGCTACGCCACCCCGACCTCGCACGTCCTCATCCGCTTCGCCACGGAGGACGTCCCGGTCGGCGACAAGGTGATCCCGGCGGGCGACGCGCTCATCGTGTCGTACGGGGCGATCGGCCGCGACGAGAACGCCCACGGGCCCACCGCGGGCGAGTTCGACATCAGCCGCACGAGCAAGAACCGGCACATCTCCTTCGGCCACGGACCCCACGTCTGCCCCGGCGCGGCCCTGTCCCGGCTGGAGGCGGGCGTCGCCCTGCCCGCGCTGTACGAGCGCTTCCCGTCCCTGGACCTGGCCGTCCCGGTGTCGGAACTGCGCAACAAGCCGGTGGTGACGCAGAACGACCTGTTCGAGCTGCCGGTCCGGCTCACCGCCGAGTGAACTGACCGGGCGTGACCCGCGGGCCGCCGGAGGAGCCGCCACGGCCCCTCCGGCGGCCGCGCCCGCACCACGCCCCGTCAACACGCGCCGTCTCAGCCGACGGACGACGTTTCACCGAGGTTTCCCGGAACGGCTAGGCTCCAGGCGTGGCTGATATCCAGATCCCCGCTGACCTCAAGCCCGCCGACGGACGATTCGGCGCCGGCCCCTCCAAGGTGCGGACGGAGGCACTGGACGCGCTGGCCGCGACCGGCGCCTCCCTGCTCGGCACATCCCACCGCCAGGCCCCGGTCAAGAACCTGGTCGGCAAGGTGCGCGAGGGCGTGCGCGAGCTGTTCTCCCTGCCCGACGGGTACGAGGTCGTCCTCGGCAACGGCGGCTCCACCGCGTTCTGGGACGTCGCGACGCACGGCCTGATCGAGAACAAGTCGCAGCACCTCACGTTCGGCGAGTTCTCCTCCAAGTTCGCCAAGGCCGCCAAGCTCGCCCCGTGGCTCGCCGAGCCGACCGTGGTCTCCTCCGACCCGGGCACGCACCCCGAGCCGGTCGCCGAGGCGGGCGCCGACGTCTACGCCTTCACCCACAACGAGACCTCGACCGGTGTCGCCGCCCCGATCAAGCGGGTCGCGGGCGCCGACGAGGGCGCCCTCGTCCTGGTGGACGCCACCTCCGGCGCCGGCGGCCTGCCCGTCGACATCGCCGAGACCGACGTCTACTACTTCGCCCCGCAGAAGTCCTTCGCCTCCGACGGCGGCCTGTGGATCGGTGTGTTCTCCCCGGCGGCGATCGAGCGCGCCGAGCGCATCCACGCCTCCGGCCGGCACATCCCGGAGTTCTTCTCGCTGCCCACGGCGATCGACAACTCCCGCAAGAACCAGACGTACAACACCCCGGCGCTGGCCACGCTCTTCCTGCTCAACGAGCAGCTGGAGTGGATCAACGGCCAGGGCGGCCTCGCCTGGTCCGCGGCCCGCACGAAGGACTCCTCGACGCGCCTGTACCGCTGGGCCGAGGACAGCAAGTACGCCACCCCGTTCGTGACGGACGCGGCCAAGCGCTCGCAGGTCATCGGCACGATCGACTTCGCCGACGAGATCGACGCCGCCGCGATCGCCAAGGTCCTGCGCGCCAACGGCATCGTCGACACCGAGCCGTACCGCAAGCTCGGCCGCAACCAGCTCCGCGTCGCCATGTTCCCGGCGATCGACCCGGCGGACGTCGAGGCGCTGACGCGCTGCATCGACCACGTGATCGAGAAGCTGTAACCGCACGACGGCGACCGAGGGGCGTCCGGCACGCGAGTGCGGGGCGCCCCTTCGCCGTGCGCGGGGACCGCCGGGCGCCCTCGGCCGTACCTGCGGCCCGTGACCGCGGCTCAGCGGCACTGCGGGCCATGACCGCGGCTCAGCGGCACTGCGGGCCATGACCGCGGCTCAGCGGCGGCGCAGCCGCCTGAAGCCGAACACCACGGCGAACAGGGCCGCGACCGCGATGGCGCCGATCTTCACCTCGCCGTCCATCCCGTCACCGCTGCCGCCCCCGGCGGCCGAACCACCCTCCTTGGAAGACGAGTTGGAGCCCGACCCCGAGGCGCCCGGCGCGTCCTCCGGCTCCACGGCGCTGTCCGCGCCCTCGCTGCCGTACATGAGCTTCGATCCGTCGGGCGTGTAGGTGATCGACTCGCCCTGGCCCTGGAGGGGCACGTTCAGGCGCTCCTGACGTTTGATCCGCCCGTCGTTCCAGGCGTAGGCGATGCCGCCGAAGTAGCCGCGCACGGCGAGCTGCCGGCCGTCGGGGGAGAACGCGCCGTCGGTGACCCACAGGTCGATGGTGGCCACCGGCTTGAAGACGTTGGTCGAGCCGGCGGAGAGCTCGGCGGGACCTTCGTAGAGGTGGCCGCCGTCCTCGTCCTTGTCGGCGATGTAGACGCGCCCCGTCTTGGGATGCACCATCAGCGCCTCCGCGTTGCGGGGGCCGTCCGAGTACTTCACGTCGTACTGGGTGGCGCGGACCGTCTGGTCCTTGAGCACCTTCGGCTCGGGGAGCTTGTAGATCCACACGTGGTCCCACTTGCCGCCGAGGTTGTCGCCGATGTCGCCGACGTACAGGTCGCCGTCGGGACCCAGGGAGATCGCCTCGACGTCCCGGGGCGCGCCGACCCCGCTCATGGTGATCCTGGCGACGGTCTCGCCCGTACGGCTGTCGACCGCGTACAGGTACGGCCCGTCGTCGCTGTCGTTGTGGGTCCAGTAGACGCCCGGGTGGATGCGCGAGGCGGCCAGTCCGCTGGATTCCTTGATCCGGGGGTCCTTGATGGTGAATCCCCCGTCCCCGCCGTCGGCGAGGGCGGGCGCCGCCAGGGCGAGGACGAGGGCCGCTCCGGCAAGGGCTCCGGCGGCGGCTCCGGACACGAACGAGTGGGATCGGCGCATGGCCCAAGCCTGCCATCCCACCGGCCCGTTCACGTCGCCGCCCGCCCCTCGGACCCGCGCATCCCGGCCCGGCGCCCCGCCCGGACCCGCGCGGCGCGCCGGGCCGCGCGGGGGCGTGTCCAGCCTCACACCGCCGGGGCCCGTGGCGCCTGGGGCGATCGTCCATGATGATCGGATGCTCAGGTTCATGCCCGTCGGCGACTCCATGACGATCGGTAGCGCGGGCGAACACACGTGGCGTTACCGGATGTGGCAGCACCTGCGCGCGACCTGCGGGGGCCCGTTCAAGATCGTCGGCCCGCGCGAGACGCTCCACGACAAGGCGACCGGCTCCGCCGACTCCTACGAGTACGCGGACCCGGAGTTCCCCCGCGCCCACCTGGCCGGCTGGGGCGAGGGCTGGCTGCACATGGCCCCCCTGATCCGCGAGGCGGTCCGCGCGGAGCGCGCCGACGTCCTGCTGGTCTCGCTCGGCCTCATCGACCTCGGCTTCTACACCAACGCCGTCCAGACGGCCGACAACGTCCGCGTCTTCGTCGCGGAGGCCCGCGCCGCGAACCCGCGCGTCCGCATGGTCCTGCTCCCGGTGATACCGAACGTCCGCGCCCAGGACGACGCCCTTTTCGCCGCCGAGGTGGCCGCCTTCAACGAACTCCTCGCCAAGACGGTCGCCGACCTCGACGAGGCGCGCTCCCCGCTGCTGCTCGCGTCCCCGCCCGCCTCGTACGACATCGCCTTCGACACCTACGACGGCACCCACCCGAACGCGAGCGGAGAGCACAAGATCGCGGAGGGTTTCGCGGAGGCGATGCACCAGGCCTGGGACCTGGGCGAGCCCTACACGGCCGGGCCCGCCTGACCGCCGCGTCCGGCCCTCGCCCGCGCGGCCGGCGCCGGCCACCCCCGGCCCCCTCCCGCGCGGCCGTCCGGCCCGCCCTTGCCTAGAGCGCACTCCACGCCGTTGGCTGGTGAACCATGAAGTACACACAGCTCGGACGCACGGGGCTCAAGGTCAGCCGGCTCGTCCTCGGCACCATGAACTTCGGCCCGCAGACAGACGAGACCGACAGCCACGCGATCATGGACGCGGCGCTGGACGCGGGGATCAACTACGTCGACACCGCGAACGTGTACGGCTGGGGCGAGAACAAGGGCCGTACGGAATCGATCATCGGCAACTGGTTCGCCCAGGGCGGCGACCGCCGGGACCGGACGGTCCTCGCCACCAAGATGTACGCGAACATGGGCGCCGAGGGCGACCCGTGGCCCAACCACGACAAGCTCTCCGCCCTGAACATCCGGCGCTCGGTCGAGGCGAGCCTGAAGCGGCTCCAGACCGACTACATCGACATCTACCAGTTCCACCACGTCGACCGGTCCACCCCCTTCGAGGAGATCTGGCAGGCCGTCGACGTCCTGGTGCGGCAGGGGAAGATCCTCTACGTCGGGTCCAGCAACTTCCCCGGCTACAAGATCGCCCAGGCCAACGAGATCGCCGCCCGCCGCGGCGGGACCATCGGCCTGGTCAGCGAGCAGTGCCTCTACAACCTCGCCGAGCGCCGCGCCGAGATGGAGGTCATCCCGGCCGCCGAGGAGTACGGGCTCGGTGTCATCCCCTGGTCGCCGCTGCACGGCGGACTGCTGGGCGGTGTGATCAAGAAGGAGGTCGAGGGCGGCCGCCGGGCGAGCGGCCGGGCCGCCGACGCCCTCGCCGACACGGCCGTACGCGCCCAGATCCAGGCGTACGAGGATCTGCTGGAGAAGCACGGCCTGGAGCCCGGAGAGGCCGCGCTGGCCTGGCTGCTGACCCGCCCCGGGATCACCGGACCCATCGTGGGCCCGCGCACCGCGCAGCAGCTCGAATCGGCGCTGCGCGCGGTCGAGCTGGAGCTGTCGAAGGAGGTCCTGGAGGGGCTCGACGAGATCTTCCCGGGTCCGGGCCCGTCCCCCGAGGCGTTCGCCTGGTAGGGAGCGCGTCCGCCCTCGGGGTTCCGGCCTCGGGACGTCGGCTCGGGCTTCGGCCTCGGGCCTCGGCTCGGGCTTAGGCCTCGGGATGCCGGCCTCGGGGTGCTCGCCCCGGCGGCCGGCAGTGCGCGGCCTGCGCCCGGCGGTGGCGGTCGTTACCTGACCGCCGCCGCCAGGGCCACGACGACGAACATCAGCACGAGCACACCGGCCATGATCCGGTTACGGGTCTTCGGGTTCACGCCAACGAGGTTAACGGGCCGCGGGACCGCTCCCGTCGCCCGCCCCCAGCGGGCAGGCGGCCACCGTCTCGTATCGCGGCTGCTCACCGGGCACTCCCGACGTCGGCAGGTTGCTGCGGACGAGACACAGCTCACCCACCGTCCAGGACTTCCCGGCGAACGCGTCCAGCGCGGCGACGTACGGCCTGAAGTCCGCGGAGTCGCGGCTGCGGGCCACCGTCAGATGCGGCCGGTAGCGGCGGTGCTCCTCCATCTCGACGCCCGCCTTGCGGCCCGCCGCCTCCGCCCGGTCCGCCAGCAGCCGCATGGCCGCGATGTCCCCCGCCGCGCCCACCCACAGGGCCCGCCCGCCGAAGTGCCCGCCGCCGCGCAGGGACAGCGGGAACGGATCGGTGCGCCGGCCGGCCCGCAGCAGTCGCTCCGTGAGGTCCGGGACGGTCTCGTCGGCCACCTCGCCGTAGAACGCGAGCGTGAAGTGCCAGCCGGGGCGGTCCGTCCACCGCAGGGCGTCCGCACCCGGCGTCCGCCGCAACGCGTCCACCGCCGGTGCCAGCTCACGCATCGCACCGGCGGGGGGCAGGACGGCCGCGAAGAGTCTCATGCCCCCAGCCTTCCAGGGAACGGCGATCAGCACACGGGAGTACGCGAGAGGCGGCCGGCCCGTACGGGGTCGGCCGCCTCTCGCGTCGCCGGGTCACACCGCGGTGGCGACCCGCTCCTCGCTCCGGGCCCGCGGGACGAAGCGGACGCGCGGGCGGCCGTGATGCCACCCGAGGGAGACCCGCAGCCCGCCGAGACGGGCGAGGACCAGACCGATCGCCGTCGCGGCGGCCATCGAGACCAGGCCGCCGAGCGCGAAGCCCACGCGGGGGCCGTAGACGTCCGTGACCCAGCCGATCAGCGGCGCGCCGAGCGGTGAGCCGCCCACGAAGACCATCATGAACAGCGCCATGACCCGGCCGCGCATGGCCGGGTCGGTGGCCATCTGGACCGAGGTGTTCGCGGTGACGTTCACCGTCAGCCCGAAGATGCCGATCGGGACCATCAGGAGCGAGAACAGCCAGAGCGTGGGAGCCGTGGCGGCGACCACCTCCAGCGCGCCGAACGCCACCGCCGCCGCGATCAGCACGCGGAGCCGGGCCGTGCCGCGCCGGGCCGCGAGCAGCGCTCCGGCCAGCGAACCCAGCGCCATCAGCGTGTTGAAGAGGCTGTAGGCCCCGGCGCCCGAGTCGAAGATGTCGTCCGCGTACGCCGACAGCCAGACGGGGAAGTTGAAGCCGAAGGTGCCGATGAAGCCGACGAGGACGATCGGCCAGATCAGTTCGGGGCGCCCGGCGACATAGCGGAGGCCCTCGCGCAGCTGGCCCTTGGCGCGTGGCGCCCGCTCGACGACGTGCAGTTCACGGGACCGCATCAGCAGCAGACTCGCCAGCGGGGCCACGAACGACAGGCCGTTCAGCAGGAAGGCCCAGCCGGTGCCCACTCCGGTGATCAGCAGGCCCGCGACGGCGGGTCCGACCAGCCGCGCGGACTGGAAGTTGGCCGAGTTCAGGCTGACGGCGTTCTGGAGCTGGCCGGGACCGACCATCTCGGAGACGAAGGACTGGCGTGCCGGGTTGTCGACCACGGTGGCCATGCCGACGGCGAACGCGGCGAGGTAGACGTGCCAGACCTGGACGTGT
This sequence comes from Streptomyces sp. NPDC001914, assembly GCF_042891215.1. NCBI lineage: Bacteria > Bacillati > Actinomycetota > Actinomycetes > Kitasatosporales > Streptomycetaceae > Streptomyces > Streptomyces sp. NPDC001914. The sequence continues at coordinate 140,477 of NZ_JBIASW010000011.1, forward strand.
CCGGAGAGCGTGAGGAAGGCGAGCACGAGGCCGGTGAGGGCCATCGCCGTCTGCGTCACCAGCAGCGTCGGCCGCTTGGGGAGGCGGTCGACGAGAACACCGCCGTACAGGCCGAAGAGCAGCATCGGCAGGAACTGGAGCGCGGTGGTGACACCGACCGCGGCGGAGGAGCCCGTGAGGCTGAGCACCAGCCAGTCCTGGGCGATGCGCTGCATCCAGGTGCCGGTGTTGGAGACGACCTGGCCCAGGAAGAACAGGCGGTAGTTACGGATCTTCAGCGAGCTGAACATCGAGGAGGAGCGGGGGGAGTCGCGGGTGGCTGTGGAGTCGTGGGTGGCTGGTGCGGGGGCGGAGTGTGCTCCGGGTCCCGTACTCAAAAGGGCTCGCCTCCAGGGCAGTCGTGGACGTCGGCGTCATGGGGGGCGTCGGCGCTTGCGGGGCAGGGCGGGCCCTCGTGCTCCGCGATCGCTGATCCGGACCGAGATCGCTGATCCGGGCCGAGACCGGTGATCTCGGGGCCGAGACCGGTGATCTCGGGGCCGAGACCGGTGATCCGAACCAAGATCAGTGATCCGAACCGAGATCAGTGATCCGATGCGTGACCGGTGATCCGGACCGGGGTCGCGGAGCGCGGGAGGGCCGCCGTCGGTCAGATGTGCGCGAGCTTCTCCAGGACGGGAGCGGCCTCGCGGAGCTTGGCCCACTCGTCCTCGTCGAGGGCCTCGACCAGTCCGGCCAGGAACGCGTTCCGCCTGCGGCGGCTCTCCTCGAGCATTGCCTCGGCCTTGTCGGTCTGCGTCACCACCTTCTGGCGCCGGTCCTCGGGGTGCGGCTCCAGCCTGACCAGCTCCTTGGCTTCGAGCAGCGCGACGATGCGGGTCATCGACGGCGGCTGCACGTGTTCCTTGCGGGCGAGCTCGCCGGGCGTGGCACTGCCGCAGCGGGCGAGGGTGCCGAGCACCGACATCTCGGTGGGGCTCAGCGACTCGTCGACCCGCTGGTGCTTGAGTCGACGCGACAACCGCATCACTGCGGAGCGCAAGGCGTTCACGGCGGCCTCGTCGTCGCCATGGGTGAGGTCAGGCATGTTCTTTAGCGTAACTCATTACTCTCGCTAAAGAACAACGGGGCACCCCCGAAACGCGCCATCGGACGCGGGGATCACTCATATGAGTGAGATCGCTCCGGAAAGTGACCCGGATCCGGTCGGGAAGCGGCGACCCTCGACTCCATGGGGACCAGCGTGCTCAGCCTGCGTATCGACGGGGAGCTGCTCGACCGGCTCCGCGACCATGCCGCGAAACGCGGAATGAGCGTCCAGGACTATGTGGTCCGGACGCTCATTCGCGACGACTTCGACGAGCGGTTCCAGACCGCCGTCGAGGAGACGGAGAAGTTCTACGGGGTCACGTGACCCCGCGGGTGCCGCCGGGGGTCGTACGGACCCCCGCCCGGCCTATGGCGCTCAGGTCAGGCCGAGGGCCGGCATGAGGTAGTAGAAGGTGAAGACCGCCGCCACCACGTACATGGCGACCGGGACCTCACGGCTGCGGCCCGCCGCCAGGCGCAGCACGACGAAGGTGATGAAGCCCATCCCGATGCCGTTGGTGATCGAGTAGGTGAACGGCATCATCATCATCGTCACGAAGGCCGGGATGGCGATCGTGTAGTCCGCCCAGTCGATCTCCTTGACCGAGTGGGACATGATCAGGAAGCCGACCGCGATCAGCGCCGGGGTGGCGGCCTGGGCCGGGACCATCGTGGCGACGGGGGCCAGGAAGAGGGCCACGGCGAAGAGCGCGCCGGTGACCACGTTCGCGAAGCCCGTGCGGGCGCCCTCGCCGACGCCGGCCGTGGACTCCACGAAGCACGTGGTGGCCGACGAGGAGGAGGCGCCGCCCGCGGCGACGGCGATGCCGTCGACGAAGAGGACCTTGTTGATGCCGGGCATGTTGCCCTGCGCGTCCGTCAGCTTGGCCTCGTCGCTGATGCCCATGATCGTGCCCATCGCGTCGAAGAAGCACGACAGCAGCACGGTGAAGACGAAGAGGATGCCGGTCAGCACGCCGACCTTGCTGAAGCCGCCGAAGAGGCTGAACTGGCCGACGAGCCCGAAGTCCGGGGCCTCGACCGGGTTACCGGGCCACTTCGGGACGGTCAGTCCCCAGTTGGGCACGGTGGTGACCGCGTTGATGATCACCGCGACGACCGTCATGGTGACGATCGAGATGAGGATGGCGCCGGGCACCTTGCGCACCATCAGCGCGAGGGTGAACAGGGTGCCGAGGATGAAGACCAGCACGGGCCAGCCGTGCAGGTGGCCGTCGGTGCCGAGCTGGAGCGGGACGGTCGTCTGGGCGATGTCCGGGATCCGCGTGACGAAGCCGGAGTCGACCAGGCCGATCAGCATGATGAACAGGCCGATGCCGATCGCGATGCCCTTGCGCAGGCCGAGCGGCACCGCGTTCATGACGCGCTCGCGCAGACCGGTGGCGACCAGGAGCATCACGACGAAGCCCGCGAGGACCACCATGCCCATGGCGTCCGGCCAGGACATCCGGGGGGCGAGCTGGAGGGCGACGACCGTGTTCACGCCGAGGCCGGCGGCCAGCGCGATGGGCACGTTGCCGATGACGCCCATGAGGAGCGTGGTGAAGGCCGCGGTCAGCGCGGTCGCGGTCACGAGCTGCCCGTTGTCGAGGTGGTGCCCGTACATGTCCTTCGCGCTGCCCAGGATGATCGGGTTCAGCACGATGATGTACGCCATCGCGAAGAAGGTGGCGAAACCGCCGCGGATCTCGCGCGGAAGGCTGGAGCCCCGCTCGGAGATCTTGAAGAAGCGGTCGAGAGCGCTCTGCGCGGGCCGGGACTCCGGCTCCTGCGGGGCGGGGGCCTTGGTGGCGGCCGAGGTGGACATGCGGGTCCTCAAACGTGCAGGGGGACGGGACGTGATCGAGCCTGGTCAGCAGTCGTTCACCAGCAGGTTCCCCCAGGTCGCTGTTGGTGTTTTATACGAATACAACTGGCCAGACTCGGACCGTTTCAGTATGAACATATGAGTCAGAAATCGCTATCTCCGCGCGTAGACCCTTGCCGTACATAGGGAGACCGGGTGCGAACACAACCGGTCGCGGACCCTCGTAAGCTGTGCACATGGCGAAGTGGACCCCCAAGCACGAGGCGCCGGAGCCCCTGGAGGGCCCCGTGGTCGCCACCATCACGGGCGGCACGATCCTCTGGTTCGTCCTCTTCCTGGTGCAGCTCCCGTTCTACGGCTGGTTCGACGACCACGGACACCTGTGGTGGCTGTGGACCTGTCTGGCCGGCGCGGGCCTCGGGCTGATCGGCATCTGGTACGTCCGCAAGCGTGACGCCGCGATCAAGCGCGCCCGGGCGGGCGGCTCCCCCGCCACCCCCGTGACGGAGTAAGGGACTTTCTCCACCCACGGCAGCATTGCCCGCCGCCCCCGGTCCTCCCCAGGTCGGAACTTTGGCGCACTCGGCGGGTGAAGCCGCATATCCGCACGTACCGTCGATGGCATGACCCACACCGACGCGGGCGCCGGACTGGATCCCGTACACCCCGTGCCCATGGCCGCCTCCCGGCGGGCCGAGGGGCTGTCGGCCGCCGAGGTGGCCGAGCGGGTCGCGCGCGGCGAGGTGAACGACGTCCCGGTGCGCAGCAGCCGCTCCATCGGCGAGATCGTCCGGGCGAACGTGTTCACCCGCTTCAACGCGATCATCGGCGTCCTGTGGCTGGTCATGCTGTTCGTGGCGCCGTTCCAGGACAGCCTGTTCGGCTACGTGATCATCGCCAACACCGGGATCGGCATCATCCAGGAGTGGCGCGCCAAGAAGACCCTGGACTCGCTCGCGGTCATCGGCGAGGTGAAACCCACCGTCCGCAGGGACGGCGTCGCCGCCGAGGTGCGGTCCTCGCAGATCGTGCTCGGGGACCTCATAGAGATCGGGCCGGGCGACAAGGTCGCCGTCGACGGAACCTGCGCCGAGGCCGACGGGCTGGAGATCGACGAGTCGCTGCTCACCGGTGAGGCCGACCCCGTGGTCAAGCACGCCGGCGACCCGGTGATGTCCGGCAGCTTCGTGGTCGCCGGCAGCGGCGCCTTCACGGCGACGAAAGTGGGCCGGGAGGCGTACGCGGCACAGCTCGCGGAGGAGGCCTCGCGGTTCACGCTGGTCCACTCCGAGCTGCGCACCGGCATCTCCACGATCCTCAAGTACGTGACGTGGATGATGATCCCGACCGCCATCGGCCTGATCATCAGCCAGCTCGTCGTCAAGCAGCACGGCTTCAAGGACTCCGTCGCGCGGACCGTCGGCGGGATCGTGCCGATGGTCCCGGAGGGCCTGGTCCTGCTCACCTCCGTCGCCTTCGCGATCGGCGTGATCCGCCTCGGCCGAAAACAGTGCCTCGTCCAGGAGCTTCCCGCCATCGAGGGCCTGGCCCGCATCGACACCGTCTGCCTCGACAAGACCGGCACCCTCACCGAGGGCGGCATGGACGTCACGGAACTGCGGCCGCTGAACGGCGCGGACGAGTCGTACCTGCGCAAGGTCCTCGGCGCGCTCGGCGAGTCGGATCCGCGGCCGAACGCCTCCCTCCAGGCGATCATGGCCGCCTACCCGGACAGCGAGGAGTGGCGCTGCACCCAGTCCCTGCCCTTCTCCTCCGCCCGCAAATACAGCGGCGCGGGCTTCAGCGAGGGCAACGGCGAGTCGAGCACCTGGCTGCTCGGCGCCCCCGACGTGCTGCTGGCAGCCGAGGACAAGGCGCTCGCCGAGACCGAGCGCCTCAACGAGGCGGGGCTGCGGGTGCTGCTGCTCGCCAGGACCACCAAGGACCTCGACGACCCCGGCGCCGCGGAGGCCGCCCGGCCCGCCGCGCTGGTCGTACTGGAGCAGCGGCTGCGCCCGGACGCGGCCGACACCCTGCGCTACTTCGCCGAGCAGGACGTCAAGGCCAAGGTCATCTCCGGTGACAACGCGGTGTCGGTGGGAGCGGTCGCCGGGAAGCTGGGGCTCACCGGCGAGGTCGTGGACGCGCGCCGCCTGCCGGACGAGCGCGAGGAGATGGCCAAGTCCCTGGAGAAGGGCACGGTCTTCGGACGGGTCACCCCGCAGCAGAAGCGGGACATGGTCGGTGCCCTGCAGGCCCGCGGGCACACGGTGGCGATGACCGGCGACGGTGTGAACGACGTCCTGGCCCTGAAGGACGCCGACATCGGGGTCAGCATGGGCTCGGGGTCCGAGGCGACCCGCGCGGTGGCCCAGATCGTGCTGCTGAACAACAGCTTCTCGACCCTGCCCTCGGTGGTCGGCGAGGGCCGCCGGGTCATCGGGAACATCACCCGGGTCGCGACGCTGTTCCTGGTGAAGACGGTCTACTCGGTGCTGCTGGCCGTGCTGGTGGTGTGCTGGCAGGTCGAGTACCCGTTCCTGCCGCGTCACCTGACCCTGCTGTCCACCCTCACGATCGGCGTCCCGGCGTTCTTCCTCGCCCTCGCCCCCAACAAGGAGCGCGCTCAGCCCCACTTCGTGCGGCGGGTCATGCGGTATTCGATCCCGGGCGGCGTCGTCGCCGGAGCGGCCACCTTCCTGATGTATCTGATCGCGCGCCACTACTACACGGGAGAGGGCGCACTGGAGGCGGAGACGAGCGCCGCGACGCTGACGCTGTTCCTGGTCTCGATGTGGGTGCTCGCGATCATCGCCCGGCCCTACACCTGGTGGCGGATCTGCCTCGTCGCCTCGATGGGCGGGGCGTTCCTGCTGGTGCTCGTCGTGCCGAGGCTCCAGCACTTCTTCGCGCTGAAGCTGGTCGGCACGACGATGCCGTGGATCGCGGTGCTGATCTCGGTGACGGCGGCGGCCGTCCTGGAATTCCTGTGGAGATGGGTCGACCGCCGCGTACCCGCGTAGGGCTAGATCACCTGACTACTGCACGTCGACGTAGTCACCCGCGGCGTTGACGGCCGGGGTGGTCGCGGTGCCCGCGAAGCTGTAGCGGAAGTAACCGTCGACGGTGGCCGTCGTGGTGGTCTTCAGGTTGCCGGTGCTGTCCGACTTGATCGTCTTGATCGTGGTGTAGGTGCTGCTGCTCTTCTTGCGGAACTGCAGCTTCACCGACTGGCCCGTGTAGCCGTGGTAGGCGAAGTCGTCCCAGTTGGCGCGGGAGAGCTTGCCGGTGACCGTGACGGTCTTGCCCTTCTTCACCGGCTCCGGCGCGGCGTTGACCGTCAGCTTGGAGTAGCGCTGGAGCTTGGTGGTGGCGAGGTCGCCGGCACCGGCGAAGCCGACCTGGCTCCAGTCGATGTCCTCGCCCAGCGGGTCCTGGTCGTTGAAGTCGAGGACGTAACCGTCGGCCTTCCACGTGGTGGCGTCCTCGTTGCCCACGAAGTCCCAGGTCGGGTCGGCCTCGATGGTGCTCGTGCAGTTCGCCTTCGTGGCGGAGACGTCGGTGCAGCTCGGCCAGTCGGGGCCGACCAGCCAGTTGGCCTGGTCCTCGTAGGAGCCGCGGTAGAGCTCGATGTCCATGTACGTGTCGGAGGCGTAGATGTCGACGTCCGCGGCGTGCGTCACGGTGAAGGTGACGGGGACCGTGACCTTGTTGCTGACGCCCACCACGATCGGCTTGCCGTTGTTGACCTTCACGGCGGAGAAGGTGACGTCCAGCGGGTACGGCTCGCCGTCCTCGCCCGTGGAGCCGGTGTAGGCCGACTTGCCGTCGGCGGCCTCGCGCGCGGCCTGCGCGATCTTCTGGACGTCGTCGTGGTCGAACGAGTGACCGCCCGTCGCCTGGGCGGCGGGTACGGCGAGGGCGGAAAGAGCCAGGGCGCCGGAGAGGGCGGCCACAGTGGCACGTATGCGCATGCGATCCCCACGTGGAGAAAGGGGCCCCGACGGCGGCCGGGCCTGACGGCCGGCGATCGCGGGGTCCAAGTGATCATGGAGTCCGTTGACTCGGAAGACATGATCGCCGACGCCTTCACAAGGTTGTACGCGGGGTGAACTTTTTGTGAGCCGTTCCGGACGGACCAGAGGCCCCCGGCACTGGAGCCGGGGGCCTCTGGGCGCATCAGGTGTTACTGCACGTCGACGTAGTCACCCGTGGCCTTGATGGCGGGGGTGGTCGTGGTGCCCGCGAAGCTGTAGCGGAAGTAACCGTCGACGGTGGCCGTCGTGGTCGTCTTCAGGTTGCCGACGCTGTCCGACTTGATCGTCTTCAGCGTGGTGTACGTGTCACTGGTCTTCTTGCGGAACTGGAGCTGCACCGACTGGCCGGCGTAGCCGTGGTACTGGAGGTCGTCCCAGTTGGCGCGGGAGAGCTTGCCGGTGACCGTGACGGTCTTGCCCTTCTTCACCGGCTCCGGCGCGGCATTGACCGTCAGCTTGGAGGCGCGCTGCACCCGGGCGGTCTTGTAGGCGTCGACGATGGTGTAGTCGTAGTCGTTGCCCATGGCACCGACCCACACCTTCCAGGTGCCGGCCAGGATGTTGGAGTAGATGTTCTCGTTCGGGTCGGCGACGATCGTGACCTTGCAGGTCCCGGTGGTGGCGCCGGTGGCGGTGCAGGTGCCCGTGTCGGCGTCCGGAACGAGGACGCCGTCGGGGCTGTCCACGTCCGAGCCGTGCCAGAGCTGGGCATAGCCGTCGTAGATGCCGGTCGGGTCGCTGGCCGACACCGAGATGGTGAAGGACTTCTTGAGCGTGGTGCCGACGACGATGTCCTTGCCACCGTTGACGGTAACGCTCGTGATCTTGGTGTCGCCGACCGTCTCGTCCGCGGGCGAGGAGCCGGTGAACGGCGTGACCTTCGAGGTGGACGGCGCCAGCGAGGCGAGCGAGCCGTGACCGTCCGCCTGCGCGGCCGGAACGGCGAGAGCGGAAAGAGCCAGGGCGCCGGAGACGGCGGCCACAGTGGCACTCATGCGCATGCAATCCCCCAGTGGAGATAGAGCCCGGGTGCGGTCGAGCCTCGCGGCTCGGGGGCACGGGGGCCCAAATGATCGTGGAGTCTGATGACTCAGGTGAAAAGATCATCCAGGTCGTCGAATGGTTGTACGTTGGATGAACTTTTTTCTTACGCGTGAGCGGGCGGGGACAAACAGGAATCCCCGGCCCGTGGAGGGCCGGGGATTCAGGTCACGCCCGGTTGCCCGGCTGGATCGTCGTCCGGCCGGAGCGCGTGTTACTGCACGTCGACGTAGTCGCCCGCGGCGCTGACGGCCGGGGTGGTCGTGGTGCCCGCGAAGCTGTAGCGGAAGTAACCGTCGGCGGTGGCCGTCGTGGTGGTCTTCAGGTTGCCGGAGCTGTCCGTCGTGACCGTCTTCAGCGTGGTGTACGTGCTGCTGCCGGCCTTACGGAACTGCAGCTTCACCGGCTGGCCCGTGTAGCCCGCGTACTTGTGGCTGTCCCAGTTCGCACGGGTCAGGGCACCGGTGACCGTGACGGTCTTGCCCTTCTTGACCGGCTCGGGGGCGGCGTTGACCGTCAGCTTCGACAGGCGCTGGACCTTCGCCGCGCCGAGGTCGTTCTGCCACTTGGTGTGCCCGCTGTTGTCGAGGGCGACCGAACCGACCTTCCAGCTGCCGGCCTGGGAGTTGGCCAGGTCGTCGTAGTCGCCGGTGGCGGCCGGACGGAACTGGATCTTGGCCGTGCACTTGAGCACGGTGGAGGACGAGGCGGTGCAGGTACCGGGGTCGTCGCCGCCGATGAGAGCTTCGCTCGGCGAGGTGATCGAGGTACCGCGGTAGAGCAGCGGACCGCTGATGAAGGAGCTCGCGCTGAGGCTCGCGGGGTGCGTCACGGTGTAGGACGCACTGACCGTGACCTGAGCGGAAGCGCCGACCACGATGTTCTTACCGCTGTTGATCACGACGTTGGAGACGGTGACGTCGGCCAGCGGGTTGCCTGCGGCCTGTGCGGCCGGCACGGCGAGAGCGGAAAGGGCCAGGGCGCCGGTCACGGCGGCCACGGCGGCTCGTATGCGCATGGGATTCCCCAGGTGGAGAAAGGGGGGCCCGGAGATGGTCGTTCCTCACGGGACCCAAGTGATCGGTGAGTCTGTTGACTCGAAGGGTGAGATTAGTGAGAGGCGGGACGGGTTGTACGGGCGGGGTAAGGGAATCGCAGTTTTTAGGTGCGCATGACGCGGCGATGGTGAAGCACAGAGAAAAGCCCGGCCCCGGAATTCCCGGGACCGGGCAGACGTGCCGCGCGAATGCCGCGGGCCGGGTCAGTCGAACCAGCGGTCCCGGGCCAGCTCCTCCGTGCGGGACGGATCCTCCAGCAGCGCGGCGACCTCGAAGCGGCGCGGCCACTGGCCCGCGGACCAGGCGAGTCCGGCGGCGACACCCTCCAGGGTGGAAGCGTGCAGGACCCCGTCGCGCGTACGGCGCCAGTCGAGCTCGGTGCCGTCGACCACCAGCTCCTCGTGCTCGACGTACGAGGCGGGGGTCGCCGGGCCCAGCAGGACCCGTACGGACTCCGGTACGTCGTGCTCGGTGCCCTCGGAGGTCACCTCGCCGGTGACGGACTCGCTGAGCCGGCGCACCTGGAACAGCTCGGCGAGCTCGGCGGCCCGCGACGGAGGCACCGGCAGCAGCGGCACCCCGTCGGTGAAGGCCAGCAGGTCCGGTGAGTCCACGACCACCGCGTCGGCCGCGTCCACGACCCGCACCTCGCCGTCCACGACCGCCCGCAGCTCGTCCGGCAGCGTCACCCGCTCGGGGTCGAGGTCGGCCAGCGCGCTGTACAAGCCGTGCAGTTGGGCCCCCGAGACCGGGCGGTCGGGGTCGGCGAGCCGGTCGAGCAGTTCCGCCGCTCCGCCCGGCTCGTCGAGCAGGGCAGCAACGGAGGTGCGGACACCGAGCGCCCGCAGGACCTGCTCGTCGTCGAAACCGGTCGCGTCGGCCTCGTCGTACAGACCCCGCAGCAGCGGATCGCCGCCGGCTGCCCGCAGACCGGCGGGCCGGCGCCCGTCGAGCACCGGATGGCCGCGCAGCCACCACGCCGTGTACGGCCGGACGATCTCGTGCGTGCCGTCCGGGAGCAGGACGCGCACCTGCTGGATGATCGCGTCCCGCAGCGGCGGCCGGGCGAGCAGCGCCAGGGCCTGCGGCCAGTGGTCGTCGTCCACCAGGTCCAGATCCCGTACGGCCACGATCTCCGTGGCGACGGGCGGCACCGGCGAGTCGGGCAGCCGGTCCAGGACGTCCTCGCACCACACGTCCACCGCGTCCAGCAGACCCGCGTCGTCCGGCTCGGCGAAGTCCCCCTCGCGCGGCTCCAGTTCGTCCGGGTCGAGCACGACGTCGGTGGCGCGCACCAGGGCGAAGCCCGCGAGGACGCCGCAGGCGGCGAGCGGCTGCTCGCCCCAGCGCTCGGCCAACTCGGAATCGACGGAGGCCAGTTCGTCCTCGCGCATGATCCGGGCGAACGGGCTTCCGGGCAGCACGAGTTCGCCGGCGGGCACGAGTTCACCCTCGTCGTCCGGCAGGGCGAGCGCGCCCAGCCAGGGCTCGTCGCCGGGTTCGAGCGCGGCGTCACGGACCAGCGCGAGGACGGTGTCCGCGAGCTCCTCCGCGTCCAGGGTGTCCTCGTCCCACGCGCCGCCCTCGTCGTCGAGCGAGGCGGCCACCGCGGCCCGCACCTGCGGCGTCGTGAGCACCGCGCGGGGCGAGGCCGGCAGAGCGCCCAGCTTCTCCAGGAGGGGGTGGGCCGCGTCCGGGTGCGCGACCTTCAGGCCGAGCCTGGCCAGCGTGGCGGGGGCGACCAGGGACCCCTCGGGGGTGGGCAGCAGGATCTGGCGGGGCCCGATCGTCGTACGGCCGTCGGCCAGCGGCACCGGCAGTCCCGACAGCCGGTCCGGGTCGACCCCGGCGAGGCTGTCGTACAGGCGGTACCACCACTCCGGGTCCTTCTCCAGGCCGGCCAGCCGGTCCACGGCCTCGGTGAGCGGGACCCGGGCGACGCCCAGTGTGCGCAGCTCCACTCGCCGTTCGAGCCCGGCGGGCAGCAGGCCCGTCAGCACCTCGGCGAGCACCCGGACGGTCTCGGCGCCCGCGCCCTCCACCACCTCGGCGTCGCGCGGCCGCAGGGCGGCCGGGGTGTCCGTGGGGCTGCTCCCCGGCCAGTCCTCGGGGGTGTCGACGGCCGGCGGGCCCGCCGGCGGGGCGGCGGGCGGCAGGAAGGCGGTGCGCGGCAGCCGGTCCAGGACCGCCTGACGCAGCGCTCCGTCGAGCTCGCCCTTGCCGAGCGGGCCGGGCACCAGGTCGATGATCCCGGTGTCCACCGGCCGCCAGGACGCGAGGAGTTCGGCGTAGGCGTCCGCCGCGCGCTCCACCAGGAAGTCCGTCAGCGGGCCGGGGGCCGTGTGGCGCCGGGTGGTGTCGAGCGGGAACGAGGCGATGAGGAGCGCGGGCACGCCTAGGGCCTCGTCGCTCGGCGTCGGCGCGTGCACGACGGGGCTGGTCCTCGGGCGGGCCGGGGCTCCCTCGGGGCCGACCGGGACGGCCCAGGTCACGGACCAGTGCGGGCGCAGGCGCTCCTCGACCGGGCGGTCGGCGAGCAGGGCGGGGTCGAGGGTGCCGTGTGCCGCGACCGTGCGGTAGCGGGTGGTGCCGTCGCGGGAGTCGTCGATGACGGCGCCGTGCTCGGCGGTGGTCCGGCGCAGGGTGCGGACCTCCGCGTCGCCGATCTCCACGACCACTTCCTCCAGGCCCGGGAGGGCCAGCAGGAGGGCGTCGTCGATGTTCCGCAGGAGGCGCTCGGCGAGGTCCTCGGCGGCGGTGTCGCGCAGCGGGAGGATCACGGCGGTGTCGTACGGGGCCGGGGCGGTGCCCTCGGCCGCGAACGGAAGCCTCAGCAGCGGCACGTGGCCGTCCCGGCGGCGGATCTCGTCGCCGAGGCCGGGGCTGTCGGTGGCGGTGCCGGCGGCGAGGTCGCGGGCCTCGGCGAGCGCCCAGCGGACGCCGCCGTGCCGGCCCACGACGGCGGGCTCGTCGGTGACGGCGAGGACCGCCGCGAAGCCGACGCCGAAGCGGCCCACGGCCGTGTCGTGGGCGTCCCGCTTCGCGGAGGCCCTGAGGGTGGCGAGGGATTCGACGCCGGTCGCGTCCAGGGGGGCGCCGGTGTTGGCCGCCACCAGGACGCCGTCGCGGAGTGTGAGGCGCAGGCGGCCGGGGGCGCCGGCGCGGGCCGAGGCGTCGGCGGCGTTCTGGGCGAGTTCCACGACGAGGCGGTCGCGGTACCCGCCGAGGACGAGGTCCTCCTCGGCGTTGGCGTCCTCGCGGAACCTGGCCGGGCTGGCCGCCCAGGCGTCCAGTACTCCGCGGCGCAGGCGGGCCGTGCCGAACGGGTCCGCACCCTCGGCAGCCGGCCGCACGAACTTACTCACGGGTTCACTCTCCCTCTCGCCTGACGCGACCGCGAATGCTGCACCGCGTCGCGGCATGAAGGTACCGCGAGCGTTCTCCGACTCCGGCCCGGCGGGTGGGCCGGGGCCGTCACCGGCGGGTGGGCCGGGGCCGCGCCGGTGCATCAGGCCGCCGCCGGTACCGGTGGGTGGGTCGGGGCCGTCACCGGTGGGCGTCGCGGGTCCCGCCGGTGGGTGGGCCGGGGCCGCGCCGGTGCATCAGGCCGCCGCTGTCGGGCAGAGAAGTGACCGTTAGTGGCGACGGCCATCGATGTACCGGCACGTCCCCTCGCGTCGCATCCCGGCTGCGGGTGCGTCGTGGTGGCGGACCATTTCGGCCCCGGCTGGTGAGCCTCCAGCCCCAGCCGGTGAAGCTCCAGCCCCAGCCGGGGAAGTTTCAGCCCCGGGCGGGGAAAATTCAGCACCCGCCGGTGAAGCTTCAGCCCCGGCCGGGAAAATCCAGCCCCTCCGGCGTTTGAGGAGCGGGGTCTGGGGCGGAGCCCCAGGGTGGGACGGGTAGGGGCGGAGGGGGCGATGAACGGCTGGGGAGCGTTCGTGCCGGGGGAGGTGAAAGCACCGGTTCCCCGCCCCCCGGTCGAGGCCCCGGGGCCAGTGGAGAGCTAGGAATGCCCCAGCTCCGCCTCGGACTCGTCCGTGGTGGACGGGACCGAGCCCGAGTCCGGGGACGGACGCAGCGGGAAGGGATCCACCTGGGTCTCGTCGATCACGGGAAGCGGCGGCCGCGGCGGCGTCGGCATGACGGCGGCCTCGGAGTGCCCTCCGCACCCGTACGCGAGAGACACCACCCGCCCGTCCGCCGGCGAGAACTCGTTCGCACAGACACCGAACGCCTGCCCGAGCGAGCCCCCGATACGGTTCAGGAAGCCGCAGCTCACGCACGTGGCGGGCGCGGCCTGCGCCATGGCCGTCTTGGCGCCGAACGAGTCCTCCCAGCGGTCGGCCGCGACATGCAGCCCGTACCGGGAGAGGACCCGGGCCCGGCGGAGCCCCAGTTCCTCGGCGACGGCGGCGATCGAGCCCCGGCGCGGAGTCATCGGCAGCTGCGCGGGCGTGCCCGCGGTCACCTCCGCGTCCTCCGCCTCCACCAGCTCGGCCATGTCCTCGGAGACCGCGGAGTTCGGCGCGGGCTCGTCCTCGCCGGACCAGCCCGGCTCCAGCCGGAGGTCCTCGGCGTCCGTGGGAAGCAGGTCCCCGGGGCCCATGTCACCGGGGCGGAGCCGCTCGCTCCACGGCACCCACTCCGGGGCCAGCAGGGCGTCCGTGCCGGGCAGCAGCACCGTCTCGTCGAGGGTGACGATCTTCGCCCGCGAGGCACGGGCCACGGTGGACGCCCAGCGCCAGCCGCGGTACCCGGGTTCCTTGCACTCGAAGTAGTGCGTGACAACGCGGTCCCCCTCGGAGACCAGCCCGAGGTGCTCGCCGACGACGCCGGGGTACGCGGCCTCCTCGGCGGCCGCGCGGGCGAGGTCGACGGCCTCGGCGCACAGACGGTCCGGGGTGCGGCTTCGCGTTGTCGCTGCGCTCACAGGTATCGCTTCTCTCCTACGCCGTCTCACGGGTGCGCCAGTCCTCGGCGGGGGTGCGGACGGAGCGGACCGGTGGGCCGCGTCGACGTCCGCGCCCGATCGCACTCGGGCGCACCTACGCCATCCATTCTGCGGGATGGCCGAGAGGCGCGCGGCCGAGAACAATCGCCGCAGGCGCGTTACGCACGCTACCTTCTCCTGGCCCCTGGGCCCACACCGGCGGGCGTCTTCGGGACCCCGCGCCGGGATCTTTGCCGCTCCGCGGCCCCCCGGAGTCCGTCCCTCCGCGGGGTTTCCCCCGGCGCCGGGCGCCGGATGTCCGCGACGCGCCCAAGCGTCCCGCCCGGTCCGATCGGCCCCACTCGGCCCCCGTACGCGCGGTAACCGCACTACGCACCCCGAACTCGGGGCACTATGACGGAGTGGCGTCCGCAAGGTCACCCCAGGGAGCAACCGGTGTCGGTGGCGCCAAGGGGACCAACCGAAATGGCGGATCGGGCCGGGTGACCGGATCCGTCCGTGCGGTGGGGCGTGCCCTGCACTTCCCCGTGACGCGGACGGTCCGCGGCATCCGCAAGGCCACGCACGCGCACGGAGCGGGCGAGTCGGGCCTCGGGAAACTGATCGAACTGCACGCGGTGAACGGCGCGGGCGACGTCATGATCACCGTGGCGCTGGCGTCCACCGTGTTCTTCTCCGTGCCGACCGACGAGGCCCGCGGAAGAGTCGCCCTGTACCTGGGCATCACGATGGCACCCTTCGCCATCCTCGCCCCCGTGATCGGTCCGCTGCTCGACCGGCTGCCGCACGGCCGGCGGGCCGCGATGGCGGGCTCGATGCTCGCGCGGGCCATGCTCGCCCTGATGCTGGCGAGCGCGGTCGTCACCGGCACCTTCGAGCTGTATCCCGCCGCGCTCGGCGTGCTCGTCGCCTCCAAGGCGTACGGCGTGGTGCGCAGCGCCGTCGTGCCCCGGCTCCTGCCACCCACGTTCTCCCTGGTCAAAGCCAATTCCCGGGTCACCTTGGGTGGACTCCTGGCCACAGGTGTGGCCGCGCCCGTCGCCGCCCTGCTCCAGTCGGCGGGCGCTCGCTATCCGCTCTACGGCGCCTTCACGATCTTCATCCTGGGCACGTTCCTGTCGTTCTCGCTGCCGCCCAAGGTCGACTCCGCCAAGGGCGAGGACACGGCACTGCTCGCCGCCGACGCGGACCATCTGCACGGCCCGCATCTGAAGAAACCCCCGCGCCCCGGACTGCGGACGGTCGGAACGGCCGTCACCCACGCGCTCGGCGCCAACGCCTCGCTGCGCTGCCTGTCCGGCTTCCTGATCTTCTTCCTCGCCTTCCTGCTGCGCGAGCACCCGCTCACCGGCAAGAGCGCGGCGGTCTCTCTCGGCCTGGTGGTCGTCTCGGCAGGCGTGGGCAACGCGCTCGGCACGGCCGTCGGAGCCTGGCTGAAGCAGCGCGCCCCGGAGATCATCATCGTGACGGTGGTGGCGGTCGTGGTGGCCGCGGCGGTCACGGCGGCACTCTTCTTCGGCACCCTGATGGTGGCGTGCCTCGCGGCGGTCGCCGGCTTCGCGCAGGCTCTCGCCAAGCTGTCCCTGGACGCCCTGATCCAGCGTGACGTCCCCGAACTTGTCCGGAATTCGGCGTTCGCGCGCTCCGAGACACTGCTCCAGATGGCCTGGGTGCTCGGCGGGGCCATCGGTATCGCGATGCCGCTCAACGGACCGCTCGGGCTCTCCGTCGCCGCCGGGATCGTCGCCGTCGGATGGCTGACGACCGTGCGGGGGCTGCTTCTGGTGGCACGGCGCGGGGGATCGGCCCGCGGCCGTGTCTCCTGAGCCGCGCGGGGGCCACACGCGGCACGCCGCACCCCACGTGGGGGCACCGGTGGGCGTGCCCGATAGCCTTCGGTCATGACCTCCCTGCCCCGCGGCAGAGCCGCTAATGGACAACGCGCTGCGCGCCGTCGCCGCGCCGTCGCCACGGTCGGCGCCGTTTCCGCCGGACTCCTCACCCTGTCCGCCTGTGACAAGCCGACACCGATCGCCACCGTCACGGTCGGCACCAAGTCGGTGAGCTCCGAGGCCGACTGCTACAACGACGGCGACGCCCTCAAGGCGGACCTGACGGGCTGCCTGCGGTCCAAGGACATCAAGTCCATCACCGTCGACCCCGACGAGACCGTGCGGTTCGGCGTGGACCCGAAGATCGCGGACGAAGGCTGGACGATCCTGATGAACGGGCAGCAGCTGCTGCCCGAGACCACCAACAAGACGTACCTGACGATCCCGGGCAGCGTCTTCTTCAACCAGCAGTACGGCGCCACCGGCAACTCGACGCTCGTCTCCGTCAGGGAGGGCAAGACGTCGCCCACCGGCCTGTGGTCCTTCAAGTTCAAGAAGGACTCGGACAACTGATCGCCGCCGCCGGGCCGAGGGTGCTCGTGGCCACCGCCGTCTCCGTGGAGTCGGAAGCGGTGGCCGCGGCGTCGTCCGGCACGGCGCAGGAGATACGGATCCCGGGGGCGACGCTCCACCGGACCGGCGGGCTCGATCTGCTCGCCGCCGGTGTCGGCCCCGCCCGCGCCGCCGCCTCCGTGTCCGCCGCGCTGACCGCCGCCGCCCTCGGCGGCGTGCCCTACGCCCTCGTCGTCTGCGCGGGGATCGCGGGGGGATTCCAGCCCGGCGCGCCCGTGGGCTCGCTCGTGGTCGCCGACGACATCGTGGTGGCGGACCTGGGCGCCGAGGCGCCGGAGGGGTTCCTGCCGGTCACCGAGCTCGGCTTCGGGACCGTCAGCCACCGGCCTCCGGAATCACTCGTACGGGAGACCGCGTCCGTCACCGGCGCCGCCGTCGGCACGGTCCTCACCGTGTCGACCGTGACCGGCAGCACGGCGCGCGCCGCCGAACTGCGCGCCCGGCACCCGCACGCCCTCGCCGAGGCGATGGAGGGCTTCGGGGTGGCCGAGGCGGCCGCCGCGCACGGTGTGCCGGTGCTGGAGATCCGCGCGGTGTCCAATCCCGTCGGCCCGCGGGACCGCGCCGCGTGGCGCATCGGCGAAGCCCTCGCGGCCCTCACCGGGGCATTCGGGAAGCTGGGGCCCCTCTTGGAGAGTTGGAACCCACATGAGCGCACCCACTGAATCCGCCGACACCCTGCGGATCGCCTACTCGCCCTGCCCCAACGACACGTTCGTCTTCGACGCCTGGGCGCACGGCCGTGTCCCGGGGGCGCCCGCGCTGGACGTGACCTTCGCGGACATCGACATCACCAACGGCATGGCCGAGCGCGGCGAGTTCGACGTACTGAAGGTGTCGTACGCCGTACTGCCGTACGTCCTCGACGACTACGCGCTGCTGCCGTGCGGCGGCGCGCTCGGGCGGGGCTGCGGTCCGCTCGTCCTGACCAAGGAGGCCGGTACGGACCTGACCGGCCGCACGGTCGCCGTGCCGAGCGAGCGGTCGACGGCGTATCTGCTGTTCCGGCTGTGGGCGGCGGACACGGTTCCCGGCGGAGTCGGCGAGATCGTGGTCATGCCGTTCCACGAGATCATGCCGGCCGTGCGGGACGGGAAGGTCGACGCGGGACTCGTCATCCACGAGGCGCGTTTCACGTACCGGAACTACGGGCTGCACAAGCTCGCCGACATGGGCGAGCACTGGGAGCGGACCACCGGGCTGCCGATCCCGCTGGGCGCGATCATCGCCAGGCGGTCGCTGGGGGCCGAGCGGCTGCTGGAGCTCGCCGAGGCCGCACGGGCCTCGGTCCGCGCCGCCTGGGACGACCCCGAGGCCTCCCGTGCCTACGTCCTGGAGCACGCCCAGGAGATGGACCCGGGCGTCGCGGACCAGCACATCGGCCTGTACGTCAACGAGTTCACGGCCGATCTGGGCGAGCCCGGTTACGCGGCGGTCCGCGGGCTGCTCACCCGTGCGGCGGCCGAGGGGCTCGTACCGCCCCTCGGACCGGACGCGCTGGCCTTTCCCTGATCCCCGGCTCGCGCCCGGGCCTCACACGTCGAGCTGGTCGGCGACCGCGCGCAGCAGACCCGCGATCTTCTTGCCCGAGGTCTTGTCCGGGTAGCGGCCCTGTTCCAGGGTGGGCGTGATGTTCTCGAGCAGGGTCGTCAGGTCCTGGACGATGGACGCCAGTTCGTCCGGCTTGCGGCGCTGGGCGGCCGCGACCGACGGGGCCGGTTCCAGCAGCGTGACCGAGAGGGCCTGGTCGCCGCGCTGACCGGCGACGACGCCGAACTCGACACGCTGGCCGGGCTTGAGGGCGTCTACACCGGCGGGCAGGACCGAGGAATGGACGAAGACGTCGCCGCCGTCGTCGCGGGAGAGAAAGCCGAAGCCCTTCTCAGTGTTGAACCACTTGACTTTGCCGGTGGGCACGTCTGTCCTCGTCCTCGTACTCGTCGGAAACTTCTCTGGGAAGAGCTCGGAAGGTTGCGGGGGCAACTGCCCGAGAAACGCCTCTGGATAGCACTACAGCGGGTCAGCCGACCCGCCGGTACCAAGGCTAATGGTCCGTCGGCTCGTGACAAGACGTCGCTGGATTGTTCCTTCGCGCAGGGAACTACCCTGGTGGGGTGCGTGACAAAACCCAAGCGAATTCCGCTGAAGCCGGTGACCGGCTGATCCGTGCCGGTGCCATCGTGTTCTTCGTCGGAGCGTTGGCCACACTGGTCACCGTGGCCCCGCTGTTGCTCGGTACGAAACCTTTTCCGTTCTACATGTTCGGCTTGAGCATGCTCATGGGTGTCGGATTCCTGCTGGCCGGGGCGGGCGTGCTCCAGTCCGCCGCGCAGGGCCGCCGCCGGGCCCGCGCCGCCCGTTCCTGACGGCGGCCGTTCCCGGCGGAGGCGCCCCCCTCACGGCCGCGGCGGTCGTCCCGGCGGCGGGTCCGGCCGGGGCCGTGTCCGGCGTGCCCTCAGCGGTGGTTGTCCAGCCACGCCGGGAACTCCGTGAGGTCGCCGAGGACGACGTCCGCGCCCGCCGCGCGCAGTTCCTCCGCGTCGCAGGGACCGGTCGCCACGGCCACGCTGTACGCCTGAGCCGTGCGCGCTCCGCGTACGTCGCCGGTGTGGTCGCCGACGTACACGCTCGCGCCGTGCTCGCGCAGCGCGACCGCCTTCTGTTCGGCCCACAGGTTGCCGACCACCTCGTCCGCCTCGATGCCGAGGTGGTCCAGGTGCAGCCTGGCGTTGGGCTCCCACTTCGCGGTCACGACCAGTGCGCGGCCGCCCGCCGCCCGTACCGCCGTGACGGCCTCGCGCGCTCCGGGCATCGCGAGCGTGCCGGTGATCGCGTGCTCGGGGTACATCGCGCGGTAGAGGTCGGCCATCGCCGGTATGTCCTCGGCCGGGAACCAGTGGGCGAGTTCCTGCTCCAGCGGGGGCCCGAGCCGCGTGACCACGAGATCGGAGTCGATGTACGTCCCCGTCCGTTCCGCCATCGCCTCGAAGCAGGCGTGGATCCCGGGACGGGAGTCGATCAGGGTCATGTCGAGGTCGAAGCCGACGGTCAGCGCAGGTGAGGTCATATGGGCCATTGTGCCCAGGCTCCCGGGAACACGGTCCACACCTTTTCCGGAAGGCCCGCACCTTCCGGTGGGCCGGGGTCAGCGCCTGCGCTGGGAGCGCCAGGCCAGGTACAGGGCCGAGGCGATCGCCGCGCCCCGCACGACGAAGGGCCAGGTCTCGGCCATCGCCTCGTTCATGTGGCCCTCGGCGACGGGAGCGCCCCACCGGCCCTCCGAGCGGCCCCAGAGCCAGACGACGCCCGCCGTGACGGAGAGCCCCGGCAGGACGAGCACGGCCCACTTCGACTCCGCCTGGGTGAGCCGGCGCGAGCCGTAGGCGATCAGCCAGCCGAGGCCGAGCGCGAACCAGTTGCCGAGGACCGCGCCGGCGACGAGGAGGGCGGCGGCGAGCAGGAGCAGCGGATTGGTGTATCCGCCGGCGCGCGGGAGCAGACGGCGGAGCCGCCGGCGCGCGGGGGTGGCCTCGGCTGCCGGCTCGTCCCGGGGGTCCGGTGCCGCGCTCTCCTCGGCCGGGTCCGTCTCCTTCCCCGGGCCGTCCTCCTTGTCCCCCGGGGGCGGCTTGAGCAGCTCGGGGATCTCCACGCCGCCGACGAACCCCGGCACGCTGTCGCCGAGTCCGAAGGGGCTGCCGGTGCCGCGCCACCAGTCGGGCCGGGTCGCGCTGTCGCCCAGTTCGGCCGCGCTCGCCAGATGGGGCGGGGAGGGGACGTCGGTGCCGGTGCTCTCGGCGGGCCGCTCCTGGGCCGGGCGGGGGCGGGGGACGACACGGCGCAGTTTCCCGGGGCGCTCCTCCGGTTCGGCGGCGGCGCGCTGGGACGGCACGGCGGCCCAGGTCCGGGTGCCGGCGCCGGTTCCCGCGGTGCCCTGTCCGGCCGCCGCGACGATCTCGTCGGGGGTGCCGAGCCGGTCGAGGATGCGGCGGACCGCTGCCGGGGTGTCGGAGCCGGCCCGGCGCCGGTCGATCTCCTCGCGCAGTTCCGTGACCAGGCGCATGCGGGTGTCCGACGGCAACTGCCGCTGCTGGGCCAGGTCGCCGACCCGGCTCAGATAGTCGAAGACCAGCTGGTCGCTCTCGATCCCCACGAAGTCCCCTCCGGGGCCGGTGCGTTGGATACCCCGTGGGGACGAAGGTACCGGTTCTCCCCGGCGCGGGAGCGTCGGGTCCCGGGCTCGGCCTGCCGTACGAGAGGCACCGGGCCGGCGGGCCGCCGGGAGCCGGCCGCCGGAAGCCGTACGGGACCCGGGGCCGGGCCACTTGAAGACGCGCGCGGCGCCGGGGCCGGCGCCGGGAGCCGTGCGCGGCGCCGGAGACCGGGCAGCGGGAGACCTGCGGGACACGGAGACGGGGCACGGGGAGACGTGCGGGACAGCGGAGACCGGGCACCGGGAGACCTGCGGGACGGCGGAGACCGGGCAGCGGGAGACACCTGCGGGGAAGCGGAGACCGGGCACGGGGAGACGTGCGGGACGGCGGAGACCGGGCAGCGGGAGACGTGCGGGTGGCGGGGCGGGCGGGAATGTGATGACAGGTCCCGGATCGCGCGGCCGCCCGGCGGTCCACCGGCCGGGGGCCGGGTCCGGCGGGCATGCCACCCGCTACCGTTGACAGGATGAGCCCCGAGACGACCGCCCCGCGGTCCCTGGCGGAAGCACTCCGCGCGCGGGACGACGCCTCGCTGTCCGCCCTCCTGCGTTCCCGGCCGGACCTGATCACCCCCGTCCCCACGGATCTCACCCAGCTCGCCACGCGGGCGGGCACCCGGGCGTCGGTCGTGCGCGCCCTGGAGCGTCTGGACCGCTTCACGCTCCAGACGGCGGAGGCGCTGGCGGTGGCGCGGGAACCGGCGACGTACGACGAACTGCTCGGGCTGCTGGCGGGCGACGACGGCGACCCGGCGGTCACGGCCGCCTTCCCGCACGCGCTCGGGACCCTTCGCGAGCAGGCGCTCGTGTGGGGTGCCGACGACCGCGTCCGGCTCGTCCGCACGGCACGTGAACTGCTCGCGCCCTCCCCGCAGCACCCGTCCCCGACGGGGCTCGGGCCGACGGTCGGCGAGGCCACGGCCGGCATGTCGCCCGGGCGTATCCAGGAGATCGTGGCCGCGGCGGGGCTGGCGTCCACCCATGACTCCGTGTCGGCGGTGGCCTCGCTGAGCGCCCTGTTCGCCGACCGGGGCCGGATGTCGGCGCTGCTCGACGAGGCGCCCGCCGAGGCGGTGGAGGTGCTGTCCCGGCTGGTGTGGGGTCCGCCGTACGGGCAGGTGACGGCGGAACCCGCGGCACATCTGCGCTGGCTGATCGCGCGGGGGCTGCTGCTGCCGACGGCGCCGGGCACGGTCGTGCTGCCCCGTGAGGTCGCCCTGCATCTGCGGGCCGGCCGCGCGCACCGGGTGACCGAACCGGTGGCGCCCGCGGTCGAGACCGCGGCGAACCACCGTCCACAGGCTGTGGACGCCGCCGCGGCCGGCCAGGCGTACACGACGCTGGCGACCGTCGAGGAGCTGCTGAAGGACTGGCACGAGGGCGGACCCGCCGTGCTGCGCGCGGGCGGTCTGAGCGTGCGGGACCTCAAGCGGACGGCGGTGGCGCTCGACGTCCCCGAACCGGTCGCCGCGTTCTGGGTGGAACTCGCCTACGCGGCGGGCCTGGTGGCGTCGGACGGCGAGGCCGACGAACGCTACGCGGCGACGCCCGCGTACGACGCGTGGCTGGAGCTGCCCGCCGCGGAGCGCTGGGGGCGGCTCGCCTCGGCGTGGCTCGCGGCGACCCGCACGGCCGGTCTCGTGGGCGGGCGGGACGCGAAGGACCGTACGCTCTCGGCGCTCGGCCCCGGCCTCGACCGCTCACCGGCACCCGAGGTCCGCCACCGCGTCCTCGCCCTGCTCGCCGGGCTTCCCGAGGGCGCCTCCCCCGACACCGACTCACTCCTGGCCCGGCTGTTCTGGGAACGGCCCTCGCGCGGTGCCCGGCCCTCACCGGAGGACCTGCGGGCCCGGCTGGCCCGCTGGACGCTGTCCGAGGCGGAGCTGCTCGGGGTGACCGGCCGGGGCGCGCTGTCCGCCCAGGGGCGGGCGCTGCTGGGCCTGCCGGCCACGGCGGACGCACAGGCCGCGCAGCCGTCCGGGCCGGGCGACAAGCTTCCCGCGCACAAGCGGCGCCCTCCCCTGGCCGCTCCCGTGGCCGCCGCCGCGCAGCCCACCCCCGCCGAGCAGGCCGCCGCCGCGGCCCGGGCCGTCGCCCTCCTCGCGCCGCTGCTGCCCGAGCCCCTCGACCACGTCCTGCTCCAGGCGGATCTGACGGCGGTCGCCCCCGGCCCGCTGGAGCGTCCGCTGGCCGACACCCTCGGGGTGCTCGCGGACGTCGAGTCCAAGGGCGGCGCGACGGTCTACCGCTTCACCCCGGCCTCGGTGCGCCGGGCGCTCGACGCGGGCCGCTCCGCGTCCGACCTGCACGCCTTCCTCGCCGCCCACTCCCGTACGCCGGTCCCGCAGCCGCTGGCCTATCTGATCGACGACATGGCGCGCCGGCACGGCCACCTGCGGATCGGGGCGGCCTCGGCGTACGTCCGCTGCGACGACGAGTCCGTGCTCAACGAGATCCTGGCCGACAAACGCTCCCAGGAGTTCGGGCTGCGGCGGATCGCGCCGACCGTGCTGGTCGCGCAGACCGACCCCTCGACCCTCCTCGCCGGTCTGCGGACGATGGGCTTCGCGCCGGCCGCCGAGTCGGCGGAGGGCGACGTGCTGATCAGCCGGGCGCACGCCCACCGCACCCCGCCGCGTACGGCGCCCGAGCCCGTCCCGGACGGCCCGCCGGTCCCCGACGCCACGCTCCTCGGTGCCGCGATCCGCGCGATCCGGGCCGGCGACCTCGCCTCCACGGCCCCGCGCAAGGACGACCCGGCCGCCGGGCGTCCGGGCGACGGCGCGCTGCCGCGCACCAGCTCCGCCGAGACCCTCGCCACCATGCAGGCCGCCGTGATGACCGGCGAGGCGGTGTGGATCGGCTACGTCAACGCCGAGGGCGCGGCCAGCCAGCGCGTCATCGCCCCCATCCGGGTCGAGGGCGGCTTCGTGACGGCGTACGACCACACGGCGGACGAGGTGCGCACGTATCCGCTGCACCGGGTCACGGGGGTCGCGGAGCTCGCCGACGACCAGCCGTGACCGCCCGCCGGTAGGGCACACTGGACGTTTGGCCGAGCATCCGCGCCGGGTGCCGCCACGCAGAAAGGGACGGGTGTGAACGGACCCCTCATCGTCCAGTCCGACAAAACGCTGCTGCTGGAAGTCGATCACGATCTGGCCGACGCCTGCCGTCGGGCCATCGCCCCCTTCGCCGAGCTGGAGCGGGCGCCCGAGCACATCCACACCTACCGGGTGACCCCGCTCGGCCTGTGGAACGCGCGGGCCGCCGGGCACGACGCCGAGCAGGTCGTGGACGCGCTCGTGGAGTTCAGCCGCTATCCGGTCCCGCACGCGCTGCTGGTGGACATCGCCGAGACGATGGACCGCTACGGACGCCTCGCCCTGAGCAAGCACCCGGCCCACGGGCTCGTCCTGACCACCACCGACCGGCCCGTCCTCGAGGAGATCCTGCGCTCCAAGCGGATCACCCCGCTCGTCGGCAACCGGATCGACCCGGACACCGTGGCCGTCCACCCCTCCGAGCGCGGCCAGATCAAGCAGACCCTGCTGAAGCTGGGCTGGCCGGCCGAGGACCTCGCCGGGTACGTCGACGGCGAGGCGCACGCCATCGAGCTCGACGAGACCGGCTGGGCGCTGCGGCCCTACCAGCGTCAGGCCGTGGAGAACTTCTGGCACGGCGGCTCCGGTGTGGTCGTGCTGCCCTGCGGCGCGGGCAAGACGCTCGTCGGGGCCGGTGCCATGGCGGAGGCCAAGGCGACCACGCTCATCCTCGTCACCAACACCGTCTCCGCCCGGCAGTGGAAGCACGAGCTGGTGAAGCGGACCTCGCTGACCGAGGACGAGATCGGCGAGTACAGCGGCACCCGCAAGGAGATCCGCCCGGTCACCATCGCCACCTACCAGGTGCTGACGACCCGGCGGAAGGGCGTCTACCCGCACCTGGAGCTCTTCGACTCCCGCGACTGGGGCCTGATCCTCTACGACGAGGTCCATCTGCTGCCCGCCCCGGTCTTCAAGTTCACCGCCGACCTCCAGGCCCGGCGCCGGCTGGGGCTGACCGCCACGCTGGTACGGGAGGACGGGCGCGAGTCGGACGTCTTCTCGCTCATCGGGCCCAAGCGGTTCGACGCGCCCTGGAAGGAGATCGAGGCGCAGGGCTACATCGCGCCGGCCGACTGTGTCGAGGTGCGGGTGAACCTCACCGACTCCGAGCGGCTCGCGTACGCCACCGCCGAGAACGAGGAGAAGTACCGCTTCTGCGCCACCACCGCGACCAAGCGGAAGGTGACCGAGGCGCTGGTCCGCAGGTTCGCCGGTCAGCAGATCCTCGTGATCGGGCAGTACATCGACCAGCTCGACGAACTGGGCGAGCATCTGAACGCGCCCGTGATCAAGGGCGAGACCAGCAACGCGCAGCGGGAGAAGCTGTTCGACGCCTTCCGGGAGGGCGAGATCAGCGTGCTCGTCGTGTCCAAGGTCGCGAACTTCTCCATCGACCTGCCGGAGGCCACGGTGGCCATCCAGGTCTCGGGCACCTTCGGCTCCCGCCAGGAGGAGGCCCAGCGTCTGGGCCGCGTCCTGCGCCCCAAGGCCGACGGCCACCAGGCCCACTTCTACTCCGTGGTCGCCCGCGACACGATCGACCAGGACTTCGCCGCCCACCGCCAGCGCTTCCTGGCGGAACAGGGCTACGCCTACCGGATCATGGACGCCGACGAACTACTGACAGACACCGAGTAGCAAGAATTCAGCCCCTCCGGCCTTTGAGGAGCGGGGTCCGGGGCGGAGCCCCGTGGGGGGCGGAACGACGGGGCCGGGCCCGATGTCAGGGGCCCGGACCGGAGTTCTGGTGGGCCCGGGGAGAAACCTCAGCGGCGCCGGACGCCCGCTTCTTCGCCGTACTCGCCGAGCAGGACGACCCCGATGGCCGCGCGCCCGTACACCTTGACTGCTTTCAGCGCGTCGCCGAGGCGATGCCGGTGCTGGATGGAAGTGACGGCCGTCGCGCCACGCGCGACAGGCCCGGGACGGGCAGGACCTGGGGTGAAAGTGGCTGCGCTCATATCTCCATGGTGCGGCCACCCCGACCCGAACGGCGTCGGTCCATGGACCGAACCTCGCCCACCCTCAGGTACGGCTCCGGGCCGGCCGCCGTACGCCTCACGACGGACCCCGCCCCCTAGGGACTCCGGGGCCGGACCCTGACACGCCCCGCGGGCACCGGGAAGGGCGCGGGTCAGGGCAACGGGAAGGGCGCGGGTCAGGGCAACGGGAAGGGCGCGGGTCAGGGCGCTGGAAAACCATTGGCCCCGGCATCCATCCTTCGCCTAGAATCTTCGGTCTTGCCCGCCTCCCTTCACGGAGTGCCGCCGCCCGGCCGGAAACCGGACGGCACCCGGAATCCCCCTGCGGATTCCGCAGGGATTCCCCGCGGAATCCCGACGGAATCCGCGGCGATTCACGATCTGCATCACTCGCGCAGCACTGCCACGAGCACCACGGCACTCCCGCAGCACCCCCACAGCAGGTTTCCCGGAGGCAATTCCCCGTGTCCACCCTGTCCGAAGGTCCGTCCGGCGCCCCGTCGGAGTCCGACGACCCCCTCTCCCGCGAACGCTCCCACCTGACCCGGTCCCGTACGGCGCTCCGCGCGATGCGCGAGGACGCGGAGAACCTCGACATCCGCGACGTCACCGCGAACTGGGTGAACGCCGAGGTGCTGCACCGCCAGATCGCCGAGCGCATCAAGGCCCTCGCCGACCTGAGCCACACCCCGCTGTTCTTCGGACGGCTCGACTACCTGCACGCCCCGGGCTCCGACCTGGCGGAGGGTGCCGAGGGCGAGCGTTTCTACATCGGGCGACGGCACGTCCACGACGCCGACGGCGACCCGATGGTCATCGACTGGCGTGCTCCGGTGTCCCAGCCGTTCTACCGGGCCTCGAAGAAGGACCCGATGGACGTCGGCCTGCGCCGCCGCTTCGGCTACACCGGCGGCGACCTCACGGCGTACGAGGACGAGCACCTTTCCGACCCGGCCGAGACCGCGGCCACCAGCAAACTGCTCCAGCAGGAGATCGAGCGTCCGCGCGTCGGCCCGATGCGCGACATCGTGGCGACCATCCAGCCCGAGCAGGACGAGATCGTCCGGTCCGGGCTGTCCGGTTCGGTCTGTGTGCAGGGAGGCCCCGGCACCGGAAAGACGGCCGTCGGCCTGCACCGGGTCGCGTATCTGCTGTACGCGCACCGGGAACGGCTCGCCCGCACCGGCACCCTGGTGATCGGACCGAACAAATCCTTCCTGCACTACATCGAGCAGGTCCTGCCCGCGCTCGGCGAGCTGGAGGTCAGACAGGCGACCGTCGACGACCTCGTCGCGCACGTCGAGGTGCGCGGCAGCGACGACGCGCCCGCGGCCGTGATCAAGGGCGACGCCCGGATGGCCGAGGTGCTGCGCCGGGCCGTGCGCTCGCACGTGACCGTCCCCACCGAGCCCGTGATGGTGGTCAGGGGGTCGCGGCGCTGGCGTGTTCCCGCGTACGAGCTGGAGGAGATCGTCCGCGAGCTGCTGGACCGGGACATCCGGTACGGCGCCGCCCACCAGGCCCTCCCGCAGCGGATCGCGCACGCCGTGCTGGTCCAGATGGAGCGCTCCGGCGAGGCACCGGACGACCGGGTGCAGGACGCCGTCGCCCGCAACGCCGCCGTGAAGGCCGCCGTGAAGGCGATCTGGCCGCAGGTCGACCCCGCGAAACTGGTGCTCCGGCTGCTGACCGACGCCGAGTTCCTCGCAGCGCACGCGGAGGGACTGCTGGACGAGGGCGAGCAGAAGGAGATCCTCTGGGCCAAGCCCGTGCGCAGCGTGAAGAGCGCGAAGTGGTCGGCCGCCGACGCCGTGCTGATCGACGAGGCCACGGACCTCGTCCAGCGCACGCACTCCCTCGGGCACGTGGTGCTCGACGAGGCGCAGGACCTGTCGCCGATGCAGTACCGCGCCGTGGGCCGGCGCTGCACGACGGGGTCGGCGACCGTGCTCGGGGACCTGGCACAGGGGACGACCCCGTGGGCGACCCGCAGCTGGGAGGAGGCCCTCGGGCATCTGGGCAAGGGCGACGCGGTCGTCGAGGAGCTGACCGCGGGTTTCCGTGTCCCCACCGACGTGATCACCTACGCTTCCCGGCTGCTGCCGCACATCGCGCCCGGTCTCGCTCCGGTCGCCTCGGTGCGGGAGAACCCGGGCTTCTTCGAGGTGCGCGAGCGTACGGCGGACGCCGACGTCCTGGGCGCGGTGGAGGAGTTGCTGGACCAGGAGGGGTCGGTCGGGCTGATCGCCGCCGACGCCCGGATCCGGGTGCTCGCCGAGGCGCTGACGGCGGCGGGGCGGACGTATCTCGGTCCGGGCGAGGAGACGACGGCGGAGACCCGGCTGACGCTGGTGCCGGCCTCCCTCGCGAAGGGCCTGGAGTACGACTACGTGGTCCTGGACGAGCCGCGGGCCGTCGTCGACGGGGAGCCGGACGAGCGCACCGGGCTGCGTCGTCTGTACGTGGCCCTCACCCGGGCGGTGTCGGGGCTGATCGTGACCCACGCGGCCCCGCTCCCGGCCGAGCTGGTCTGACCGGCCGACGGCCCCGGCACGGACGCCGACGGCCCCCGGCATCGGATGCCGGGGGCCGTGAACCACGGTGCGTGAGGGGTTACTTGAACTTCCTGCTGGTCGCCAGGTAGACCTGCTTGGCGTTCTCGCCGAGGCGCGGCCCGGTGATGAACGTCTTGCGGTCGCTCAGGGAGTTGTTGGAGACGAGATAGGTCCGGCCGTTGTGGCTCAGGAACCAAGGACCGCCGGACGCGCCGCCGTTCATGGTGCAGCCGATCATGTACTGGGCGGGGACGTTGCTCGCGAGCACGAACCGCTTGGTGGCGCCGTGGCAGTCGTACATCTTCGAGCCGTCGTAGGGCGCCTCGGCCGGGTAGCCGCGGACCTTCATGGACTTGACCTTGTTGGCGGCGGGAGCGGCGAACCACACCGGCAGCGCCGAACCGAGCTGTTCCTGAAGGGACTTGCCGCCGCTCTCGGGCTTGACGTGGAGCACGGCGTAGTCGTACCCGGAGGCCGCGTTGCCGGTGTGGCCGCCGCCCTTCATCCACTGGGAGGAGGTGGTGGCCCAGTCGGCCCACCAGATGCCGTACGGGGAGACCGACTTGGCGCGCGGGTTAGTGATCTGACGGCTGGTCAGGCTCGCGCTGTTGTTGTACGAGGGGACGAAGGCGATGTTGCGGTACCAGCCGCCGCCCTTGCCCGCGTGCACACAGTGGCCCGCGGTCCAGACGAGGTTGGACTTGCCGGGGTGTGCCGGGTCGGTGACGACGGCGGCCGAGCAGACCATGTTGCCCTGGGGCGAGGAGAAGAACATCTTGCCGACGGGCGGCGCGTAGTGGTGGTAGGTGCTCTTGACCTTGGCGGCGGTCTGCTTCGTCACCTTGCCGTCGGGCAGGTAGGAGGTGGCGCCGCTGCCCGAGCCCGAACTGGTGCTGCCCGCCCGGGCGACCGGGATGCTGGCCTTGGCCTGGGCCATCTTCTCCGGCGACCAGAAGTCCTTGATGTAGGGGTTGGCGAAGTCCTCGGCCTTGGAGGCCCAGTCGCTGTAGTCCTGCCATCCCCCGTTCTTCCACTTGTCCAGGGCGGCGCCGCCGAGTTCGGTGGGGATGCCGTCGGGCAGCTTGTACCCGCCGAGCGAGCCGGAGCCGTCGTCCTGGCCGGTGTCGACACCCTTGTCGGCCTGGGCGGACGACGAGGGCCGCGCGGCGGTCCCCTCGTCGTCCTTCTTGCCGTCACAGGCCGTGGTGGTGATCATGACGGCCGCGATCGCGGCGGCGGCCGCCGCGAGCGTGCGGCTGCGTATGGATGGCATGAAGCCTTGTCCCCCTGATGCTGCTGTGCTGCCGCACCGCTTTCGCCGGCACGCACATCCGTGTGATTGTCATGCCCCGGCCGATCGGGGCAGATCAAATATGCACGCAAAAAGCCGTGCGGTGATCGGCACGTGACTCTCACAACACAACAACTACGAGGCGGAGATGGATCCGTGACCTCCCGGACCCGCCCGGCGCACGGGACCGGCAGGGGGATGGGGCCGGCTACGCGTCGACGGCGGTCCGCCACTCCCGTACCGACTCCGCGGAGACCGGTCCCGCCCAGCCCTCCGGACGTGCGGCACCGCCGATGTGGAAGGCGTCGAGGCCCGCCGCGCGCAGCCGCGGCAGATGACCGAGCCGCAGACCGCCACCGACCATGATCCGCGGCTTGTACCCGGGTTCACCGCGGCGGGCGGCCTCGGCCGCGAGGACGGAGAGTCCGTCGTCGACACCCGCGGGGGACCCGGCGGTCAGATAAGCGTCGAGGCCGGGCAGGTCCGCGAGCTGCTTGCGCAGCGCGTCACGGTCGGCGGCGCGGTCGATCGCGCGGTGGAACGTCCAGCGGCAGCCGTCCAGTTCGGCGACGATCCGCTCCACGGCGGTCAGGTCGGGGCCGCCGTGCTCGTCGAGGAACCCGAGCACGAACTCGTCCGCGCCCGCGGCCCGCAGCTCGCCCGCGGCCCGTACGAGAGCGTCGGCACCCGCGGCGCCGCCCGCCGAGAAGCCGTCGGACAGGCGCAGCATCACGCGCAGCGCGATGTCGACGGAGGCACGGATCGCGGCGAAGGTCTCCACCGACGGCGTCAGCCCGTCGGCCGCCATGTCCGTGACCAGCTCCAGCCGGTCCGCACCGCCGGCCTGAGCGGCGACCGCGTCCTCCACGCCGAGGGCGATCACCTCCAGGACCGCGCTCTTCCGCTCACTCATCGGACCTCTTCCCTTGGGCCGCTATAGGTCTAGTCCAATCCAACAGTACGCGGGCGGGCGGCGGGGCGCGAGAAGATCGCGACGCCGTCCTAGTTGATCTTTCATATAACCTCCTCGTGCGTGAAGATCATGTGATGACCGCGTGAAGGGGTGGGATGGTGCGACGACGTGCGTGGGGTGTGGCCGTTCTGACGGCCGCGGTGGTCTCCGGAGCCCTGGTGGCCCGGGGAACCGGTGCCGGGACCGGCGGGAGCGACGGCGGATCCGGGCCGGTCCGGACCCGTACGACGACCGCCGCGCTTACGGTGGCCGACGGCGGCAGGTCGGCCCGGCTGAGCCGGCGGGACACCGCTCCCTTCAGCATGCTCGGGATCACCTGGGCCGACGCGTCCGCACGGGTGAGCGGCACGATCGAGGTCCGGACCCGGGACACCGCGCGCCACGCGTGGTCCGGGTGGCTGCGTCTTGACGGTGACAGCGGCGAGGGCGAAGAGGGCGCGTCCCGCGGTGGCACCGCTCCGGCGTGGGTGGGCCCGTCCGACGGGGTGCAGGTCCGGATGTCCGGAGCGCCGTCGCGGCGGCTGCCCGAGGGTCTGAGACTGCACATGATCGACCCGGGCGGTGACGGGGCCTCGGGGCTGGAACCCGCCGGGTTCGTGATGGACCCGACCGGGACGGCGGACCCGACCGGGACGGCGGACGCGACCGGCCCGGCAGAGCCGACCACGACGGACGTGCCCGCGGAGGCCTCCGCTCCCGACGACGAGTCCCCGTCCCCGGCCTCCGAAACCTCGCCCGACCCGACGGCCTCCGCCGTGCCCACGGAGTCGGCGGTCCCGCCCTCCGAGAGCGCGAGCCCTTCCGCGCCCGGCTCCTCGCCGACCGCGACCACGACCGTGCCCCCGGCCCCGCAGTCCACCGTGCCGCGCCCGCCGATCGCCTCGCGCGCGGACTGGGGCGCCGACGAGTCCATCAGCCCGGAGGAGCCCGGCTATCTGCCGGGCGGGAGGATCAAGGCGGTGGTGCTGCACCACACCGCCACCTCCAACGACTACACCTGCGCCGAGGCCCCGGCCCTCATCCGGGCCGTCTACGCCTACGACGTGCAGCAGCTGACCTGGAAGGACATCGGCTACAACTTCCTCGTCGACAAGTGCGGCACGGTCTACGAGGGCCGCAAGGGCGGTGTCGACCGGCCGGTGATGGGCGCGCACGCCTACGGCTTCAACTCCGAGACCACGGGCATCGCCGTCATCGGTGACTACAGCGACGCGGCCCCCTCCAAGGAGGCGATGACCTCGGTCGCCCGGCTCGCCGCGTGGAAGCTCGGCCAGTACGGCGTCGACCCGACGGGCACCGCCACCCTCACCGCGGGCGCGAGCGGGCCGAACTACTTCCGCCGGACGTGGGAAGCGGGCACCAGAATGACCTTCCCCGTCATCCACGGCCACCGCGACGGCTACAACACCGTGTGCCCGGGCGACGCCTACTACGCCCTGCTGCCCACGGTCCGTTCCTGGGCGGGCGGGACCGTCGAGGGGCTGAAGCTGGACTCGGTCGCGGGTGGCGGCGCCTCCGGCACCACCGTCCCCGCCGACACCGCCGTCACTGTGACGTGGTCGGCCTCCACCCCGGCCGCCCTGGTCGGGCAGTACGACGTCCTGGTGGACGGCGAGGTCGCGGCGAGCGTCGCCGGCACCGCCTCCTCCGCCGAGGTGACTCTCGCCCCGGGGACCCACAGGATCGCCGTGCGGGGCGTCCACCAGTCCGGCAGGACCGCGGTCACCGAGGACGTCACCGTCATCGCCGAGACCGCCTCGCCCACCCCCGCCCCCGGCTCTCCCACCCCGACCACCGCGTCTCCGACGGGCACCACCACTCCCGACGCGACCACCTCGCCCACGGCGGCGCCCACCACCCCCGCGGCAACCGCCTCGCCCACCACGAACCCCACGACCCCCACCACGACCGCCTCGCCCACCACGAAGCCCACCACCCCCACCACGAAGCCCACGCCCCCCGCCGACACCACCCCGCCCGACTTCAGCACCAAGCCGAATCTCGCCCTGCGCACCGGCACGGTGAGCACCACGGCCGTCCCGGTCACCCTGAGGTGGAAGGCCACCGACGCGAACGGCCTGAAGGAGGTCCGCCTCACCGCCCCGGTCGCCAGGACCTACGGCCCGACGGTCACGAGCGCGAGCCTCACCACCAGGTCCGGCGCGGCCACGACCTGGCGGATGACCGCGTACGACAAGGCCGGCAACGCCCGCTCGGCCTCGGTGAGCGGCACGCCCGTGATCCTGCAGGAGAGCGCGGCCACGAGGTCCGGCACCTGGACGTCCAGGTCGTCGAGCAGCTACCTGGGCGGCAGGTCGTACGTCAGCTCCACCAAGAACTCCTCGCTGACCTGGACGTTCACCGGGCGCTCGGCGGCCCTGGCGGTCTCGCGCGGCGCGGCCTCCGGCCAGGTGTACGTGTACGTGGACGGCAGGAGGACCGCCACCGTGGACCTGAGGTCGACGACCACGAAGTACCGCGACGCCGTCTGGGCGACGACGTGGGCCGCCGCCGCCCGGCACACCGTGAAGCTCGTGGTCGTCGGGACCGGCGGCCGGCCCACGGTCACGACCGACGGGCTCGTGTACCTGAAGTAGTCGCTCGCCGTCCGGCGGCCGGTCGGCTCACCCGAACAGGTTGAGCTCCTCCTCCCGCGCCCCCACCAGCTCGTACACCGTCGTCCTCGGGACCGGCCGGCCCGAGCAGAGCCGTACGAGGGTCGCGGCGCCGCCGATGTAACGTGCCGGGGGACGGTCGCCCGGCACACCGCCCAGGAGCAGCGGATCGTCGAGCTGGTCGACGTCGGCGTGCAGCGGCACCCGGCCGGTCCCGCGGCTGTGGCGCACCAGGAGCGCGAGCGCCTGCGGAAGTCCCTCGCCCTCGTAGGCACCCGGTTCGCCGAACGCCTCGCGCACGTCTCCGGCGTGGATCCACTCGCCGAGCGCCACGGCGTCGAGGGCGCCTCGGGTACGGGCGATCGCCGGGCCCGCCTCGGTCATCCCGCGTTCCAGCTCGTCGATCACCCGCTCCGTCGGCCAGTCGGAGCGCTCGGCGATGTCACGGTCGTTGGACTCGGGCTCGAACACCCCCGGTTCGTAACGGCGCTCGACGACCCGGGTGAGCACGGCCGAGCAGTGCGCCAGCAGGTCCCGCACCGTCCACGCCGGACATCCGGCCGTCGGACGGGAGAAGTCCCCCTCCGGGCGGGCCCGCAGCAGCGGGATCAGCGCGTCGCGCTCGGTGCGCAGGAGCAGACCGGGCAGTTCCGGGTCCCGGACATCGTGTGCGTCTTGAGGAATCATGACTCCACGCTAGGGGCCGACGGGCGCGAAGGCCGCGGTCCGCCGTGCCCGTTGTCCGGCGGACCGTCACCCGGGCAGGTCGACGGAGACGTGCGGGGACAGGGCGCGGAGGAAGTCCGGCGCGTCGAAGATCTCTCCGGCGGAGGCGACTCCGGTCGTCCTGGTGCGTCCGGTGAGGATGCGGTCGAGCGCCTCCACCACGAGCGGCGCGGTGACGGCGTAGATGTCCCCTCCCCGTGCCACGGCCCGGCGTTCGGCGCCGCCGGAGCGCACCACGACGTCGACGACGAAGGTCTGGTCCGACCGTCCGCGCTCGTCGGCCGCGCTCGGCGCCGGGGTGTCCGGGGCCGCGAGTTCCCCGGCCGCCTCGACGGTCATGTAGGTGCACACCTCGGGGACGGCCACGTGACGGGGCACGGTGACCACGTCGGCCATCGAGAACTCGCCGAGGACGGCACGCGGGCCCGTCGGTTCGGGGAACGGCCACTCCAGGACGGGCAGGTCGCCGTGGACGTACTCCAGCCGCCCCTTCGTGTAGCGGACGCGCCGGCCGCCGCGCCGCTCCCGGGAGACCGCGCCCGCGGCGCGGGTCCCGGCGGTGGGGTGCCAGCCGCTCAGCCCGTACGCGATGTGCGCCTCGTCGGCCCGCGTCCACTCGCCCATGGCGGCGGTGACCAGCAGGTCGCCGAAGCCGCCGTAGAAGGCCATCGCCGGGACGATCACCGCTCCCGCCGCCCGGGCCCGCTCGGCGAAGTGCGTGAACGTGTCGAGGTTGGCCTCGATCTCGGCCGCCACGTCCACGTACGGGATCCCCGCGCGCAGGGCCGCCCCGATCACGGGGGCGGCCGTCGTGGCGAAGGGTCCGGCGCAGTTGACCACCGCGGCGGCGCCGGTCAGCGCGTGGTCGAGGGACGCCGGGTCGTCGACCGTGGCCGGACGGACGTCCAGGTCCGGCCACGCGGCCGCCATGTCCTTCAGCTTCCCGGCGTCCCGGCCGGAGAGGACCGGGGTGAACCCGCGCTCCAGCAGTTCGGCCACCACGAACCGGCCCGTGTGGCCGTACGCCCCGAACACCGTCACCGACTGACCCGACCGACCGGACTTCATGGGTACTCCCCCGTCCTCGAAGTGAACTGCCTTGATCCGTAAGGACATCCTGGCGAGAGCGGGCGTCCCGCACGAGTGTCCGGAACGCCACGCCCCATACACTTCCGGACATGACCTCTGTCGCGCTGGCCGTCACCGACGGGATGCTGCACTTCGAACTGGGCCTGGCCTGCGAGGTGTTCGGCTCCGCACCGGACGCCGTGCGGGTCCCCTGGTACGACCTCGCGCTCTGCGGGCCGAAGGCCGTGCGGGTCGGCCCGTTCCGGCTGGAGCCCGACCACGGCTTCGACCGGCTCTCCCGCGCCGACACGGTGATCGTCCCGGGCTGGGCCGATGTCGACCGGGAACCGCCCGCCGACCTCGTCGACGCGGTGCGCGCGGCCCACGAGGCGGGCGCGCGCGTGGCGTCCCTGTGCACCGGCGCGTTCGTCCTGGCCGCCGCCGGGCTGCTGGACGGGAGACGCGCGACCACGCACTGGGCGCACACCCGGGTGCTGGCCGCCCGACATCCCCGGGTGAGGGTGGATCCGGACGTCCTCTACGTGGACGACGGCGGTGTGCTCACCTCGGCGGGCAAGGCCGCCGCCATGGACCTGTGCCTGCACCTCGTCCGCCTCGACCACGGCTCCTCGGTCGCCAACACCGTCGCCCGCAACCTGGTCGTGCCCCCGCACCGGGACGGCGGCCAGGCCCAGTTCGTCAGCACCCCGGTGCCCGCCCCCGATCACCATCCGCTCGCCGGGCTGCTCCCCTGGGCCATCGAGCGGCTGGACCGTCCGCTGACCGTGGAGGACCTGGCCCGCCGGGCGGGGATGAGCTCGCGCCATCTGGGCCGCCATTTCCGGTCGGTGACCGGCACCACCCCGCTCCAGTGGCTGCTGACCCAACGGATCCGCCACGCGCAGGAGTTGCTGGAGACCACCGACGCGGGCGTCGACGCCATAGCGGCGGCCACCGGCATGGGGACCGCCACGACACTGCGCCGGCACTTCAACCGCACGGTGGGCGTGCCGCCGGACGCCTACCGCCGCACCTTCCGTGCCCGGACGGGCCCCGCACCGGCGGACGCTTCCAGGGAGGGCACCACGCCGGGGACCGCGGCGGCGGGGACAATGGAGGCATGGCAGCAGAGAGCAACCGCCACCCCGCCCACGAGGAACTGACGAAGCGCTGGGCGGACACCGTCCTGGCCGCACGGGACGGCGACGGGTCCGGACCCGCGCCGGGGCCCTACGCGGCGAACCTGCTGGACCGGTGGGCCGAGCCGCAGCGCCGGTACCACACCACCGACCACCTCCTCGCGGTCCTCGACCGCATCGACGTGCTGGAGGCCCACGGGGAGCGTCCGGGCGATCAGGCGGCCGTGCGTCTGGCCGCCTGGTTCCACGACGCCGTGTACCTACCGGACCGCTCGGAGAACGAGGAGCGGTCCGCCCGGCTCGCCGAACGCGCGCTTGACGAACTGGGCGTCGCCCCGGACCGCACGGCCGAGGTCGCCCGGCTCGTCCGGCTCACGGTCTCCCACGACCCCGCCGACGACGACACCGACGGCGCCGTCCTGTGCGACGCGGATCTCGCGGTCCTGGCCTCGCCCCCGGCCGCGTACGCCGCCTACACGGCCGCCGTCCGCGAGGAGTACGCCTTCGTCCCCGACGACGCCTTCCGCGCGGGCCGCGCGGCGATCCTCCGCCAACTCCTCGACCTGCCGAAGCTGTTCAGAACAACCTACGGACAACAGACCTGGACCACCCAGGCCCACCACAACATGCAGTCCGAACTGGCCACGCTGACCGAGTAATGATCCAACTCCGGCAAAATCTCAGCCCCTCCGGCGTTCGAGGAGCGGGGTCTGGGGCGGAGCCCCAGGGGTGGGAAGGGCAGGGGCGAAAGAGGCTTGAGGCCCGGCACGGCGGGCGCCACGGCGGGTAATCCCGTAGGTCCGCCCGGGTGATCCGCCCTATCCTCGGCCGCATGACAGACACGGGCGGGGATCAGGTCGAGGAAGCCGTCGCAAGCTGCACCGCACTGCTGCGGGCGGCGGCCGGACACGACTGGGACGGCACACGCGCGGGCCGCCTGGAGTGGAACTGCCGGCGGACCGCCGAGCACATCGCCGGTGACCTCATCGCGTACGCCGGCCAGCTGGCCGGCCGGGCCACCACGGCCTACGTGCCGTTCGAGATCACGATGGACGAGGGCACGGACGACGCGGGCGTCGTCGACGTGATCGAGACGACCGGCGCCCTGCTCGCCGCCACCCTCCGCACGACCCCCCGCGAGGTCCGCGCCTTCCACCCGTACCCGTTCCGCAGCGCGAACCGCGAGGGCTTCGCCGCGATGGGCGTCGCCGAGGTCCTGCTGCACACGCACGACATCGCCGAGGGCCTCGGCCTGCCGTACGAGCCGCCGGCCGGGCTGTGCGCCTGGGTCCTCACCCGGATCTTCCCGCACGTACGGCCCGAGCCCGACGCCCCGTGGAGCACGCTCCTGTGGGCCACCGGGCGCGGCGACCTGCCCGGCCGTGACCCGCTCACCGAGTGGCGCTGGAACAACAACCTGGTGATCGGCACCGAGCGGCTGACCCTCCAGGGCGTCACCCCGGCCGCCGCCGCCGATCTCCACGCGGGCGGCACGGGCGGTTTCGCGTGGATCGAGGGCGGCCCGTTCGAGGGCACCCGGTTCGCCGCCGGGATGGTCGTGAGCTCCTACGAGGAGGGGGCGCACCGGGCGGAATGGGGGATGTTCGTGCTCGTACGGCGCGAGGACGGTCTCGCGGTGGGCGGGATCGGCTTCCACGGCGTGCCCGACGCGGAGGGACACGCGGAGGTCGGCTACGACCTCGCGGAGAGCGCCCGCGGCCGGGGCTACGCCACCGAGGCCCTGCGCGCCCTGGCCGAGACGGCCCTCGCCCGCGACGACGTCAAGCTCCTGATCGCCGCCGTCGAGCAGGAGAACGCCCCCTCGCAACGGGTCGTCGCCCGTGCCGGTTTCACCCGGGCGAGCGAGGACGTGGAGAAGGCCGCCCGCGAACTGCACGGCCTAGAGGCGTCCTTGAGGCTGTACTCCCGCGAGGCCTGAGCCCGCGTCCGGGCCGGGTGCCTCCCGGGACGGGCCGGCCCGGTCAGCGTGCCCGCTTGCGGCGGCGCAGTCCCGCGCCGTGCAGCAGCCGGACGACCTCGCGGCTGCTGACCTCCACCGCTCCGGCGGCGACCGCGTCGGCGTAGCGGTGCGAGGGGATGTCGTAGTGGTCGCGCTCGAAGGCCCGTGGGGGCGCGCCCAGTTCCCCGGCGAAGGCGTGGAGTTCGTCGTACGAGACGTCGCTGATCAGGTGGGACCAGACACGGCCGTGCCCCGGCCAGGTGGGCGGATCGATGTAGACGGTCACGAGGGCGG
This sequence comes from Streptomyces sp. NPDC001914, assembly GCF_042891215.1. Taxonomy (NCBI): domain Bacteria; kingdom Bacillati; phylum Actinomycetota; class Actinomycetes; order Kitasatosporales; family Streptomycetaceae; genus Streptomyces; species Streptomyces sp. NPDC001914. The sequence continues at coordinate 178,866 of NZ_JBIASW010000011.1, forward strand.
GTTCGTGCCGGTCGCCGAGCCGAGCGAGCCGACCGGGGAGATCTTCACGCCCGCCTGGTGGCACACCCAGTGCGGGTCGGGGCCCAGTTCGGGCTCGACGTCCAGCGCGTGCGGGTCGCCGGAGGAGCACACCGGGCACAGTGGCCACCGTCCGTGCCGCTCCAGGATGGCGTCCTGCACGTCCTGGGCCACCAGACCGGCGACGAATCCGACGCCCTCCGGCCACTGTTCGACCCACCAGCGGCGCTGCACCACCGAGTCCTCTACCAGGGAGACGACGTCCGCCTCCGCCACCCGGCCCGCGACGAGGTCGGCGAGCACACGGGCGCGCGCCGCGTGCAACGCCTGCTCCAGGGGGCTGAGGGGTGTACCGGAGGGGTCCATGCCCCTATTGTGCGCACCCTTGACCGTACGCCCCAAAGGAAAATATCTTTCACTGTGTGACCCATGACGTGAAGGAAATTTTCGCGGGTGAGGCACCCCCCGCCCCCGCGGCCCTCGCGGCCAAGGTGCGGACCCTCGCCCCCTCGATGACACGCTCCATGCAGCGGGTCGCCGAGGCCGTGGCCGGTGACCCGGCCGGATGCGCGGCCCTCACGGTCACCGGACTCGCCGAGCTCACCGGCACGAGTGAGGCCACCGTCGTGCGCACGGCCCGGCTCCTCGGCTACCCGGGATACCGGGACCTGCGCCTCGCGCTCGCCGGGCTCGCCGCCCAGCAGCAGTCGGGCCGGGCCCCCGCCGTCACCGCGGACATAGCGGTCGACGACCCCATCGCCGACGTCGTCGCCAAGCTCGCCTACGACGAGCAGCAGACCCTCGCCGACACCGCCGCCGCGCTCGACACGGTCCAGCTCGGCGCCGCCGTGGCCGCCATCGCCACCGCCCGCCGCGTCGACGTCTACGGCGTCGGCGCGTCCGGCCTCGTCGCCCAGGACCTCCAGCAGAAACTCATGCGGATCGGCGTCATGGCCCTCGCGCACATCGACCCCCACCTCGCCGTGACCAGCGCGGTCCAACTGCGGGCCAAGGACGTGGCGATAGCCATCACGCACTCCGGCTCGACCGGCGACGTCATCGAACCGCTCAGGGCCGCCTTCGACCACGGGGCGACGACGGTGGCGATCACCGGCCGTCCGGGCGGCCCGGTCGCGCAGTACGCCGACCACGTCCTCACCACCTCGGCCGCCCGCGAGAGCGAGCTGCGCCCGGCGGCCATGTCGTCGCGGACCAGCCAGCTCCTGGTGGTGGACTGTCTGTTCGTGGGGGTCGCCCAGCGCACCTACGACACGGCGGCGCCCGCGCTGTCCGCCTCGTACGAGGCGCTGGCGCACCGTCACTCCCCGCGCGGCGGCCGGTAGCCGCTCCGCACGACCTCGTCCGAAAGAGCCGCCTCTCCATGACCTCCATGCCCAACCACGGCGATCTTCGAGCAGAGTTGGAGACGCTGACCACCGAGGCTTTCCGCCCCGAACTGTCGGAGATCGACCGGCTGCCGACGCTGGAGATCGCGCGGCTCATGAACGGCGAGGACGCGACGGTGCCCGCGGCCGTCGCCGCGCAGCTCCCCCGCATCGCCGCCGCGATCGACGACATCGCCGAGCGCATGTCCCGCGGCGGCCGTCTCGTCTACGCGGGCGCCGGCACCGCGGGCCGCCTCGGCGTCCTGGACGCCTCCGAGTGCCCGCCCACGTTCAACGCCGATCCCTCCCGGGTCGTCGGCCTCATCGCGGGCGGCCCGGACGCCATGGTGACCTCGGTCGAGGGCGCCGAGGACTCGCGGGACCTCGCGGCGGCCGACCTGGACGCGCTCGCCCTGACGCCCGACGACACCGTGGTCGGCGTCTCCGCCTCGGGCCGCACCCCGTACGCCGTCGGCGCGGTCGAGCACGCCCGCAAACAGGGCGCTCTCACCGTCGGCCTGTCCTGCAACGCGGACAGCGCGCTCGCCTCCGCCGCGGACCACGGCATCGAGGTCGTGGTCGGCCCCGAACTGCTCACGGGCTCGACCCGGCTGAAGTCCGGCACCGCGCAGAAGCTCGTCCTGAACATGCTGTCGACGATCACGATGATCCGGCTCGGCAAGACGTACGGGAACCTGATGGTCGACGTCCGGGCCTCGAACGAGAAGCTGCGGGCCCGCTCCCGCCGCATCGTCGCCCTCGCCACCGGGGCCTCCGACGAGGAGATCGAGCAGGCGCTCGCCGCCACCGACGGCGAGGTGAAGGACGCCATCCTGACGATTCTCGGCGGAGTCGACGGGCCCACCGCCGCCCGCCTTCTGGAGGAGTCGGGGGGCCATTTGCGCGCCGCGCTGGCGGCTTCGGCCGACTGACCAGCACGCTCGGGGGGTGAGCACCCCCGACTCCACCACAGCGGCGGCGATCCTCCCCCTCGTGGGCGGTCCCGCGAACGTCCTGGCCGTCGCCCACTGCATGACCCGGCTCCGGCTGGGTCTGCGGGACCCGGGCCTGGTGGACGAGCCGGGCCTGCGGGCCCTGCCCGCCGTCCTCGGTCTCGTCGCGGACGGCGGCTCGTACCAGATCGTCCTGGGCCCCGGCACGGTGGCCCGGGTGACCCCCGCGTTCGAGGCGCTGCTGGCGAACGCCCCCGCGCCCCTCGCCCCGCACGGCCCGGCGACCGCCACCTCGCCGGACGGGGCCGCCCCCGGCGCCGCCGGTCCCGCGGACCCGACCGCTCCGCACGGCACGGAACCGGCGACCGCCGCGGACCGGCTCGCCCTGCGCGGCGCCGAGCTCAAGGCCGCCCGCTCCCGACGCAACGCCACCCCGCTCAAGCTGTTCCTGCGGCGGATCGCGGACGTCTTCGTGCCGCTGATCCCGGCCCTGATCGGCTGCGGGGTGATCGCCGGCCTCAACGGCCTGCTGATCAACCTCGGCGTGCTCAGGGGCCTCACCCCCGCACTGACGGCCATCGCCTCCGGGTTCATGGCGCTGATCGCCGTCTTCGTGGGCCACAACACGGCCAAGGTGTTCGGCGGCACCCCGGTCCTCGGCGGCGCGGTGGCCGCGGTCGTCGTGTACCCGGGAGTCGCCAAGGTCACCGTCCTCGGTGTGACGCTCGCCCCCGGCCAGGGCGGTGTCCTGGGCGCCCTGGCTGCGGCCCTGCTCGGGACGTACGTGGAGAAGTGGTGCCGCGGCTGGGTACCGCCCACCCTGGACGTCCTCCTCACCCCCACCCTGACCGTGCTGCTGACCGGCCTGGTGACGCTGTACGCGCTGATGTACGCGGCCGGTGAGCTGTCCGCCGCCATCGGCACCGCCGCCGCCTGGCTGCTCTCCACCACGGGCGCCTTCGCCGGGCTCGTCCTCGGCGCCCTGTTCCTCCCCCTGGTGATGCTCGGCCTCCACCAGGCCCTCATCCCCATCCACACCACGCTCATCGAGCAGCAGGGCTACACCGTCCTGCTGCCCGTGCTCGCCATGGCGGGCGCGGGCCAGGTCGGCGCCGCCCTCGCGGTGTACGTCCGGCTGCGCCACGACACCTCGCTCCGTACGACGATCAGATCCGCGCTCCCGGCCGGTCTCCTCGGCGTCGGCGAACCCCTGATCTACGGCGTCTCCCTGCCCCTCGGCCGGCCCTTCGTCACGGCGTGCGCGGGCGGAGCGGCGGGCGGCGCGTTCATCGGATTCTTCTCGATGCTGGGCGAGCGGGTCGGCTCGACCGCCATCGGCCCCTCCGGCCTGGCCCTGTTCCCGCTGCTCTCCGGCAACCGGGGTCTCGCCGTCACCGCGGCCGTCTACGCGGGCGGGCTGCTGACCGGATACGCGGTCGGCTTCGCCGCCACGTACGTCTTCGGCCTCCGCGGCATCCGCGACGACGCTCCCGACGGCGGCCTCGGCAGCGAGCCGCCGGCCCGCCGGGCGGAACAGGCCGCCGTGTAGCCGCGCTGTCGGTGGCGCGTGCGAGGCTGGGGGCATGAACCACGCACAGCTGACCGCCCTCGGCCGCGCCCTGCGGCTGCTCGGGGAGCACGGCGACACACTGACCGCCGACACCCCCGACGCCAGGCTGCACGAGGTCAAGGCGGATCTGAAGCGGGCCCTGGACCTGCTCGACGAGACGGTGTCGACGGCCAAGCCGACCACCCGCTGCTCCGAGCACCCGAACGGCCCGGTGGACGAGAGCGCCCCGGACCGCTGTCTGCTCTGCGAGACCCGCCGCCGCACCGCCCGCCGCACCGAGGTCAACGACGCGTACACGCACGGCCGGACGCCCGCACCGGACGAGCTGCCCGACCGCACGATGTCCCGCTACGGCGTGCGCGGCGACCGCCCCCAGCCCCAGCAGCGCTGGCTCCCGGAGGTCTGGAACGGCCAGACGTGGCTCCTGTGCGGCACCCCCCGCCGCGACCGCCAGGAAGCCGAGCGCTTCCTGGCCGCCGAGCGCCGGGCTCCCCGCCCCGGCATGGCCTACCGCCTCGTCCACGAGTTCACCGACTACGAGGTGCTGCGCATCTGGGGCACCCCGGTCAAGGTCGACATCGAACCCATGGGGAATCTCTAGACGGGCAGGTGGGCCCGGCCGGACGGCCCAGGGTGACCGGACCGGCCCGGAGGCCCGGCAGGCCGGAGAGGGCCGGGAACGGGCGGCCCCCTGCCGGAGTCCGCGGATCAGGGCAGGCGCCCCTCCGCGTTGATCCGCCGCACCCGTGCCCGCAGCACCTCCCCCGGCGGCGCCTCCGCCAGGGCCTCGGGCGGACAGTCCCACTCGATCCCCCCGCCCGGCGGCCGCAGTTGTACGAGGCCGCCCTCGCGCCCCATGACCCGGCCGAGCCGCCCGTCCCGCACGTCGATCGCGTACTCCTCGCCCGACGTCGTCTCCATCGCACCGAACCTTCCACGCTGAGTGTTCGCTTTCACCACCCAGCGTGACCGTCGTGCCCGTAACCTGGCCAGAGTCGGCGCTCCAACAACCCCACCTGTTGGACGGGAGGTCGCCATGCCCAGCCCCAAGGACCTCGACCCCTCCTCCTCCCCGCGCGCCATGATCGGCGCGGAGCTGCGGCACGCCCGCGAGAGCGCCGGCCTCAGCCAGTCGGACCTGGGTGAACCGCTCTTCGTCAGCGGTTCCTTCATCGGCCAACTGGAGTCGGGGACACGCCGGTTGCAGCTCGAATACGCCGTCCGGATAGACGAGATCCTCGGGACCAGGGGCTTCTTCGAGCGCAACTGCAGGGCCCTGGCCAGGTCGAAGTACCCGGACCACTTCGTGGAGGCGGCGGAGGCGGAGGCCTTGGCGGCGGCGATCAGGGAGTATGCGACGCTGCTGATCCCGGGGTTGCTGCAGACGCGGGGGTACGCGGAGGAGATCTTCCGGGCCTACAAGCCGACCGCGCAGGGCGAAGAGATCGAGGCTCTGGTGACGGCCCGACTCGAACGCGCTCGTCTCATCGGCCATCCAACAACGCCGTTGTTGTGGGTGGTTCTGGACGAAGCCGTACTCCGGCGCCGGGTCGGCGGTCGCGGGGTGATGTCAGCGGCCCTCCTTCACATCACGGCCCTGGCCCGTCAACACCGGATCATTGCCCAGGTACTGCCGTTCAGCTCCGGAGCCCATGCGTCGATGACCGGCCCTTTGAAGCTGATGGAGTTCGAGGACGCGCCCCCGCTGTCGTTCGTCGAGGGACCGGACATGGGGAAGCTGATGGACGATCCGGCAACAGTCGCCCGCCACAACCTCACCTTCAACCTGCTTCAGGCTGCGGCCCTTTCACCACAGGACTCGCTGGCCCTGATCGAATCCGTGGCGCAGGATTACGGGCATGGAGACCAACACCCGTGAGAGCGACCTGACCACCGCTACCTGGCACAAGTCCAGCTACAGCGGGGGCGAGGGCGGGAACTGCCTGGAGGTCGCCGAAAGCCGACGCAACGTCATCCCGGTCCGGGACTCCAAGAACCCCGGCCCGGTGATCACCTTCGGCACCGCAGCCTGGGGCGCTTTCGTCGCGCACCTCGGCTGACCGGAAGAGCGCAAAAAAGGGACGGCGCCCGCGTCACAGCGGGCGCCGTCCCTCCCCCGTTCCCCCCGTTACCGGGAAGCTGTCAGCTCAGCGAGCCGAGCGCCGCCGCGTCGTACGGCGCGAGCTCGTCGAAGCGGCCGGCCAGGACCTTCGCCGCCCACTGGGGGTCCTGGAGCAGCGCGCGGCCGACGGCGACGAGGTCGAACTCGTCGCGCTCCATGCGGTCGAGGAGGTCGTCGATGCCCTTGACCGGGGAGCCCTCGCCCGCGAAGGCCTTGATGAAGTCGCCGTCCAGACCGACCGAGCCGACGGTGATGGTGGGCCTGCCCGTCAGCTTCTTCGTCCAGCCGGCGAGGTTCAGGTCGGAACCGTCGAACTCGGGCTCCCAGTAGCGGCGCGTGGAGGCGTGGAAGGAGTCCACTCCGGCCGCGGCGAGCGGGGCGAGGATCGCCTCCAGCTCCTCCGGGGTCTCCGCGAGGCGGGCGTCGTACGCCTGCTGCTTCCACTGCGAGTAGCGGAAGATGACGGGGAACTCGGGCGAGACGGCCGCCCGCACCGCGGCGACGATCTCCGCCGAGAACTTCGTACGGGCCACCGGGTCGCCGCCGTAGGCGTCCTCGCGCCGGTTGGTGCCCGCCCAGTGGAACTGGTCGAGCAGGTAGCCGTGGGCACCGTGCAGTTCGACACCGTCGAAGCCGATGCGCTCGGCGTCGGCGGCGGCCTTGGCGAACGCCTCGATGACGTCGTCGAGGTCCTGCTGGGTCATGCTCTTGCCGGTGACCTCGGCGCCCTCCTTGTAGAGGCCGGAGGGGCCGACCGGCGGGGCGTCGGCGAAGGGCGGCTCGCCCGCCTTGCGGACCATGCCGATGTGCCACAGCTGCGGGACGATCGTGCCGCCCCCCGCGTGCACGGCGTCGGCGACCTTCGCCCAGCCGGCGAGCTGGTCCTCGCCGTGGAAGCGCGGCACGCTGTCGCTCTGCCCGGCCGAGTCGTGGCCCACGTAGGTGCCCTCGGTGACGATCAGGCCGACGCCCGCGGCGGCGCGGCGGGAGTAGTACCCGACCACGTCCTCTCCCGGTACGCCGCCCGGCGAGAACATCCGGGTCATCGGGGCCATGGCGATCCGGTTCGGGACGGTCAGGCCGTTGATGGAGATGGGACGGGCCAGGATCTCGGCTGCGCGGGACGCGGCGTCAGCGGTCACGTGGGGGCTCCTCGGGGAGGTGGGCGGTATGACGTCGGGCTGTCTGCGAAACAGGAGATTCCATGCGGTATGTGCACATGCATCGACTGCTCGTCAGCGTCAACCTCCGCACCGGGCGAGGCATTCCGCCGCCCCCGCACTCACCCCTGTGATCCGGGCCACGTAACGGGCCGTACCGTCCCCGGCGAACGCCCGGGGCAGGCGTCCGGGGCAGGGGCAGGCGTCCGGGCCGGGAAACGCCCGAGGGCGGCACCCTCCCTCGCGGGAAGGTGCCGCCCTCGGAACGTCAGGACGTTGATCGACGGGGTCGATCAGAAGTCCATGTCACCGCCCGGCATGCCGCCCGGAGCGGCCGCGGCGGCCTTCTCCGGCTTGTCGGCGATGACGGCCTCGGTGGTCAGGAACAGCGCGGCGATGGAGGCGGCGTTCTGCAGGGCAGAGCGCGTCACCTTCGCCGGGTCGATGATGCCTTCGGCGATCATGTCGACGTACTCACCGGTCGCGGCGTTCAGGCCGTGGCCGACGGGAAGGTTGCGCACCTTCTCGACGATGACGCCACCCTCGAGGCCACCGTTGACGGCGATCTGCTTGAGCGGGGCCTCCAGGGCCAGACGCACGGCGTTGGCGCCGGTCGCCTCGTCACCCGAGAGCTCGAGCTTCTCGAAGACCGAGGAAGCCTGGAGCAGGGCCACGCCACCACCGGCGACGATGCCCTCCTCGACGGCCGCCTTCGCGTTGCGAACGGCGTCCTCGATGCGGTGCTTGCGCTCCTTGAGCTCGACCTCGGTGGCGGCACCGGCCTTGATGACGGCCACGCCGCCGGCCAGCTTCGCCAGACGCTCCTGGAGCTTCTCGCGGTCGTAGTCCGAGTCCGAGTTCTCGATCTCGGCACGGATCTGGTTCACACGGCCGGCGACCTGGTCGGCCGAGCCGGAGCCGTCGACGATCGTGGTCTCGTCCTTGGTGATGACGACCTTGCGGGCGCGGCCCAGCAGGTCCAGACCCGCGTTCTCCAGCTTGAGGCCGACCTCCTCGGAGATGACCTCGCCGCCCGTGAGGATGGCGATGTCGCCGAGCATGGCCTTGCGGCGGTCACCGAAGCCCGGGGCCTTGACGGCGACGGACTTGAAGGTGCCACGGATCTTGTTGACGACCAGGGTCGACAGGGCCTCGCCCTCGACGTCCTCGGCGATGATCAGCAGCGGCTTGCCCGACTGCATGACCTTCTCCAGGAGCGGGAGCAGGTCCTTCACGTTCGCGATCTTGGAGTTCGCGATCAGGATGTACGGGTCGTCGAGGACGGCCTCCATACGCTCCATGTCGGTGGCGAAGTACGCCGAGATGTAGCCCTTGTCGAAGCGCATACCCTCGGTGAGCTCCAGCTCCAGACCGAAGGTCTGGGACTCCTCGACGGTGATGACGCCTTCCTTGCCGACCTTGTCCATCGCCTCGGCGATGAGCTCGCCGATCTGGGTGTCGGCGGCGGAGATGGAGGCCGTGGAAGCGATCTGCTCCTTGGTCTCGACATCCTTCGCCTGCTCCAGCAGGGCACCGGAGACGGCCTCGACGGCCTTCTCGATACCGCGCTTGAGGGCCATCGGGTTGGCGCCGGCGGCGACGTTGCGCAGGCCCTCGCGGACGAGCGCCTGGGCGAGAACGGTCGCGGTGGTCGTACCGTCACCGGCGACGTCGTCCGTCTTCTTGGCGACTTCCTTGACCAGCTCGGCGCCGATCTTCTCGTACGGGTCCTCGAGCTCGATCTCCTTGGCGATGGAAACACCATCGTTGGTGATCGTGGGCGCGCCCCACTTCTTCTCGAGGACGACGTTGCGGCCCTTGGGGCCGAGGGTGACCTTGACGGCGTCGGCGAGCTGGTTCATCCCGCGCTCGAGACCGCGCCGTGCCTCCTCGTCGAACGCGATGATCTTGGCCATGTGAAGTGGTCCTCCCGGACGGGGTGGATTGCTCCGGATCGCGCCCGCGCCCGCGACGGACGGCCCCCGAGCCCTGTGGTTCCTTGCCCCACAGGCCCGTGAGCCTCGCCGGCCCGATCCAAGTTCTGTCACTCTCACTCGGAGAGTGCTAACGCCAATGATTAGCACTCGACCCCTGCGAGTGCAAGCGCCTCTCAGCAAAACAGGGCCGCCGGGCAGCCTCCGCGCGACGCCCCGGCCGAGGGGGCTCGCGGGCACGCGGGCGCACGCGCCACGCGGCAGGACCGGCCGGGGACGCACGAGGGGCCCGCATCCCCTGCGGGATGCGGGCCCCTCGTGCGTGAGTGAGTCGGTGGTCGTTCGCGCCCGATCAGACGGCGAGTTTGACCATGTCCGCCTGCGGACCCTTCTGGCCCTGCGAGATCTCGAACTCCACTCGCTGACCCTCTTCAAGGGTGCGGTAGCCGTCCATCTGAATCGCGCTGTAGTGCACGAAGACGTCCGCACCACCGTCGACCGCGATGAAGCCGTACCCCTTCTCCGCGTTGAACCACTTGACGGTGCCCTGAGCCATGCCTAACTCCCCTATTACTGGCCCTTGCACAGATCCACACTTCGCGGATCCGGGTCAGACCTCACCCCCCAACGGTTGGGGGTGTGCGCCGGAACGCGTCGACCGCGGCTGAATGTATCTGTCCAACTGCCCTCTGCAACAGGTCAATCGGACGAGAATTCTGGGCATGGCCGATCAATGATATGCGGAGAATGCGCAAGGATTCGGGGCAAGTCGGGCCCCGCAAATGCCATAAAATGCCCAAAAAGGTGAGCCATTTTGGCTACTTCTTGTCGCCCGCCGAAGGGTCACTCATATGCGTCCGGCATGAAACCAACATCCAGATCGGCGCGACTTCCCCAACTCTAGCGCGTTCAACCCTACAGAATTGCCCCCTCCGCTTGTCTCACGGAGGGGGCAATTATGTGAACGCAATGTGTTCGGCATTACCGAGGGTAACGATCAGCCTCCGGCGACGGCCGGAATGATCGAGACGCCGACGCCGTCCGGGGTCGCCGTCTCCAGTCCCTGCTCGAAGCGCACGTCGTCGTCGTTGACGTACACGTTCACGAAACGGCGCAGCTTGCCCTGGTCGTCCAGGACGCGCGCGGCGATGCCCGTGTGGTTCTTCTCCAGGTCGCTGATGACCTCGGCGAGGGTCGCGCCCTCGGCCGTCACCTCGGCGGCGCCACCGGTGTAGGTGCGCAGGATGGTGGGGATGCGGACGTTGACGCTCATGATGCGAGGCCAGCCTCTCGGAAGGAGTCGAGGTTCGGGCGGATGGTCGCGGTCAGCCCGGTGTCGGAGGCCACCGCGTCCAGGGTCTTGAGGCCGTCGCCGGTGTTCAGCACGACCGTGGTGAGGGCCGGGTCGAGAAGACCGTTCTCGATGAGCTTGCGGGTGACGCCGACGGTCACGCCGCCCGCCGTCTCCGCGAAGATGCCCTCGGTGCGCGCGAGCAGCTTGATCGCGTCGACGATCTGCTCGTCGTTCACGTCCTCCACCGCGCCGCCGGTGCGCCGCGCGATGTCGAGCACGTACGGGCCGTCCGCCGGGTTGCCGATCGCGAGCGACTTGGCGATGGTGTCCGGCTTCTGCGGCCGTACGACGTCGTGGCCGGCCTTGTAGGCGACGGAGACCGGGGAGCAGCCCTCGGCCTGGGCGCCGAAGATCTTGTACGGCTTGTCCTCGACGAGTCCGAGCCTGATCAGCTCCTGGAGCCCCTTGTCGATCTTCGTGAGCTGGGAGCCGGAGGCGATCGGCACGACGAGCTGGTCGGGGAGCCTCCAGCCGAGCTGCTCGCAGATCTCGTACGCCAGGGTCTTGGAGCCCTCCGCGTAGTACGGCCGCAGGTTCACGTTGACGAAGCCCCAGCCCTCGCCGGCCGGGTCGCCGATCAGCTCGGAGCAGAAGCGGTTCACGTCGTCGTAGTTGCCCTCGATGCCGACGAGCTCGCCGCCGTAGACCGCGGCCATGACGACCTTGCCCTGCTCCAGGTCGTGCGGGATGAACACGCAGGAGCGGAAGCCGGCGCGGGCCGCCGCGGCGCCCACCGCTCCGGCCAGGTTGCCGGTGGAGGAGCAGGAGAGGGTGGTGAACCCGAAGGCGCGGGCCGCTTCGAGGGCCTGGGCGACGACGCGGTCCTTGAAGGAGTGCGTCGGGTTGCCGGAGTCGTCCTTGACGAAGAGCTTTCCGGCGTCGACGCCGAGCTCACGGGCGAGGTTGTCGGCCTGGACGAGCTTGGTCCAGCCGGGGTTGATGTTCGGCTTGTCCGCCACGTCCGCGGGGACGGGCAGCAGCGGCGCGTAGCGCCAGATGTTCGCGGGTCCCGCTTCGATGCGCTTGCGGAGTTCCTCGGTGTCGTACGCCGAGAAGTCGTAGGCGATCTCCAGCGGGCCGAAACACTCCTCGCAGGCGAAGAGCGGGCCGAGCGGGACGCGGTGTCCGCACTCGCGGCAGGAAAGCGCCGCGGCGGGGCCGAGGTCTACCGCGTCGGCGGAGTTCGTGGTGCTTGCAACTGTCTGCGCAGCCATGGAGGCGAGGCCCTTTCTCCTCATCTTCCTCACGACGCACTTCGCCGTGAGACGGATTTGGCACCTTCCCTAGCCGGGAGCCTCGCGACGCGATCGACATCGATCGGTACGAGACCGGCTGGAGGGTTGCCGGGGCTTCATCGGGCCGTATCCCTCTGCCCCTCTGGATGAGCGGTATTTGATTGTTGAACTGTTGAACACGATACGCGCCGACGATCCAGGACATGCGATGGTCATGCGCGTTGTTCAAGACTGTAACCGAAGGCCAGGACAGTTGAGATAGTCGTCCGAACCGCGAGACGACGGCAATCGATCTGCCGCTGGCCGCAGCGGGCACGCCGATGAGAGCGTGTGATCAGACAGTGAGGAGCCGCAGACGGTGCTGAGAGAAGTCGAAAGCTGGCTGAGCACACGCTCCTGGTCCGCGACCGACCGCCCGCTCCACAAGATCATGGCAGCCAAACGCGTCACCGGCTCCACGGTCAGTGTCGTCCTGCCCGCGCTGAACGAGGAGGAGACGGTCGGCGAGATCGTCGCGATCATCCGCCACGACCTGATGCAGCAGGTGCCCCTCGTCGACGAGATCGTCGTCGTCGACTCCGGATCGACCGACCGCACCGCCGCGGTCGCCGCCGCCGCGGGCGCGCGGGTCGTCCACCGCGACGACATCCTCCCGCGCATCCCGGCCGTGCCCGGCAAGGGCGAGGTGTTGTGGCGGTCGCTGCTCGTGACGAGCGGGGACATCGTCTGTTTCGTCGACGCGGACCTCAGGGAGTTCTCGTCCGACTTCGTCTCCGGGATCGTGGGACCGCTGCTCACCGACCCTGGCGTGGACCTGGTCAAGGCCATGTACGACCGCCCGATGGCCGGCGGCGGCGGGCAGGGCGGCCGGGTCACCGAGCTGATGGCCCGCCCCCTGCTGAACATGCACTGGCCCCAGCTCGCGGGCTTCGTCCAGCCGCTCGGCGGCGAGTACGCGGCCCGCCGCTCGCTGCTGGAACAGCTCCCCTTTCCCGTCGGCTACGGCGTCGAACTGGGCATGCTCGTCGACGCCCTGCACCTGGTGGGCCTGGACGCCCTCGCCCAGGTCGACGTCGGGGTGCGCAAGCACCGGCACCAGGACGGCCAGGCACTCGGCCGCATGGCCGCCGCCATCTACCGCACCGCACAGCTCCGGCTGGCACGCGGGCACCTGATCCGCCCCTCCCTCACCCAGTTCGAGCGCGACCGCGACGGTTTCCGGCCGCGCACGTACTCCGTGGACACGGAGGAAAGGCCGCCGATGAGCGAAATCTCCGAGTACCAGGCGCGCGAAGCCGCGTAGTCAGGCCCTGAACGGCCGGGCATCGCATACGGCCGAAGGGCGCGTTTGAGCGTTTCGAGACGGGGCTAGGTTTCGAGGCATGGCTTCAACGCACGGTGCCCACAGGATTCTGGTCGCCTCCAACCGCGGCCCGGTCACCTACGAGGTACGGGAGGACGGCTCGCTGCACGCCAGACGCGGCGGCGGCGGCCTCGTCTCGGGACTCTCGGCGATCGGGCCGGACGCGGGCGCCCTCTGGGTCTGCTCCGCGCTCGGCGACGGTGACCGGGAGGCCGTCCGGCGCGGAGTCCACGAGGACGGCGTACGGATGCTGGCCGTCGACGCGGACACGCACGCCGACGCGTACAACGGCATCGCCAACTCCGTGCTGTGGTTCGTGCACCACCTGCTCTACCAGACCCCGCTGGAGCCGGTCTTCGACGCGGAGTTCCGGCGCCAGTGGGAGTCGTACCGGACCTACAACCGCGCCTTCGCCGAGGCGCTGGCCGAGGAGGCGGCCGAGGGCGCGGCCGTGCTGGTCCAGGACTACCACCTGTGCCTGGTGCCCGGGATGCTCCGCGAACTGCGCCCCGACCTGCGCATCGGTCACTTCTCCCACACCCCGTGGGCGCCCGAGGACTACTTCCGGATACTGCCCGACGACATCCGCGCGGAGCTGATGGCGGGCATGCTCGGCGCGGACCGGGTGGCCTTCCTGACCTGGCGGTGGGCCACCGCGTTCATGCGCTGCGCGGAGGAGACCGATCCCGCCCGCTACCGCGCCGTCCTGCCCCCGGACGGTGCCCCCAGGACGATCGAGCACCTGGACGGCACCGGGGCGCCGGTGCGCGAGACCCGCGTCGGCGTGCACGGCCTCGGCGCGGACGCCGAGTTCCTGCGCGAGCGCTCGCACCGCGCGGACGTCGGGGAGCGGATGGCCGCGCTGCGCGAGGAGATCGGCGCGGACCGCCGGACGATCGTGCGCGTCGACCGGACCGAGCTGTCCAAGAACATCGTGCGGGGGCTGCTGGCGTACCGGCAGCTCCTCGACGACCACCCGGAGTGGCGCGAGCGGGTCGTCCACGTGGCGTTCGCCTATCCGTCGCGGCAGGACCTCGCGGTGTACCGGGACTACACGGCCGAGGTGCAGCGCGTGGCTGACGAGATCAACTCCCAGTACGGGACGCCTGGCTGGACCCCGGTGGTGCTGCACGTGAAGGACGACTTCGCGCGCTCGCTCGCCGCCTACCGGCTCGCCGACGTCGCCCTCGTCAACCCCATCAGGGACGGCATGAACCTCGTCGCCAAGGAGATCCCGGTCGTCTCCGACGAGGGCTGCGCGCTGGTCCTGTCCCGGGAGGCCGGGGCGTACGAGGAACTGGGCGAGGACGCGATCTCCGTGAACCCGTACGACGTGACCGGGACGGCGCGGGCGCTGCACGAGGCGCTCGTGATGCAGCCGGGCGAACGCGCGGAACGCACCAAACGCCTGACCGCGGCCGCCACGGCCCTCCCCCCGGCCCAGTGGTTCCTGGACCAACTCCACGAACTGGAGTCCTGACCGGGAGCGGGCGGCGGTCGCGGTTCCGGTCCGGTGGGTGGGTCGGGGCCGCGCCGGTACATCAGGCCGCCGCCGTCGGACGGAGAAGTGACCGTTAGTGGCGACGGCCATCGATGTACCGGCACGTCCCCTTCCGCCGGATCCCGGCCGCGGGTGCATCGTGGTGGCGGTCCCAGCCCAAGATTTCAGCCCCGGCCGGCAAAAGTTCAGCCCCTCCGGCGATTGAGGAGCGGGGTCCGGGGCGGAGCCCCAGGGGGTCACGTCTCGGGTGCCGTGCAAGATTTCAGCCCCGGCCGGCAAAAGTTCAGCCCCTCCGGCGATTGAGGAGCGGGGTCTGGGGCGGAGCCCCAGGTTCGGGACGGGTAGGGGCGGAGGGGGCGAGACAAGCCTGACCCGCGCCGGGTCACCGGGGTGACGAGCGGCCGGGTCAGGGGAGTTCGGCCGCGATGGCCGCGAGCAGCCGGACGACTCCGGCGGGCCCCTCGACCACCAGGTCGGCCCGCTCGGCGAGCTCGGCGACCTCGGAGCTGCCGCTGCACACCAGGAGCCCGGGAATCCCGTCGGAGCGCAGCTTCTCGACGGCGGCGAAGGCGGGCAGATCCCCCAGATCGTCACCCGCGTACAGAACGGCCTCGGCACCGGTCTCCCGGATGTACTCCAGAAGGGCGACCCCCTTGTCCATGCCCGGCGGACGCAGCTCCAGGACCATGCGCCCCGGCTCGACGATCAGCCCGTGCCGGGCGGCAAGTTCACCCAGCGGCCCCCGCAACGCCTCGAAAGCGGCCTGCGGATCGGCGGCACGCCGCGTGTGCACGGCGACCGCACGGCCCTTCTCCTCGATCCAGGTGCCCTGCCAGGCGCCGATCCGGTCGAGGAACCCCGGCAGCTCGGCACGGACGGCGGCCACGCCGGGGTGCGGGGCGGGCGCGGTGACCGTACCGCTGACCGCGTCCCAGCGCTCGGCGCCGTAGTGGCCGAGGACCACCAGGTGCTCCAGCCCCGCCACACCCGCGAACCCGCCGTGGCGCACGGCGACCCCGGCCGGGCGGCCGGTGACCACGGCGACGGAGGCGACCTTGGGGGCGAGCGCGGCGAGCGCGGGGACCGCGTCGGGGTGGGCGCGGGCCCGGTCGGGGTCGGGGACGATCGGGGCGAGGGTTCCGTCGAAGTCGAGTGCGACGACCGTCCTGGCGGGACGCGTGAGGATCGCTTCCAGCGCGTCGCGACCGGCGGGGGTCACCGGAGCCGGCAAGGAGTCCTTGGATTCGGGGTGGCTGCCCATGGGGCGACCCTATCGGGGCCGCGGCGGCAACACCTCCGACTCCCGACCGACCGGGCACCCCCGGACAGCGAATGCCTCGATCCCAGCACCGCCCCCGACCACCGGCACCAGCACCGGGTCCCACCACTCGCCCCGCCGACCGCCGCCGCCATCGGCTCCCGCCACCCGCCCCGCCCCAGGCCCCGGCCGCCCGGCCCGAGCCACCGGATCCCGCCGCCCCGCCCGCCGTCCCACCGGCACCGGGTCTCACGACTCCCTCCGCCCCCGGCTCCCGCCGTCCGGCCCACCGGCACCAGCACCACCACCGGGTCTCGCCGCGCGCGGTCTCAGCGCTCGTCGCGGCGGGACTCGCGGACCCGGCGGAGTCTGTTCACCGTGACGGGGTCGTGCGCGAGGGCTCGCGGATCGTTCAGGAGCGCGTTCAGGAGCTGGTAGTAGCGGACCGGGGCGAGGCCCAGCTGTTCGCGTATGGCGCGTTCCTTGGCGCCGGGGCCGGGGAAGCCGCGGCGCTCCAGGGCGAGAATGCTCCGTTCACGCGCGGGCAGTTCTTCCATGGACAGCACGGTAGCCCCCGGTACCGACAGGCGCCGGGTACGGGGCCTGTCGGCGACCGGCACGGGCCTTCCCCGCCTTCGGGGCCCCCTCCCCGGCCCCGGTCACGTCTCGGAATGCGGATTAAGGGTCTCCATCACGCGAGTGGACTAGACCTTTCCAGGGGTAAAGCGCGACACTGTCCCCCGTGAGACACGTCATCGCCCTCGATGTGGGCGGCACCGGCATGAAGGCCGCCCTCGTCGGGGTGGACACCGAGCCCTCCCCGGACCGCCCCGACGCGCCGCGGCCGCAGGCCTCCGGACACCCCGCGCTGCTGTACCAGGCCCGCCGGGCGACCGGCCGCGAGCGCGGGCCCGACGCCGTCGTCGAGGACATCCTCGACTTCGCCGCGGAACTGCGCGCCTACGGCGAGGAGCACTTCGGGACGAGCGCGCTGGCCGCCGGCGTCGCCGTCCCCGGCATCGTCGACACCGCCGAGGGCATCGCGGTCTACGCCGCCAACCTAGGCTGGCGCGACGTCCCGCTGCGCCGGCTGCTCGCCGAGCGGCTGGGCGGCGTGCCCGTCGCGCTCGGGCACGACGTGCGCACCGGCGGCCTCGCGGAGGGCCGGATCGGCGCCGGGCGGGGAGCCGACCGCTTCCTGTTCGTCCCGCTGGGCACCGGCATCGCGGGCGCCATCGGCATCAACGGCGGCGTCGAGGAGGGCGCGCACGGCTTCGCGGGCGAGATCGGCCACATCGTCGTACGGCCCGGCGGTTCCCCGTGTCCGTGCGGGCAGCGCGGCTGTCTGGAGCGGTTCGCCTCGGCGGCGGCCGTCAGCCAGGCCTGGGCCGAGGCGTCCGGCGACCCCGGGGCGGACGCGGCGGACTGCGCCAAGGCCGTCGAGTCGGGCGACCCGAGGGCGCTGGCCGTCTGGCAGGAAGCCGTCGACGCGCTCGCCGACGGCCTGGTCACCGCGCTCACCCTCCTGGACCCGCGCACCCTGATCATCGGTGGCGGGCTCGCCGAGGCGGGGGAAACCTTGTTCACACCCCTGCGGGCCGCGGTCGAACGCCGTGTCACGTTCCAGAAGCTGCCGTCCATCGTCCCCGCCGCCCTCGGGGACACCGCCGGATGCCTCGGTGCCGGGCTCCTCGCCCGGGACCTCCTGAACACCACTTCTACGACTCCCCGGAGGTAACCACCCGATGGCCCCTAGCAAGGTTCTCGCCGGCGCCCGGGTGGTACTGCCCACCGGGATCGTGCACGACGGCCGCGTGATCATCGACGGTCCGCGGATCGCCGGCGCGGGTGCCTCCGAGACGCGACCTGCCGGAGTCCACGGGGCGGTCCCCGCGGACGCGGACGTGACCGACCTGTCCGGCCACTGGGTGGTCCCCGGCTTCGTCGACATCCACAACCACGGCGGTGGCGGCGCGTCCTTCACCTCGGGAACGGCCGAGGACGTCCTGCGGGGCATCCACACCCACCGGCTGCACGGCACCACGACCGTCGTCGCCTCGACCGTCACCGGCGACATGCACGGCCTCGGCGAACGCGCCGGGATGCTCTCCGAGCTGGCCGAGCAGGGCGACATCGCCGGCATCCACTTCGAGGGCCCGTTCATCTCGCCGTGCCGCAAGGGCGCGCACTCCGAGGAACTGCTGCGCGACCCGGACCCGGCGGACGTCCGCAAGCTCCTCGACGCGGCCCGCGGCCGGGCCGCCATGGTCACGCTCGCCCCCGAACTGCCCGGCGGCCTCGACTCCGTACGGCTGCTCGCCGAGCACGGGGTGATCGCCGCGATCGGGCACACGGACGCGACGTACGAGCAGACGAAGGCGGCCATCGACGCGGGCGCGACCGTGGCGACGCACCTGTTCAACGCGATGCCGGCGCTCGGGCACCGGGCGCCGGGTCCCATCGCGGCCCTCCTGGAGGACGAGCGGATCACGGTCGAGCTGATCAACGACGGCACGCATCTGCACCCCGCCTCGCTGGAGCTGGCGTTCCATCACGCCGGGCCCGGCCGGGTCGCCTTCATCACCGACGCGATGGACGCGGCCGGCTTCGGCGACGGCCGCTACATGCTCGGCCCGCTGGAGGTCGAGGTCGCGGACGGCGTCGCCCGCCTGGTGGAGGGCGGGTCGATCGCGGGCTCCACGCTCACCCTCGACCGCGCCTTCCAGCGCGCCGTCACGGTCGACCGGCTGCCGGTCGAGCAGGTCGTCGCGGCCATTTCGGCCAACCCCGCCCGCCTGCTGGGCCGCTACGACCGGGTGGGCTCCCTCGAACCCGGCAAGGACGCCGACCTCGTGGTTCTCGACGCCGACTTCGCCCTCAAGGGCGTCATGCGCGGCGGCGAATGGGTGGTCGATCCCCAACTGGGGTGATTCACACCTTTGTTGCTTGCGGCGGTTGGCCCGGGGGGACTGGGCCGACCGCCGTTGTGTTTGGCATGATCGAGCCTCCGGAAACACCGGCGGGCGTCCGACCGGCGCCCAGGTCGCAGAACTCTTCGGGGGAGGTCGTCGCAGGTGATCCTCACGGTCACGCTGAACACCGCTCTCGACATCACCTATCGCGTACGGGGACTGCGCCCGCACAGCTCTCACCGGGTGAGCGAGGTGACCGAACGCCCGGGCGGCAAGGGCCTGAACGTGGGTCGCGTGCTGGCCGCGCTCGGACACGAGGTGACGGTCACCGGATTCACCGGCGGCGCGACCGGACGCGTCGTACGGGACCGGCTGGCCGAGTCGGCCGGGGTGGTGGACGCGCTCGTGCCGGTGGGGGGATCGACGCGCCGCACGATCGCCGTCGTCGACACCACGACCGGTGACACGACCCAGCTCAACGAACCGGGACCGGCGATAACCCCAGCCGAGTGGGCGGCCTTCCAGGAGACGTACGGACACCTGCTGCGCTCCGCCTCGGCCGTGGCCCTGTGCGGCAGCCTCCCCCCGGGGGTCCCGGTCGGGGCCTACGCCCAGCTCGTACGCTCCGCGCGCGCGTCGGCCGTCCCGGTGCTGCTCGACACCAGCGGGGAGCCGCTGCGCCGGGGAGTCGCGGCCCGCCCCGACATCGTCAAGCCGAACGCCGAGGAACTGGCCGAACTCACCGGCTCCCACGACCCCCTCCAGGCCACCCGCTCGGCACGCCGGCGCGGCGCCCACACGGTCGTGGCCTCCCTCGGCGCGCAGGGACTCCTCGCGGAGAACGCGGCGGGCCGCTGGCGGGCCGCTCCCCCGCGCCCGGTCCACGGCAATCCGACGGGCGCGGGCGACTCGGCGGTCGCGGGCCTGCTGTCGGGCCTGGTCGAGAACCTGCCGTGGCCGGAACGGCTGGCACGGGCTGTGGCCCTGTCCGCGGCGACCGTACTGGCCCCGGCCGCGGGCGAGTTCGACCGTCCCGCCTACGAGGCCCTGACGGAACAGGTGGCCGTGACGAGCGAGGCGTCCGCGGCGTAGCCCGTGTGACCTGATCCGCACAACCGCGGAGAAAAACTCCGCGCCGAACTCGGACTGAACGATTAACGTCATGCGCATGTCACTCACTCAGTCAAAGCTTCGCAGGACCGTTCAGCTCGGGGGCACCGCCCTGGGGGCGATGATCCTGACGGTGGCAACCTCGAACGCCGCGCAGGCCAACCCCATGCAGGCCGAATGCTCGACCACCGGCGCGTACGGATACGTGTACTCGGACTTCTACGGCGCCGACACCCGGATCGACTTCGACATGACCGTCTACGACTCGCTGGCCGACGGGCACCACGTCCGGGCCCGCCTCATCACCAAGGACGTCAACGGCGTCCGCAAGAACTGGCCCTGGCACGCCAACATCAAGGGCTACAACACCAGCCTCGACCTGACCTCGTACGCCATCAACCAGTCGGGCATCTTCGACTGGGGCGTCCAGGTGGCCCGGTTCGAGGGTGACACGCTGCTGAACTCCTGCACGAACTGGATCTGACCCGACGCGAGAGGGGCGTGACGGCAGTCCCGCTGCCGTGACGCCCCTCTCGTGTTCGCCTACCGGCCGCGGGCTACTTCCACCCGGACTCCAACCAGAGCTGGTCGAAGTTCGCGTCGCACTGGTTGCCCTCCGCGCAGGAGATCTGAATCGTGTTCGTGCCCTTGTTGAGGGTGATGTCCGCCCAGGTGTTGGTCCAGCCCTTCGCGGCGTCGCCCTCCGCCGCCTTGGCGAAGTTCTGCAGGTTGAGGGGGCGATCCTGGGCGGTGCCGTTGACTGTGAGGGTGGCGTTGGCGTCCTTGCCGGGCACTCCGTAGTCGACGTTCAGCGTGTACTTGCCGGCCTTCTCGATGCCGCTGACGTTCCAGATGACCGACGCGCCGACGTGGTTGAACCCCGTGACATAGACACCGCCGTCCGCCTTGGCGCCCTGGATGTCCGATGCCGTCGTCACCCCGCCGTCCAGCTTCAGCGCCTTCGCGTCGATCTTGGGGAGCGCCTTGGGCTCGTCGGCGTTCTTCGTCTCCTGTTGGGTCGGGGCGGCGCTCTGGGAAGCCGTCGGGGTCGTGCCCGCCTGGTCGCCCTTGTCGTCGTCTCCGCCGCCCGTCATGGCGACGGCGATGCCGATCACCACGGCGGCGACCACGGCGATCGCGCCGATGAGGAGCCCCTTGGTGTTCGGGCCGCGGCCGCGACCGCCGCCGTCACCGTGACCGGGCATCGGCGTCCGCGCCGTCTGCGCGCCGCCGGGAGCGGTCTCGGGGGCTCCGTAGTACGCGTTCGGCTGGCCGTGGCCGCCCTGCTGCGGAACCTGGCCGTACGGGGCGGTGGGGGCCTGCTGGCCGTAGCCGCCCTGAGCGGTCTGCTGGCCGTACTTGCGCTCGCCGACCGCCCGCACCCGGTTGACCGAGCCCGGGTAGCCGTAGCCGCCGCCTCCGGGGGGCGGCGTGGCTCCGTTGGCCTGACCGTCGGCGTACAGATAGCCGAACGGGTCGTCCTCCTCGGGCGTGCTCGCGCCGTTGTTGCCGGGCGTCATCCCTTGGTCTCCTCAGCGGGTGCGGTTCTGATGCGGTACACGAATGAATGGCGAGCCTACCCGGTTTCACTGGGCCGAACGGGGGGCCTTCACCGCATCGACGCACTGACCTGCGTGTTATCCCGCACGCCTGTGCTGTTTGGGACGAGAACGTTTCTCGACGTACATCCGCTCGTCAGCGGATTTCAACACCTCGTCCGCCGTCATCCCGCAGTGGGCCCACCCGATGCCGAAGCTGGCGCCCACACGGACGGCCCGCCCGTCGACCCTGATGGGAGGAATGATCGCGTTCCTCAGGCGTACGGCGAGGTCCTGGGCGTCCGCGCGGCCGAGACCGTCGGCGAGCACCACGAACTCGTCACCGCCGAGCCGGGCCACCGTGTCGCCGTCCCGGACCCCGTGGGTCAGGCGGCGGGCGACCTCGATGAGAACCTCGTCACCCGCGTTGTGCCCGAACCGGTCGTTGATCGACTTGAATCCGTCGAGGTCGCAGAAGAGCACCGCGAGCCCCTTGGTGCCGTCGTCCGTCTCGCCCTCGGGGGCGACGGTGTGCACATGGTGGTCGAAGGCCTCGAACGCCTCGGCGCCGTTGCGGAAGTCGAAGCCGTTCCCGTCGTAGGCGGGGTGGCCGCTGTCGTCGTACTCGCCGGACAGCGGGTCCACGAAGTCCCCGTGACCGTACGCGGCGTCCAGCGAGGCGACCAGGCCGGGCGGCAGGGACGCCGGGCGTCGGCACAGGCGGGCGCCGAGCCGGGAGCGCAGCTCGGCGGAGTTGGGCAGGCCCGTGAGGGCGTCGTGCGAGGCGCGGTGCGCGAGCTGGAGCTCCCGGCGCTTGCGGTCCTCGATGTCCTCGACGTGGGTGAGCAGGAAGCGGGGGCCGTCGGCGGCGTCCGCGACGACGGAGTTGCGCAGGTGGACCCAGACGTACGTGCCGTCGCGGCGCCCGAGCCGCAGCTCGGCCCGGCCGCCCTCGGCGGAGGTCCGCAGCAGGGTGCCGATGTCCTCGGGGTGCACGAGGTCGGAGAAGGAGTAGCGGCGCATCGCGGAGGCGGGGCGGCCCAGCAGCCGGCACAGGGCGTCGTTGGTGCGCAGGATGCGGCCGTGCTGGTCGCCGCCCATCTCGGCGATGGCCATGCCGGAGGGCGCGTACTCGAAGGCCTGCCGGAAGGACTCCTCGCTGGCGCGCAGGGCCTGCTGCTCGCGCTCCAGGCGGACCAGGGCGCGCTGCATATTCGCGCGTAGACGGGCGTTGCTGATGGCGATGGCGGCCTGGAAGGCGTACATCTGGAGGGCTTCGCGGCCCCAGGCGCCCGGCTTGCGGCCGTTGCGCGGCCGGTCCACCGACAGCACGCCGATCAGCTCACCGTGGCCGCCGCTGCCGCTGCCGGTGACGCTCGGGGTGTACAGCGGGGCGAAGAGGCGGTCGGAGGGGTGCCACTCGTCCTCGAAGCGGGGCGCGGGACCGTCGGTGTACCACTGCGGCACGTCGTCCTCGTCCAGGACCCAGCCCTCGGTGTGGGGTATGAACCGCAGGTCGCCCCAGGCCTCGCCCATGGTGAGCCGGCGGTCCCAGGACGTGCGGGAGCCGACGCGTCCGGTGATGAGGGCTTCGGCGGCCGGGTTCCCGGCGAGGGCGGCGACGACGAGGTCGCCGTCGGGGCGCACGAGGTTGACACACGCCAGCTCGTAGCCGAGCCCGGTGACGACGCCGTCGGCGACGGTCTGCAGCGTGTCGGCCAGACTGCGGGCCGTGTTCATGTCCGCCATCACCTGGTGCAGCTGCCTCAGGGTCGCAAGACGGACGTAGGGCTCCGACTCGGTCTCCATTCGCCCTCCCCTCGAGACCTCGCAGCAACTCCAGGGTTCTCTCGGCGTACTGGGTGCTCTTTCGGTTCCGTGCTGACTGCCCGGCGCTTCTCCGTGAACCCCTTCACGCCATACTGCTCGGTAGCTTCCCCGCTTAACGCCTCCGCCACTGAATCACAGCGCGCTCCCCACTCGGTACACAGGGTCAACAAAATATGGCTCCTGTGACTCAAGTCACAGCTGAACCTGAGCAATTGAGTGGAGTTTCTGCATTTCAGTGTGCGTTTGCCGAATGCATTATTGGCCGACTGTGCAGAACCTGTGCACGCCGGCCTTCCGAACGAGTACGCAGAAGAGTACGGCCGTCACCGACCGCGCGTTCGCCCACCCCGCCCGTAACCGTTCCCGGGCCCCCGCCCCCTCCGCGCCGGGCCCCGTCGCCCCGGCCCGGCCCCGTCCCGGGACCTAGGTCCCGCATCGGTCCGAGGTCCGATGCGCCGCCCGCGGCGCGGAGACTAGCGTTTCGGCGTGCTCACGACTTCCCCCGCTCTTCCCGCCACCCCGTCCGTGCATGCTGAGGGGGTGAGCAACGACGAGTTCCGCGCCGCCATGACCCGGCTGGCCGCGGGTGTGGTCCTGGTGACCGCCCACGAGCCCGCGCTGGCCCCGGACGGGCCGCGCGGCGAGGACGTCGGCATGACCGCGACCGCGTTCATGTCCGTCTCCCTGGACCCGCCGCTCGTCCTGGTGAGCCTGCGCGAGGGGTCCCGGATGGACGACCTGCTCGACGAACAGCCCCTGTGGGGCGTCTCCGTGCTCGCGGAGAGCCAGCGCCACATCGCCGGCCGCTTCTCGATGAAGGGCCGCATCAGCGACCGGCTCCTCTTCGAGGACATCCCCTACGTCCGCGGCGAGGCGTCCGGCGCCCTCCTGGTGGGCGGCGCGCTGGCCACCCTGGAGTGCAGCACCGAGCAGCGGATCGCCGCGGGCGACCACACCCTCGTCATCGGCCGCGTCCTGACGGCCCGGGTGCCGAGCGCGGACGGCGGCCCCCTGACGTACTTCAAGGGCCGCTACCGGCAGCTCGGCTGAGGCGCCCGGAACGGGCCCGGCGGTCCACGGCGGCCGGCGGGGCCGGCCACGGTGGAGGAAGCGGGCCCTAGCCCCAGTCGCGGCCCGTGCGGCCGCGCTTGGTGTCGGAGCGGGCCTTCTTCTCGCGCAGCCGCCGTTCGTTGATGCCCCGCGGGATGCGGGTGGGGCGGCGGGGCTTGGGCGGCGGCGCGGTCGCCTCGGCGAGCAGGGAGGCCAGACGCACGGCCGCCGTCTCGCGGTTGCGCCACTGGGAGCGGTGTTCGGAGGACCGGACGCTGATGACCCCGTCGACGAGCCGCCCCTCCAGCTTCGCGAGGGCACGGTCCTTCCAGACGGGCGGCAGCGCCTCGGTGCTCGCGAGGTCGAAGCGGAGCTCGACCTGCGAGTCGCTGGTGTTCACGTGCTGCCCGCCCGGACCGCCGGAGCGCGAGAAACGCCACATGAGCTCGGCCTCGGGCAGGGAGACGGAGCCGCGGATGACATAGGGACCGGACATGTGTTCATGGTCGCGCGCGCGGCCGGTCCGCGTCACCCGCTTTTCGGCGTCCGTCGGAGTGAAGAGCGGCCCGTGCCGGGGTGAAGAGGGGGGTCTCGGTAAAAAAGGTAAAGACAGACGGAACCTCGGGTACCCCCCTTGGCGTTCATAGGGGTGACGGTAGCTTCGTCCCCAGTACGAAGCCCGTACGTCACGAGGGAAGGGACTCCCAACAATGGCTGTAAGCCTGTCCAAGGGTGGCAACGTCTCGCTCACCAAGGAGGCTCCGGGCCTGACCGCCGTCACCGTGGGCCTCGGCTGGGACGTCCGCACCACCACGGGCACCGACTTCGACCTCGACGCCTCGGCCATCGCGGTCAACCCCCAGGGCAAGGTCTACTCGGACGCCCACTTCGTGTTCTTCAACAACAAGCAGACCCCGGACCAGACCATCGTCCACACGGGCGACAACCGCACGGGTGAGGGCGCGGGCGACGACGAGGCGATCAACGTCAACCTCGCGGGCCTGCCCGCCGACGTCGAGAAGATCGTCTTCCCGGTCTCCATCTACGACGCGGAGAACCGCTCGCAGAACTTCGGCCAGGTCCGCAACGCCTACATCCGCATCGTGAACCAGGCCGGCGGCACCGAGATCGCCCGCTACGACCTCTCCGAGGACGCGGCCACCGAGACCGCCATGGTCTTCGGCGAGCTCTACCGCAACGGCGCGGAGTGGAAGTTCCGCGCGGTCGGCCAGGGCTACGCCTCGGGCCTCGTGGGCATCGCGCAGGACTTCGGCGTCAGCGTCTGACGCCCGGCGCGCAGGCGCACTTCGAGAGGAGCCCCCGGACCGCGGTTCGCCCGGGGGCTCCTCTCGTGCGCTCACGGGTGGGCCGGTTTCCCCTCCCCGTACAGCCAGTTCTTCCAGATGCCGCTGAAGTCCTTGTCCGGCGCGGCCTTCTCGACGTACGCGGTGAACTGGGCCGTGTCCGCGTTCCCGTGCCGGTGCGTGGCCGCCCAGCCCTGGACGATGTCGTAGAAGGTGTCGTCGCCCACGAGCTGGCGGATCTTGTGCACGACCATCGCACCGCGGTAGTAGACCGGCGGATCGGAGATCTGCGCGGCACCGGGCGGGTCCGCGGGCGGGAAGGCCCAGACCTCGCTGCTGTCGACCGGTTCGTAGTAGTCGCCCCGGTAGAGGGAGTTGAAGATCTTCTCGGCCGAGTCGCCGCCGTGGTCCTCCTGCCACAGCCACTCCGCGTAGGTGGCGAACCCCTCGTTGAGCCACATGTCCCGCCAGGACTTCGGGGTGACCGAGTCGCCGAACCACTGGTGGGCCAGTTCGTGGACCAGCGTCCCGGTGTCGGGGGCGCCGGGGAAGACGGGGCGCGTCTGGGTCTCCAGGGCGTAGCCCGCGTCGTCGGGGCGGTCCACGATCGCGCCGGTGGAGGAGAAGGGGTACGGGCCGAAGTTGTACTGCTCCCAGTCCATGACCTCGGGGATCTGCGCCAGCACCTTCTCGCTCGCCTGCTTCTGGGTCGGGTCCACCGCCACGTGGACCGGAAGGCCGTCCTTCGTCGTCGAGCGGGTGACGTCGTACCGGCCGATCGCGAGCGTCGCCACGTAGCTCGCCATCGGTTCGGCGGTGTGCCAGGCGTACGTCGTGCGGCCGTCCTTGGTCGACTCGCCCGTCAACTCGCCGTTGGAGAGGGCCTGGAAGCCCTTCGGAACGGTGATCCTGACGTCGTAGGCCGCCTTGTCGGAGGGGTGGTGGTCGCCGGGGAACCAGGCCATCGACCCGGTGGGCTCCCCGAGGGCGAGGGCACCGTCGGCCGTGCGCAGCCAGCCCTCCTTGGAGGCGTCGGCGTCGGTGATCGTCCGGGGGATCCCGGAGTAGCGGACGGTCGTGCTGAACGTCTCCCCCTTGTCGAGGTCGTCGTGCGGGCGCACGGTCAGTTCCTGGCCCGCCCGGCTCCAGCCGGCGGCGCGGTCCTCGACGGTGACGTCGGAGACGTGCAGCCCGAGCAGGTCGAGGTGGAAGGCGCTGAGGTCCGCCCGGGCCCGCGCGGTGATCTCTGCGGTCCCCGTCAGCCGTTTGTCCCGGGGGTCGTAGGACAGGGTGAGTCCGTAGTGCGTGACGTCGTACCCGCCGTTGCCCATCTTCGGGAAGTACGGGTCGCCGACACCGGCCGCGCCGGGTTTCCCGTGCACGCCGTCCCCGCCGCAGGCGGTGAGCCCGGCGACGAGCGCGAGAGCCAGGGCAAAGGTGACGGTGGCGGAAGATCGGGGCACATCCGCGATCCTAGGCCGCCGCTCCGCCCCGTGCGGGGTGCGATGGCAGGCCCGGGGCTCCGGCACCCCGGCTCCGGCCGAAAACCACCGCCGCCGGATCCCGGCAGTCCGGAACCCGACCGCCCCACCCACCCGTCCATCGGGGGCCCGCCCTGGACGGACGGGAGAAGGACCGGCCCCGGACGGACAAGAGGAAGACGACCCCGGGACGCCGGAAGCGGACGGGACGAGCGGACGGACGCGGACGCCCCGGACGCATGCGAAGGAGTCCCCCTGACCGACGGGAGGCGGACGGCCCGGGCGGACGGGAGCAGACCACCCGGGCGGACGGGAGCGGACCGCCCCGGGCGGACCGGAGCGGACCACCCCGGGCGGACCGGAAGGGGACCCCCGGCGTGACACCATCACCTCGTGCTCGACATCGGCTACGCCCTCTCCAACCGCTTCCCCGACCCTCCGCAGACCGACTACCGGCGCGCGGACGTCCGCGCGCTGCGGCACGACCTGTTCTGCGGGGACGTCTACCTCGCCGACACCAAGACGGACCGGGAGGTGTCCACGGGCTGGGGCTGGGTGCCGGTGCTCGACTTCGCGTGGGCGCTGTGCGACATCGTGGAGCAGCTCGACCGCGACCCGCTGGGCAGCCGGGCCTCCCGCCCCCAGCAGGCGGAGCTGGACTTCACGGAGTCCACCGACCGCATGCTCTTCGAGCGCCGCTTCGGCTGGGTGGACATCGAGGCGGACTGGATGCCGGGCGACGAGGAGCCGCTGACCTTCTCCCACACCGAACTCCGCCGCGAGGCCCGCGACTTCCTGCACGACCTGCTCGCGGACCTGACCGACCTGCACGAGGACCTCGCCGAGAACCCCGCGATCTGGACCCTCCAGGCCCGCTTCCCCCGCGTCTCCTAGACCGGCCGGCATGGCGTTCTCCGGCATGCGGAGGGATCTCCTCGGGGCCGGAGCGGATGGAGGAGGGCTGCCTGGCCGCCGGCCGCCGCGTGCGGTCGTCCCGGGGCCCGCGGCCAGGTACCCCCGGGTCACATGGCCTGACCGCTGCGGTGGGTGACGGCCTTCGGCGGTGGCACCGGAAGGGCCGACGATGTCGCCACCGCGGACGTGCTGGAGGTCACCGCACCCGGTGACTGAAGGGAGGCCGCGCTCGTCAGGGCCGGCGAGCCGGACGTCGGCAGCGGGTTCATGGCGTAGGTGTCGGCGGGCAGGCTCGTGTTGCTGTCGCCCTGCCGTGCGCTGACGTCGGCGCTCACGGCCGGCGATGCGGTGTACGGCAGGAAGTTCTCCTGCGTGGGGCGGTTGGTGAAGCTGGTCAGCCCACCCGCGGCGGTGAACGCCGCACCCAGGGTCGTGAGCTGCTGCAACTGCTCACGCGTCCGCTCGGGCTCGCCCGCCTTCGCGCTCATCACCGTTCCGGCGACGGAGGCCAGACTGCCCGCCACGCTGGTCGCGGCCTGAAGCCGGTTGGTGCTGGGGTCGCTGTAGGCCTTGTAGGCGGCGTGGCCCATGTTGCCGACGGCTTCGGCGGCCGCGAGATAGGTCGACGCCTTCTGCAGGTTGGCGGACGTGGCGCCCTCGGTATAGGTCGAGGCGACCTGGGTGGCGAGGGGGAGGGCCTTCGCCGCGAACGAGAGGATCGGCTCCGCGTTCGTCTTGAGCCATGCCCCCGCTGCCTGGCTGTAGTTGTAGATCTGTCCGGATATCCCCTGCGCCACGAACTGCGGGGGTACGAGGTCACCCGCCTCGAAGTAGATGCCGTGTTCCCGCTCCGGGTGGATCGGCTCGGGGAGCTCGGTCATGTCCGGCGGAGCGGGGGCGGTGATGGGGAGAACACTGGGTTCGCCCTGGCCGTTGACGGTGGCGGCGACGAAGGGGACGTCCGTGACACTGACGGTCGACGCGTTCGAACCCTCGTTGTCCGAACCCGAGGCGATCTGCGCCTCCATGTCCCGGTCCCGCGTCTTCTTCTTGGGTGGCATCCGAGCTTTCCTTCCGTGTGCCGGGGCCTTGTGCAGGGAGCACAACGAACCCGTCGCCACGCCGGTTCACCGTCCTTCACAAGTCGGCGGACCGGTGCCCCCACCGTGAACGCGGCAGGGGCGCGGAACCTCAGCCCTCCACCCTCAGCCCTCCACCCTCACCCCCAGCGCCGCCGCCAGCACCGGTGCGAGGTCCAGGAGCTGGTGGGTGCTGATGACCGCGCCCGCGAGCCGGTCCACGCCGCGCGCGATGTCCAGCTCCGCCGCCTTGCGCAGATCCACGTCCACCAGGGTCGCCCCGGTGAGGTCCGCGCCCTTCAGGACGCAGTCCACGAACTCCACCCGCTCCAGGCGCGCGCCCCCGAAGTCCGGCTCGACCAGGACACAGCCCTCGAACACGACGTCCTTGAGCCCCGCCTTGCGCAGGTTCAGATAGTCGATCTTCCCGCCGCGCACGACCACCCGCTCAAGGACCGAGCCGTGGAGCTGCACTCCGCCGAGGCGGGCGTCGATCACCTCGACGTCCCGCAGCGTCGACTCCGCCAGATCGGTGCCGACCCCCCGGATGCCCGTGAGGACCGAGTCCAGCACGCGCGCGTGGTGCAGCCGCGTCTCGTCCAGCGCGCAGCCCGTCAGCGCGCAGTCCATGAAGCGGGCTCCCCCGCCGTCCTGCCCCGCGAAGTCCGCCTCCAGGAACTCCAGCCCGTCGTAGTCGCCGTCCGGCTCCAGCTCCGCGCCGTCGTGGGGCTCCAGCGGGGGCAGCCGCAGCTCCGGCCGCCGTGCCGCCCTCGGTCCCGCCCCCGGCGCCTTCGCACCCGCACCGCCGCGCCCGCCCGCCACTCTCCTCGCCATGCCCCCATCCTGCCCGCCCCCACCGACAACGGGCGCCGGACCGCCCCGCCGGGCGCCCTGGCCTGCGGAAACGCCCCTCATGTCACATTCCGGGCCCGCGTCCCGTCGTACTCACGGAAGGGCATGTCGTCACAGCACCGCCGCGCCCCGGGGCGCGGGACAGCCGACACCGAGCAGAGGAGACCTCCAGCCATGCACCGCATCACCGTCATCGGCGGCGGCTTCGCCGGACTCACCGCCGCCATCACCGCCGCCGAGGCGGGCGCCGAGGTCACCGTGTACGAGGCTCACCACACCCTCGGCGGACGGGCCCGGACCTCCGAGGGTCCCTACCGGACGAACGAGGGACCGCACGCCCTCTACAGCGCGGGCCCGCACTGGACCTGGCTCGCGCAGCGGGACCTGATCGGAGCGCTCGCCCCGATCCCGCCCCTGGAGGCCGCCCGGCTGCGCCTGCGGCACAGGGGCGTGCTGCGCCGCACCCCGCCCTTCGCGATGCTGAAACTGCTGCGGCGCTCCTGCCAGCGGGCGCCGGCGGACGTCGACTTCCTGACCTGGGCGACCGGCCAGGCCGGTGAGGAGGGGGCCCTGGCCGCGGCGAACTACGCGGCCGTCGCCCTCTTCCACCACGATCCCGGTTCGCTGTCGGCCGCGTTCGTGCAGCAGCGGCTGCGCCGGGCGATGAAGGTGCCGACGGAGGTGCACTGCCCCCGGGGCGGCTGGGCCAGTGTCATCGACAAGATGGCCGGGCGGGCGTGGAACCTCGGCGTGCGGATGGAGACGCTGGCCCGGATGGACACCGTCCCCACCGGCCGGGGCCCGGTCGTCGTCGCCACCTCGCTCGACTCGGCCCGCCGTCTGCTCAGGGACGACTCGCTGACCTGGACGAGCGGCCGCACGGCCCTCGTCGACCTGGCGCTGCGCACCCGCCGCGGCGACGCGTTCGCCGTCTCCGACCTGGACGCGCCGGGCTGGATCGAGCGTTTCACCGCCCGGGACCGCACGCTCGCCCCGGCCGGGGAGCAGCTCCTCCAGGGGCAGATCCCGATCGCCCCGGGAGAGTCCGGGGCGCACGGCGCGGCCCGTGCCGAGCAGTTGCTCGACCTCGCCTTCGAGGGCTGGCGCGAGCGGGTCACCTGGCGGCGTACGAGCGTCGCGAACGGCCGTACGGGCGCGGTCGACCTCCCCGGTACGACCTGGCGGGACCGCCCACGCATCGACCGGGGCGACGGCGTCTACCTGGCGGGCGACCAGGTCGCGGCTCCGGGGGTGCTCTCGGAGGTGTCGTTCAACAGCGCGATGGAGGCGGTGTCGCTGGCTCTGGGCATCCGGGAGCGGCTTGACCTCAAGCGGGCTTGAGGTTGAACGCTGGTCACTGGACGCCGTAGATCCCGCAGATCCCGAGGAGCCCCCCGATGCACGCGATCCGACTGCACGCCTTCGGTCCCGCCGAGAACCTCGTCCTCGAACGGACCGGGGACCCCGAGCCGGGGCCCGGCCAGGTCCGGATCGCCGTGGCCGCCGCGGGCGTCCATCTCCTCGACACCGCCCTGCGCGCGGGCATGCGGGGCGGCCCGGCCCCCCAGCCCGTCCTGCCGACCGTCCCCGGCCGGGAGGTCGCCGGGACCGTCGAGTCCCTCGGCGAGGGCGTCGCCGGGCTCTGGCTCGGCAGGCGGGTCGTCGCCCATCTCGGTTTCGCCCCGGGCGGCTATGCCGAGCTGGCGGTCACGGACGTCGAGCGGCTCCACGACATTCCCGGGAATCTCGACTTCGCGCAGGCGGTCGCCATGATCGGGACGGGCCGTACGGCCATGGGCATCGTGCAGTTCGCGGACCTCGGACCGTCCTCCGTGGTCGTCGTGCCCGCGGCGGCGGGCGGGATCGGCACCCTCCTCGTGCAGTACGCGCACCACGCGGGCGCGACCGTGGTGGGCCTCGCGGGCGGCCCGGAGAAGGTGGCGCTGGCCCGCGCGAACGGCGCCGATCCGGCCGTCGACTACACCGATCCCGGCTGGCCGGAGAAGGTCCGCGCGCACCTCGGCGGCCGGGCGGCGACCGTCGTGCTCGACGGGGTCGGCGGCGACGTGGCCCGGGACGCCGTCGGCCTGCTCGGCCCCGGCGGCCGGCACCTGGTCTTCGGCTGGTCCGGCGCCGGCCTCGGCGGCGGTTCCCCGTACCTCGTGGAGGGGGTGTCCGAGCAGGTGCTCGGCCCCGTGATGATGCGCAGGGCTGGCGGGCCCGACCCGGTGCGGACCCTGGAACTGCGGGCGCTGGCCGAGGCCGCCGCCGGGCGTCTCGTCCCGGCGGTCACCCGGTTCCCGCTCGCCGAGGCCGCCGCGGCGCACCGGGCCCTGGAGAAGCGGGCCACGACCGGGAAGGTGGTGCTGGAACCATGACCACGAGCGGGCGGAACGCGTCCGGCGAACCCAAATGGCGCAAAGATGCGGCTCATTCCGTTTCATGGTCTTCTGAGCGAATGAGTGTCACCCGGACAGGTGAACCAGAAGCACCCGTGGGTCCCGACCCGCATCGCTGGTGGGCGCTGGTGATCATCGCGCTCGCCCAGCTCATGGTGGTGCTGGACGCGACGATCGTGAACATCGCGCTTCCGTCCGCTCAACGCGATCTCGGCATCTCCGACGGCAACCGGCAGTGGGTCATCACGGCCTACACGCTTGCCTTCGGCGGGCTGCTGCTGCTCGGCGGCCGCGTCGCCGACCTGGTGGGACGCAAACGCACCTTCGTCATCGGGCTGATCGGCTTCGCGCTGGCGTCCGGTCTCGGCGGCGCGGCCACCACGTCCGGCATGCTGTTCGGCGCCCGCGCCCTCCAGGGCGCCTTCGCCGCCCTGCTCGCGCCCTCGGCGCTGTCCCTGCTGACCACGACCTTCACCGACCCGAAGGAACGCGGCAAGGCGTTCGGCATCTACGGGGCGCTGGCGGGCTCGGGCGCGGCGATCGGCTTCATCGTGGGCGGCCTGCTGACGGAGTACCTGGACTGGCGCTGGTGTCTGTACGTCAACATCCCCATCGCCGTCGTCGCCGTCTTCGGCGCGTTCGGGCTGCTGCGCGACCGGCCCGGCCACAAGAACGTCCGGCTGGACGTGCCCGGCGCGGTGCTGGGCTGCGGCGGGCTGGTGGCGATCGTCTACGGGTTCAGCGAGGCGGAGCCGCGCGGCTGGACGGACCCGCTGGTGCTGGGCCTCCTCGCGGGCGGCGTGGCCCTGCTGGTGGTGTTCGTGTGGTGGCAGAGCAGGGCGCCGAGCCCGCTCCTGCCGCTGCACATCGTCAAGGACCGCAACCGCGCGGGCTGCTTCCTGACGATGGGGCTCGCCGTCATCGGCATGTTCGGCGTGTTCCTGTTCATGACCTACTACCTCCAGGTCGTCCTCAGGTACTCGCCGCTGAAGACGGGCCTGGCCTTCCTGCCGCTGACCGTCGCCATCATCATCGGCTCGACGCAGATCTCGGCGCGGCTGCTGCCCCGCGTGGCCCCGCGCATGCTGATGGTCCCGGGCATGATCCTGGCCGCCGGCGGCATGCTGTTCTTCACCCAGCTCACCGTCGACTCCGACTACGCGGGCGAACTGCTGCCCGGTCTGCTCCTGCTGGGCCTGGGCATGGGTCTGACCTTCATGCCGGTCTTCGCCACCGCCACCGCGGGGGTCGCCCCGCAGGACGCGGGCGTGACCTCGGCGACGGTCAACACCTCGCAGCAGGTCGGCGGTTCCATCGGCACGGCGCTGCTGAACACCATCGCCACCACCAGCAGCACCG
This sequence comes from Streptomyces sp. NPDC001914, assembly GCF_042891215.1. NCBI lineage: Bacteria > Bacillati > Actinomycetota > Actinomycetes > Kitasatosporales > Streptomycetaceae > Streptomyces > Streptomyces sp. NPDC001914. Next base: position 212,548 of record NZ_JBIASW010000011.1, read on the forward strand.
CCTACATCGCCGCCCATCTCCGCGATCCGGCGCAGAAGGCGCTGGTCGTCCGGGAGGGCACCGTCCACGGCTACACCGTGGCCATCTGGTGGGCCGCGGGCATCATGCTCCTGGCCGGGCTGGTCGCGGGCCTCATGGTGACCGCCAAGGCCCCCCGGCACGCGCCGACGGGCGCGGCGGTCCCGGAGTCCGTGGGCTGACGCCGGGGCCGGTGGGCCGGCGCCGGGGGTCAGTGGCGGCCCGCCACCCGGTCGGCGATCCGGGCCAGCCGGGAGGACTCCGGGCTGTGGGTGGTCCGTTCGCGGCGGTCGGCCGTGCGGTAGGTCGCGTACATGCCGTGGACGCCGATCCAGCGGAAGGGCTCCGGTTCCCACTTGCGGACCTCGTGGCCGACCCAGGGCAGGGCGGTCAGCTCGGTCCCGCCCGCCTCTCCCGAGTCCTGCCGCACGAGGTCGCGCAGGGTGCGGGCGGCGAGGTTGGTGGTGGCGACACCGGAGCCGACGTAGCCGCCGGCCCAGCCGAGGCCCGTCGAGCGGTCCAGGGTGACGGTGGCGCACCAGTCGCGCGGGACGCCCAGGACGCCCGACCAGGCGTGGGAGACCTGGACGCCGGTCAGCGACGGGAAGAGGCGGACGAGGATCCCGTACAGGGCGTCGACGGTGGACTGCTGGGTGCGGCCGTCGTTGTCGGTGCGCGAGCCGAAGCGGTACGGGACACCGCGGCCGCCGAGCGCGATGCGGCCGTCGGCGGTGCGCTGGGCGTACATGTACGCGTGGGCCATGTCGCCGAGCGTCTCGCGGCCCTCCCAGCCGATCTCCGCCCACTGGGCGTCCGTCAGCGGCTCCGTCGCGATCATGGAGGAGTTCATCGGCAGCCAGGTCCGCTTCTGGCCCTTGAGGTTCGCGGTGAAGCCCTCGGTGCAGCGCAGGACGTAGGGGGCGCGGACGGTGCCGTACGGGGTCACCGCGTGCCGCGGGCGGATCTCGGTCACCGGGGTCTGCTCGTGGATGGTCACCCCGAGGGCCTCGACGGCCGCGGCAAGGCCCTTGACCAGCTTCACCGGGTGCAGCCGGGCCCCGTGCGGGGTCCAGGTCGAGCCCACCGCGTCGGCGACGCGGATCCGTTCGGCGGTCTCCTTCGCCCCGTACAGCTCGCGGTCCTTCTCCCCGAAGGTCAGCTCGTGCGCGTGGAAGGACTTCAGCCGCGCGAGCTGGGCGGGCGTGTACGCCACCTCCAGGACGCCGCCCTGGTGGATGTCGGCGTCGATGCCCTCGTCGGCGGCCACCCGGACGACCTCGTCCACGGTGTCGTTCATGGCCTGCTGGAGGCGTACGGCCGCCTCCTTGCCGTGCAGCTCCGCGTACCGGTCGCGGCCCGCGATGCCGTTGTAGAGCCAGCCGCCGTTGCGCCCCGAGGCGCCGTAGCCGCAGAACTTCTGCTCCAGGACGGTGACGCGCAGGGAGGGGGCCGCCTTCTTCAGGTAGTACGCGGTCCACAGTCCCGTGTAGCCGCCGCCGACCACGACGACGTCGGCACTCGCGTCGCCGGGCAGCGGCTCACGGGGCGCGGGCAGACCGTCGTCCGCGTACCAGAAGGAGATGCCACCGTTCACGACCCTGCTCGCCGAGCTGCTCATGGCGGGACGTTAACTCCGGCGAGTACCGGCTGTCTCCTTCGGATTCCATGCTTTTCCGCGCCCTCTGGTCAGCGGATAACAGGCCAGCCCGACGAGAACGGAGGTGAAATGCCCGAGATCGGTGAAGGTCCTTTCCATCATGAAGGGAATTCCGTACGCCGCCAGGACGGCCAGCAGATACGCGTACCGCCAGGGCGCCGCGATCCGGTAGGTGAGCACGCCGACCACCCCCGCCAGGGCGTAGCTGACCCCGACGTCGAGGGTGTCGACCGCGGAGTGCGGCGCCAGGTCGCGGTTGATCGCCCAGAGCAGGGCACCCTCGCTGACCAGCGTCGACAGGACGTGAGCCGCGGCGTTGACCGCGAGCCAGCGAGCGGTTCCGAGCCAGCGTTCGGCGGGCGCCTGGAAGAGGGTGTAGAGGGCGGCGTACGGCAGCCAGTGACCGCCGTCGATCCACATCGCGCTCGCGAACAGCACCCGTACCGGATTGCTCGACAGCTCGTGGATGTTCGTCGAGCGCTGCCGCAGGAAGTCCTCTTCGAAATCCGGGGACATGTGGTGCAGGGCCACGGTGGTGATGAAGAGAATCGTCAGCCAGACGTACGTACCCGGCGCACCGCGCACGTACGTCCACACCCTGTGGAAGAACCGTTCACCCCGCATGGCCTGATTCACCCATGCCCGCAGTGTCCCTCGCACGACCGACATTCCGGCCGATCCGAGCGGACCCCGGATGCCCTCGCTCCGCGCCGGCCGCGGGGACGTCCCGGCCACGCCCCGGAGGCGGGGACGGGGACGGCTCAGCGTTTGAGCGTGAAGGTGAAGTCGCCGGAGAGCCTGCCGCCGAGCCGGACCGCCGAGACGAGCTTCCCGTCCGCGAGCAGTCGCTCGACCTCGGCCCGCGACAGACCGCAGCCCTCGGCGATCAGCCGCACCGGCCGGACGGGGATCCGCGCCGCGAAGCGGACCGAGACATCGATCACCTCACGGTCCAGGTGATCCGATCCGCCGGTGTCGAGGCGCCAGGCGCCCTCCCAGTCGAGGGCTACGCGATTGCGGCGCAGCAGGGCCGACTCCTCCAGCAACTCGGCCGCCAGGGAGGGGTCGTTGTCGTGCGCGCGATCCAGCGTCCGCGGCCGCACCGAGCGCACGTGCGCCCGCTCCATCACCGTGAGCTTCGTGGTCTCCCCGCAACCGGTGCACAGCGCGAGAAGCCAGACGTCGATGAGCTTGTGATTCGCGTTGACACGGAATTTGCCGCTCGTCCGGAAGGTGTCGGACGCGCACACATGGCAGCGACGGCGGATGAGCGGAAGACGGACGGGTTCGACTACCCAGTTTTCGAGCACAGAAGTACACCTGTTTCAGCGAGAAGTCCGCAGCGAAAGGCAGCACGGCGCACATGCGCGACGAATTGGTACTCGGGAGGTCTCACGAGGGGTACGACGGACGCTACGGAAGCGTGAACTCCCCGGCGTCCGCGACCGGTTGAGGTGCGGGTACGCACGGCGCCGACTTCTCGCCACCAGGGCTGCGCATCTCGCTTACCCGCCTGCGGCCCCGTCCGGGGCACTCTCGACCGGGGCGCGGAGACCCGCGGGGACGACCACCGCACGAGGCCGGCGGCAGTGGGCGCCCGGCGGGGAAGGGAAGGGAACGGGACCAAAGCGGGAAGACCGCATTACATAGTGACCTGTATGTGTGCACACTCGCCGAGAAGCCCGCAGTCCAGACTGCTCCTGGTGATGCCGAGCCACCAACTCGTGCAGAAGGGAGCCGAGTTGGGGTTCCGTATCTGGTCGCTGTGGGATCCCTCGCAGCTCGAGGCCGACTTCGCGCCGCACTTCGACGCCGTCTCCGAGGAGCTGCTGCTCACCGACTTCACCGACGAGAGCGGCCTGCGCGAGACCGTCGCGCGGACCGCCCGGCGCCATGACATCGACACCGTCCTGCACTGCGGACACGGCGGCTCCGTCCTGCCGGTGGTCCGCGAGGCGTGGCGGCTGGGCCTGTCCCCGAACCCGCCGGCGGTGTACGAGCAGCTCCAGGTCCACGAAGGGGACGACCAGGTCCCCGCCGAGGTCCCGAGAGTCAGCGTCGAGACACTGACCGTGGACGGGACCCACCACGTCGTGGGGATGACGGCCCAACGCACCTCGGGGCCGCCGCACTTCCTCGTGACGGGCCACCTCCATCCGGCACCGCTGACCGACAACGAACAGAAGATCATCGAGGCGGCGGTCGAGGAGCGGCTGGCGGCGAGCGGCTACCGCTTCGGTCCGGCCCACACCCAGGTGGCGCTGCTGCCCGACGGGCCGCGGATCGTGTCGTGCCGGGCGCACCTGGGCGCCGACCGCATTCCCCTGCTCGTCGAGACGGCCCGCGGCTTCGATCTGGAGACGGCGGTCTTCTCGGGCCTCGGGGGCACCGCCCCCGTCGTGCCGAGCGCTTCCCGGTACGCGGAGGTCGGCTTCTTCCTGCTGCCCGGGGGGCGGCTGGAGACGTACACCGGCATGGAGGAGATAGCCGTCACCCCATGGGTCCGCGGAGCCCGCTTCCCGTACACCGCCGGGGACTTGATCGCCCCCGTCGGCGACCCGCGCGCCCGGCGCGCCTACGTGGCCGTGGAGGCCGACACACCGGAACTCACCCGTGAGCGGATCGCCCGGGCGCGACGGGATCTCGTCACCTACATCCGGCCCGACGACCGATGACGGGCACCGGACGGCCGCGCCCCGCCTCCGAGGCGTGGTCACACCTCTCCCAGGAGTCCCGTGAAGGTGAGGAGAAGGTACATGAAATGAACATGCCTAGTGTGGTTTCGGCACGGAATGATCTACTCTCGCGTGGAGGTGCGTTCCATTCTCATCACTGACGGGGGAGGTCAGGGTGCGGACCGTGACATCGAAAGAGGACGAAGAGGACATAAGCCCTCCAACGGAATTCGTCGTCCTGGGCTCTCTGGAGGTCCGCAGAGGCAGCGTTCTCATACCCGTCACAGGGGATCTGCAACGACGTGTCCTCGTGGCGCTGCTTCTCGAAGCCGGGCGGGTGGTACCCGTCTCCCGGCTGGTGATGGCCGCCTGGGACGAGGACCCGCCGGACAGCGCCGAGCACCAGGTGCGCAAGACGGTGGCCAAGCTGCGCGGCCGCATTCCGGGGGGACCGGAGATCATCGTCACCGACGGGCCCGGCTACCGCGCCGTGGTCGACGCGGGTCAACTCGACCTGCTGCGGCACCAGAAGCTGTTACGGCAAGCCAGGGAGTCACTGGACTCGGGGGAAGCACAGCAGGCCGCCGCGCAGTTGCGTGAAGCGCTGGCGCTGTGGCGCGGACCGGTGCTGGCGGGTTCCGGCGGCCGTGTGGTCGACGCCGCGTCGACGGCGCTGGAGGAACAGCGGCTCACCGCCGCCGAACAGCTCTACGAACTGTGCATCGACGCGGGCGAGGCCGCCGAGATCACGGGCGAGCTGCGGCTCCTCGTGGACGAGCACCCCCTGCGCGAGACGCTGCGCAGCCGCCTGATGCTCGCCCTCTACCACTCGGGCCAACAGGCCGCCGCGCTGGATGAGTTCACCCGTGTGCGCGACCATCTCGCGGACGAACTCGGCATCGACCCCGGCGTGGAGCTGACCGGGCTGCACGAGCGCATCCTGCGCCAGGACCCGTCGCTCGCCCGTCCCGGACGCGCCGCGCCCCGCGTCCCGCAGCAGGTGGCCAAGGTCCCGCACGCGCTGCCGTTCGACGTGCCCGACTTCTCGGGCCGCAGCTCCGAGCTGCGCGGGATCTGCGACGCGGCCCGACGCGCCCCGGAGGGGTCACCGACGGTCCTGGCCCTCGACGGCATGGGCGGCGGCGGCAAGACGGCCCTGGCCATCCGCGCCGCCCACCAACTGGCCGAGCAGTACCCGAACGGCAGTCTCTTCATCGACCTGCACGGCTTCACCCCGGGCCAGACCCCGCTCAGCGTGTTCCACGCGCAGGGAGACCTGCTCGCCGCCGCCGGCATCCCCAGCGAGGAGATACCCACGGTGCCGGCGGGACGCGCCGCGCGATGGCAGTCGTACATGCGCGGCCGTCGCATGGTGCTGGTCCTGGACAACGCGGCCGCCTCCGAGCAGGTGCGGGCGCTGATCCCCGCGTCCTCCGACAGCCTCGTCCTGATCACCAGCCGCCCGCGGCTGACCGGACTGGACGGAGCCGAATGGCTCTCCGTGGGCGCCCTTCCGGAACTGGACAGCCATCAGCTGCTGCGCAACACCCTCGGGGTCGAACGCGTCGAGAGGGAACCGGACGCGGCCCGCGAGCTGCTGCGGCTGTGCGGAGGGCTCCCGCTGGCGCTCAGGATCGCCGCCGCCCGGCTGGCGAACCGTCCGTACTGGACCGTCCAGCGGCTCGTCGAGCGGCTGCGCGACCACGACCGGCGGCTGGACGAACTCACCAGCGAGGGCCGGGGCGTCGCGGGCGCCCTGCTGCTGTCGTACCAGTCCATGCCCCCGGGCCAGCGCACGGCCTTCAGGCTTCTGGGACACCACCCCGGCCGCTACCTGGACACCGAGGAAGCCGCCGCTCTGCTGGACACCGACGTCCTGACGGCCGAGGACGTACTGGAGGAACTGGTCGACGTACGGCTGCTGGAGGCCAGGGAACCGGGCGTCTACGCGCTCCACGACCTCGTGCGCAGCTTCGTGCAGCGGGTCGCCCAGGATCAGCGGGAGCCCGAGGACGGGCAGGCGGTACGGCGGCTGCTGGACCACTACCTGAACACGGCGGAAGCCGCGTGCGACGCGCTGTTCCCCGGGCGGCGCCGTTTCGGCAACCACGAGGAGACGGGCCGGGCGGGCACCGAGTTCGACCACAAGGACAAGGCGCTCCAGTGGCTCGACCAGCACCGCGACAGTCTGCTGGCGGCGGTGGACACCGCCTACGACGGAGGACTGCTGTGGCACGCCGCGCGGCTGCCGCGTGAGCTGGGCTTCCACTCCAGCATCCGCGGCTACGACGCCAGCGCCAACATCGCGCTGGAGAAGGGGGTCAGCGCCTCGCAGCAGCTCGGGGACCGCTCCCTGACCCGGCTGAACCTGATGAACCTGGCCATGGGCAAGTGGCGGCTGGGGCAGTTGCGCGAGGCCGTCGCCCGGCTGGAGGAAGCCGTCGAGCTGTCGCAGCTGATGGAGGACGTGCAGAGCGAGGCGGAGTGCCGGGCCCGGCTGGGACAGGCCTACAACAGCATGGGCGACCTGGAACGCGCGCTGCGGCTGTGCCAGGAGGCCAACGCGTGCGCTCAGGAACTCGGCTTCACCCGGCTCGACGGCTCGTCGCTGAGCACGCTGAGCCTGATCCAGGTGCGGCTCGGGCAGTTCGAGGAGGCGGCGCAGTCGGCGGAGCGGGCCGTGCTCATCTTCGACTCGATCAAGGAGATCCAGCTCTCCGTGGACGCGCTCAGCAACCTCTCCCAGGCGATGGAGGGGCTGGGCCGCTTCGAGGAGGCGCTCGCCCGCGCCGACGCGGCTCTGGAGCGCTGCCAGCGCATGAACATGCCGTCCGTGCTGCCGCTGGTGCTCGCCCGCAGAGCCGACGTGCTGGTGCGCCTGGGTGAGCTGGAGGAGGCGGCGGACAGTGCCGGCCACGCCCTCACCAAGGCCACCAGCAGCACCGACGACATCCACCGTGCCACCGTGCACCTCTCGGTGGGCCGCGTGATGTACGCGCAGCACGACCTGGACACCGCACAGGCCCAGCAGCTTCTGGCCCATGAGATCGCCTGCCGCATGGAGTTGCGCTACGACGAGGCGTGCGCCCTGTGGGGCCTCGCCCGCACCGCCGAGGCCCAGGGGCGTACGCACGTGGCCGAGCAGCACCGCACGGCGGCGGGTGACCTGTTCTCCCTGATGAACGTGCCGGAGAACGCCCGGTGAGTCCCGCACGGCGGGCGGCTCATGAGGTGGGGATCGGGGGGGTGCCCAGAGGGGAACGGACGGGGAGCGCGGAGCGGAAATATCAGCGGCGTCGAAAAGGTCTTCCTTCCCAGAGGAGTTCACTCATGCGCTTCGCCCCTGTCGCCGCCGCCACCGCCGCCCTCGCCCTCGGCACGCTGCTGGCGGGACTCACGGCCTCCTCCGAGGCCGGCGCGCAGACGGTCCAGCAGCGCACTGTCGCCTCCGCCACCGTGGCGGGCACCGCCGCGGTCGCGGACAACAACGGCAACGGCTGAGCCGGTGGGCCGCAACCGGCGGTTGCGGCCCACCGGTCCGGCACCCGGACGAGCGTGAGCCTCGCGCCATCCGCGCGCCGCGATCCCGTTCATGACAGTGAGGCTCTGCCTAGTCCTTATCGAGGGGGCACGTAATGACCATTCGGGTACTCATCTGTGACCAGCTGCCCGTCATCGCGGACGGTCTCAGAACCCTCCTCGACGCGGTGCCGGACATCGACGTGATCGGGACGACCCCGAACGGCATGGAAGCCATCGTTCTCGTGCGCACCACGCAGCCCGATGTCGTGGTCACGGATCTGAGCCTCCAGACGATCTCCGGACTCGAGCTGATCCGCAGACTCGGCAAGGAGGACGAGCCGCCCAACGTCGTCGTGTTCACCGCGTCCGACACCGACAAGACGGTGAGCGACGTGCTGCACACCGGCGTGAGCTGTCTGCTCGGCAAGGACGCGAGCCCGCAGGAGCTGATCAGCGCGATCCAGGCGGCGGCCGCCGGCCAGACCATGCTCGCGCCGAACATCGCGCAGCGCCTGGTCACCTGGTTCCGTGCGCAGCCGGAGCCCCAGGAGGCCGTGCTGTGCCCGGAGGTGACCGAACTGACGCCGCGGGAGCGGGAGGTGACCCGGATGGTGGCGCAGGGCATGTCCACCGAGGAGGTCGCCCGGGAGCTGATCATCGGCGAGGCCACGGTCCGCACCCATCTGTACCGGGTCCGCACCAAGCTCGGTGTCCGCGACCGTGCCGAGCTCGTGTCCCTCGCCTACCGGACCGGGCTCATCCACTCGGCCGGGCAGCCCCTCGGCGACCTGCGGGTCGCGTCGCCGGTGGGTCTGCGCGCCAGCTGACCCCTCACGGCCAGGCCGTCGCCCCGACCGGAAGCTCCCTGCCGGCCGCGGCGCGCCTGGCCGTTCGCATGCGCTCCGCGCCGACCGTCCGCCACAGCGCGGCGGGATCGCCGTACCGCCCGGACTCGGCCGCGGCCAGCCGGAAGTACCGGTGCAGCCCCAGTTCCGCCGTCATCGCGCGCACTCCGCAGCTCTGCATGCTCAGCCGCACCACGTCGCGCGCGGTCTCGGCGGCCATCGCCAGCGCCGCCACCGGCGCGGTGCCGACCGCCTCCGGCTCGTGGTCCACCAGCCAGGCCCCCCGGTACACCGCCGCCCGGGTCGCGCGCAACGCCACCATGGCCCGAGCCAGCGGGAACGAGACCGCGGGCAGATCACGCAGCAGGGTGCCGGACTGCCGCCGGAAACCGGCGTATCCCACCGCGACCCGGTGCGCTCCGTCCGCGATGCCCAGGAGGTAGGCGGCCTGCCGCAGCCGCGCCCGCGCGAGCGGACCGGTGGGCGAGTCGTCCAGCGTCCCGACCACGTCCGCCGCGGTCACCGACGTGGCCTCGAACCGGGCGGCCGGCGGCCAGGTGCCGGCCTCCACGCGGACGCCGGCCGCGTCGCGCGGCACCGCGATGAGCACCGCCTCGTCGCCCATCCTGACGGCCACCAGAAGCGTTCCCGGGCCCGCGTCGTCGACCGTGACCGTGCCGGTCAGCTCCCAGCCGCCCGCCCTCGGGGCCGCGGTGAGACCGGTGCCGGCCGGCAGCGCCTCCAGCCCGGCCAGGGCCCCGCCGGCCGGACCGCCCAGGGAGGCGGCCATCGCGTCGGCCCGGTAGGAGTTGCCGCGGGCCGCGCGGCCCAGCTCCTCGCCGACGAGCACCCCGGCCGTCAGCCCGAGGCCGAGACCGCCGGCGGAGGCCGGCCGTTCGAAGTCGGCCGCGCCCAGCGCGTCCAGCACCGCCCGGGTCGGGCCAAAGGCTCCGTCGGTCACCGGCGCGCCGTGCAGCCCGGTCCGGGCGGGGACGCCGGCGAGGCCCGCGCGCAACGCCCTGCGCAGCTGGACGGCGAGCGGATCGGGGGTGAGGTCCATGTCAGTGTTCTTCCTGTCCGATGGAGTCGAACGCGGCGGCCATGATCTGGAGCATCACCTCGGAGGTCCCCGCCGACAGCGTGAGCCCCGGCGCCTCCCGGTGGGCGGAGTCGAGGGTCACGGACGCCCCGGTGCGCCTCGCCCGCTGCTCGGGGCTTGGGACCGCGGCGGCCCACTCGGCGACGCTCCGGGCGAGTTCGCTGGTGTGGTACTTGGCGACAGCCGCGGAGACCGGATCGACCTGGTCGGCGGCCAGGCCGGTGAGGACCTCCCAGGCCAGGACGTGACCGGCGCTCAGCGCGCCGTCCCAGCGGCCGATCTGCTCCAGGCGGTCGTCGTGCGGGGAGTCGGGGGCGCCGTCGATCAGCGCGTCCAGCGCGGCCTCCAGCCAGCGCTCCGCCTTGAGGTGGTAGTCGAGACCGGTGCGTTCGATGGCCAGTGCCTCGTTGAGCAGCGGCCACCCCTCGTCGCGGGGACCGAGCAGGTCGTCGCCCTCCACCCGGACCGCGTCGAGGTCCACCCGGTGGAAGTGCTCGTCGCCGATGCCGGGGATCACCGACACCGTCACACCGGGGGCGCGCAGGTCGACCAGGAACAGACTGATTCCCTGGTACTTCCCGCCGCCCGCCGTCGTACGGGCCGCGCACAGCCCGAGGTCGACGAACCGTGTCTTGAGGCTGAACACCTTCGTGCCGGTGATCCGGTAGCCGTCGCCGTCCGGTTCGGCCACGGCCCGCAGCGCGCCGAGGTCCGATCCCGCGTCCGGTTCGGTGTAGAGCACCGACGCGAAACTCTCGCCGCGGGCCAGCGCGGGCAGGTACCGGCGCTTCTGCTCGTCGCTGCCCGCCATCAGCAGGAACTGGCCGACGATCTGGATGGTGTTGACGTGGAACGTGTCCGGCACGCCCGCGCGCACCAGTTCCTCGGCGACGATGGCGGCGTCGGTCGGCGGGCGGCCTTCTCCGCCGAATGCGACGGGCCAGTGCACGGCGAGCAGTCCCAGCTCTCCGAGCAGGCGGTAGAGCGGGCGCCCGTCCGGCTCGACACCGTCCGCGCCGGTGGCCTCCGCCGCCGCGGCGCGCACCTCGGCGGAGAGCAGTGTCCGGCGCACGTCCGCCCGGAACCGTTGCTGTTCCTCGGTGAATCCGAACCGCATGTACGTCTCCTCAAGAGGCCAGCGTCGCTTCGATCGCCGCGACGACCCGGCTCAACACCGGTTCCGTGAAAAGGGTGTAGTGGTCTCCTGGCACGTTCTCGGCCCGGAACGGGCCCGTGCACACCGTCCGCCACCGCTCTTCCGCGGCACGGTGGGGCGAGGCGGTGAGCACGGTCACCGGTCCGCCGTACGGGCCCGGGGGGCGGTACGCCTCCAGGGACAGGGCGGCGGACCGGAAGGTCGCGAAGCGTGCGGCCAACTCGGCTTCAGGGAGACCGAGTTCGACACCGAGGCCGGTCAGTGTCGTTCCGACGTCGGCCGTGCCGGCCGCCGGGTCGTCGAGGACCGCGCGCACCGCCGCTCCGTCGCGTCCCGTCAGCCTGGCGACGTCGTGGACGAACCGCTGCCTGACCGTCGGCTCGTCGAGAGCGACGGAGTCCTCGGCGTAGTCGGCGTCCAGCAGGACCACCGGCGGCGCTTCCCCGGTCTTCCGCTCGATCTGCCGGGCGACCTCGAAGGCGAGCACGCCGCCGTACGACCAGCCGGCCAGACAGCACGACTCCGGCAGGCCGGAGCCGATGAGGGACCCCGCGATCCTGGCGGCGGTCGCCTCCATCGCCTCCCGCGGAGCCACCAGGGCGTCACGCGGGTCCGCGGCGAAACCGGTCACGCCGATGGACCCGGACAGTGCCCTGGCGAGCGGCATGTAGCAGAACAGCTCACCGCCCGAGGGGTGCAGCAGGATCACCCGCGCCGGGCCCGACGCGCGCATCACCACCGGCGCCCGGTCGTCGTCCGGGGCACCGGTCCGGGCGGCTTCGGGACCGGACAGGCTCTCCAGCGCGCCGAGGGGATCGCCTTCGCCGGCGCGCCGCGCGGCGTGCGCGGCGTCGACGGCGGCGGCCAGGTGGGCGACGGTGGGCGAGACGAAGAAGTCGCCGAGCGTGATCTCCACCCCGAACCTGCGGTTGATCGCGGACATCAGCTGAACGGCCTGGAGGCTGTTGCCGCCCGACAGGAAGAAGTCGTCGTGCACACCGAGCCGGTCGTCGCGCAGCAGGGGGGCGAGCACGTCGCGCAGCAGCCCGCGTTCCGTCGCGGTGAGCGCCCCGTCGTCGTACCCCTCGCGCGTACGGCTCAGGTCCGGCGCGGGCAGCCTGCGCCGGTCGACCTTGCCGCTGCTGGTGAGCGGAAGCTCGTCGAGCACCACGAAGTACGACGGGATCATGTACGAGGGCAGGATCGCGCCCAGATGCTCGCGCACCGCCGGCACCTGCTCCTCGGTGACCCCGGTCAGATGGGCGACCAGGTGCTTGTCCCCGTTGTCGTCGGTCCACGCCTGCACGCTGACCGGCCCCATCGCGGCGAAGCCGGTCAACGCCGACTCCACCTCGCCCAGTTCGATCCGCAGACCGCGGATCTTGACCTGCTGGTCGATGCGGCCGAGGAAGACGAGGCGCCCGTCCGCGAGCCGCTTCACCAGGTCCCCGGTCCGGTACAGCCGTCCGCCGGGCGCGGTGCCGAACGGGTCGGCGATGAACTTCTCCGCGGTCAGCTCGTCCCGGTTGAGGTAGCCGCGCGCCAGCCCGGCGCCTCCGATCACCAGCTCGCCCGGCACCCCGACCGGCACCTGCCGCAGGTCGCGGTCGAGCACGTGGGCCACGTGGTTGGTCATGGGCAGGCCGATGGGCGGTGAGGCGTCCCAGGTGCCCGGGCACTCCTCGACGATCACCGTGACCGTGCACTCGGTCGGCCCGTAGCCGTTGAACAGCCGCCGGCCGGGGTTCCACCGGTTCACCAGCTCACCGCTGAACGCCTCCCCGCCGACGAACGCGATCCGCAGGTCGGTGAACTTCTCGGGCGCCAGCAGCGGCATCACGGTCGGGGGCAGGTCGATGACGGTGACGCCGGCCCGTTCCATCAGCGACTGGAGCCGGTCGACGGACAGCCGCTCGTCCTCCGTCGCCAGGCACAGGCGTGCTCCGGTCAGCAGCGCCGAGAACGTCTCGAACACGGAGACGTCGAAGGTCACCGAGGCGAACCCGAGCACCCGGTCGGCCGGGGTCAGGCCGAACAGGTCCCGCGTGGAGTCGATGAAGTTGACCACGCTGCGGTGCTCCAGCAGCACGCCCTTGGGCTTGCCGGTGCTGCCGGAGGTGTAGATGACGTACGCGACGTCGCCGGGCTCCGCCGCGAGCGGAGGATCGTGGTCGGGCATCGCCGCCAGTTCCCCGCGGACCTCGTCCAGCGTCACGACGGGCGCGTCGACCTCGCTCACGGCCGTCGCGGCCCAAGCGTGCGCGATCACCGCGCACACACCGGCGTCGGCGGCGATCTCCGCGACCCGCGCCGGGGGGTGCGTCGTGTCGAGCGGCACATAGGCCGCGCCGGTCTTGAGCACCGCGAGGATCGCGGCCGGCAGGTCCACGTTCCTGCGCAGACACAGGCCGACCCGCGCGCCCGCCCCGACACCGCGCTCGCGCAGCAGCGCGGCGAGCCGGTTCGCGCGGGCGTTGAGTTCCGCGTATCCGGTCTCGACGCCCGCGACCACGACGGCCACGCCGTCCGGAGACTCCCGTACGCGCTCCTCGAACTCCCGCACGACGGTGGATTCGCGTATCGGCCGCACGGGTCCCCGGCCGGCCTCGGCCAGGAACTCCCTGTCGGCGGGGCTCAGCATCCCGGCGGCGGACACCGGGGCGTCCGGGGCGGAGGTCAGGGTGCCGAGCAGTGCGTCGTAGTGCCGGGCGAACCGGGCGACGCTCTCGGTGTCGAACAGGCCGGTGTCGAACTCGACGCGGAGGCGTGCGTCGGCTCCGGGGGCCGTCCGCTCCGACAGGTTCCAGGTCATGTCGAACCGGGAGACGCCGGTCCGGACGGTCTCGTGCGAGGTGGCGATGCCGGGCAGGCCGGTCGCGCCGGCCGCCTCGTCCACGCCGAACACGATCTGGAAGAGCGGTGCGCGCGACGGGTCGAGGACCGGCTCCACGGCGTCGACCAGCCTGCCGAACGGCAGTGCGCCGTGCTCGTACGCCTCGGCCGACACCCGCCCGACCCGCCGGACCAGTTCGCGGAAGGTCGGGTCGCCGGAGAGGTCCGCGCGCAGCACCCTCATGCCGGTGAGGAGTCCGACCACCGACGACAGGGCCTCGTGCCGCCGGTTCGCGTCCGGCGAGCCGATCACCAGGTCGTCCAGGCCGGAGTAGCGGTGCAGCAGGACGAAGAACGCGGCGAGCGCGACGTCGGACGGGCTCACGCCCTCCTGCCGGGCCAACTCCTCGGCCCGCTCCAGTCCTTGGTGCCCGACGGAGAAGACGGCGGTGTCGCCCGCGAAGGTGCGTGTCTCGCCGTGGGGCCGGTCGGTCGGGAACTCCAGCACCTCGGCGCCCGCGAGCCTGTCCCGCCAGTACGCGGCCGCCTCGTCCTGGCCGCGGCCGCCGCTCCGGCCGCGCTGCCACACCGCGTAGTCCGGGTACTGCACGACGGGACCGGGCAGCCGCGGTGCGTCGCCGTCACGCAACGACCGGTAGAACTCGGCCAGTTCGGCCATCAGCACGGTCCGCGACCGGGCGTCGCACACGATGCCGGGTACGTCGAGCAGGAAGAGGTGGTCGTCCGGCTCCACCCGGACGAGCAGCGCGCGCCACACCGGCGTCCGGGTCAGGTCGTACGGTGTCCCGCCGCGGCTCTCCACCAGTGCCCGTGCGGCGGCGAGCCGCTGCTCGTGCCCGGCGCCCTCGACCTCGATCAGCGGCAGTTCGACCCGGACCTCGGGCAGGACCACCTGCATCGCGGCGCCCTCGCGCTCCACGATCTGGGTCCGCAGCGCGTCGTGCCGGGCCACGACCCCGGCCAGCGCCGAGCGCAGGGCGCGCGGGTCCAGAGCGCCCCGCAGGCGCAGGCACAGCGGTGTCCCGGGGACGGAGCCGTCCGGCGCCGGGCCGTCGAGGAACCGGAGGGTCTCCTGCTCGTGCGTCAGCGGTACGGGCCCCGTGTCACCGCGGGGGGTCGGGCCACGCCGTGCCGCGGCCCGCGTCTGTTCCCTCAGCCCCGCGAGGAACCGCGCGCGGCGCTCCTCGGGCAGCGCGGCCAGACGCCGGGTCATGTCGGTCACCGAAGACTCCTCACGGACTGCAGTGCCTCGCCGACCCGGCCGCCCTGGTTGGCGGGCAGGTGCGCCAGCTCCGAGATCGCCACGGTCAGCACGTCGATGCCCCGCAGGTAGTCCGACAACACGATGTGCTCGTCGTCGGCGTGGTCGAGGCCGCTGTCGCCCGGACCGTAGGTCGCCATCGGGACGTCCCAGACCTCGGCCAGGGTGTTCATGTCCGAGGTGGCCGTCTTCACCACCAGGCGCGGCTGGGCGTGCAGCCGCCGGATGCCGGACACCAGCGCGCGGACCGTCGGGTCGGCCCGGCCCACCCGGCAGGCAGCCACCGAGTTCAGCACTTCGAGGTGACCGGCGGGCAGCCGCTCGCGCAGCGCGCGCACCAGGCCGCCGACGTCGAATCCCGGCGGGACACGGACACTGAGGTCGGCGCTCGCCTTGGTCAGATCGCCGTTGAGGCGGGACAGCGTCGCGCCCGGCCGGTCGAAGGCGCCGTGGCCGGCGTCCGGACCGAGCAGGTCGACCAGCGCGTCCCAGCAGGCGACGGCCAGTTCGGACGCCTTCGGCACCGGGTTGCTCGGGTGGGTGGCGGGAACCCTGACGGTGTAGCGCAGGTCCAGCTTGCCCTTGTAGCCGAGCACCACGCTCGACCAGCCGCTCGGTTCGCCGATGATCAGCGCGTCGGGCCGGTCGTGGGTGGCCCGGATCGCCATCGCGCCACGCGAGCGCGGGGTCTCCTCCTCGACGACGCCGATCACCACGATCCGGCCGGGGAAGTCCACCGCGCCGGCCGCGGCACAGATCATCGCCGCGAGCGGTCCCTTGGCGTCCACCGCGCCGCGCCCGTAGAGCCTGCCGTCCTCGGAGCGGACCGGGAACTGGCCCGGGACGGTGTCCATGTGGCCCAGGAGCATCAGGGTCGGGCCCGCGCCGCGTTCGATCACGCCGATCACGTTGCCCACGGCGTCGATGTGCGTCTGGAAGCCCAGGTCCGCCATCGCCACGGCCAGGTAGTGGGCCAGCGCGCGCTCCTGGTAGGACGAGGAGGGGATCTCCAGCATCTCGCGCAGCAGCCCGGCGGCGTACGTCTCGGTGACGTTGCCCGACGAAGTGAACGCCCAGTTCATCGTTGCGCTCGTTCCAGTAGGTGGCCGACGATGTGGTCCGCGACGTCGACCCGGTCGCCGAGTGCGGACTGGAAACCGGTGAACTCGACCCGGTGATTGACCTCCAGAACCAGCAGCCTGCCGTCGCGGTCCTCGATCAGATCGACGCCGGCGATGTCGGCGCCGACCGCGGCGGCCGCGGCGAGGGAGAGCTCGGCGATCTCCGGAGTCACCTCGCACGGCAGGGTCCGCCCGCCGAGGGCCACGTTGGTGCGCAGGTCCTCGCCGGTCCGGTAGACGGCGCCCAGCACGCGGCCGCCGACCACGATCACCCTGATGTCCCGGTCGGGTTTGTCGATCAGCTCCTGCACGTACCCGAGGTGCGACTGCGGACCGGGCAGCGCGCCGGCGTACTCGAGGACGCTCTCAGCCCCGGCACGGTCGGGCAGCCGGACCACCAGCCGGCCCCACGAGCCGACCAGCGGTTTGATCAGCGCCGGATAGCCGAGGGAGTCCAGGGCGGCCAGCGTGGCCTGCGGGGTGAGACCGAGCACGGTGCGCGGTGTCGGCACCCCGGCCGCCTCCAGGGCCACCGTGGAGCGCCACTTGTCGCCGCACACCTCGGTCGCGTCCGCGCTGTTGACCACCTCGACACCCGCCGCGGCGAGGCAGCGGGCCGCGTACGCCGCGCGCACCTGGCCGATCTCCCGGTTCAGCGCGAGATCCCAGGGCAGGTCACGCCCGCCGGCCAGGAACCACTGTCTGCGCGTGTCGACCTGCTCGAAGGGGACCCCGCGCCGGTCGAATGCGTCGAACAGCCTCTTCTCGTCGGCGCCGACCCTGCTGGCGAGTACGGCGATCCTGCAGTCACCTAGGCGCTCTGGTGTCCCTGGCACGTGACCTCCGCATTAGAACCACTGACAGATCGGACGGCATGAATGGTCTGCCTCGCGAAAAGGAAACTATGGGGCACCGGCACGGTGCGCGTCCGCGGCAAGTTCATGCGCGACGACGCGCCACGTTGACTTTTCTCCCCCACCGCGGCGAATTCTGCTTACCCGGTTCCGGGTACGCCCGTGCCACTCTTGATCGGATTCCAATACCTGCCGCAATAGATCACTGCGCGCATTCCGCCGGCGGGAGCCGTGCGGCGCCAGAGAAGAGGGGGAAACGTGGGAAACACACCGGAGCGGATCCCGGTGCTCGCCCTGTGGAGCGCGCCGCGCTGCCGCTCGACGGCGTTCGCGCGGATGATGACGGAGCGGGACGACCGCGTCGTCGTGCACGAGCCGTTCTCCCGCGTGGTCGACTTCGGCGAGGTGGAGGTCGGCGACCGGGTCGCGCGCTCGGAGCGGGACGTCCTCGCGGCGCTGGGCGCCATCGCGGCACGGAAGCCGGTGTTCTTCAAGGACACCACGGACTTCCACTACCCGGCCCTGCTCGCCGACGAGGGCTTCCTCGCGGCAGCCACGCACACGTTCATCATCCGCCACCCGGCCGAGGCCATCGCGTCGCACCACGCGCTCAACCCGGACCTCGGCCGCGACGAGATCGGCTTCTCCCGGCTGTACGAGATCTTCACCGCCGTGCAGGCCGCCACCGGCAGCACGCCGGTCGTGATCGACTCCGACGACCTGCTCGACCGGCCGGCCGAGACCGTGCGGGCGTACTGCTCCGCCGTGGGCATCCCCTTCCTCCCGGACGCGCTGAGCTGGGAGCCGAGCATGCGGCCGGAATGGCGCTCGACCAGCGAGTGGCACAGGTCGACCAGCGAGACCGCCGGCTTCGCACGCGGCGGGAGGGGCGCAGCCGCGGCGGCCGAGGCGGTCGAGGCGGACCCGGCCCTCCGGGCCTACCGCGACTACCACCTGCCGTACTACGAGAAGCTGCGCGCCGTCGCGCTCCGGCCGTGACGGTGCCGACCGGAATAGTCGACATGATTACCCGGCGGGTGCGCGGGACGGCGATTCGGGCATTCAAGGTAGTCGTGGTGCGGACAAAAAGTTTGAACGACCGGGCTAGATTCGGAATATAGGGCGGTTTTCAGTGAGGTGGGTCCCTTGACCAGCGTTCCGGTGTCCTCTGCCAATGCCAGAACAAGGCTGTGTGAACCGGTCGACATTTCCGGCCATCGCAACAACACGGCCATCTCCGCGGCGACGGAGACCGAAGCGGGCGCATTCAACGTCTGGAGGAACTCGTTCGCCGCCGAGTACCTTCCCGCGGGCAGGAGCCTCGTCCACGTGGACGGTGTTCCCTTCGAGTTCCCTCCCGTCTGCGAGGGCCCGGACAACGTCCGCTGCGCCGGGCAGTTCATCCGTGTACCCGAGGGCCGCTACGACTGGATCCACATCCTGACGGCGTCCGAACGGCGCTGCGAGGACACGGTCGAGCTGAGTTTCGCCGACGGCTCGATCGACATGGAGGCCCTGAGGGTCTCCGACTTCTGGGCGGCACCCGCGTGGTTCGGCGAGGTCAAGGCGTTCGAGAGCCTCGCCATGCACTACCCGCACCACGTGCAGCGCGGTGTTCCGGCGGTGATGTGGGCGCAGCGCGTGCCGGTCACCCGGCGGGCCGGTCTGACCGGCGTCCTGCTGCCCCGCAACGTCGCCGTGCACGTCTTCGCGGTCACCCTCCAGCGGACGGAGCTCTGACATGGCCGTCGACGTGACGACACGGACGTACACGATCACCGGACCGGAACCCGAGTTCTGGTACCGCGACCTCGTCAGCTGCCTGCACTCCACGTTCGGCGCGCTCCTGATACGGGAGGGCGCCGACCCGCTGGCCGTGCTCGGCGCGGGGTGGCGGTTCCTGCACCTGCCGGGTGACGTCAGGTCCGAGGAGTTCTACTACCCCTGCCCGCCCGACGAGTCCGGTGCCACCGACCTCGGTGCCGCTCTGGCACCGCACCACGAACTGCACGCGCGCTGGTGGCGGCCCGCCGACGAGAACGACGTCTGGCGGGAGGTGCGCGCGTCGCTGGCCGCCGACCGTCCGGTCGTCGCGGCCGTGGACAACTACCACCTGCCGTTCCGGCCCGCGTACGGAGACGTGCACGCCGCGCACCTGGTGGTGATCTACGGCCTGGACGAGACCCGCGGGGTGGTCCACGTCGCGGACGCGATGCCGCCCGCGTTCCGCGGAGCCGTCCCGATCGAGAAGTTCCTGCTGAGCTGGGACTCGGCGAACCCGACCGACGTCCAGGACGCGTTCTTCAGCGACTCGCGGATCGGCCGGCGCTGTCTCGACGTCCGCCTCGACGCCCCGCCGCCGCCCCTGACGCCCGAACTGCTCGGCGGCTACCTGCGCACCGACGTCGACGGCTTCACGACGGCCGGGCCCTCCCGTACCGGCCTGGCTGGATACGACGAGTTCGCCGCCGAACTGGTCGGCCGGTGCCGGGCCGCGGACGCGGGCGCGCTGCGCGAGCTGTACCCGTTCGGCTGGGCCATGCAGGCACAGGCGTCGCTCCACGGCGAGCTGCTGCGCCGCTGCGGCCACACATGGGGCGATCCGGCGCTCGCGGGGGCGGGCCGCGCGGTCGAGGCCGTCGCGCACGCGTGGACCGGACTGCGGTTCACCGGCGCGCACGGACTGCAGGACCCGAGCGCGGTCGCCTCCGACATCGCGCACCACGCCACGGTGCTGCGCGGCGCGTACGAGCGTGCGGTCGCGGCCGTCGGAGCGGCGGCGGCGCGGCTGTGAACCCACACATACCGACGACCGTGGCCCTGTGGAGTGGAGAGTGATGAGCAAGCTGGCAGCGTTCGGCGGCACGGCGGCCGTGCCGAAAGACCGGCGCCGTGTGCAGTGGCCGTTGGTCGAGGAGGAGGACCGCAAGGCCGTCCTCGACGCACTCGACGGCGCACGGCTGGTGTCCGACACCGACGGGATGAATCCGGTGTCCGGCCTGGAGGAGAACTGGGCCCGCCACTTCGGCTTCGAGCACTGCGTCGCGGTGTCCAACGGCACCGCGGCACTGGCCCTCGCCCTGGCCGCACTCGGCGTCGGACCGGGCGACGAGGTGATCGTCCCCGCGTTCAGCTTCATCGCGACCGGGCTCGCGCCGGTGCACCAGATGGCCGTCCCGGTCTTCGCCGACATCGACCCCGTCACCTTCAACATGGACCCGGCCGACATGGAGCGCCGGATCACCCCCAGGACCAGGGCGATCATCCCCGTGCACCTGCACGGCGCGCCCGCCGACATGGACCGGATCACCGCGATCGCCCGCAAGTACGGCCTCGCGGTGATCGAGGACGCCGCACAGGCTCCCGGGGCCACCCACCACGGGCGGCCGGTCGGCGGGATCGGCGACGCGGGTGCCTTCAGCCTCCAGGTCAGCAAGAACATACCCACCTGCGGCGAGGGCGGCCTGCTGGTCACCGGCGACGCCGAACTGGCCGGGGCGATGCGCCGCGGCAGGCAGTTCGGCGAGGTGATCGAGGCCGGCCGCGAGCGCGCGTACGTGTCCCACGGCCTGGGCTGGAACTACAAGATGAACGCCCTCCAGGCCGCGTTCACCGACGCGCAGCTCGCCCGGTTCGACGGGTACGAGCGGGCGCGGCAGCACAACGTCACCGCGTTCCTCGCCCGGCTCTCGGAACTGCCCGGCCTGCGGGTGCCGACCGCGCTGCCGGACACCACCCACGCCTGGCACATCCTGCGGTTCCGGTTCGACCGGGACGCGTTCGGCCTGGACGGAGTGCCCCCCGAGGCGCTGCGCTCGGCGCTGCGGCGGCTGCTGCGCGCCGAGGGCGTACCGATGTCGCAGTACCAGCTCATGCCGCTGCCCGACCAGGACGTGTTCGTCAACCGGGTCGGCTTCGGCTCGGGCTACCCGTGGGCCGTCACCGGAGCGCGCGGCACGGTCGCGGGCCAGGGCTACCCGGTGACCCGCGCGGTCATCGCCGACTCCCTGACCATCCAGAAGCGCCACCTCCACCCCGGGGCGGGCGACCTGCTCGGCCTGTACGCGGACGCCTTCGAAAAGGTGTGGGCCAACAGGGACATGGTGGCCACGCTCGCGAGGGCGGCCTCATGACCGTCACCCCGGTCATGGAACGGGACACCCTGGACACCGTCGCCGCGCGCATCCGCGCCCATGTCGTCGACATGTGCGCGGGGCCCGAAGGCGGCCACCTCGGCGGCGCGTTCTCCTGCGCCGACGTGCTCGCCGCGCTCTACTTCTCGGTCCTGAACGTGGACCCGCTGCGACCGGACGACCCGGATCGCGACCGTTTCCTGCTCAGCAAGGGGCACGCCGCCGTCGGCCTCTACGCGACGCTGGCCGAACGGGGTTTCCTCCCGGTCGGGGAACTCGCCGGATACGGGCGCCCCGGCAGCCGGCTGATGGGCCATCCGGTGCGCGCGGTCCCCGGTGTGGAGATGCCGACCGGATCGCTCGGCCACGGACTCGCGCTGGGCTGCGGGTTCGCGCTGGCCGCCCGGTACGCCGGGCGTGACGCGCGCACCTTCGTCCTGCTCGGCGACGGCGAGCTCCAGGAGGGCTCGGTGTGGGAGGCGGCCATCGCGGCCGCGTCGCTGCGCCTGGACCGGCTGGTCGCGGTGGTCGACCGCAACGGACTGCAGCTGACCGGCCCCACCGACGGCATCGCGCCGATGGAACCGCTGGCCGACCGCTGGCGCAGCTTCGGCTGGGCGGTCCGCGACGTGGACGGCCACGACCCGGAGCGACTGGCGGAGCATCTGGGCTCCGCGCCGTGGGAACCGGGCAGACCGAGCGTGCTGATCGCCCGTACGGTCAAGGGCCACGGGCTGCCGTTCCTCGCCGGCCGCGGCGCCAGCCACTACGTGACCCTGTCCCCGCGCAACCACGCGCGGGCGGTCCGCGCCCTGCGAGCCGACGGGGCGGCGGGATGAGCCGCGCGACGAGGGAGGCGTACCGCGACGTTCTGCTGCCTCTGCTGCTGCGGCGTCCCGAGCTGATGTGCCTGGACTCCGACACCGGTCTGTTCGACGCCGCGTACGCCGAGGCGGCCGGCGACCAGTACCTCAACGTCGGTATCGCCGAGCACAACCTGATGGGCATCGCCGCCGGGATGGCGGCGAGCGGGCGGGTCCCGTTCGTCAACACCATGGCCGCCTTCGCCACCTCCCGGGCACTGGAGGCGATCAAGATCGACATCGCCTACAACCAGTTACCGGTCCGCATCATGGCCACCCACGGCGGGCTCGCCGCGGGCCACCTCGGGCCGACGCACCAGGCCCTGGAGGACCTCGCCGTGATGCGGGTGCTGCCCGGGATGACCGTGGTGGTGCCCGCCGACGCCGCCGCCACGGAGGCGTTCGTCGAGCAGAGCACGGACGTGCCCGGACCGCTCTACGTCCGGCTCGGCCGCAAACCGACCCCGGCACTGCCCCCGGCTCCCCCGCCGGTCATCGGGCAGGCGCAGACGCTGCGGCGCGGCGGCGACGTGGTGCTCGTGAGCTGTGGCCCCTACCCCGTGCTGGCGTGCCTCGCCGCGGCGGACGTCCTGGCCGGTGAGGGCGTCGCGGCCACCGTGCTGAACATGCACACCCTGCGGCCGTTCGACACGCAGACGCTGACGGCCGCCGCCCGTCCGGCCTCCCTCGTGGTCACGCTGGAGGAGCACTGGCGCGGCGGCGGTCTCGGTGGCGCGGTGGCCGAGGCACTGTCGGAGGCGGCGCCCACGCGCGTGCTGCGACTCGGCATGCCGGATCAGTTCGTCGACACGGTCGGCAACCAGGAACACCTCGTCGACCACTACGGCCTCACCGCGGAGCGGGTGGTGGGAACGGTCCGTACCGCCCTCGGCACGGCCGCCCCCGAAAGGCCCGGCCGGGAGAACGTCACCACGAGGCCCTCCCATCCGTGACACACGAACCTCCGAAGGAGACAAGTGCCGTGGACACCACGAGCAGCCATGTAGTCCATCTCGGCTTCGCCGAGCAGCACATCGACTCGATCGAGTTCGGCGAACACCAGGTGTCCCTGCTGGTGCACCGGCACGTCGCCGAGCACATGTCGGACGCCGCACGGCGGCGGTTCGCCCGCATCGGCGTCCTCGACGTGCCGCACACACTGGACTTCGACGCCTACGACCAGGCCCTCGACCAGATGATCCGTCTGGTCGACGAGTTCGCCGCGGAACTCGGGCCGCCGGCCGCCGTCGTCGCCATGTACGAACACGTCACCCTGCCCGCGGCACGCCTGCGCGACCACTTCGGTGTGCCGGGAGTCGACACCGAGACGGCGACGCTGTGCCGCGACAAGGTCCTGATGAAGGAGGTCATGCGGAGCAGCGGCATCCGCGTCCCCGCGTTCTGGGCGGTCGACGCGGCCACGCCGTACGCCGAACTGGAGAAGATCGCGGACGCCGTTCCGGGCCGGCTCGTCCTCAAGCCGCAGCGCCAGGCCGGGAGTTTCGGCATCGAGGTCTTCCGCGACGGAACGGAGTTCCTCGCCCATGCCCGGACCCACGGCATCCCCGACGACCACGAGGTCGAGGAGTTCGTCGAGGGCGACGTGTGCCATGTCGACGGAGTGGTGCGGGACGGCGAGATCCGCTTCATCAGCGCCTCCCGGTACATCGGCGACTGCCTAGGCTTCCAGAACGGGCAGCAGCACCTCTCGGCCGTCACGTTCGACGACGCCTCGACCCTGGCGCGGATCACCGACTTCACCGCGCTCGTACTGAAGTCGCTGAGGCTGCACACCAGCACCTTCCATCTGGAGCTGTTCCTCACCCCCGGCGACGAGCTGGTCTTCCTGGAGGTCGGCAACCGCTTCGGCGGTGCCTACATCAGCGATTCCCTCCGCGCGGTCTACGGCGTGGACCTGGTCCGCGAGTCCGTCCTCGCCTGCATGGGGCTGCCGTCCGAGGTCGGGAACGTCACCGGCATCCTGGACCACGAAGGCGTCGGCGCCTCCGGCTGGCTGTACTCCGCGCTGCCGGAGAACGAGCCCCGCGTGGTCAAGCGGATCCGCGGTCTCGACACCTGCCCGGACTCCGTGGTGCTGTCCGACATCCCCGGCATCGGCCAGACGGTCAACGCCGACATCACCGTCTTCCCCTCCGCAGGCAAGTTCGCGTTCTCCGGAGCGAGCACGGCACAGGTCGAGCGGGACATACGGCGGCTGGCCGCCGCGTACACCCTCGAAACAGCCCCCCGGAGGATCCCGCACCTCTGATCCGCGCCCCACGGAAAGGCGTACTCATGATCACAGAAAGTGCCCCGCGCACCACGGTGGACCTGGGGGATCTGCACGGCTCCCTGTCCGACCCGGTGCTGAGTTCGATGACGCTCCTCAACGAGCTCGCGGGACGGTTCCCAAAGGCCGTGTCCTTCTCGGCCGGGCGGCCCTACGAGGAGTTCTACGATCCGCTGCAGCTGCACGACCACCTGGAGCGGTTCCGCAAGTACCTGGAGGTGGAACGCGGTCTCGGCCCCGACCGGGTGCGGACGGCGCTCTTCCAGTACGGCCACACCAAGGGCCTGCTGACGGACCTTCTGGTGCGGCACCTGGCCGTCGACGAAGGGGTGGACGCCCTCCCCGAGTCCATCGTGGTGACCACCGGCTGCCAGGAGGCGATGATCCTGCTGCTGCGCGCCCTGCGCACGGGCGACGAGGACGTGATCCTGGCCCCGGCACCGACCTACGTCGGCTTCCTCGGGGCGGCGCGGCTGATGGACATGCCGGTGCTGCCCGTCTCGGAGGGCGCCGGGGGCATCGACGTCGAGGACCTGGCGGTGCAGATAGCCCGGGCCCGGGAGCGGGGACTGCGCCCGCGGGCCTGCTACGTGGTGCCCGACTTCGCCAACCCCAGCGGGCTCAGCATGAGCCTCGCCGACCGCCGGCGACTGCTCGAGGTGGCGGAGCGGGAGGACATCCTCGTCATCGAGGACAACCCGTACTCCCTGTTCAACGCCGACGGCCACCGCCTGCCCACGCTCAAGTCGCTCGACACGACCCGACGCGTCGTCTACGCAGGCTCCTTCGCCAAGACGGTCTTCCCCGGCGCCCGCGTGGGCTACCTGGTCGCCGACCAGCGGGTCGCGGGCACGGACCCCGGTGAGGGCCCGCTGCTGGCCGACCAGCTCGCCAAGCTCAAGAGCATGCTGACGCTCAACACCTCGACCGTCTCCCAGGCCGTGATCGGCGGGAAGCTGCTGGCGAACGACTGCAGCATGGCCAGGGCCACCGAACGCGAGGCACAGGTCTACCGCCGCAACCTCGCCGCGGTCATGGCCGGCCTGGACAGACACTTCCCCGCCCCGGACGACGGCTCACGGCCGAGGACGACCTGGAACGTGCCGGGCGGCGGGATGTTCGCGGTGCTCTCCCTGCCCTTCGAAGCCGACGACACGATGCTCGAGTACTCGGCGAGCCGGTTCGGCGTGCTGTGGACCCCGATGCGCTACTTCTACCCCGACGGCGGAGGCACCCGCCAGATCCGTCTCTCGTTCAGCGTGCTCACCCCCGCACAGATCGACGAGGGTCTCTCGCGGCTCGCCGCCCTCGTCCGTGACCGCACCGCCTGACCCGCAAGCGCCGAAAGCCCCGCAGGTCCTCGACCTGCGGGGCTTTGGCGTGTCCGGAGTCCGTCCGGTTCCGGCTCAGTTCAGCCGCAGCCGCAGGAAGTCGCCGATCTCGCCCAGTGCCTCCCTGGCGGTGCCGAGCACGGCCGCCATGGACAGGAAACCGTGCGGCAGATCCGCGTACCGGCGGCAGTCCACCGGCACGCCGGCGCGCGCGAGCGCGTCCGCGTAGGCCTCGTCCTCGTCGCGCAGGGGACAGAACTCGGCCGTGATCATCAGTGCCGGGGGGAGTCCGCTCAGGTCGGTCGCGTTGAGCGGTGAGGCGTACGGGGAGTCGCCGTCGGCGGGATCGGGGAGGTAGTGGTTCCAGAACCACGGGACCGAGTGGCCGTTGAAGAACATCGGATCCACGTTGTCGCGCATGGAGTCCGTCGCCGAACCGAACTGCATCGCCGGGTAGATGAGCACCTGGGCACTGATCCGCGGTCCGTCCTGGTCCCGGGCCATCAGGGAGACGGCGGCGGACAGGGTCCCGCCGTTGCTGTCCCCCGCGACGGCGATGCGTCCGCCGTCGGCGCCGAACTGGGACGCGTTGTCCGCCACCCATTGCACGGCCGCGTAGCAGTCGTCGATGGCCGCCGGGTACGGATGCTCCGGCGCCAGCCGGTAGCCCACGGACACGACCACGCAGGAAGCCAGGGTGGACAGCGCCCGGCAGAAAGCCTCCGACGTGTCCAGGGAGCCGACGACGAAACCGCCGCCGAAGAAGTAGACCAGGACGGGAAGCGGCCCCTCGCTCTCGACCTGCGGCCGGTACACCCGCAGCGTCATCGGGCCGGCCGGTCCCGCGATGTCGAGGTCGAATATCTCCTTGGGCTGTCCGACCCAGTCCCAGACCGCGGCCTCGGTCTCGGCGTCCGCTTTTCTGGCCTCGTCGACCGACATCGTGTAGAGCGGGGTGAAGCCGGTTGCGGCACGAAATTGCCTGATACCTTCTACGATCGGATGAAGCGGCACCAGAACGCCTCCAGTTCTTCGGTATCAACGGTGCATGGTCTCCGCGTGATACACACGCGCCCAGGACGCGTTATGCCGCGCCGCGAAGAACAGTACGTTCGCGCCGTCCCCGCGCACGTCCGCGGAAAGTTCGCCCGCGAGGGCATATCGAGTTCACTTTCCCCTCCCGCGGTTAAGCATCTTGCTTACTCGGCGTACCCCCCTGCCGTGCCACTCTTGGCGGACATACGGAATCGAGGGGAAATCGCCGCGCCATGACCATTGAGAACGCGACTCCACAGACCTCCGGGGACAGCGGATTTCTGGAACGCCCGGACGCGCACCCCGCACGCGTCTACGACTACTTCATCGGCGGCGAGAACGGCTTCGCCGCCGACCGGGCGGCCGGCGCCTGGATCGGTTTCCAGGCTCCCGACCTGCTCGCGACGATGCAGACGAACCGTGCCTTCCTCTCCCGGGCGGTGCGCTGGCTGGCCGCGCAGGGCGTCGACCAGTTCATCGACATCGGTTCCGGCTTCCCCGTGTCGCCGAACACGCACGAGATCGCCCTGTCGGCGGCCCCCTCGGGTTCCGTCGTCTACTGCGACGTCGACCCCGAGGTCGGACAGCGCACGCAGGCGCTCATCTCCGGGCAGCCGGGGGCCTCGTTCGTGCCGGGCGACATCTGCCGCCCGGAGGAGCTGCTGGCTCAGCCGGCCGTCCAGGACCTGATCCGGTCCGGCCGCCCGGTGGCCTGCGTGCTGGCCGCGGTCCTGCACTTCGTGCCGGAGGGCGCGGACCCCGCGAGGATCACCGCGGTGCTGCGCGACGCCCTGCCGCCGGGCAGCTATCTCGTCGTCTCCCACATCGCGGGTGACATTCCCTGGGGGGACCGCAATGACGAGGAGACCCTGAAGCGCGCCTTCGAGGACATGTACCCGCGCACCCGGGAACAGGTCACCGAGTTCTTCGGCGACTTCGAGCTGGTCGCGCCCGGTGTGGTCCGGGCGGCCCAGTGGCATCCCACCGAGGAGGTCGCGATCGAAGGCAGCCGCTCCGCCCTCTACGGCGGAGTCGCCCGCAAGATCTAGTCGGTGCTCTTCGCGGGCGCCGACGGGACCGGCCGGGAAGGCTTCGCACTACAGCACACACGAAGGCACCGCGGGCCGCAGGGGACGATCCCTGCGGCCCGCGGTGCCTTCGCTACGCGGTCGCCCGCCCGTCGGGCCGGCCGGCTCCGCTGGACACGTGAAGCCGGTCGCCGATGAGTTCCGCTCCGCTGCGGACGGACAGCGGTGTCCCGGGTCCGAGGACCGCGAGCGACCCCACGTACGGGGCGGGCAGCGGGACATCCCGGAGGGTGTAGTCCTCCGGGCGGCCGAGCTCCTCGGGAAGCGCGAGCAGCGTCGACCCGAGGACCTCGATGCGCCCCGGGTGGACCGCGAGCCCCTTGCCGACCGCCTTGAGCACGGCTTCCTTGCGCGTCCACAGCCGTGCGAAGCCGGCGTAGTCCGGGCAGGCCGCGCGTTCCCGCTCCGTCAGCGCCGCGTCCAGCGGCCGCTCCCCGGCCGTGGCGTCCTCGACGTCCAGGCCGACGGGGCGGTCCGAGACGGCGACGACGGCGAGCTCCCCGGCGTGGGAGAGCGAGAAGTCCAGACCGGGGCCGGCGTCCTCCACGACCGGCTTCCCATGTCCCGTGTCACCGCAGTGGGTACAGGTCCGGTCGAAGCCCAGGGCCCCCGGATCCCGTCCCAGCCTCTCCCCGAGGACGACGCGCGCCAGCACCCACGCGGCGAGAAAGCGGTCCCGGTCCGCCGCGCGCATGATCCGCCCGCGACGGGCACGGTCGCGCCCGTCCAGGAGCACGGCGAGCGACTCGGGCACCTGGCCGACGCGGACGTACCAGACGTCAGCCACGGACGCCCCGCTCCACCGGCACGAGGTCCACGAAGCTCCTCCGTTCCTCTCGTCGGGGCCCGGCGGTTCAGGCCACCGGCACCAGGAAGTTCTCCTTGATCCGGTCGATGGTGCGGAAATCGTCGACACTCAGCGATCCGACGTCGATCGACTTCCCGGAAAGGTCCTCCAGCAGACTGATGAATTCCAGGAACGAGATCGACGCGATGAGCCGGGATTCGATGAGATCGGTGTCCCCGGATATCTCCCCGTCCAGCTCCGGGTTCTTGGACCGGATCCAGGTGATGATTTCGTCCATGTCATACCTTTCTGGGCTGTCGTTTCTCTAGGCCGTCGTTTCGTGGAGGGCGTCGAGCGCCCTCCACGGGTCGCCGTGCACCTGCAGCAGCGCGTGCACCCAGCGCTCCACACCGAATGCCAGGCATCCGCTGTAGGCGGACTCGTCCGCGAAGCGGATGCCCAGACGCTCGCCGAAGAAGTTGCGGTGCCGGTTGACCGACGCGATGGCGGTCCCGTCGTCCGAGACGAACTCGAACTTCACCGGGTCCAGCTGGTTGAGGAGCGCCCGCGAGCCGTCACCGAGGTAGAAGGGATCGGTCGCCGGCTCCCGGCGCACCTTGATCCCGAGCCGGTCCGCCAGGGCCAGTACGTGCTCCGTCGCCCGGCTCAGGTGGTCCAGCACGCCCTCCTGACTGCCGACGTACAGCGCTTCCCGCATGTGGAAGGCGCGCAGCCGGCGCAGGCCGTCGTAGTGGTCCTCGTTCCTGAAGCAGCGGCCCACCGACGTGATGACCTCAGGGGTCTCGAAGGCGCGCTCCTTCAGCGACACCAGCAGGCCGTAGCAGGTTGCGGTGGGCAGATAGCAGCCGGTGGAGACGAGCGGGTGCTCGGGGGACGGGGTCGAGACCTCCCCGCGGGCCAGTTCCCCGCGGGCCTGCTCCGGGAGCGTGGCCACGGGGAGACCGAGGTGGGGGAAGTTGCGGAAGAAGTCGAGGCTCGCCAGGTCCGCCTCGGGGAGCAACGCCGGGCCGGCCACCTGCCGGGCTCCCAGAGCGGCGGCGATGTCCTGGAAACGGGCCTCGAGAGCGTCGAACAGGGCGGCCTCCTCTGGTGCGAGGACCGCGACTCCGGGTGCGACAAAGGTCGGCATGAGATCTCCCGTCAGTGGAACAGGCCGATGCGTCGGTAGAAGTTGTTGGTTCGTTCGGTGATGCGGGCCGTGATCGCCGGCCTCGCCGGGTCGGCCATGACGGCGGAACGGAACCGCCCGGGGTTCTCGATGCCGGCGTCCTGGTAGGCGTCGCGGCTGTACAGCATCTGGATGATCAGATCGATGTAGCCGCGCAGGTAGTGGCCGACCTCTTCGACTTCCTCGGCGGTGTGGGTCCTGCGGACCTCTTCGAACAGCGCCTTCACGAGCTTGCCGCCGAAGGCGATGTGCCGGGACTCGTCGCGGTGGTGAATCCGGTTGACCGCTCGCACGGTCTCCGGGAGCTCGGTGTCGGCCGCCATCTTGGCGTTGAAGTAGTCGCCGATCATCTCGAAGATGAGGATCTGGCTGAAGACGATGAAGTTGTTCATCTCCGGCGCGCGCTCGTCCGTCGGGAACACCATCCGCCGGTCCGGATAGATCCGGCCGCCGTAGCGCAGGCAGAATTCGGCGAAGAACCACATGTGTTCGTTCTCTTCGCCGATGAAGTGGTGGAAATACGGTGTGGGAATCTCGTACCCGGGTGTGTGAATGCGGCGCATCACCTCGATGAGCAGTTCCCTGATGCCGTGGGCGATCAGGCTGTAGAGGTTGACGCTCTCCCAGCGCGAGAGTTCCACGAGCTGTTCGTGGCTGAGTTCCTGCTCCGCGGAAGTTCCGTAGACGGAAAGCAGCTCCCGGCTCATCCACAGGCCGTCCGGCGTGATCGATTCGGGCCACTCGAAGGTACGGTACGGGTTGTAGTAGTCATCGACGGAGACATCGATGAGCCTGCTCACGGCCCGGGCGAATTCGTCCGTCCACTCGATCGTCGACGCTGCTGACACGTAACCTCCTCGATAGTACCGATATTGACCGAAAGAGCCGGTCCGGCGGTGCCAAGAAGGACCGTACGACTACGCCGACGGCGTGCGCGTCCGCGACAATTTCAGACGCGGGAACGCATTGCGTTGACCTTTCTCTCCCGCGGCTCATCGCCTCGCTTACTTCGGCACGCGGACCCGATGCGCATGCGGGGAATCCCGCCGGCCGTATTGCGCCGGTAATCGGAGTGCGTCGTCCACGCGCGGGAAAGTCAGCCTGGCGCGTCCCGCGGAGTGCGCGCGCCGCGGACGCGTGGGGCACGGGTGAGTTCGTAGTTTCCCTGGTGGTGGAGCGGACGGTGGAGACCCGTGCCGCACCGGGCGGAGCCGACGGCCACGCCCGTGGCGGAGCCCATCGCGCGCGACCCGCACCGTGACGAGCACGAGCACGGTCCACCGCTCCCCGGACGACCGACGCCGCCGCCGGGCCGGGACGCGTGTCCCCCGTCTCCGGCGGTCCCGGCGCGGATCGTCACCGTCCGGCGCGAGCCGCGGCGGATCGGGCGGGTCCATCTCTACGACACCGGCCCCGACAGGGAGCCGAAAGGAGTATCGCCATGACAGTGGACGTCCTCTCCTCTCAGGACCACATAGCCCTCGCCGAGCGCTACGGCGCTCACGACTCCGTGCCGTTCCCCGTGGTGCTCACCCACGGGGAAGGCGCCTGGATGCACGATCTGGACGGCCGTCGCTATCTCGACTTCCACGGGGGCTACTCCGCGTCCAACTTCGGCCACCAGCACCCCGTTCTCATCGCCGCGGCCAAGGCTCAGCTCGACCGGCTGACGCTGAGCACCCGGGCCTTCCACAACGACCAGTACGGGCCGTTCTGCCGTGAACTGGCCGAGCTGACGGGCACCGAGACGGTGCTGCCCTCCAACTCCGGCGGCGAGGCCGTCGACACGGCGGTGAAGATCGCCAGGAAGTGGGCCTACCAGGTCAAGGGTGTGCCGGAGGGAGCCGCCGAGATCATCGTCGCGGGCGCGAACTTCCACGGCCGCACCACGACCATCGTCTCCTTCTCCACGCACCCGAACCACCAGGCCGGGTTCGGCCCGTTCACGCCGGGCTTCAAGGTCGTGCCGTTCGGCGACATCGACGCGCTGCGCTCGGCGATCACCGAGAACACGGCGGCCGTGCTGCTGGAGCCGATCCAGGGCGAGGCCGGTGTGGTCGTTCCGCCGAAGGGATACCTCACCGAGGTCCGCGATCTGTGCGACGAGACCGGCACGCTGTTCGTCGCCGACGAGGTCCAGTGCGGACTGGCCCGGGCCGGCACGACCCTGGCCCTGGACCACGAGGGTGTCCGCGCGGACCTGTACACCCTGGGCAAGAGCCTGAGCGGGGGGATCCTGCCGGTGTCCGCGGTGGTCGGCCGCGCCGACGTCCTCGGGGTGATCACGCCCGGCGACCACGGTTCGACCTTCGGCGGCAACCCGCTGGCCTGCGCGGTCGGCCTCGCGACGGTACGGCTGCTGGCCACCGGGGAGTTCCAGGAACGCTCACGCGAACTCGGCGCGCACCTGCACGCCCGTCTGAACGAGCTGGACGGTGTGACCGAGGTCCGCGGGCGCGGTCTGTGGGCCGGCGTGCAGCTCGCCGAGGAGCGGATCGCCGGGCGCCGGGTGACCGAGGCGCTGGCCGAGCGCGGCCTGCTCTGCAAGGAGGCCAAGGGACACCTGCGGGTGGCGCCCCCGCTGGTCGTCACCCGCGAGGAGATCGACCTCGGCGTCGACATGATCGCCGACGTGCTGTCCTGAACCGGACCCGGGCAGGACACCCGCGTCGGGCCGGCTCGACCATCGATGGGACAGGAGGGAATTCGTGAGTGACTTCACAGGACTGGTCGCGATCGTCACCGGCGGTGCGTCGGGCATCGGTCTGGCCACGGTCAACCGGCTCCGCACCTGGGGGGCCCAGGTGGCCGCTCTGGATCTGAAACCGGAGGGGCTCCCGGACGACGTCATGGGCGTCCAGGTCGACGTCACGGACGACATCCAGGTCAAAGCCGCCGTCGATGCCGTGGTCGAGCGGTTCGGCAGGCTGGACGTCGTGGTGAACAACGCCGGCATCGGCGCCATCGGGGACGTCACCGTCAACGGCGACGAGGAGTGGGCGCGCGTCCTGGACGTCAACGTGGTCGGGATGGTCAGGGTCGCCCGGCACGCGATACCGCACCTGCGGCACTCACCCGCCGCCTCGATCGTCAACACCAGCTCGATCGTGGCCTGGGCCGGGGTGGGGCAGCGGGCCCTGTACTCGGCCAGCAAGGGAGCGGTGTACGCGCTGACGCTGGCCATGGCGGCCGATCACGTCCGCGAGGGCATCCGGGTCAACTGCGTGGCCCCCGGCTCCGCGGACACCCCGTGGATCGGCAGATCGCTGGAGAACACGGAGGACCCCGTGGCGGCCCGGGCCGCGCTCGACGCGTTCCAGCCCACGGGCCGTCTGGTGTCGGCCGACGAGGTGGCGGGCGCGATCGCCTACCTGGCGAGCCCGTTGGCGAGCGCCGTCGTGGGCACGGTGCTCGCCGTGGACAACGGCATGCACGGTCTGCGGCTGCGGCCCCGGAACCTGTAGGGCCGGACGGGAGCACACCGCCGCGGGCCGCGAGGGGTTCAACCCCCCGCGGCCCGCGGCGCTTTCGTGGATCCCCCGGCCCCCGTGCTTTCGTGGAACCACGGCGGCCCCAGGGGTACGAACCGTGGCGCCGCCGAGCCGGCGTGCCGGTCCGGCGGCGGCTGGAACCCGGCGGACACGACCGCTCCACCGGCCGGGCGGGACGACCGCCGGGCCGGTGGAGCGGTTGTGCGGAAGGCCGGCGCCTGTCGCCACCGGGCCGGCCGGGGCGTCAGGAAGCCGGTTCGTCCGCCGTGGCCTCACCGGCCTTGGCCTCGACGGCCTTCGCTTCGCCGGCCGCGGTCTCGCCGACCGCGGTCTCGGCGGCCGTGGCATCGCCGGCCGTGGCCTCGGGGCGGCGGAGCCCCAGACTGAGCTGGGCGCCCAGCAGTCCCATGACGCCGACCAGGGTCCACAGCGCCCAGGGGGCGGCCGCGTACACGGCACCGCCGATGACCGGACCGGCGCCCGTACCGACCGCGTACGCGGCGCCGTAGATCCCCTGGTACCGCCCGACCATGCCCGGCGGGGTCAGACTCGCCAGGTGGGCCTGGACGATGGAGGAGTACGCCATCTCGCCGAACGTCCAGATCATCACCGTCGCCGCCAGCACGACCATCTCGGTGGCGACCCCGGTCAGAGCCAGACCGGTGCAGACGAGCAGGTTGGCGAAGGCCAGGACGTACTCCGGCCGGAACCGGGAGACCACACTGGTGATGGGCAGCTCCAGCAGCACCACCAGCAGACCGTTGAGCCCCATGAGAAGACCGAAGTCACGCTCGCTCAGGCCGACTTCGTCGACGTGCAGCGGCAGGCCGACGGCCGTCTGGGTGTAGGCGAACATGGAGAACACGGTCATCAGCAGGAAGCACACCAGGACGCGGTCGGTGAGCATCTGCCGGTACCCGACCGCCGCCTCCGCCGGTGTCTCCGCGGTGCCGGAAGCGGACTTCTGCGGCGGCGCGTCCCGCAGCAGCACCGCCACGATCACACCGAACAGCAGGAGTGCGCCCGCCTCGATCAGGAAGAGCCCCGTGTACGAGACGGTGGCCACCACGCCGCCGAGCACGCCGCCCAGGGTGGAACCGATGTTCTGGGCGAAGCGGAGCACCCCGAAGGCGGCGAGCCGTTGCTGGGTGGACGTCACGGCGTCGACCAGCACCGCCGCCATGGCCGGCCGGTAGACCTGCGACACCACCCCGATGAGACCGACCACCGCGATGATCGTCGGGAGGGCTCCGAGGAACGGCACGACCGCGGTCAGGCCCGCGGTGGCCACGACGGACAGCAGGATGGCCCGCCGTCGGCCGATGAAGTCGGTGAGGTGGCCACCGACGACGTTGCCGAGCACCCTGCCCAGACCGGCCGCGCCCAGCACGAGCCCCGAGGCCGCGCCGGACTGCCCGCGCTGGGTCAGGTAGAGCACGATGAAGACCGGCAGGAAGCTTCCCGCCTGGAGGATCAGGTTGCCGAGACTGATGACCCAGACCCGGCGGGGCAGGCCGCGCAGCGCGTCACGGAATCGCGGCTCGTCGGCGCGCGACCGGTCCGATGTCCCCGTACTCATGCCGTCGCCAGCGGGCCGCCGGCGTAGAGGTGATCACGTTCGATCTCCCGGAGCCTGCGGTAGTCGGCGCGAAGCTGCTCGGGGTCCTCGGAGATGAGGATCACGTACCCCGGCTGGGTCGCGACGTCGATCGTCCGCGGCAGCGGGGCCCCCGCCGCCCGCGTCGTCACGGCGTGGGCGTAGGACGGGAGCGCCCGGACGGCGGCCATCGCCTCTTCGGACGGGGCCACGCCGTGGTCATCCGGGTTGACGAGATGCACGTACCGCACGCGCCGCAGCAACTGGTAAGCGGTGGTGGGCAGTCGGTCGAACGCGTCGGGGTCCGCGACGGCCAGGGCGATGAGGTCGATCTGGTTGGTGCCCAGGCAGCGGTTGCCGATGTCCGGGACCTGTCCCCCGCCGAAGCGCGCGGCGCACTCGACGAGCACCGGACCCCGGGCGGTCATCATGACCTCGGTGTGGCCCGCCCAGTTCCGGACCTCCAGGGCGTCGAGGACCTGGTGGGTGTAGGCCTCCACCCGCTTGGCCTGCGGATCGTCCGGCGCGAGCGGCTCGTTGTAGTCGTAGATGATGTTGCCGCCGGGCAGCCGGGTCTTGAAGTACCGCCAGATCTCGACGGTGTGGTGCCTGCCGTCATGGCTGACCGTGTTGACGAAGTACTCGTCCCCGTCCAGGAACTCCTGCGCGAGCACGACCGTGTTGGGCTTGGCGTGGCGGTCGGCGCTGCTCATGATCTGCTCGTGGACCGCGCGCACCTGATCCGCGGAGGAGCAGGCCACCACGTTGTCGGTGCCGGAGCTGGCGACCGGCTTCAGGACGACCGGGTAACCCGCGGTCGTGTCGGCCCACTTGACGATCTCCTCGGCGTCGGAGGAGACGATGGTGGCCGCGTGCTCGACTCCCGCGTCGCGCAGGGCGAGGACCATGTCGTACTTGTTGCGGCGGGACGTCGGCCTGCTCATCCCGTTGCCGCGCGTGCCCAGTTCGGCGGCGAGCCGGTCGGTCAGCTCGACACCCGACTCCCCGACGGAGACGACCCAGCCGACCCCGAGCTCGCGCAGCGCGGATGCCGTGGCCTCGATGTCACCCTCGTGCAGGACCTTGGCCGCGAAGCCCTCGGGGAACGGCAGCCGGGATATGTGGACGTCGGGGTTCGGCGACTGGACGTGCACGCACTCCAGGCCGAACCGGCCGAGCGCGGGCAGGAGATGACGACCCAGGGAGAAGGCGTCGACGAACGCCACCCGCTTCGATTGCGCGCCGGAACTGTTGGGCATCCTCAGCTACTTCCCTTGTGAGTCGGACAATGCACGGACGGAAGGGCTCCGGTCCTGCCGGTGGCCGGATCCCGACCCCGTGGTGATCGCGGTGCCGTGTCCGGCCAGGGCCCTGCTGACGGGGTCGGCCGCGCGCCCGTCCGCGATGCGGACCGACGGCACTCCGCCGGCCAGTGCCTCCCGTGCCGCGACGAGCTTGAGCGCCATGCCGCCTCCGGCGAACCGGCCGGGTGCGCCGGTCGCCGGCACATCGTAGGTATTCAGCACACTGGTCTCGTCACCGGGATCGGCGAGCACCCCCGGCGCACCGGTCAGCAGCACCAGGCGGTCGGCGCCGAGGGCCGCCGCGAGCGCGGCGGCGACACGGTCGGCGTCGACGTTCACCGGACGACCGTGCTCGTCGGCCGCGGGCGGCGAGACCACCGGGACGAAGCCGGACCGCAGCAGCGTCTCGGGGAGTTCGGTGCGCACCTCGGCGAGCCGGCCGCTGTGGTTGTCCCGGACCAGGGTCGTCCGGCCGTCCACCACGGAGCGCACGGCGGACTTGCGGCGTGCGCGCAGCATGCCGCCGTCCAGCCCGGTGAGACCGACCGAGGGCACCCCGAGCCGGGACAGCTCCGCGACGATCCTCGGCTTGACCCCGCCGGCCAGCGCGAGGGTCACGACCTCCAGCGTCGCCGGGTCGGTGTAGCGGGCGGACACTCCGTCCGGGGCGACGAGGGTGCGCTGCGGGACACCGAGTCTGCCGGCCAGCCGGGCGATCTCGCCGGAGCCGCCGTGCACGAGGAGGACCGACTGTCCTTCACCGACGAGTCCGGCGACGTCGGCGCAGATGCCCGCGGCGTCGACGGACGGGTTCCCGCCGCACTTGACGACCGTCAACGGTCTGGTGGTCACGGTTCCTCCGGTTCGCCGGGGTTCGGATGGAATGGATGCGGGCCGGGGAGGGCCGGCCACCGCCGGGTGGACCGGGGCCGGCCCCGGAGCGTGCCGCGTGTCCGAGCGCGGCCGCTACTCTCCCCAGTCCTCTTCGACCTCGGGCGCGCGGGCGAGCACCGCCGGACTCAGCGCCACGATCTCCAGTTCGCTTCGGCAACCCGCGCAGTCGATGATCTCGTTGAGCCGCGCAGATTGGCTGATCTGCACCTCGTCCTCACACTCAGGACAGGCCTGCATGGTGGGCATGTGACGAATTCCTTTCGATCGGTTGTTCCAGAGCGGATCGCCGGACCGCCGCGTCGGAGGAGACGCTACGACCACGCCGACGTCATGTGCGTCCGCGGCGAGGGCACTTGGGGAGACACGTCGTGCTGACCCTCCCGCCGCGGGACGAAACGCCTCGCTTACGGCGGGGGCGAACGATCAGCACTCCGCAGCCGGACGGTTGATTTTTCCGCGGACGCACCAGGTGGGGGTGTGCTCGTAACGTCCGTTGCACGCGGCAGGCCGGGTGGGACCGGCGTGCGGCGACACCCGGGTCGTACCGGAGGACGACGTCGGCTCGTCGAGCGGGGAGGAACCAGTCGTGAGAGTGCTGTCCGTTCTGCGTTCCTTCGTCGCGCGCCGGCGGGCCGCCGGGGACCGCGGTGCACGGGAGGACCGGGCCGCGGCCTGCCCGTGCGGTTCGGGGTCACCGGACTTCCCGCGGACGACGACGTTCTGGGCACGGCGGGGTTATCCGTCCTCGTGCTGGTCGTGCCGCTGCCGGTGACCGGCGCAGCGGGCGGCCCTTCGCCTTCACCGATCGGAGAGCCATGCGTACTCCACCCCCCTTCGGATACCAGCAGCTCCACGAGGGATCCGTCCTGATCACCCGCAAGTGCCGCACCGTCAACATCGTGCGCGGCAAGGAGCAGGTGTCCGAGCTGCTGTCGGCCCTCAGGAGCGAGGACACCCAGCTCGTGCTCTCCCGTTACGCGGAGCGTGCGCGCGGGACGGGCGCCTCGCGCCGGGCCGGAACGTGACCGGTGCCTGAGTACCGCGCCGGAACGTGACCCGCATCCGCATACGCGCCTGCCCGGGGCGTCACCTCCGAGAAGGTGACGCCCCGGGCAGGTTCCGGCGGGGCCGGTGACCGGTCAGCAGAACTCCAGGAAGAACATGTCGCGGTACCCCTCCGGAGCCGCCGGGGCCACCCGCACGCGGGACACCGAGTGCAGCCCCGTGCGGTCGTCCAGGAATATGTAGTCCCCGGGCTCGCTGAGGGTGTGCGTGAGCACCGGGGACTCCGCGTTGTCGTAGAGCGTGCTGACGCCGCCGGTGACGGCCTGCCGCGCGACCAGCATCATGACGACGTGCTCGACGCCGTCCCGGTGGATTCCCTCCGGGGTCGGATTCCCGAGCTCGTCCTCCGAGGCGACGATACGGTGCTGATGGACGTTGATCCGCCGGACCGGGGGCACGGGTCCGCCGTCGGGCGTGGCCTCCTCGATGCGTGCGACGAAGTGGGCCAGCATCCGCCGGAACACGGACGTGTCCAGCAGCGCCTGGTCGACCGGTTCGAAGTGGCGGACGATGCCGCCGTTGAGCCGGTTGATCTCCTTGCTCTGGTGAAAGCCGTTCCGGCCGGCCGACCGGACGGTGCCGTCGCCGACGTCGTACGAGATCAAGGAGTGCTTGCGGCGCCGGTAGGTGCCGCCGTCTCCCATGTACGGGTCCAGCGGCAGGCCTTCCCAGAACCGGCTGAACTTGTCCCAGTCGTCGCCGCCCCGGAGCAGGTCCTCACGCACGTTGCCGAGCGCATACCTCGGTCCGCCCATTCTCTCGGTCTCCTCGGGTCGGGTTGACGGTTCCCGGGCTTCGGGCTGCCCGGGGGTACGGCGGCGTCCCGGAGAGGTCACGTCACTCGCCACCCGTCCACGACGCCCAGGACGTCGGCCACGCGGGCGCGCAGCTGCTCCACGGAGTCGGCGGTGATCGCGAAACGGAGGAAGTAGTTCTCCTGCTCCAGGTCGGTGACCTGGTAGCCGTCGACGACCACCGCCGCTATGACGCCCGGGAGTTCGCGGAGTTCGTCCTCGGTGACGCCGATCTCGACCCGGCCGAGCTCGTCCGCCTCCACGTCGACCCAGCCGATGACCGCCCGGTCGCGCGGCGGGCCGAGCCGGTCGAGCGTGAACTCGCCCAGCGACATGGCGACGACCGCCTCCGCAGGGTCGATCCCGCCGATCTCCTGGATCGCCGTGGGGTACATCCCGCCGCCGAACCGGGGATTGATCTCGACCAGCTCCGTCCGGCCGTCCTCGTCCGCCCGGCCCTCGACGTGCAGCCAGAGCTGGTCGAGGCCGAGGTCGGAGCAGAACGTGCTGATCATCCCGGTCAGGACGCGCACACCGTCCCGTACGTGATCACGCTGCGGCGGATGCACCCGAAGTCCCGCGTCATGGTGTCTGACGTCGTCGTGGTCGGGTTTCTCGACCGCCAGGACCGGATGGAAGCGGCCGTCCACGACGGGGCCGTCCACGGAGAACTCGACACCGGGCAGATACTCCTCGGTGATCATTTCCGTGTCACCCAGGCCGCGGGCGGCCACATGGTCCCGGTAGGCGCGCAGTTCGGCCAGGTCGTTCACCCGGCGCACCAGCCGCGAGGCCGTGGAGTCGCGCGAGGGTTTGACGATGGCGGGGAAGAAGTCCGCCTCGGCCGGGTCGCCGCAGAATCTGATGGCGGACAGCCCCAGGTCCCGCATGCGTTCTCGCACCAGCGTCTTGCTGGCCAGCACGTCGAAGCCGGCGCCGGCGCCCGGAAGGCCGTAGTGCCTGATGAGGCCCCCCTGCCAGGGGAGCAACGGTTCGATCAGGTTCACGACCGCCGTGGGCACGATGCCGCGCCGGTCGAGCCGGGTGATGAGGGTGGACAGGTTCTCGCCGTCCCAGTCCACCACGACGTGGTCGTCGCATCTGTCGCGGTGGGGGGTGTCGGGAATCTCGGAGATCAGCACCGACCGCAGACCGCGGGCGCGCAGCTGTTCCGCGGCAAGGGCCACGGCACCGGCATTCCATTTGGAGAGGATGAGTACGGATTTCACGCAGCGACCTCCGGAGGTGAAATCGAGGGCTGGCATCGAAAAGTACGGACGGGCAGGGAAAAGAGGACGGGCAGGGAAAGCAGGGCGGGCAGGGAAAAGCGGCACGGGGCGGCCGCTTCGAAACGGCCGGGTCATTCGGCCGCGGTCGGGAAAGGCCGGCACGACGTGTGCCCGCGAACGCGGATGACGTCCGTACGGTCACGCGTCCCGCCGGCCCTTCACCGGAGCCGGATCCGGCTGAACCGTCCGGTTCAGCCCTCCACCGGTGCGGGCGTGGAGTCGGGGATACCGGCGGCTGTGGCGTCGGACGTCGAGGGCGTCGGCGGGGCGTCGCCCGTACCCGCCGTCCGGACGTCCGAGAACAGCACGATGAGGAACGACAGGGCGCCGACCCCCGCCGAGACCCACATGGCGCGGTGCAGGCCGATGCCCGAGGCCAGCGCACCGGAGCACAGCGATCCGAGGGGAAGGGTGCCCCACATGACGAACCGGATCGTGGCGGTCATACGGCCCATGAGCGGTCGGGGGGTGACGCCCTGGCGCAGGCTGACCTGGTTCACGTTGAAGAGCACCACGCCGAACGACTGCACGAACACACCGCAGGTGATGACCACTTCGCGGGCCGAGGCGGGCGCGGCGGGGGTGAGGAGCGGGCCGAGACCGTCGATGAGCGCGCCCAGGACGATGCTCGGTCCGGTTCCCAGACGCTGGGACAGCCTGCGGGCGACGGCGGCACCGAGGACGACGCCGAGCGAGCCGACCGCCGTCACGATGCCGAGTTTGGCCGCGGAGAAGCCCAGTTCACGCACCGCGTAGGTGGTGAAGATGGCCGCGACCATGCCGTAGGAGAAGTTCAGGAGCGCCCCGGCGCCGGCCAAGGGGGCCAGCAGGCGGTGGCGCCGCACGAAGGTCAGCCCCTCCCGGACCTCCTTCAGCAGCACCGGCCAGGTCGCCCGCCCGTCGCCCTTCGTCACCGCCTTCTCCCGGTCGCGCGGGATGCGCGACACCATGAACGCGGAGAACAGGAACGACAGGGCGTCGGCGCACAGCGCGAACGGGGCCTTCAGCACCGAGATCAGCCAGCCGCCCACGCTGGGCCCGACCAACTGCGACGCGGACCGCGCCAGCTCCAACTGGGCGTTTCCGTCCGTCAGTTGATCGGCCTCGACGATGTCCGGCAGATAGGACTGATAGGCCACGTCGAAGAACACGTTCGCGACACCCTGGATGAACGCGACCGCGTACAGCTGACCGATCGTGAGCACGTCCAGCGCGTAGGCCAGCGGGACGGTGAGCAGCAGCAGCGCACGCGTGAGGTCGCAGACGATCAGGACGGGCCTTCGGAGCATCCGGTCGATCCAGACCCCGGCGGGCAGCCCGATCAGCAGGAAGGGCGCGACCTGCGCGGCGATGAGCGCACTGACCTCGAACGCGCCGGCGTTCAGCACCTGGAGCGCGACGAGAGGCAGCGCCAGGAAGCCGATCTGGCTGCCGATCTGGCTGACGCCCTGCGCAGCCCGCAGCCGCCGGAAGTCGGGATTCTGGGTGACGCTCATCTGGTCCGTCTCTCTCGGTGACTTGATGACCGCTGACGTGACGAGACCGGCGCACGCGCCCGGTGCCGCGGAGTCCGTGCCCGTCGCCGCGCGCCCGGAGGACGCCGTGCCGTCTTTTGTCCTTCGTTCTCCGAAATGGATCCCCGGTCTCCAAGCCGCGGACCGCGACCGGAATACGGGCCGGTCCCAAGACTGACACACGCGCGGTGCGCGCCGAGTAATCGGTGCGCTTAGCCGTTCGGCCGGGAACTAAGTCCGGCGTCTCCCCCACGATCTGTTTGTCGCGGACGCGGATCGAATGGAAAGGTTCGTAGT
The DNA here is from genome assembly GCF_042891215.1 of Streptomyces sp. NPDC001914. Classification (NCBI taxonomy): domain Bacteria; kingdom Bacillati; phylum Actinomycetota; class Actinomycetes; order Kitasatosporales; family Streptomycetaceae; genus Streptomyces; species Streptomyces sp. NPDC001914. The sequence continues at coordinate 254,570 of NZ_JBIASW010000011.1, forward strand.
TTCCTTTCGCATGGGTGATGGGTTCGGACCGGAGGGAGTCGCGGTGTCGGGTCGGAACATCTCGGAAAGGGAGGAGTGGTCGTGATACGGGTGGCGGTGGCCGGTGCGGCCGGTTATATCGGCGGGGAGTTGCTGAGGCTGCTGCTGGGACATCCCGAGATCGAGGTGGCGGGCGCGGTCTCGTCCCGTTTCCCGGGGAAACGGGTCGACGGCGTGCACCCCAATCTGCGGTCCGCCACGGATCTGACGTTCTGTTCGGCCGACGAGGTCGGAGAGTGCGACGCGGTGTTCCTGGCCCTCCCGCACCGGGTGGCGATGACCCAGATCGATCACTGGGCCCAGCGGGCCAAGCTCGTCATCGACCTGACCGGGGACTTCCGGCTCGACGACACCGAGGTCTTCCGGCGCTACTACGGCGAGGAGCACCAAGCCCCGCATCTCCTGGGCGACTTCGTGCCCGGCCTTCCCGAACTGCACCGCGAGAGTCTGCGCACCGCGGACCTCATCAGTGTTCCCGGCTGCATGGCCGCGGCCGGCGTACTCGCCCTGTACCCCCTCGTGGCCCGCGATCTGATCGATCCCGGGCAAGGGGCCCAGTTCGACGCCCGCACCGGTTCCAGCGGCTCGGGCGCCACCGCCGGTCCGGCCAACCTGCACGCCGAACGCAGCGGCGCCATGCGCGTGTTCGCCCCCACCGGGCACCGCCACGAAGCCGAGATCTCACGGCATCTGGGCCTGCCGGCCGCGATGACCGCGACCGGCGTCGAAGCCGTCCGCGGGGTCCAGACCATCTGCCACGCCACCCTGCGCCCCGGCGTGGACAAGCAGACCGTGCGCCGGGCCTTCCGCGAGCAGTACGCGGAGGAACCCTTCGTCCGCGTCGTCGCGCACCAGCGCGGCATCTTCCGCTACCCCGACCCGAAGATCCTGCTGGGATCCAACTTCTGCGACGTCGGCTACGCGATCGACGAGGACAGCGGCCGTCTGACCACCATCGCCGCCCTGGACAACCTCGTCAAAGGCGGCGCCGGCAACGCCCTGCAATGCCTCAACATCCGCATGGGCCGGCCCGAGACCCTCGGCCTGACCTTCCCCGGTCTCCACCCCCTGTGACCCCCGGCCGACCGGAGGGACCGTGACCACCAATCCGCCGACCCTCGTCACGTGAGGCCGCGATCCGGCCGCCCGGACACCGGAAAGGGAGAGATCCGCACATGAGAGAACCGAAGGGCACACCAGCCGAGTGGCGCGGCGGCACGGTCTGGCTGACCGGACTGCCGAGCTCGGGCAAGACCACCATCGCGACGGGTCTCGCCGGGCGACTGCGCGCCGCCGGACACCGCGTTCAGGTGCTCGACGGTGACGAGGTCCGTGCCGCACTCTCCGCGGAACTGGGATTCTCGAAGGAGGACCGGGACACCAACGTGCGGCGGATCGGCTACGTGGCCGGCCTGCTCGCCGGGCACGGCGTCACGGTGCTGGTGCCGGTCATCGCGCCCTACGCGCTGTCCCGCGCGGCGGTCCGGGACCTGCACGCGGCCCGCGGCGTCCCCTGCGTCGAGGTGCACGTGGCGACTCCGCCGGACGTCTGCGCCGACCGGGACGTCAAGGGCCTCTACGCCAGGCAGGCCGCGGGTGAACTCAGCGGTCTCACCGGCGTGGACGACCCCTACGAGGTGCCCGTCGACCCCGACCTGCGTCTCGACACGCAGCACCAGACGGTCGACGAGTCGGTCCGGCAGGTGCGCGCGCTGCTCACCGCACGGGGGCTGTCGTGATCGCCGCCACGCGGACCGTGCCCACCGGCCGTCCCGGACGCCTCGGCCCGCGGATCGATCAGGTGCCCCCGCTGTCGCACCTGGACGCGCTGGAGTCGGAGGCCGTCCACATCTTCCGTGAGGTGGCGGGTGAGTTCGAGCGGCCGGTGATCCTCTTCTCCGGCGGCAAGGACTCCATCGTCATGCTGCACCTGGCGCTGAAGGCGTTCGCCCCCGCGGCGATCCCCTTCTCGCTGCTGCACGTCGACACCGGCCACAACTTCCCCGAGGTCCTCGACTACCGCGACCGCACGGTCGCCGAGCACGGCCTCAGGCTGCACGTGGCCTCGGTGCAGGACTACATCGACCGCGGTGTGCTGCGCGAGCGCCCCGACGGCGTCCGCAACCCGCTGCAGACCCTGCCGCTGACCGAGAAGATCCAGTCCGAGCGCTTCGACGCCGTCTTCGGCGGCGGGCGGCGCGACGAGGAGAAGGCCCGCGCCAAGGAGCGGGTGTTCTCGCTGCGCGACGAGTTCTCCCAGTGGGACCCGCGCCGCCAGCGCCCCGAGCTGTGGAACCTGTACAACGGCCGGCACGCGCCCGGCGAGCACGTCCGCGTCTTCCCGCTCTCCAACTGGACCGAGCTGGACGTCTGGCAGTACATCGCCCGCGAGGGCATCGACCTGCCCGAGATCTACTTCGCCCACGAACGCGAGGTCTTCCAGCGCAACGGCATGTGGCTGACCGCGGGCGAGTGGGGCGGCCCGAAGGACGGCGAGACGGTGGAGAAGCGGCTCGTCCGCTACCGGACCGTGGGTGACATGTCCTGCACCGGCGCCGTCGACTCCGACGCGACCACCCTGGGCGCCGTCATCAACGAGATCGCCGCCTCCCGGCTCACCGAGCGGGGCGCGACCCGCGCCGACGACAAGCTGTCCGAGGCCGCGATGGAAGACCGCAAGCGCGAGGGGTACTTCTAGACATGACCAGCACCACCGAACCCACCGAGCCCCTGTCGGTCGGACAGCTCTCGGCGACCACCCTGCTGCGCTTCGCGACCGCGGGCTCCGTCGACGACGGCAAGTCCACCCTCGTCGGACGGCTGCTGCACGACTCGAAGTCGATCCTGACCGACCAGCTGGAGGCCGTCGAACACGCCTCCCGCAACCGCGGCCAGGACACCCCCGACCTCGCGCTGCTCACCGACGGCCTGCGCGCCGAACGCGAGCAGGGCATCACCATCGACGTCGCCTACCGCTACTTCGCCACCGCCCGGCGCCGGTTCATCCTCGCCGACACCCCCGGCCACGTGCAGTACACCCGCAACATGGTCACCGGCGCCTCCACCGCCGACCTGACGGTGATCCTGGTCGACGCCCGCAACGGTGTCGTCGAACAGACCCGCCGGCACGCGGCGATCGCCGCCCTGCTGCGCGTGCCGCACGTGGTGCTCGCCGTGAACAAGATGGACCTCGTCGCGTACGCGGAACCCGTGTTCGCCGCCGTCGCCGAGGAGTTCACCGCGTACGCAGCGTCGCTCGGCATCCCGGAGATCACCGCGATCCCGATCTCCGCGCTGGCCGGCGACAACGTCGTCGAGCCCTCCGCGCACATGGACTGGTACGGCGGCCCCACCGTCCTCGAACACCTGGAGACGGTCCCGGTCAGCCACGACCTGGCGCACTGCCACGCACGCTTCCCCGTGCAGTACGTGATCCGGCCGCAGACCGCCGAGCACCCCGACTACCGGGGCTACGCGGGCCAGATCGCCGCCGGAACCTTCCGCGTCGGCGAACAGGTCACCGTCCTGCCGTCGGGCCGCACCAGCGCCATCGCCGGCATCGACCTGCTCGGCGAATCCGTCGACATCGCCTGGGCTCCCCAGTCCGTGACGATCCGTCTCGCCGACGACATCGACGTCTCGCGCGGTGATCTGATCGCCCCGGGCGACGACGCCCCGGCCCTGGTCCAGGACGTCGAGGCGACGGTCTGCCACGTCGCCGACGAACCGCTGGCCGTCGGCCACCGGGTCCTGCTCAAGCACACCACCCGCACGGTCAAGGCGATCGTCAAGGACATCCCCTCGCGCCTGGCCCTGGACGACCTCTCCCAGCACCCGGACCCCGGGCAGCTGGTCGCCAACGACATCGGCCGGGTCGTCGTACGCACGGCCGAGCCGCTCGCGCTCGACGCCTACGCCGACTCCCGCCGGACCGGGTCCTTCCTGCTCGTCGACCCGGCCGACGGCACGACACTCTCCGCGGCCATGGCGGGCGAAGCCTTCGCCGCGACCGCGGAGCACGTCCACGAGACCCCTCAGCACCAGGACGAAGAGAGCTGGGACTTCTGATGGACGCCCTTCACCGGGACCACCGGCCCCGGCGTCAAGCAACCACCGCACACCCGCTCCCAGGAGGAATCCAGTGGACATAAGGCAACTGACCACGTTCCACAAGGTCGCGACGCTGCTCAGCTTCACGCGCGCCGCCACCGAACTCAGGTACGCGCAGTCCAGCGTCACCGCCCAGATCAAGAGTCTGGAGACGTCCCTCGGCGTCGAGCTCTTCGAGCGGCTCGCCGGAAAGATCCAGCTCACCCCGGCCGGTCAGCGGTTCCTGCCGTACGCCGAGCAGATGCTGACCCTCGCCGGCGAGGCCCGCGGCATCGCGTCCGGTGACGGTGAGCCCTCCGGCCTGCTCACCATCGGCACCATGGAGAGCATCACCTCGTACCGCATGCCGCCGGTGCTCGAACTCTTCCACCACCGCTACCCGCAGCTGCAGTTGGTGCTGCGTCCCAGCCTCTGCGCGGAGACGCTGCACTCGCTGCGCCAGGGCACCTTCGACATGGGTTTCCTGATGGAGGCCGAGACCCGGCACCCCGGTGTGGAGAGCGAGATGCTCGGCCCCGAACCGCTGGTCGTCGTGGCCGCTCCGGACCACCCCCTGGCCAAGGAGACCAAGGTCGAACTCGACCAGCTCCGCGACGTCCAGGTGCTGGCTCCGGAGGCCGGGTGCGCCTACCGGGAGCTGTTCGAGGCCGAGTTGAACGACGGCTCGGGCGAGCCGGTGCCGTTCCTGGAGTTCGGCAACATCGAGTCGATCAAGCGGGGTCTGACCGCCGGGCTCGGGGTCAGCCTGCTGCCCACGATGACCGTGGCCGACGACATCGCGGCGGGCACGCTGGCCGCGCTCTCCTGGGAGGTGCCCTTCGAGGTCTACACCCAGCTGGCGTGGCGCAGGGGCTGCCGGCAGACGCGTGAGATGCGCCTGTTCATCGACCGGACGCTGGAATGCATGGCGAGCGAGTACAGCGCGACGACCGGCTCGGCCGACTGACTCTCCGGCGCGTCGGCCGCGAGCGGCTGGCGCCCGGGCCGTCCGAGGTGCCCGGGTCGCCGGCCATCCGGCTCCGGGGTTCTGGGATCCAGAAACTCCGGGCCGGGAAACGGAATGGCGAATTACGGCCGGTGTGATCGAGCATCGCGATTCTTGGTATCGATCATTCCCGGCCTTGCTGCTGGACGCGGATGTCGCTCTCCCGCGAGGATTTCCCTATCACTCCCTCACGTTTGCGGAGAAGCCGATGTCGAATGTAGTCCGCCCGGCAACGAAATTCATCGTATCGAGCGTTTCCTCGGATGCCCACATGTGGAACCTGGTGTTTCTCCAACTACTTCTGGAGGAGCACGGAGGGGAGGTCATCAATCTCGGAGCCTGCGTTCCCGACGACCTCATAATCGAGGAATGCCGACAACAGCGACCGGACGTACTCGTCCTCAGCACGGTCAACGGACACGGCCATCTCGACGGAATGCGACTCATCCGCAAAATACGCAGCCAGCCCGATCTCCAGGACCTGCGAGTCGTCATCGGCGGGAAACTCGGTGTGCGCGGCAAGGACAACGTCCGGTTCATCGAGGGCCTCTCCGCGAGCGGATTCGACGCCGTCTTCGAATCCGAGGGCGCCCTGCAGAACTTCAATGAGTTCCTGCGCGACCTCGGCCCCGGCGCACAGCGCGCCCTTCCGATGACGGAGGCCGCCGCATGAGCGTCACCGTCCCCGACGCCCCCGCCCGGATCCGCACCAACCGCTTCTCCGCGTTCGTGCACCGGACCAAGGAAGCGGGCGGCCTCGTGGTCCAGCCCCGGATGGGTTTCGCCGAACTCCCCGTCATGCGCGAGGGACTGCTCGGCGTCCGCGGCGCCCGGGCCACCTCCGCCGGCACCATCACCCTCGACAGCTACACACGGGTCAACGACCACGACTCGGCACGGGAGGCCCTGCGCACCGGCGCCGACCTGAACGGCTTCCCCCTCGTCGCCCACGGCCCGGACGCCACCCGGCGGATGCTCGAAGGAGTGGCCGGCGAGGACTTCCCGATCCAGGTGCGGCACGGCTCCGCCCTGCCCTACCCGCTCTTCGAGGCCATGGTCGCAGCGGACATCGACGCCACCGAGGGCGGCCCGGTCTCCTACTGCCTGCCCTACAGCCGGGCCCCGCTCACCGAGGCCGTCGACGCGTGGGCGCGCTGCTGCGAACTGCTCGCCGCCCAGGACCGGCAGATCCATCTGGAGAGCTTCGGCGGCTGCATGCTCGGCCAGCTGTGCCCGCCCAGCCTGCTGGTGGCGCTCAGCGTCCTGGAGGCGCTGTTCTTCGCCGAGCACGGCCTGCACAGCATCTCGCTGAGCTACGCCCAGCAGACCAGCTCCGCGCAGGACCTGGAGGCACTCGCGGCGCTGCGCAGGCTCGCCGGCGAACGCCTCGGCGATCTCGACTGGCACGTCGTCCTCTACACGTACATGGGCGTCTACCCCCGTACGCCGGTGGGTTCCTTCCGGATCCTGGAGGACAGCGCCCGGCTCGCGATCCGCAGCGGCACCGAGCGGCTGATCGTCAAGACGCCCGCCGAGGCGTTCCGGATCCCGACCGTCAACGAGAACGTGGACGCGCTGGAGTTCGCCGCCTACGTGGCCGCCGACGAGGCGTTGCACGGGCAGCCCGAACCACCCACCGAGACGGGCCTGTACGAGGAGGCCCGGATGCTCGTGGACAGCACCCTCGCCCTCGCCCCGACGGTCGGCCAGGCCCTGGTGCGGGCGTTCTCCCTGGGCCATCTCGACGTGCCGTTCTGCCTGCACCGGGACAACGCCAACAAGTCCCGGGCGTACGTCGACGCACGAGGGCTGCTGCGCTGGGCCGAGCCCGGCGCCATGCCCCTGGCGATGGACCGTACGGCCGGCAGGAAGCCGCTGTCCGCCCAGGGCCTGATCGAAATGCTCGGCTACAACGAGCGCCGCTTCGACCGTGAGCAGCTGACCCGTGTGCCCCAATGGAGCCTGACATGACCACACTTGCCCCGGTCACCACCCCCACCCTCGACGCGGTCCGTGACCGCGGTGCGCTGCGCGCGGTCGTCAGCCGCGGCATCCGAGGGCTCTCGCTGCCCACCGCGACCGGCACGTGGACAGGGCTCGACGCCGACGTCGCGCGGGCCGTCGCGGCGGCCGCGCTCGGCGACCCCGAGGCGATCCAGTGGCTGCCGTCCGACCCGGCCGACCGCCTGGAGCCGCTGTACGAGCGCACGGCCGAACTCTCCGTCTGCAACCTGACCTGGACACTGGGCCGCGAGGCACACCGGCCCGTCCTCTTCGCGGGAGTGACCTGCTACGACGGCGAGGGGTTCCTGGTCCGCGAGGACAGCGGCATCGAGGACCCGGGGCAGCTGGCCGGCCGGCGGGTCGCGGTGCAGCGCGGCACGACGAGCATCGCCAACCTGGCCGCCTGGTACGGGCGGCGCGGCCTGTCCGTCGAGCCCGTGGAGTACGCGACGCCCGCGCAGACGCTCGCCGGCTACGCGTCGGGCGAGTGCGCGGCGTACGTACTCGACCGTACGGCGCTGGCCGGGGAGCGGGCCGCGCTGCCCGACCCGCAGGCGCACCGGATCCTCGACACCGCGATCTCCCGCGAACCGATGGCCGCCGCGGTGCGTGACGACGACGCCCAGTGGTACCGGCTGTGCCGCTGGGTGCTGCAACTGCTGCTCTCGGCCGAGCACCACGCCGACGAGGCGGGCCCCGGCGGCCGGTCGCGGGCGCTCGCCGAGGCGGCCGCCCTCGCCGGCGCGCACGGAGCGGCGATCGGTCTCGACGAGGAGTGGGCGGCCCGCGTCCTGGACGCGACCGGCACGTACGCCGAGATCTACGAGCGCAACCTGGGCGCCGCCTCCGGGCTCGGTGTGCCGCGTGGACTCAACGAGCTGTGGACCCGTGGCGGTCTGCACTACGCCGTGCCCCTGAACTGAAACCACCCGCTCCGAGTGAGAGGACTCTCATGTCAACCGAACCAAGCACGACGAACACGGAGTTGAAGGGAGCGGTCGAGCTCACGCTCGCCATGGTGCTCTCCGGAACACTCGGCATCTTCGTCGTCGAGTCCGGCGCGTCGCCCTTCAACGTGGTCTTCTTCCGCTGCGTGTTCGGCACGATCGCGCTCGGTCTGTACTGCCTGGTCCGCGGCTTCTTCAAGAATCACGGCTTCACCCCGAAGAAGATCGGCCTCGCGGCACTCGGCGGCGTCTTCATCGTCTTCAACTGGGCTTTCCTCTTCGAGTCCTACGAGTCGACGTCCATCACCGTGGCGACCGTCGTCTACCACACCCAGCCGTTCTACGTGATGATGCTCGGCGCGCTCCTGTTCCGCGACAAGATCACCGCGGCCAAGCTGGGCTGGCTCGTCGTCGCCTTCGGCGGACTGATCCTGGTCGCCGGCATCTCCCTCTCCGACTTCCAGGACAGCGGACGCAGCGGCTACCTCACCGGACTCGGGCAGGCCCTGCTCGCCGCCGTCTTCTACGCCTTCGCGACCGTGATCACCAAGCGCGTCACCGGCGTCCGGCCCCATCTGGTCGCGCTCGTCCAGGTGCTGCTCGGCATCCCGCTGCTGCTCCCCTTCACCTCGTTCGGCGAGCTGTCGGGCATGGGCGCCGACTGGGGCTGGCTGGTCGGGCTCGGCCTGATCCACACGTGCCTGATGTACGTGCTCATGTACTCCTCGTACCAGAAGCTGCCCACCTCGAAGATCGCGGTCCTGGCCTTCATCTACCCGGCCGTCGCGATGCTCTGCGACTGGAGCGTCTACGGACACCGCATCAGCCTGCTGCAGGCGCTCGGCATCCCGCTGATCGTGGCCGCCAGCCTCGGCATCAACCTCGGCTGGAAGCTCGGACCCCGCCGGACCGGGACCGCAGCCCCGGCCGCCCCCGCTCCCGCAGCCGCCGCTCCCACCGCCGCCCCCGCCCCCGCTCCCGCAGCCGCTCAGCAGCCTGCCGCGCAGGCCGCCGGGGCCGACAAGATCACCATTGGAGAGTCCCGATGAGTTCCGCACCGGACCGGACCGCCGCCGCACCCCGCATCGCGATAGTCGGGGCCACGGGTGCCGTGGGCACCACCATGCTCGAGATCATCGAGGAACGCGCCCTGCGCTACTCGGAGCTGCACCTGGTCGCCTCGTCCCGGTCGGCCGGCCGCAAGATCTCCTTCGCGGGCCGCGAGTACGAGGTCCAGGCGATCGAGGAGTTCGACTTCGGCCAGGCCGACATCGCCTTCTTCTCGGCCGGCACCACCGCCAGCGAGAAGTGGGTACCGGTCGCCACCGCCGCCGGCGCCGTCGTCATCGACAACACCATCGCCTTCCGGATGGACCCGGACACCCCGCTGGTCGTGCCGCAGGTCAACGCCCACGAGCTGGACCGGCGTCCGAAGAGCGGCGTCATCGCCAACCCCAACTGCTCCACCATCCCGCTGGCCCGTCTGCTGCGCGGCATCGAGGACCGCTGGGGCATCCGCAACGCCGTCGTCAGCACCTACCAGGCCGCCTCCGGCCTCGGCTACTCCGGCGTGGAGGAGCTCCAGGAGTCCACCAGGGCCTCCCTGCAGGGTCCGGACGCCGACTTCGAACCGCACCACTTCAAGCCGGCGCTCGCCTTCAACGTCATCCCGAAGATCGACCGCTTCCTCGACTCCGGCTTCACGCTGGAGGAGGAGAAGATGCTGCGAGAGACCAGGAAGATCCTGGGCCTGCCGCACCTGGACGTCACCACCACCTGTGTCCGGGTGCCCGTCGCCAACTGCCACTCCGAGTCCGTCTACGTCGAGTGCCAGTCACCGGTGGACCGCGCCGAACTGGTCGAGGTGCTCGCCGCCCTGCCCGAGGTGCAGGTCCACGACCGCGAGACGATCAGCGCCTTCCCGACCCCGGCCCAGGTCGGCAGCTCCGACCTCGTCCACGTCGGCCGGATCCGCGCCACCCAGAACAACCCGCGCGCCTTCTGGCTCTGGCTGGTCGCCGACAACCTGCGCATCGGCGCGGCACTCAACGCCGTGCAGATCGCGGAGGAGCTCATCGAACGAGACACGCTGTGAAGTCGCCCGCCGTCCTGAAGTTCGGCGGATCCAGCTTCCGTACCCTCGCGGCGTACGGCGACCTCGCCAGGGCGCTCAGCGACCGCGTCGAGCGGGAGGACACCAAACTCGTCGTCGTGGTCAGCGGCCAGCCCGGCGAGACCGAACAGTTCAGGGACCGGCTCAACCAGGTCAATCCGCACCCCGAGGACGAGAGCGTCGCCGGCCTGCTGACCCTGGCCGACACCGTCGGCGCCCAGCTCCTCGCCACCGCGCTGCACCGGACCGGACGCACCGCCACGGTCCTCGCCGGGCACCAGCTCGGCCTCGTCACCAACTCGGCCTTCATGTGGGCCCGGTTGGAACACACCGACTCGGAACCGCTGCTCACCGCGCTGTTCGACAACGACGTGGTCGTGGTGCCCGGCGGGCAGGCCGCGGACACCCGGGGCCGGCCCACCTGGCTCGGCAAGAACAGCTCCGACCTGTCGGCGGTCGCCGTCGCGGCCGCGGTCGGCGCGGACCGCTGCGAGATCCACTCGGACGTGGACGGCATCTACAGCACCGACCCGCACCTCGTCAGCGGCACCCGGCTGCTGAAGGAGGTCTCGTACAACATCGCGGCGCTGATGTCGCTGTACGGGGCGAAGGTGCTGCACCGCAGGGCCGTGCGGCTCGCCCAGAAACACCGGATCGAGATCGTCTGCCGGCTCAACCGGGCGCCGTTCCCCATCGGTTCCGTGATCGGGACCGGGGGCACCTCGGCCTCCGCGGTGGTGCTCAACCAGCGCTCCATCGCCCTGTCCTACGACTCCGACGCCGACGCCGACGTCGCGTTCGCCGCCTTCCACGCCGCGAACATCGACACCATCCGCCTCACCACCGGGCCGCAGGTCGCCGTCATGGGCGGCTTCGTCGACCTGGAGGAGTTCCAGCGCCGGCAGGGCCTGAAGCCGGGCGTCTACGCCGGTGTCCCGGTCACGGCGCTGCGCGGCAGCAAGGTCGCCACCCATCTGGCGGCCGGCGAGGACGACGCCCTGCACCTGGCACAGCGGCTGCACGACGAACTCCAGGACCCCAACGCCCGGTTCCCCGAACCCGTACTGCAAGGAGTGTGACGCATGACCACCTTCGTCGAGAGTCCGCTCGAGACCGGATCCGGCGACAGCCGGCCGGCCACGGCGACCTTCGCCGAGATCAATCTGCCGGACGAGGTACGCGACGCCCTCGGCGCCGGGCTCGCGACCGTCGGCCGTCCGGACACCGACATCGACCGTGCGATGACCCGCTACCTCCAGGTCTTCGCGGGCCTGCCCACCGAACTCCTGCAGCAGATCCTGGACTTCGGCCGGCACATCGACACCCCCGGCGTCACCCTGATCAACAACCTGCCCGTGGACCCGGACCTGCCCTCCACCCCGGTGGACGGCGGACCCAGCGGGGTGAAGGAGACCTTCATCGCCGAGGGCGTGCTGCTCGGCCTGAGCGGGCTGCTCGGCGAACCCATCGGGGTGACCACCGAGAAGGCCGGACAGCTGGTCCACGACGTCATCCCGGTGTCCGGCGGCTCCAGGACCCAGACCAACCAGGGGTCCGAGGTCTTCCTCAACTTCCACAGCGACATCACCCACGACGTCATCGGCCGGTACGACGTCGCCAACCCGGACTTCCTCGTGCTCAGCTGCCTGCGCGCGGACCACGAAGGGGTGGCCGGCACGTACTACGCGGACGCCCGCGACGTCTCGGCGGCCCTCGCCCCGGACGTCCTGGAGGTCCTGCGCTCACCGCTGTTCCGGCTGAACGCGCCCGGCAGCTACACCCGCGAGGCCGCCGCCGACGCCGAGGTGCTCTCCGACCCCGTTCCGCTCATCAGCGGGACCCGGGAGCACCCCGAGATCGTCATCTCGGCCAACGGGGTGCGCGCGCTGACCAGTGGGGCCCAGGCCGCGCTCGACCGGCTCCAGGACGTCTGCGGGGCGGTGGCGCACGGCGTGCATCTGCGCCCGGGCCAGGTCCTGCTGATCAACAACCGCAAGGGCGTCCACGCCCGGTCCACCTTCACCGCCCGCTACGACGGGCTGGACCGCTGGCTCCAGCGCACCTACGTGCGCCGGAACCTGTGGGACATCCGCTACCGGGTGACGCCGGAGAGCCGCCGGGTCCACTACTGACGGCCGCCGGCGGGCCGACGCGTCAGATCTCAGCGAATCAGGGGAGCACATGACAGAGATGTTCAGTTTCTCCGTAACCGCGAACACGTCGGAGCTCGCGGAGGCGCACGCCCTGCGCCTCCTGCGGTACGAACCCAGATTCCCCGACGACGAGTTCTGGTGGCTGGACCGGGACCGTGACGCGGCGGGCAAGGTGTTCCTGCTGCGCAAGGACGACCGGGCGGCCGCGACCCTGCGGATCGTCCCGGTCACCGCCTGCACCACGGAGATCGCCGAACTCGGCCTTCTTCCGGCCGAGTTGGCGAACGACCCGGGCGTCTGGGAACTGGGAAGGCTGGCCGGCCTCCCTCGGCAGGGACGCGATCTTCCCTACTCCCTGCTGCTGTTCGGCTGGGCCTCGGCCTGGTCCCTGGAGCGGCTGCCGATCGAGCGCGTCGTCGCCTACTGCCGGGGCGGAAAGCTCGCGGGCTTCCAGGCCGCGGGCGCCGAGATCGTCGCCGGTCCCCGCGACGTCCCGGGACGCGGCACCGACTACTACACGATCGTCGCCGACGTCGCGAAGGTCGTGGAGAACATCCGGGCCTACGGGTTCGGAGACCTGATGGAAGCCGCCGCCGCGGGAGAGGGCGAGTTCGCCCTCGACGACATCCTGGCGGCCGCGGGCATGGCCCGCCCGGTGGCTTCCCGCAGCTGAGCGAACACAACAACGACCCTTGCAATTAAGGAGCATTGGCATGAGTGACGAGGCGATCATCCGCCCCGAGCTGTTCGCGAAGGTCAACAGCAAGCTCGACGCGTTCATCGGCGACTTCTACCGTGACGTGCCCTACGCCCAGCACTTCCTGAACGGCTCCGAGATCGACCTGCCCTACTACAAGCGGCACACGATCGAGACCATCCTGCGGATCCGGCGCAAGCGCACCATCGACGCGCACGCCATCCGCTACTTCACCCTCCACGACCCGGAGGCGGCGAAGAAGTGGGCCGCGTACACCGATGACGAGATGCTCCACGACCAGCTGTTCCTGGCCGACCTCAAGAAGGTCGGCGTGGAGGCGGACGAGGCGTACGCCACGGAGCCCTTCCTGGCCACGAAGCTGCTCAACGGCTACTTCCTGTACTGCCTGGAGTTCGAGGGCTCGCCGCTCGGCGCCATCGCCAGCAGCTACTTCCTGGAGTACACCACGCGGCTGACCCAGCCCGACTGGCTGGACAACCTGGAGAAGACGCTGGGCGAGGAGAACGTCGAGGGCGCCCGCACCCACGTGAACTACGACATCGAGGAGGACCACACCGGCGATGTGTGGAACGTGCTGATGACGCTGGTGAAGACGCCCGAGGACGAGGAGCGCCTGTCACGCCACTTCGACCACCTCTTCAAGCTCTTCACCATGTACTTCGTCGAGGCCTACGAGGCCACCTCGAAGGCGGCGGCGCCGGCGGGCGTCTGACCCGGAGGCCGGATGCCGTCCCCCCGGCATCCGGCCCCGCCCCGTCCCCGGCCTCCCCCTCACAGACAAGGACCGGCATGACCGATCGCGATGCTCCGGCATCCTCACATCTGTTCGGACTGCTCATGGCAGGCACCGGAGTACTGGCGTTCTCCCTGACCTTCCCGGCCACGCAGAAGGCGATGGCCGTCTTCGACGCCTGGACGGTCGGCATCGGTCGGTCCGTCGTCGCGGCCGCCCTCGCCGGCATCTGCCTGCTGATCGCGCGGGCCCGCTTCCCCCGCCGGGAGCACCTCCTGCCGGTGGCCCTGGTCGGCGCGGGCATCGTCGTGGGCTACCCGATCTTCACCGCGCTCGCCCTGGAGCACGTGTCCTCGGCGCACGCCGCCGTCGTGACCGGCCTGCTGCCGCTGGCCACCGCCGCCATGAGCCGGCTGCGCGGCAACGAACGGCCGAGCCCGCTGTTCTGGGCGGCGTCGGTCGCCGGCGCCGTGGTGATCCTCGCCTTCACCCTCCGCGACGGAATCAGCGGCTTCGGCGTCGCGGACCTCCTGCTGATCGGATCGCTCGTCACCGGCGGCATCGGATACGCCGAGGGCGGCCGGATCTCCAAGTCGATGCCCGGCTGGCAGGTGATCTCCTGGGGCCTGGTGCTCTCGCTCCCCGTCACCCTGCCGATCACGGCGGCCTCGCTCGTCCTGGCGCCGCCCCGCTTCGAGCACGCGGGGGCGTCCGCGTTCATCGGCTTCGGCTACGTCGCGGTGTTCTCCATGTTCCTCGGCTTCTGCGCCTGGTATCCGGGCCTCGCCCGGGTCGGCGTCACCCGCGGCAGCCAGATGCAGCTCCTCCAGCCCCTGCTGACGGTGGGCTGGGCGGCCCTCCTGCTCCACGACTCGGTCGACGCGACGACGCTGACCACGGCTGTCCTGGTGCTCGCCTGTGTGGGGCTCGCGCAGTGGGCCAGGCTCAGCGCTCCGGCGGCCCCCGCCCTGGCCGGGCCCGCCATCCGCTCGTAGCCCCGTCACCGCCTTCGTACCACCGCCTTCGTACCACCGCCTTCGTACCACCGCCTTCGTACCACCGTGTCCGCACGCATCGATTCGCAAGGAGCAGGACGATGGACTGGGAGATCGACGGACGGCTCGCCGGAGCCTGCAACTGCGGGACCCCGTGCCCGTGCTGGTTCGCCGAGGAGCCGACCCACGGCTCCTGCGACGCCATCGGTGTCGGCTTCATCGACAGGGGCCACTACGGCGACGTCGACCTGGCGGGCTGCAAGCTGGGCGTGGCCTACCGCACTGTCCGGCACGTGTGGGACGGCGGCCTCCAAGTGGCCGTCTACATCGACGAGAAGACACCCGGACCGCAGAGCGAGGCACTGGAGCAGATCCTGACCGGCAAGGCGGGCGGCCTGCTCGCCACGCTGTTCACCCTGGTCGAGGACTTCAAGGGCATCCGCCGGGTCCCGATCGAGCTCGACGAGACCGGGGAGAAGCCCTCCTTCACCCTGGGCCGCGACGCCGTGGTGGGGCTGCGGCCCCTCATAGGCCAGGACGGCACGACGCCGATCGAGGTCAACAACGCGCTGATGTCGTTCGGCGGGGCCCGGCTGCTCGCCAAGACCGACAGCCGGTTCGTCGACGACGAACTCGGCTGGAACTGGCAGTTGGAGCACGCCGACTTCGGCCCCATGAAGCTGACCTCGGCATGAGCGGCTCCGTCAGCACACGGCCCGCGCCCGGGGCGCTCCGGCCGACCTCGACACCCCGGCAGTGGACGCGCCGCATCAGCGTCACCACCACGATCTGGGTGGGCGCCGCCTCTGCGCTGGCCTGGTGGTGGATGCTCGGCGGCCACCACACCGCGGCCCCGGCCGGGCACGACGCCATGGCCGGGATGCCGGGGATGGACGACATGCCCGGCATGGAGCACCACACAGCGGGCGCGGCCGGCCAGGAGGTGTCCGCCGTCGAGGCCGGCATGTTCCTCCTGATGTGGACCGGCATGGTCGTGGCGATGATGTTCCCGGTCGCCGTCCCGCTGATCGCGGCCCACCGCTTCGTCACCCGTACCCGCGGCGCGCGGGGCAGGACGGAGACGGCGTGCCTCGTCGCGGGCTATCTGCTGGCCTGGGTGCTGGCCGGCGCGGCGCCGCTGCTGCTCATGGTGGCCAAGCGCGCCGCGCTGCCCGAGTCCTTCGACGGGCCCTGGCGGGTGGCGTCGACCGGACTCGTCCTCGCGACCGCCGGACTCTTCCAGTTCAGCGGCCTGAAGACCAAGTGCCTGACGGTGTGCCGCAGCCCCCTCCAGTTCGTCCTCACCCACGACTTCGCCGCGGGAGCGGCCGGCGCGCTGCGCGCCGGTGCCCTCAACGGCCTGTACTGCCTCGGCTGTTGCTGGGCGCTGATGCTCGTACAGGTCGCGGTGGGGCTCGACAACATCGCCTGGATGGGCACGCTCACCCTGCTCTTCCTCGCCGAACGGACGCTCAGGCGCGGGGTGGCGCTGGCCCGGGTGACCGGCACCGTGATGACCGTCCTTGGCACGGTGCTCGTCCTGGAGCCGCTGACCCACACCCCGCTGGCGAACCTGATCTGAGACCCCGGTCCGGCGTCCCGTCCCAGCACCCCGCCGTCAATCCAAGGGAGAACCAGAACCATGTCCGTGCTCTTCGACCGTCTGGACGGCCTGCTGCCGGACCTGGAGAGTGTCTACCGGGACCTGCACGCCCACCCCGAACTCGCCTTCCAGGAGAAACGAACCGCCGCCGTCGTGGCCGGCCTGCTGACGGAACAGGGCTGGGACGTCACCTCCGGCGTCGGCCGCACCGGAGTCGTCGGGGTGCTGCGCAACGGCGCGGGCCCGGTCGTGATGCTCCGCGCGGACATGGACGCGCTGCCCGTCGAGGAACGCACCGGACTGCCGTACGCGAGCACGGAGACCGCCATCGACGAGAGCGGCGAGAAGGTCCCCGTCATGCACGCCTGCGGGCACGACATGCACGTGGCCGCCCTGCTCGGCGCGTGCGCCCTGCTCGCCGGGGCGCGCGACACCTGGCACGGCACCGTGGTCGCGGTCTTCCAGCCCGGCGAGGAGAGCGGCTTCGGGGCGCGGGCCATGGTCCAGGACGGCCTCTTCGAACGCTTCCCCAAGCCCGAGGTCATCCTCGGCCAGCACGTCGGCCCGGGGCCCGCCGGGCTCGTCGCCACCTGCCCGGGCACGGTCATGGGCGGCACCGACAGCCTCCGGATCCGCCTCTTCGGCCGCGGCGGCCACGGCTCCAAGCCGGAGTCGGCGGTGGACCCGGTCGTGATGGCCGCCTCGGTCGTCACCCGGCTCCAGACGGTGGTCTCGCGGACCGTGGCCGCGAGCGAACCCGTCGTGGTGACCGTGGGCTCGATCCGCGCGGGCACCACCGCGGCGACCATCCCCGACGAGGCCGAACTCGCCGTCAACATACGGACGTCGTCGGCCGCGACCCGGGACCTCGTGCTGGCCACCGTCGAACGGCTGGTCAAGGCGGAGGTGCTGGCCGCGGGCGCCCCCAGGGACGCCGAGATCACCTCGGTGTGCTCCCTGCCCAACACCGTCAACGACCCCGCCGCCACCGAGCGCGTCGCCGACGCACACCGGGCGCACCTCGGCGAGGGCGCGGTGATCCCGGTGGGACCCAACAGCGCCAGCGAGGACTTCGGCCTCCTCGCCTCGGCCGCCCAGGTCCCCGCGGTCTTCTGGTTCTTCGGCGGCCTCGACGCCGAGGAGTACACGAAGGCGTTCCTGGCCGGCCGGATCGCCGAGGACATCCCGCAGAACCACTCGTCCCACTTCGCGCCCGTCGTCCGACCGACCCTCGCCACCGGCGTCCGGGCCCTGGTCAGCGCGGCCCTGGCATGGATGGAGCCCCGATGAAGACCCCGAAGCGGGTGGTCGTGATCGGCAACGGCATGGCGGGCGCGCGTGCCGTGCGCGAACTGCGCCGCCGGGACCCGGCCATCGCCATCACCGTTCTGGGCGCCGAACGCTGCGCCCCGTACAACCGCATCCTGCTCACCGACGTCCTGGCCGGCCAGATCGACGAGGACGAGATCTTCGACCGCCCGGCGGACCAGCGCGGCGCCACCGTGCACACCGGGGTGAGCGCCGTACGCATCGACCGCGAGCGGCGGGAGGTGATCACCGGCGACGGCGGCACCCACCCGTACGACAGCCTGGTCCTGGCCACGGGCAGCACGTCCACGATCCCCGGCATCCCCGGACTGCGGCTGGACGACGGCACGCTCGTGCGGGGCGCGGTGGGCTTCCGCACCCTGGAGGACTGCCACGGCATCCTGCGGGGCGCGCACCGCGGCTCCCGGGCGCTGGTCCTGGGCGGCGGGCTGCTCGGCCTGGAGGCGGCGCGAGCGCTCGCGGGACGCGGGGTCCGGGTGACGGTCCTGCACCCCACCGACACCGTGATGAACCGTCAGCTCAGCCGTCAGGCCGCCGACATCCTGACCGGCCAGCTGGCGGAACTCGGCGTCGCGGTGCGCCGGGGCGCGGTGGTGGGCCGGGTACGCGCCGGATTCCACACCGGGACCGGCGAGGAGCGGATGACCGGCGTGGAGCTCACCGACGGCACCGTCGTCCCCGCCGACCTCCTGATCGTGGCCTGCGGGGTCACCCCCGAGACCGGCCTGGCCGCCGCCGCCGGGCTGACGGTGGGCGAGGGTGTCGTCGTCGACGCGTCCATGCGCACCAGCGACGCCGCGATCTACGCGATCGGCGACTGCACCGAGCAGTCCGGCAGGGTCTCGCGCCTGGTCGACGACGCCTGGTCCCAGGCGAAGACGGCAGCCGACGCCATCACCGGCTCCCTCGCGAACGCCCCCCTGCCGGTGGTGCCCGTGACCCGCCTCAAGGCCGACGACATCGACCTGACGCTGATCGGCGCGTGCCATCCGCAGGATTCCACCGACGGTTCCTTCGAGGTCCTGACCGACGTCGACAAGGACGCGGGCCGCTACCAGCGCATCGTGCTCAGCCAGGGCCGGATCCTGGGCGCGACCATCCTCGGCGACCACCCGGACACCGGTGTGCTCACCCAGGCCTGCCGCGACCACCGCGTCCTGACCTCCGACGAGCTCGCCCGGCTCGCCCGGCTCCCCGGTCCCCGGGGCGATCTCGCGCCCGACAGCCCGGACACCGGCCAGGACGCACCGGTCTGCTACTGCCGCAACGTCCCGAGGTCCCGCATCCTGGAATCCTGGGCCGGCGGCGCCCGCACGGTCTCGGCGATCGCCCGCACGACACGGGCGACGACGGGCTGCGGAATCTGCCGCACGGCGGTCAAGCAGCTCCTGAAGACGGCCTCGGCCGAGTGAGACGCCACCCCACGAGCCGTGCGAAAGCCCCCGGGCCATGCGGAGACCCCCAGGCCATGCGAAGGCCCCCGCGAGCCACGCGAAAGGCCAGGTCACGAGCGACGTGACCTGGCCTTCACCGGAGCCCCCTGTCGGATTCGAACCGACGACCTACGCATTACAAGTGCGTTGCTCTGGCCATCTGAGCTAAGGAGGCCTGCCGCGCGCCCCGGGGCGTGCGTGCCCGTGCAGTGTACCCAGGTCGCCGCGGGGGGCCGCCGGGAGTTTCCGCGAACTTCATCGGCGTCCGGGTGCTGACAGAACACATGAACGCCAGGTAGCGTCCTGACCCAGTTCACTCATATGGACTACACCACTATGGGCGTTTCCATAGTGGATCACCACCTTTACAACGGATCGTCCGGCACGTTCCTGCCGGTGAAGGGGGCCCATCACCATGGCCACTGTCTCGTTCGACAAGGCGACCCGGATCTACCCGGGTTCCGAGAAGCCCGCCGTCGACGGCCTGGACATCGAGATCGCCGACGGCGAGTTCCTCGTCCTCGTCGGTCCGTCCGGCTGCGGCAAGTCCACCTCGCTCCGCATGCTCGCGGGGCTCGAGGACGTCAACGGCGGAGCCATCCGCATCGGCGACCGCGACGTCACGCACCTGCCGCCCAAGGACCGGGACATCGCGATGGTGTTCCAGAACTACGCGCTGTACCCGCACATGACCGTCGCCGACAACATGGGCTTCGCGCTCAAGATCGCCGGCGTCAACAAGGCCGAGATCCGCCAGAAGGTCGAGGACGCGGCGAAGATCCTCGACCTCACCGAGTACCTCGGCCGCAAGCCGAAGGCGCTCTCCGGCGGTCAGCGCCAGCGTGTCGCCATGGGCCGCGCCATCGTGCGCGAGCCCCAGGTCTTCCTCATGGACGAGCCGCTGTCGAACCTCGACGCCAAGCTCCGCGTGTCGACCCGTACGCAGATCGCCTCGCTCCAGCGCCGCCTCGGCATCACCACGGTGTACGTCACCCACGACCAGGTCGAGGCCATGACCATGGGCGACCGCGTGGCCGTGCTCAAGGACGGTCTGCTCCAGCAGGTCGACTCGCCGCGCAACATGTACGACCGCCCGGCCAACCTCTTCGTCGCCGGCTTCATCGGCTCCCCGGCCATGAACCTGGTCGAGGTCCCGATCACCGACGGCGGTGTGAAGTTCGGCAACAGCGTCGTCCCGGTCAGCCGCGAGGCCCTTCAGGCCGCCGCCGACAAGGGCGACCGCACGGTCACCGTCGGCGTGCGCCCCGAGCACTTCGACGTCGTCGAGCACAACGGCGAGGCCGCCAAGTCGCTCTCCAAGGACACCGAGGACGCCCCGGCCGGTCTCGCCGTCTCCGTGAACGTCGTCGAGGAGCTCGGCGCCGACGGCTACGTCTACGGCTCCGCCAAGGTCGGCGACGAGCACAAGGACCTCGTCGTCCGCGTCAGCGGCCGTGCCGTCCCGGACAAGGGCGCCACGCTGCACGTCGTGCCGCGTCCGGGCGAGATCCACGTGTTCTCCACCTCGACGGGCGAGCGCCTGTCCGACTGACGTCCGCGTCATCCGGGCGGGAGAACTCACCCCCGGAAGGGTTGAATTCACCCAAGTTGACGAAGAGGGCCCCGCGGCCGACCGCGGGGCCCTCTTCGTTGTCGACCAATACCCCGGCAGACCGGGCATTTCGACCCTCGTACCGTAGCCGCTCGTCAACCCGCTACCCACAAAAACCAACTTCCCCGTCCCCCGAACCGGTGACTAAATGTCGCCAAATCATCACCCCGCGCTACCCTCACTCGCGTGAAGCACTCCACCACTAACCAGCGGCCCCGGCGTGGCCGTGGCCCCGCCCGTCAGATCGGCCGGACCCTCGCCCTCGTTCTGCCTGTCGTCCTGGTGCTCTCCGGGACTCTCGCGGTCACCCAAGTCAACTGGTCGGGGAACCCCTCGAGCTCGGTGCTCACCGCGTCCTCCGAGGAGGTCTCGACGCGAGCCGTCTCCCGCGCCCCGCAGGACGTCCTGCGCGACAAGCTGCTCCTGGAACTCCAGGAGAAGAACCCGGGCGTGGCCCTCACCCACCTCCAGCAGGCGGTGAACGGCCGTCCCTCGCTCGCGAAGCACTGCGTCTCCATCGCCCGCACCCTCGGCCGCGCCGCGGTCCGCGCGTACGGGCCGACGCGCGCCCAGTCCTTCGCCCGGCCCGTGTGCGACACGGCGTTCGCCTCGGGGGTCGCGGCCGGCCATTTCTAGTACGCACAGGTCACCACGCACCGGATCAGCACCGGCCGGTAACAGCCTGTTAAGGAACGGTTGCCGCGGGAAAGCGCGTACGGGGCGCCACGTACAGTTCGAACATGACCGATCCGAACGCCGCGTTGCGCCCCGTGCAAGCCGTCGTCCTGGCCGGCGGCCAGGGTTCCCGGCTGCGTCCCTACACCGACGACCGGCCCAAGCCGATGGTCGAGATTCCCGGCACCGGGACACCGATCATCGGCCACCAGCTCACCTGGCTCGCCGAGGAGGGCGTCACCGACGTCGTCGTCTCCTGCGGTCACCTCGCCGACGTCCTCCAGAAGTGGCTGGACTCGGCCGACCTCCCGCTCGCCGTCACGACGGTAGTCGAGACGGAACCCCTCGGCCGCGGTGGCGGCCTCAAGTACGCCGCCGCCCACCTGCCGCACCCCGACCGGCCCTGGTACGCGACGAACGGTGACATCTGGACCCGTTTCTCGCTGCGCGACATGGCGGACTTCCACACCGAGCGCGACGCCGTCGCCACCCTCGCGCTGGCCCGCCCGCGCATCCCGTGGGGCGCCGTCAAGACGGACGGCTTCGGTCACATCACCGACTTCATCGAGGCCCCGCCCTCCACGTTCGAGATCAACGCGGGCGTCTACGTCTTCTCGCCCGAGTTCACCGACATGCTCCCCGAGCGCGGCGACCACGAGCGCACCACGTTCCCGCGCCTGGCCCGCGAGCGCCGGCTGTCCGGCTTCCCGATCCCGCAGGGCGCCTACTGGCGTGCCATCGACACCGCCAAGGACCTCACGGAGGCGGCGAAGGAACTGGCCGCCCTGGGCCGCTAGGGACCACCGCACGACCCCGCGGGACGACACCGCGCGGAGCAGGGTTCCACGGGTTCCACGGAGCCTTGACGGGCCCACGGAGCCATGACCGGCCCACGCGTTGACCGGTCCCACGGAACCTCGACCGGCCCACGGGGCTCGTGTGCCCACGAGAGCCACCCACGGCCCCGGGCCCACGGCGCGCCCGCCCGGCACGGCAGCACGACGGCAGGGCCCCGCACACGGAATGTGCGGGGCCCTGCCGTCGTCGCGCCCTCCCGGGCGGACCGTCGAGCGTCGGTGGGGCGTCAGCCCAGCAGGCCGCCCACCAGGCCCGGCTGGCCCGTGGACGAGCTCCCGCCGGTGGAGGTGCCGCTCCCGGTGCCCGTGCCACCGCCGCCGGTGCCACCGCTGCCGCCGGTCGCCGAACCGCCGCTGCTGGAGGGACCCGCGCTGGTGCTCGGGGCCCGGTCCACCGGCGTGGACTGCTGGGGTGGAGCCTGGCCGCCGCCCTGGGTCTGGCTGGGCTGCTGCCCGCCGCCGACCGGATCGGTCTCCTGGGTCGCGCCCGGCGTACCGGCCGTCTGCGACGGGGTCGCGGAGCTGCTCCGGGTGGGCGGCTCGGAGGCCGAGGGGGTGGCCTTGCGGTGCCGCTCGCCGGGCGTCTCGGGGAGCGGGGAGCCGGGCAGTTCGTTGCGCGGGGCCTCGCCGGGACCCGGAACCACGATCCGGCTGGAGTCACGGACGGCACCGCCGAGGAGCGAACCGATGAGCAGGGTCAGTCCGACGACGACGGCCGCGAGCAGCGCGCCCCGCCGCAGCACACGGGCCCGCAGGTCCCAGATGTCGGCGCGCGGTCCGAGCGTCCGCCATGCCTCGCTGGACAGCCGTCCGTCGGCCGAGTAGACCGGGGCGCCCGCGATGATCAGCGGGGACCAGGCGGCGAGGTAGATGATGTCCGGCGTGTCGTACACGGGCACCGTCTTCCAGCTCACGGTGACGATGAGCGCCGCCGACAGCATCGCGCCGACCACGGCCGCCACCCGCTGCCACAGCCCGAGGACGGTCAGGACGCCGACGATGACCTGGAAGAAGGCGATGACGAGTCCGGAGCCGATGGGGTGCTGGAGCGCGAACTGCCGCAGCGGCTCGGCGACTTCCCACGGGTGCAGCGTGTTGAGCCACTTCACCATGGAGCCGCGCTTGCCGCCGTCGAAGTAGACGGGGTCGCAGAGCTTGCCCATGCCGGCGTAGACGGAGATGAACCCGAGGAAGACGCGCAGCGGAAGCAGCACGACACCGAGGTTCATCCGGCGCCCGGGGTGATAGGCGTGCCGGACCGTGTCGGAGCCGCGCCGCCTGAC
Organism: Streptomyces sp. NPDC001914; assembly: GCF_042891215.1. Classification (NCBI taxonomy): domain Bacteria; kingdom Bacillati; phylum Actinomycetota; class Actinomycetes; order Kitasatosporales; family Streptomycetaceae; genus Streptomyces; species Streptomyces sp. NPDC001914. The sequence continues at coordinate 278,159 of NZ_JBIASW010000011.1, forward strand.
GGGCGTCTCGCGCGCCGCCTCCTCGAAGCGGTCGTCGTCCTCGAAGCCGTCGTCGTCCCCGAAGTCGCCGTCCGTGTACGCGTGTTCGCCGTAGGGCGGTCCGCCGTACCGCGGTTCGTCGTAGGCGCTGTCCACGCTGCGCATCTGGGGAAGCAGCCGCTGCTCGTCACCGAGGGGGGAGCGCTGGCTGCCGACGAGGGGCGTCTCGACCGTGTCGACGGTCAGATCGCCCGCGTAGCCGGGCTGTTCACCGATGCGCGGGATGACCTGCGTCGAACCGGCGTCGGCCGCCGGCCCGGTGGAGCCGTGGGGCACGCCCGCGCTCCGTACGGCCTGGAGCAGGCGGTGGGCGCCGGTGTCGTCCGGCGCGGACTTCCCGCTCCAGACGACGGGCGCACGGCGGCGGGCCCCGCCGGCCGGACCGGCCCCGCCCGCTCGGCCCGGCGCGCCGGCGCCGGGAGAGCCCGAGTGCCGCGCGATGCGCGGGGACTGGCCCCGTGACGCACCCGCCAACTGGACGCGGAAGCTCGCATGGTTGACGATGACCTGCGCCGGATCGCTCGGCACCTTCACCATGCTCAGCGCGGGAACGTCGTCGAATGCCGACGAGCGGTCCCCCGTGGGTGTGCGGGGTGTTCTGGTGTCCACACTCATCTAACCGAGTGACGTGTGGTTAGGACACTGCTTTGACCACGCGGAACTGTCCGGACCGCGTCAAGATCGTTCAGAACACCCCGATCACCCCGCGGGGGTGAGTGCCGGGACGCCCGTTCAGGCGCGGCGGCGCGCCGCCTCGTACAGCACAACTCCCGCCGCCACACCGGCGTTCAGCGACTCCGCGCCACCGGGCATCGGGATCCGCACCCGGAAGTCGCAGGTCTCGCCGACGAGCCGGGACAGGCCCTTGCCCTCGCTGCCGACGACGATGACGACGGGTCCGCCCAGCGCCTCCAGGTCACCGACCTCGGCCTCGCCGTCCGCGGCCAGGCCGACCACAACGAGGCCGGCCTTCTTGTAGGCCTCCAGCGCGCGCGTCAGGTTGGCGGCACGCGCGACGGGCGTACGGGCGGCGGCACCGGCCGACGTCTTCCAGGCACCGGCGGTCATGCCGGCCGCGCGCCGCTCGGGCACGACCACGCCGTGGCCGCCGAAGGCGGAGGCGGAACGGACGACCGCGCCGAGGTTGCGCGGGTCGGTCACGCCGTCCAGGGCGACGATCAGCGGGTCCTCGCCCTGGTCGTACGCGGCGGCGGCGAGGTCCTCGGGGTGCGCGTACTCGTACGGCGGGACCTGGAGGACGAGACCCTGGTGGTTGAGCCCGTTGGTCATGCGGTCGAGCTCGGGGCGCGGGGCCTCCATCAGGTGGATGCCGCCGCGGTCGCTGACGAGCTGGAGCGCCTCGCGGACCCGCTCGTCGTTGTCGATGAACTGCTGGACGTAGAGCGTCGTCGCGGGGACGCCCTCGCGCAGCGCCTCGACGACGGGGTTGCGGCCGACGACCATCTCGGACGTGCCCTTGCCGCCGCGGCCCCGGGGCGCGGGGCGGCGGACGGCCTGCTTCGCCTTGGCGCCCGCGATGCGGTTCTTCTTGTGGCCCTTGCGCATCTCGGCGGGCGGGGTCGGACCCTTGCCCTCCAGGCCCCGGCGCCGCTGGCCGCCACTGCCGACCTGCGCGCCCTTCTTGCCGGACATGCGGCGGTTGTTAGCAGCCATGACCTACCTGTCTGTGTGAGACGTGCGTACGTACGTATATGCAGTGTGCCGCCCGGAGGTCCGGGCGGCACAATCGATCAAGGCCGACCGGGGGGTCGGCCGGGGCGCCGGAGCGGGCCGTCAGCGCGGTCCGAGGGTCCAGCGCGGTCCCTGCGGGCTGTCCTCGATGACCAGACCGGACTGGTTGAGCTGGTCGCGGATGGCGTCCGCGGCGGCCCAGTCCTTGCGGGCGCGGGCACCCTCGCGCTGGTCGAGAACCAGGTGGACGAGGGTGTCGACGACGCCGTGCAGATCGTCGCCGCGGTCGCCCTCCTCGGCCCAGTGCGGGTCGAGCGGGTCGAGTCCGAGGACGCCGAGCATGGCCCGTACCTCGGCGAGGCGGGCCACCGCGGCTTCCTTGTCGTCGGCGGCCAGCGCGGAGTTCCCCTGGCGGACCGTCGTGTGCACGATGGCCAGCGCCTGGGGGACGCCCAGGTCGTCGTCCATCGCCTCGGCGAACGCGGGCGGCACCTCGGCGGCCGGCTCGACGACTCCGCCCGCCTTCTCGACGACCCGCTGCACGAAGCCCTCGATGCGCGCGAACGCCGACTCGGCGTCACGCAGGGCGCCTTCGCTGTACTCGATCATCGAGCGGTAGTGCGGGGTGCCCAGGTAGTAGCGCAGCACGATGGGACGCCACACCTTGGTCATCTCGGAGACGAGGACCGAGTTCCCGAGGGACTTCGACATCTTCTCGCCGCTGAGCGTGACCCAGGCGTTGTGCACCCAGTACTTCGCGAACTCGTCCCCGAAGGCCTTGGCCTGCGCGATCTCGTTCTCGTGGTGCGGGAAGATCAGGTCGATCCCGCCGCCGTGGATGTCGAAGGCGCTGCCCAGGTACTTGTGGGCCATGGCCGAGCACTCCAGGTGCCAGCCCGGACGGCCTGGGCCCCAGGGCGTCTCCCAGCTCGGCTCGCCCGGCTTCACGGCCTTCCACATGGCGAAGTCGCGCGGGTCGCGCTTGCCGGTCTCGCCCTCGCCCGACGGCTGGAGCAGGTTGTCGAGCTCCTGGTTGGAGAGTTCGAGATAGCCCTCGAACGACCGCACGTCGAAGTAGACGTTCCCGTCGGCCTCGTACGCGTGACCGCGCTCGATGAGACCGCGCATCATCTCGATCATCTCGGGGACATGACCGGTGGCACGCGGCTCGTACGTGGGCGGCAGGCAGCCGAGCACGTCGTAGCCCTCGTTGAAGGCACGCTCGTTCTCGTAGCCGATGGACCACCAGGGGCGGCCCTGGGCGGCCGACTTGGCGATGATCTTGTCGTCGATGTCCGTGACGTTCCTGATGAACGTCACGTCGTAGCCGCGGTACGCGAACCAGCGGCGCATGATGTCGAAGTTCAGGCCCGAGCGGATGTGCCCGATGTGCGGGGCGGCCTGCACGGTCGCGCCACAGAGGTAGATCGAGACGCAACCCGGCACGAGCGGGGTGAAGTCACGGATCTGCCGGGCGCTGGTGTCGTACAGGCGAATAGTCACCACTCCAGGGTAGTAGGCCCCGGGCAGTGCCCTGCCCCCCTTCCCCCAGCATGGCCACGTATTCGTGACAAACGGGGGAGCCGGGGGGTGTACGGGGGAGCGCCGGGGGACCACCGGGGTCACCGGAGCACCCGGCCGGGCGTCCCCGCCGCCCCCGAAGACCCCTTCGACCGACGGCCGGACGGCAACCCTGGCGCGCCGGAACGCCGGGCACGGCCACTCAGGATCGCCGGTCACCATTACTCCGAACAGCCGACGCTCCCCACCGTCCAGACAGCGGTGCTCCCCGTCCGCTCGGCTCGCTCAGCCCGCCCGTACGACCAGGGCCGTGGCGACCGCCATCAGGCCCTCGTCGCGGCCCGGGAAGCCGAGGCCGTCCGTCGTGGCGCCCGACACCGACACCGGTGCCCCGACCGCGTCGGAGAGGATCTTCTGGGCCTCGTCCCGGCGCTTGCCGATCTTCGGGCGGGGTCCGACGACCTGGACCGCGACGTTGCCGACGACGAAGCCGGCCTCGCGGACGATCCGCGCCGCCTCCGCCAGCAGGACGACGCCCGCCGCCCCGGACCACTCCGGGCGCCCGGTGCCGAAGTGGGCCCCGAGGTCACCGAGGCCCGCCGCCGAGAAGAGCGCGTTGCAGGCGGCGTGCGCGACGACGTCGGCGTCGGAGTGCCCGGCGAGCCCGGGCCCCTCCCCCTCCCACTTCAGGCCGGCGCACCACAGCTCCCGCCCTTCCTCGAAGGCGTGGATGTCGGTGCCGATCCCGACGAGCGGGAGCACCAGGCCCTGGACCGGCCCCGGTCCGGACCCGTGGCCGGCCGCCCGCTCCGGCGTCCCGTCCCCCGTCGTCCCCGGTGTCTCAGAACCCATCGTTGAGCCTCCGCCGCGCGAGAACCGCCTCCGCCAGCACCAGGTCCAGCGGGCGCGTCACCTTGAACGCCTCCTCGTGGCCCGGCACCACCACGACCGGCACGCCCAGCTGCTCGACCATGCTCGCGTCGTCGGTCACGTCGTCGGTGACGGTCTCGTGGGCCCGCAGCAGCGTCGCGCGGTCGAAGCCCTGGGGCGTCTGCACGGCACGCAGCCGGGCCCGCTCCGGGGTCGCCACGACCGGTTCGCTCTCCCCGGCGACGGCCGCGGGCTCGACCTCCTTGACGGTGTCGGCGAGCGGCAGCGCCGGTACGACGGCGGGAGAGCCGTCCCGTACGGCCTCGATGACGGCGTCCACGGTGTCGACGGGGACGAGCGGCCGGGCCGCGTCGTGCACCAGGACGATGTCGATGCCGGGCGGGAGCGCGTCGAGCCCGTACTTCACGGACTCCTGGCGGCTGTCACCGCCCGGGACGACGAGGAAGTCGGTTCGCTCGGGCAGCGCGTGCGCGTCGAGCAGCGTCTTGACCTCGGCGGTGCCGTCCGGCGGAGCCACGACGACGACCAGCGAGACGGCACGCGAGGCGGCCATCGCGCGCACCGCGTGGATGAGCATGGGCGTGCCGTTCAGCGCGCGGAGCGCCTTGGGGGCGCCCGGACCGAGGCGCACACCTCGTCCGGCGGCCGGGATCACGGCGGCGGTACGGGCCTCCGGCGGCGATGGGAGCGAAACGTCAGACATCGGTTCCTGTCAGGTTTGTGTGCTCGACCGGGATGGGTATGGCCTGGGGGTACCCCCTGCTCGGGGAGCTGGGGGAACGCCGGGCGCGACGACTTGACCGGACCCTTCCGTGACATCCGGTCAAGTCGACTGCCCGGATCGGCATCCCGAGTATCGGACACGCCGGTATACCGCGGGAAAGCCGATGCCGGGTGAACGGCCGGTTTACCGAATGGGTGCGGGTACGAACATGCCGCAGCGCCCGGCGACAGCAATACGGTAATTGCGTCATCGGGCACCGCGGCATTTCATTGCGCTGCTGCGCGGGCTTGGGCGTGCGTCAAGACGGCTCGCGTCTCGGCGACTGAGCCGGCGTCAGGACGCGAGAACCTCGTCGAGCAGGGCCTCGGCCTTGTCCTCGTTGGTGTTCTCCGCGAGGGCGAGCTCGCTCACCAGGATCTGGCGCGCCTTGGCGAGCATGCGCTTCTCACCTGCGGAGAGTCCGCGCTCGCGCTCGCGACGCCACAGGTCACGCACGACTTCCGCGACCTTGATGACATCGCCGGAGGCGAGCTTCTCCAGATTTGCCTTGTAGCGACGCGACCAGTTCGTGGGCTCCTCGGCGTACGGCGCACGCAGCACCTCGAAGACCCGGTCCAGCCCGTCCTGACCGACCACATCACGCACGCCGACGAACTCCGCATTGTCCGCTGGCACACGTACCGTCAGGTCACCCTGGGCGACCTTCAGCACCAAGTAGGTCTTGTCCACGCCTTTGATCTGGCGAGTTTCGATGGCCTCGATCAGCGCGGCCCCGTGATGGGGATAGACCACGGTGTCGCCAACCTTGAACGTCATGTGACAGGTACCCCTTCCGTGGCTATCCAGAGTAACACGGAAACGGCGTCTTCTGAATGGCGTTTTCGCAGGTCAGGGCATATCTCGGGGCTTGACAACCGCAACAGGAACGTGCTGCGAGGGGCGAGCGGAAGAGGGTATTCGCAGGTGGGAGCGGCTGTCCAGGCGGAGTGAAACGCGCACGTTACACACACCCGGAGCCCGCCGCCAGGGTCCGAACATCCCGTTTTGTCCTGCTCCAAGAGCGCTACTTCCGCTACTCCGTTCGACGGACGGAGCCGAGTACGAGACGAATCCGGAATTGATCAAGACACTCGATGATCACGCACTCATCGGTGCCCGATGACACCGTGATCCTTTTCCCGGGGGCCGGACATTCATTCCACGAAATGCGCAAGCCTAAGTCTGCGGAACTTATGTGAATGGCGGACCGGCGCACGACAAAACGGCAGGCACACCACCGGAGCACGGCGTGTCGAACGACGGCCAGGGGCGCACACGGGTCGCACAGAAGCCCACCCCCGCACCCCGCCCACACCCGGCCCGTGAACCCCGACCCTGCCCACACCCCGCCCCCGAACCCCGACCTGCCCACGCCCCGCCCCGCCACGACCCCCACCACCGCCACCACCCCCAACCCCCACGCACCCGCAGTCGGCCACGGACGCGAGGGGCCGTGCCGGTACATCGATGCCCGTCGCCACTAACGGTCACTTCTCTGCCCAACGGCGACGGGCTGATGCACCGGCACGGCCCCGACCCACCCACCGGCCGGAACCGGCACCGCGACGGCCTCCCCGACCGGGCCGTTGTTTCCTTCGGGTGAGCAAAGTCGGGGCCTTGGGGAGGGTCGGGTGCGGTCGGACGGGAACGGATCGGTAACCTAAGCCCGCTGACAGACCCTTAGGACGGCTTTACACAGAGGTCGTCCTGCTTCGCCCACGTTCAAGGAGTTGCCGCCGCCGTGAGCAGCAGCCTTCGACGCGGCTCTCTCGCCGCCGCCGTCATCGCCTTCTCGATCGCCTCGCTCGCCGCGTGCGGTGCCGGCACCGACGCCCAGACGTCCGAGATCAAGCCGGACAACGCGGCCACCTCCGTGGGCGTGATCAAGGTCCAGAACGCCCTCGTGATCACCCAGCCCGACGTGAAGGCCACCGGCCCGGCCGTGGTCTCCGCGACGCTGTACAACAACGGCACCACCGCGCAGACCGTGGACTCGATCAACGTCGCGGGCGAGGGCACCGCCCAGATCAAGGCCGCCGACGGCAAGAGCAAGCTGACCGTCCCGGCCGGTGGCTCGGTCGTCCTCGGCGGCAAGGGCAACGCCTCCGCGGTGCTGTCCAGCCCCTCCGAGACCGTCCTGAACGGCAGCGTCCAGAAGGTGACCTTCGCCTTCAGCGAGACCGGTGACGTGAGCCTGAGCGCCTTCGTCGTCCCGGCCGAGAGCTACTTCTCCGGCTGGGGCCCGAGCGACATCCCGTCGGCGCCGGCCACCTCCTCGGCCCCGGCCGCCTCGCCGTCCGAGTCGGCATCGGGCTCCCCGTCCGCCTCGGCCTCCGCCTCCGAGGGCGCGGCCGGCACGACCGCGTCGTCGAGCGCCACGGCCACCGCGTCGGCGTCCGCCGGCCAGTGACACCGGACGCGCGCCGGCCGTAGGCCGACCCCGGCCCCGTACGCCGCCGGTGCGCACCGCCCGGCCGTACGCGCGCACCGCAGTCCAGTACGCCGAAGGGCGGGACCCCTCTCCGGGGGTCCCGCCCTTCGGCGTACTGCCGTGTCCCGCAGCCGACGGCCGGCGGACGAGGCCGGTCTACGGATCGAACTTGTAGCCGAGGTCTACGGCTCGAACTTGTAGCCGAGACCGCGGACGGTCACCAGGTAGCGCGGCGCACCCGGGTCCGGTTCGATCTTCGCGCGCAGACGCTTGACGTGGACGTCGAGGGTCTTGGTGTCACCGACGTAGTCGGCGCCCCAGACCCGGTCGATGAGCTGCATCCGGGTCAGCACGCGGCCCGCGTTGCGCAGCAGCATCTCCAGGAGGTCGAACTCCTTCAGCGGAAGGTCGACCTTGCCGCCGGAGACGGTGACCACGTGACGGTCGACGTCCATCCGGACGGGACCGGCCTCCAGGGCGGCCGGGGCGACCTCCTCCGGCTCCCCGCGGCGGCGCAGGACGGCCCGGATACGGGCGACCAGCTCACGGGAGGAGAAGGGCTTGGTGACGTAGTCGTCGGCTCCTATTTCGAGTCCGACCACCTTGTCGATCTCGCTGTCCTTGGCGGTGACCATGATCACCGGAACGTTGGAGCGGCCGCGCAGCTGGCGGCAGACCTCCGTGCCGGGCAGCCCCGGCAGCATCAGGTCGAGCAGGACGAGGTCGGCGCCGTTGCGCTCGAACTCGTCAAGACCGTCGGGCCCGGTGGTCGCGATGGCGACCTCGAAGCCCTCCTTGCGAAGCATGTACGACAGGGCGTCGGAGAACGACTCCTCGTCCTCGACGACGAGCACACGGGTCACGGAAGGACCTCCGGGGCAGGAAGCGGTTCGTACGGGGATGTGACGGTGGTCGTCCCGTCGGGCTGCCCGGTCTCGTCCTCTTCGTCGAGTCCGGGCATGGGGTGATCGGTCACGCGGTCGCGGGCCGCACTCGCCTCCGGCAGCCGCAGGGTGAACGTGGAGCCCTGACCCTCGGAGCTCCACACCGTGACCTCCCCGCCGTGCGAGGCGGCCACGTGTTTGACGATCGCCAGCCCGAGGCCCGTACCGCCGGTGGCACGGGAGCGGGCGGGATCGACCCGGTAGAAGCGCTCGAAGATGCGCTCCTTGTCCTTGTCCGAGATGCCGATGCCCTGGTCGGTGACGGCGATCTCGATGTGCTCCCCACCGGGTGCCGTCACCCGGCGGGCGGCTATCCCGACGCGGGTACGGGCGGGTGAGTAGTTGACGGCGTTCTCCACGAGGTTGCCGAGGGCCGCGGCGAGCTGGCCCCGGTTTCCCCACAGGCTCAGGTCGGCGGTGCCGCCCGCGGCCATGGTGATCTGCTTCGTGCCCGCCTGGTGGCGGCAGCGGTCGATCGCCTCGGCGACCAGTTCGTCGACCCGGACCGGCTCGGCGTCCTCGAGGGGATCGTCGTTCTGCACCCTCGACAGGTCGATGAGCTCCTGCACGAGGTTGGTGAGCCGGGTGGCCTCTATCTGCATGCGTCCGGCGAAGCGCTCGACGGCCTCCGGGTCGTCCGACGCGTCCATGACGGCCTCGGAGAGCAGGGAGAGCGCTCCGACGGGGGTCTTCAGTTCATGGCTCACGTTCGCGACGAAGTCCCGCCGCACCGCTTCGATGCGGCGCGCCTCCGTCAGGTCCTCCACGAGAAGGAGGACGAGCCGGGATCCGAGGGGAGCCACTCTGGCCGAGACGGCGAGGGCCTCTCCCCGTCCCGTGCCCCTTCTCGGCAGGTCCAGCTCCACCTGACGTATCTCCCCGTCACGACGGGTGTCACGCGCCATGTGGAGCATCGGTTCGACGGCCAGTTTGCCGCCGCGCACCAGACCGAGGGCGTACGCCGCCGAGCTGGCCTTGACCACGGCGTCCGCCTCGTCGAGTACGACCGCGGACGACCTGAGCACGGACAGCACGGTGTCGACGCCGGGCGGAAGCACGGCGTCCGTGTGCAGAGAGGTGCGGGTCGGGCGTTTCTGGTCGCGCTCGCTCCAGCGGAACGCCAGCATGGCGATGACACCGGTGAGTACTCCGGCGATCGCTGCCGCTGCGGCGACCGCCGCGTTCACGTCCATGCACCCAGGTTAGGCATGCCGTCGCTCCTGGCCACAGCCATCCGTGGGCCGGCTCGAACACTCGTCGCCCAGAGTTCACCCAGGAGCCAGTACTGATTCACTTGAGATGCCGGAAACGGACGCGTACGGGCCCGAACGTGGGAGCGTGGGGTTCCAGGGTCCTTCCGGCGGCCGGCCGGCCGCCGGAGCCGCAGGGTCCCGGACCCCGGACCCCGGAAGCTGACGTACGAGAGGGACGACCACATGCGTGACGCGTATCACGAGGAACTTGACTCGATCGGCGACGGCCTGGTCGAGATGGCCCGGCTCGTCGGGTCGGCGATCGGGCGCGCCACCACGGCCATCCTCGACTCCGATCTGAAGCTGGCCGAGAGCGTGATCGCCGCCGACCAGAAGGTCGACGATCTCCAGCACGAGCTGGAGGCCCGCGCGATAGCCCTGCTGGCCCGGCAGCAGCCGGTGGCGACGGATCTGCGGATCGTCGTCACCTCGCTGCGGATGTCGGCCGACCTGGAGCGCTCCGGCGACCTGGCCCAGCACGTGGCCAAGCTGGCCCGGCTGCGCTTCCCCGACCGCGCGATCCCGCACGACCTGCACGCCACGATCCTGGAGATGGGCCAGCTCGCCCAGCGCCTGATGGCCAAGGCCGCCGAGGTCATCATCACCAAGGACGTCGACCTGGCGATGCAGCTCGAGCAGGACGACGACGAGATGGACCTCCTGCACCGCACGCTCTTCCAGCACCTGCTGGACGACAAGTGGAAGCACGGCATCGAGACCGCCGTCGACGTCACCCTCCTCGGCCGCTACTACGAGCGCTTCGCCGACCACGCCGTGTCGGTCGCCAAGCGCGTCGTGTACCTGGTCACCGGCGAGCACGCCGACGAGCTCCAGGCCGACATCCAGCCGGTCACGGGGGTCGAGGGCGCGTAGGGCCCGTCGCCGGGCGGGCCCGGACGGTGCACCGGCCGCCGGCCCGCCCCGCGCGCGATTCGCGCCCCGGGCGCGTGAGACGCCTCAGTGCGCCGTTGATGCGCCCGCCGGGCCGGGCATGAGATGGGCGACAGGAGCCGTGCGGCGCGGTGTGCGCCGGACGCCTTCGTGCCTGAAGGAGGGACCCATGGCCGAATCCCCCAGCACGCCCGACCCGACCCAGGACCGCGACACCCAACAGCCCGCCGAGATCAAGAACCTCCCCCTGTTCGGCGCCTGCGGCTGCGGATCGGGCTGCGGCTGCGGCTGCCAGTCCGGCAATCCCTGCCAGTGCGGCTGATCACGTACGTACGTCACGGAGGGGCCCCGTCACCACGACGGGGCCCCTCCGTCGTTCCGTACGCAGGTCGCCTGCGCACCTGGTGCGGGTCGCCCGCGCATGCGCTGCGAGTCGCCCGTGTACAGGATCCGGGTCCCCCGCGCACACGGTGCGAGGAGACCGGTCATGGCCCCCGTGGACCGGATCCGCTCGGTTCGGACCGAAATCCGCTCGATTGTGGTGCTGTTGTGCGATTGACCGTGGCCTGACCGGCGAACTCTGCTACCTCTGAGACAGGGGAGGCGGGCCCTGGCCCGCGGCGGCGCGAGTGGCGTCGCCAGGAGGGGATACACGTGAGCACGACACCACGGGACGCGGTCATCGCCATCGAGCAGAAGGCCGTCGACCGCGCCTACGACTGCTACGAGGCCAGACTCGCGGAGATGACCTCGCCGTCCACGGCGACGGCCTCCGCGAACGCCAAGGACGGCGTCGCGGTCCGCGAGAAGGCGGAGAGCGCGGCGGAGGAGTACGGCGGTCTCGGGGGCGAGGCCCTGGTCATCAGCCGTGTCGACGTCCAGGAGACGGACGACGCCGAACCGGAGACGTTCTACATCGGACGACGCCACGTCTTCGACACCGAGACCCGCGATCAGGTGGTGGTCTCCTGGACCAACCCGATAGCCGTGAGCTGGTACAACGCCCGGCCGGAGACGCCGGGCGACGTCCTCCTGAGGCGCCAGTTGCGCTGCTCCGGGCGCCTGGTCGAGGACTTCCTGGACGAGATCACCCCGTCCGCGGACCCGCACCCCGGCCCGCCGGAGCCGGGGCAGGAGGGCGCCCTGCCGCCCGCTTTCACCGACGAACCCGCGCCACCGGAGGCCCTGGACCTTCCCGGCACCCCCGGAACACCCGGCACCCCCGGAACCGGCGGAGCACGCGGAGCACGCGGAGCTCACGGAGCTCACGGAGCTCACGAGGACCTGGAGCCCTCCGGAGTCCCGGACACCCCTGACGCCTTCGACGACGAGGACTCCCCGGAAGAGGCGGACGGCATCCCCGCCCCGCCCGCCGGGGGCCGCCACGCCCGGCCACGCCTGATCCCGTTGCAGCGGCAGCCCGCCGGCCGGCGCCGCCAGAAGCCGCAGCCGGTCGACGAGTTCCTGCTGCGGGAACTGCGCCGCTCCCGCAGCGGCCGGATGCGCGACATCGTCGAGACGATCCGACGCGACCAGATGGCGCTGGTCACCGGCTCCCCCACGGACATCCTCGTCATCCAGGGCGGCCCCGGCACCGGCAAGTCCGCGGTCGGACTGCACCGGGTGACCTGGCTCGTCAACAACGACCACTTCCGCGCGCAGGACATCCTGGTCGTGGGCCCGCACCAGAACTTCCTGGAGTACGTGGGGCGCGTACTGCCGACCCTCGGCACCCGGAACGTCACCGCCGTGCAGCTCGCCCGCCTCTGGGAGGGAGAGGTCAGGGGCTCGGACTCCCCCGCCGCACGGCTGGTGAAGTCCGACGAACGGATGGCGGCCGTGCTGCGCAGGCGGGTGGAGGGCGAGTGCCGGCCCGAGGCGCTCGACGCCGTCGTCTCCGCCCCCTCCCACGCCCGGGACGAACCGGCCTTCGTCGTTGTCGTGGGCGGCACCTCCCTGCGTCTTCCGCGCTCGGAGGTGCTCGGGCTCCTCCAGGAAGCCCGTGAGGGAACCGAGGGCTACCGTGCGCGCCGGGACCGGTTCCGCACCCTGCTGGTGGACCGGCTGCTCGGCGAACTCGCGGGCATCGCCCCGCAGCGCGGCAGGGACGCGACCGTGCGCCGCGACCTGGAGCGCAACCGGCAGGTCACCACCCTCACGGACCGGATCTGGCCCGCGCTCAGCCCCGAGGAGGCGCTGCGCGGCCTGCTCAACTCGCCCACCCGGCTGCGCGAGTGCGCCGAAGGCATCCTCGATCAGGACGAACAGGCCTGCCTGCAACGGCAGAAGGCCGACAGCGCCGCCGAAGAGCCTTGGACGATCGACGACTTGGTGTGCCTGGAGGAGCTTCGCTTCCTCATCGCGGGCGAGAGTCCACGGCGCTACCGGCACATCGTGGTCGACGAGGCGCAGGATCTCACCCCGATGCAGGCGAGGTCGCTGCGCAGACGGTGTCCGACCGGCTCGATGACGGTGCTCGGCGATCTGGCCCAGGCCACCGGACCGCATTCCTACACCAGTTGGAAACAGCTGGGCGGCATCCTGTCCGCGCGGGGCGACTGGCGGGTGGCCGAACTGAACACCAGCTACCGCGTCCCCGCGGAGATCATGGAGTTCGTGGCGCCCCTGGCCCGGGCCATCGCCCCCTCCCTGCCCTACCCGACGGCCGTACGAAGGGCCGGCGACGGGGCCGTACGCCTCGTCCCCACGACTCCCTGGGAACTGCTGGACGACGCGGCGACCCGTACGGCACTCCTCGCGGGCACGAACGACGGCCGCACCCCGCGGTCGATCGCGGTCATCGTTCCCGACGGCTCCGACTGGCTGGAGGAGGTCCGGCGCCGCGTCGACCTCGTGGACGGCATGACCGAGGAGACCCTGCGGACCGTGTCCGTACTCCCCGCGGGACAGGCCAAGGGCATGGAGTTCGACCACGTCCTGGTGCTGGAGCCGACGGCCATGGCCGAACCGGGTCCCGCCGGGCTGCGCCAGTTGTACGTCGCCCTGTCCCGCAGCACCCAGACGCTGACGGTCCTCCACACCACCCCGCTGCCGCCGGAGCTCGGCACGCCGGACGACGACACGAACGGCGAGGTCACGTCCGCGTACGCCTACTTGACGCCCACCACGACGCGGCCGGTGAACGGCACGCGGGCAGCCGGCGCCGCCCCCGACGCTTCGGCGGCCCACGACTCCACCGGCGACGACCTGCCCGTCGGCACGCCCGTCGAGGTGCGGGTGCTCGGACCCGGCCCGGGTTCCCACCTCAAGGTGAAGGTCCTCGCGCCCGCGACCGAGCGAACCGTCCTCCTCGTCCCGCGGCACGGCGAGCCCACCCCGGCCACCGGCTCCCGGTTGGGCGGCTGGGTGTCCCGGAACGAAGGCCAGTTGAGCCTGGTCTCGGCCGGCGACTTCGGCCGCCGGCCCGTCTCCTCCCGGATGGCTCCCCGTTACGAGGCCGCACTCGGCGTCCTGCGGGACATCGCGAGCGGTGACGGCCCGCCCCCGCCGGAGGCGACGGCCCTGCTCTCCGAACTGAAGGGGATGGCCGCCCGCTGCCTGCGACGGGACCGGGTCGACTGGCTGAGCGTCTGGCGTCTGCTGGGGTCCGCCGACCGCGACCGGCTGAGCGATCTGGCGGACCTCGCCCAGCGCACGCGGCAGGCGATCGCCTCGGACGCTCCCGGCCTGCGGGCCGCCCTGACGGACGACCCGGTGTTCCGCCACTGGACCGACGCCCTGGACCGGGCCCGGGACGAACTCCGCCACCGGCTCCACACCGGCCCGGAAACGGGGACGCCACCCGAGACGGCCCCCACGCCCGAGGCCGCACCGCAGCCGCAGCCCCAGCCCGCGCTGCTTCCCCGGCCCGCATCGCAGACCGAGCCGCAGACCGAGCCGCAGACCGAGATCGGGGCCGAGCCCGGAACGCCGGCCGCGGCGGAACCCGAAACGGAAGCGGCACCCGAAGCGGACGCGGCACCCGAAGCGGACGCGGAACCCGAAGCGGACGCGGCACCCCCCGGCACGATCACGCTCCCACCCACCGAGTCGCGCAGCACACCCGAACAGAAGGACACCGACCCCATGAACACTGCCGCCCTCCTGGAAATCGAGCCCGCCCCGTCCGAGGGAGGGACGGCGTGGAGCGACGCGCTCGCGCGGCGGCTGGACGTCGAGGCACAGGCCGACCGGGACTGCAACACGCACGAGGCCGTGCGCTACGAACTGAAGGCCGCGCTCCTGCGGGCGGGGCTGCGGCCCTCGGACTCCCGGGTCTCCGACGCGACCCTGGAGGGCCCGGACGGCTTCGCCCGCTACGAGGTGCTCGGCGCCGACCGCTCCGGCTACGCCCAGTTGCGTGCGGGAGCGGCCCGCCTCCTGGAACTCGACCGGGTGGAGACACGCACCGCGGACACCCGGTACCTGATCCTGTCCGAGCCGCCCACGGAGGACTGGGCACCCGACGCGATCCGGGAGTCCTTCGGCGTACACGTCGTCTGGCGGACCGCGGCGGGCTGGCACGGCCCGACCGCCCGAACGGCCCTCCGCCTGACGGACTGACCGCCCCCTCTACCGACCGACCGCCTTACCGACCGACCGGCCAACCGACCGATCGACCGATTGACCAGGACCCGACCGCCCGATTGACTGCGCTGTCGGGGACGGCACCCGCCGTCCCCGACAGCGCAGAAACCAGTGCCCGGACACCAACCACCCGCCATTCACCCCCTCCCGGAGAACAACAAGGGAAACCCCCTTCCGGGGCGGCTCGACCCGAGTGTGGGCCCCCGTCTGCTGGCACTGGGATGCGAGCTGGTGTGGGCCACGACGTGGATGGAGGAGGCGAACGAATCCGTCGGCCCCCGGATCGGACTGCCCCGACTGCCGGTGGTGGAGTGGCCCGAGACCACCGAGGCGGGCCCGCGGGGGCTGCACTGGAAGACCCGCCCGATCCTCGAATGGGCCGGAGGCCGCCCGTTCATCTGGATCGACGACGAGATCGGCGCCATGGACCACCTCTGGGTGGCCGCGCAGTACGAGAGCCCCCACCTGCTGCACCGCGTCCCCTCGTCCCGGGGCCTGACCGACACCGACTTCGCCACCCTGACGAACTGGCTCCGCACCAATTGGTTTCAGGTCGTGTCGGGGCCGTAAATCGGCCAAGCCTTGACCGCCAAAGAGCCCCTCATGGAAGATCCCTTGGAGCCCTCGATAACGGGGAACGATGAAGGGGCAACGTGAAGAATTTCGGGAAGTTAATGCTCTTCGGCCTTTCGGGCGCCGTGCTTGCGGTTTCCGGCTTTGCCGCTCCGGCGACGGCCTACAGCTCTCAGAGCGGAACCGGTACCGGCAATGCCGTGGTCGAGGCCGACGACGGCCTCATAACCGGGCAGCCCGTCATCCACAAGAGGGGTGACGGCGTCAACCCGCCGGCGGAGCTGGGCGACCCCTCCGAGTGGGGCGTGGTAAAGCTGGAAATCAAGGATTCGGCCGTCCAGCTGAGAGGCAACACCTGCGAGAACGTGACTCATGGCAAGTGGTGCTATGGGTACGACCTGGTGTCGGCCGGCAAGAAGTGCTATTCGAACTACATCGCGGACGTGAAGCACAAGACGACGGTCAGGGTCCAGAACGTCGACCATTCGAGCGGCTGGGTGGCGAAGGGTGCTACCTCCTACGCCAACTCCACACAGGGCGCGGCATGGACCTGCTACGCATATTACGACAATGCATAAATGCGTCAGCCGCGATGAGGGTTGACCTCCCTTGATCGCGTCCTTACTCCGGGCGCACTCGAGCCCGGAGTAAGGACGTATTGGGCCAGGAGTAAGGGCGCATTGGGGCCGGAAGGCGAGAGAGTGAAATTTTGGGGTGCCCGGGTCGCGTCGTTTGCCGCGCCACTCGGGATTGGCTTGCTGCTCGGCCTGATAGGGCCCACAGCTGAGCACTGGGCCGGCCGTCCGGGTGCGGCCGTGGGTGCCGTTTTCACCGGCGGGTGGCCGTGGGCCTGTTACGCGTTTCTGGTGGGCTATTTCCGACGGTCCAGAATCGAATCGCTTGTTCTCGCGCCTCTGGGGCTGACTGTCGGTGTCGTGACCTACTACCTGATCAAGGGAAGCATGGCCTCCATGGGGGGACTGGATTCCTCAGGTGCGGGATCCTCCGGAATTGCCCTCTGGGGTGTGCTGGCGTTCTTCCTCGGAGCACCCCTCGGGCTCCTGGGCAACCTCGCGCGGGTGCCGGGCATCGGCGGCCTGTTCTTCCGGCTGCTGATTCCCCTGACGGCCTTTTATGAGACGTCCATGCGCCTGGAGATGGAGTCGCACGGGCCGAGCCAGGTCGTTCTGGGCACCTGGACCACCGTTCGGTTCACGGCCGTCGCCGTCGCGGTCGCCCTGGTCGGCCACACGGTCTGGGACTGGTGGAGGTCCCGCCGCACGCGTTCCACGGAGGTGGGCGTAGGCCAGTGAGGCCTACTCCTCCGGCTCCCAGTCGCGGAGCAGGTCGAACAGACCTGCGTCTCCCTCCAACTGCAGGGAGTCGGCCGGGATTCGGTCGTACACGAAGAGAACCAGCTCATTGGCCGTGCCGTGAACGGAGACGCCGGCCGGGTTCGGGTGCTCGTCGGCAGTGGCGGCGAGCGTCGTGCCGGGTGCGGAGATACGGGTCGAACGTGCGCCGCCGCCGTCGACCGTGAGGCGCCAGGAGTGGCCCTCGGTGGCGTGGAAGTCGAAGGCGGTGGGCTTGTGCGGCCAGGCACTCGTCGTCGCGACGCAGGTGAACAGGAACTCCTCGACACCGTCGAGTGCCACCTCGACCGGCAGCGGCTCCGGGGCACCCACGGTGATCTGGGCGTCGTAGGTGTGCACCGCCATCTGCTGGAGCTGGTGCCGGGCGACGGCCCCACAGGTCTCCGGCGACTGGGACGCGGCCCACCACGTCCAGCAGCCGCGATCCGGCCCGGCCTCCCGCAGCTCGTCCAGCAGTTGCTCCGTGGACTCCGCCAGCCAGGACACCAGAGCCTCGCGCTTCCGAGGCATGGCCGGGGTGTCCTCCGCCGCGGACTTGGCCGGGGCGGGCCCCGCGGCGACGGTGGCGGCCCAGTCGCGGCGCCCCTCGCCGATGTGCCGCGCCAGATCGAACAGCGTCCACTCGGGGCAGGTCGGCACCTGCGCGTCGAGGCTGGGCGCGGAGGCCACCGCGGCGCGGAAGGCGCGCGACCGTTCGTCGATCAGTCGCAGCAGAGCGGGGAACGCAAGAGTCGTCGTCACAGGGATTCTCTATCACCGCGTTCCGACAACCGGACAATGATTTTCACGGCTCTGCGGAGATGCCGTGTGGCGGGGGGGGGGGGGGGGGGGGGGGGGGGGGCCCCCCCCCCCCCCCCCCCCCCCCCGCCGCGGGGGCCGGTACCGAAAAGCGAGACAGGGCTGACCACGATGTGACCGGCCGGTAAGG
>NZ_JBIASW010000012.1:0-244198 GCF_042891215.1 Streptomyces sp. NPDC001914
TCGACCTTCTCCGCCTGCTGGCGGTCCCGCAGGCCGCGCAGGTCGGCCGCGAGCGCGATGCGGGCCGAGAGGGTCAGCGGATGGGTGCGGCCGAGGACTTCGGTGGCGCGGGTGACCGTTTCCTGGGTGAGCGTGGCGGCCGACTCGGGGTCGCCGATGAGGTTGCGCAGGGCGGCGGCGTTGATGGCGCAGCCGAGCGTCCAGGGGTGGTCCTCCCCCACCGCGGCGGTCATGTCGGCCAGTGCCTGTTCGATGAGGTGGTGGGCATGGTCCCGTTCTCCGACGTTGCGCAGCACCAGGGCGTGGTTGGCGCGTGCCCCGGCGATGAAAGGGTGACCGTCCGGGAGTGCCGTCTCATAGTGGCTGACGACGGACTCACTGATCTCCCGCGCTTGGTCGATGTCGCCGTGCTCGCGTGCGAAGCAGCTCTGGCCGGTGGCGAACAGCAGTGTTTGGGGGTTGCTCTCGCCCACCGTTCTCTCGCTGCGCTCGCACACATGGGTGATGAGCGTCGCTGCCGCTTCGCGATCACCGTTGCGGTACTGGCACAGGGCGAGGTTGTACTCCGCCCGCAGTGTCTGGGGATTGTCCGGGCCCATCACGATACGGTGCTCCCGGACGTTTCCCGCCTGGAGCAGTTCGGCTTCTCTGTAGCGGCCCAGCAGACGTTGGTCTGTCGCACAGGAGATGTGCGACAGGAGTGTCGCCGGGTGCCGGCCACGCAGAAGCATTCGGCGCGCTTCCAGGGTCTGCCGGTCGATCTCCAGGGCCTCTTCGAAACGCCCGAGCAGCCGCAGCGACACCGCCAGGTCGTTCTGCGTGCCGAGCGTGCGGGAGTCGGCATCGCCGAGAAGGTCACGGTAAATTGTGAGCATCCACTGGGAGAGTTCCAGGGCCTCGTAATAGCGGGCCAGGCCGCGCAGGTCGGCGGCGAGGCCGGTGGCGGCGCGCAGGTGTTCCAGGTCCTGGGGGCCGCGTTCCTCGCGCAGGTGCTCGACGGCCGCGCGTTCGATGGCCTCGGTGCGCTGGTAGTCGCCGACCACGCGCAGCAGGTTGGCGTAGTGGTGAGTCAGTTCCCAGATTCGTGGGTGGTTATCGCCGAGCAGGGCCCGCCAGGACTCCATGGCGCGTTCGCCGAGCTTGATGCCGGCCATGTACCCGCCCGAAAGGTACATGTAGCGCAGGCAGTTGAGGACCAGCGTCTGCACCGCCGGGTCCTTGCTCTGCAGCACGTCCGCGTACTTCAGGTGGGGGACGATCTCCGCGTAGCCGGGCCACAGGCGGGTGTCCGTGGGGCGGCGTGGATCGGCTGCGGCCAGCGCTTGGCGCACCACGTCGATGAACCTCTGGCGGTCCTCCTCGGGCATGTCCTTGTGGATGATCTGGTGGACCATGCGGTGCAGATACAGGGCCTCGCCGGAGGACGTCGCCTCGTGGGACTCCAGGCGGACCACCGAGTACTGGCGGAGCTGGTTGATCGCCTTGTTCCACAGCAGTGGATTTTCGAGCAGTCGCGCGATCTGTTCCGGCAGTTGGTCGTGCGGCATCTCCTTGAGGAGGCGTACGGGGATGAAGCCCGGCGCGAAGAAGGTGCACAGGCGCAGCAGGTCGACGGACTCCGGGACGGTGTCGCGGAGTTTGTTCAGCAGTATCGACCAGGCGGTCTGGAAGGCGACCGGGAAGTCTGCGGAGATCTTCACGACGTCCTGGTCGATGCCGCCGTCGAGGAGGGCGATGTACTCCTGGACGGACAGGTCCGAGTCGTTGAGCCAGCCGGCCGTCTGGTCCAGCAGGAGCGGCAGGTCCTCCAGCGCCCCCGCGAGCTGATCGGCTGCCAGTTCGGTCAGGCGGGGTGCGCGGCGGCGGATGAACGCGACGGACTCGTCGCGCGCGTAGACCGGCACCTCCAGCAGTTTGCTGTTGTGCTCGCTCCACTCGGGGTTGCGCGAGGTGATCAGGACGTGGCCGGGACCGGTGGGAACGAGATCCCAGATCTGGTCGGGCTCGTCCGCGCCGTCCAGGATCAGCAGCCAGCGCGAGTACGGGTCGCCCCGGCGCAGCGAGTCCCGTACGGCACGCAGCCGTTCGCCGTACTCGGCACCGGTCGACAGGCCCAACTGCGGTGCGAGTTCCGCCAGTCGGCGCCGGTAGGTGACCCGCTTCTCGGCGTCGACCCACCAGACCACGTCGTACTCGGAGCCGAAGCGGTAGACGTACTCGGCGGCGAGCTGGGTCTTGCCCACTCCGGACATCCCATGCAGGGCGACCACGCCCGCGCCCGCCTCGGCACCTTGAAGCAGACGGTAGGCGTCGTCCAGGAGCCGCTCGCGGCCCGTGAAACGGGTGTTGCGGCGCGGCACCCCACCCCATACCTCGGGCAGCGCCGCCGGGAAACGCGGAACGCGCCAGGCCCCCTCGACAGAGTCGGACAGCAGGCCGGGAGGTGGACCGAGCCGGTCGAGCACACGGCGCTCGGCCTCGTCGGCACCCACATTCGTCAGATCGACCGCGCCGAGGACCGCGACGGCATTGGGCACCGGAGCACTGGTGACGGAGACGGCCGCGAAGCGGGACGGGTCGGGACCGACGACCTCCCTCAGTGCGGCGTTCCACTCCTCGTGGGTGCGCGGGCCGAGCTGGAAGTACCACTCGCTGACGACGATCAGGATGCGGCCCTTGGCCAGGGCCAGGTCACGCAGCAGGTCGACGAGGAGCATCTCGGCCGGGACCTCCCAGCGCTGGTACACCACCCGATACCCGCGGCGCTCCAGACGGTCCCCGATCCAGACCGCCCAGGCCCGGTTGAAACCGGCGAAGCTGATCGTCACGGTCCGCTGCTCGGCGCGGAACGAGGCCCAGTCGTCGGAGGTTTCGTGAAGCGGTTCCTGCGGCCGCAGCCGGGCCACGTCCCCGGAGTATTGCGTCGTCGCCTCTTCGCGGGCGCGCTCGGCCGCCGCCTGCAGGCGCGTCACTTCGTCGCGGAGTTCGTTGATCTCGGCCTGCTGCCTCTCCCGGCGCTGCTCCGCCTCCACCGCGTCGGCGGCGAGCAGTTCACGCTCCAGGTCGCTGCAGCGTTGCTCGGCCTGTGCAACACGGTGCTCCGCCGCTGCGAGCGCGGCTTCCAGGTCCGTGACCCTGCGGCGCAGTTCGTCGCGCTCGTCACCGACACGGCGTTGCTCCGCGCGCAACAGCTCCATCTCGACGCCGTCGGCGGCATGGCGGCCCGCTGACTCCGCGAGCTGGCGGCGTTCCTCCTCCAGACCCGCTATGCGCTGGCGCTCTGTGTACAGCTGGGTCGCCACAGCGTCGGCCTGTGTTCTGGCGACCTGGGCATCGTGGTGAGCGGCCGCGAGCTGGTTCTCCAGGTCCTGCACTTTCCAGGCGTGGGGGTTGTTCGCCCGCAGCGCCGTCTGCTGCAGACGCTTGATGCGGTCGCGCGCCTCCCTGGACAAAGGGCGGCCCAGGTTCCTGCCGACGTCGTCCATCAGATTGTCGACGAAGGGGGCCGATGCCACAGTCAGGCCGCTGAGGTAGCGGCTGACGCTGCTTGCGCTGTGGTGGCGCAGGACGGCGTAGCGGCGCACGGATATCCCCAGCACCACGAACAGCTGACGCAGTTCCATCGCCAGGGCTCGGCGTTCTCCTGAGAGATCGTTCGCGATGTCCTGCAGTCCCCTGCGCAAGGCGTCCGCCTCGGCCGCGCTCACCTGGGGGAGCAGTTCTCCCGACAGCGCCTGCTCCGTTTCGTCGGGTGTCTCGTGAGCTCGGTGCGCGTCGGTGTCGTCAGGCTGTTCGTCCATCCCCGCTCGCTCCCCGCGGTCCGTCTGTGTCCCAGAGCATCCGCAACGCGTTGCGCTTCGCGCAACACCTTGTCCACTGCCCAGAGTTGAGGAACGAGATTCGCGAACACGCGGAAGGAATCCCATCATGTCCCACAAGCGCACGCATGTCCTCAAAGTGCTGCCGGCACTGCTCGCAGCGGCGGTCTCGGGCGCGGTTCGCGCCTTGGTCGCGTGGCTTTTGCAGCAGGTTACGAACGGCTCATGACGAGGGAGTAGGACGTGGGCGAGTTGAAGAGGAGCCGTCGGTGCGGCAGGAAGTCGGTATCCGCTCGATGCCGCGACGGCTAGCCTGCGGCCATGGCCGGGAAGGTGCTGACGGAGCTGGTGGTGGACCTTCGTGGTCGGTCGATCGCATCACTCGACGACTTCTGGGACGCCGTGGCCAAGCCCTGCGGGCTGCCCGAGTGGTTCGGACGGAACCTGGACGCGTGGGCGGACACCATCCAGACACGGGGGATCTCCGAAGTCATCGATCGCTACGACGTTCTCGTCATCCACGTGGACAAGCAAGGGATCTTCGCCTCGCGGAACCGTGAAGCACGACTGCTGAGAAGCTGCTTTGCGGGTCGGCAGAACAGACTGGTCGTGCATCAACTGCCGTGAGGACGTGGACCGGGCTCACACCGTGCATCCGGCGCAGGGCCCCTCGCCCTCGCTCGCGGGCCGATATGACGGGTCACGGGGTTGGCATCCCGGCGAAGATGACGGTCACCAGTAGGAACACGGGGATGGCCAGAGCCACGGCCAACCCGGCGAGGCAGCCCCAGACGGTCAGTCGGACACCGGTTCGTTCGTGATCATCGTTCTTCGGCACACCGACATCCAACAGTGCGAGAGGCCGGCCGCTCCAGCCCCGCGCATGGGGCGCCCGCCCCCGACCGTCCGCTGCCCGGGCTCACACGCTGAGTGCCGCTCGTACCGTCTGTTCTGCTGTTGATCCGCCCTCGCCCGAGGACGTGACCCGTCCGGCCTCCAGTACGTAGTAGTGCTGGGCGGCGCGCATGGCGAAGCCGACGTGTTGTTCTACGAGGAGGACGGAGAGGCCGCCGCGGCGGGTGAGGGTGAGGATCGTTTCCTCGATCTCGGTGACGACCGAGGGCTGGATGCCTTCCGTCGGCTCGTCGAGCAGCAGGAGTCTGGGGCGGGTGATCAGGGCGCGGGCGATGGCGAGTTGCTGGCGCTGGCCGCCGGAGAGCAATCCGGCGCGCCGGCCGGACAGTTCGCGCAGGGCGGGGAAGAGGTCGAGTGCCTCGGCGGTGGCGGCTTTGCCGTCGGGGCGGCCGTCGGCGACGAGTTGGAGGTTCTCGGCGGTGGTGAGGTGGGGGAAGGACTGCTGGCCCTGGGGGACGTACGCCATGCCGCGGGCGACCCGCTGGTGGGGGGCGAGGTGGGTGATGTCCTCGCCGTCGAGGCGGACGGTGCCGCGCCTGGGCTTGATCAGGCCCATGGCGGCGCGCAGCAGGGTGCTCTTGCCGGCGCCGTTGTGGCCGAGGACGGTGGCGACGCCGTCCTTGGGGACGGTGACGGTGACGCCGTGCAGGACCGTGGTGCGGTCGTAGCCGGCCTGGACGGAACTGATCTCCAGCATCGTCTGGCTCACGCTTCCTCGGTGACGGCCACGGGCATGGCGGCAGCGGGTTCGGGCATGGCGGGTTCGGCGGTGCGGCCGAGGTAGACCTCCTGGACCTTGGTGTCGGCCTGGACCTCGGCGACGGTGCCCTCGCTGAGGACCTTGCCGGCGTGCAGGACGCTGACGCTGCGGGCGAAGGAGCGCATGAAGTCCATGTCGTGTTCGATGACGACGACGGTGCGGTCGGTGCTGATCCGCTGGAGCAGTGCGCCGGTGGCCTCGCGTTCGTCGTGGCTCATGCCGGCGACCGGCTCGTCGAGCAGCAGCAGGCGCACGTCCTGGACGAGCAGCATGCCGATCTCCAGCCACTGTTTCTGTCCGTGGGCGAGGGTGCCGGCGGGGCGGTCGTGCAGGTGGGCCAGTCCGGTGGTCTCCAGGGCGTTCGCGACCGGTTCGGGGACGTGTTTGCGGCGCCGCAGCATCGTCCAGGGGCCGCGTCCGGCGCCGCAGGCGATGTCGAGGTTCTGCAGGACGGTCAGTTCCTCGAAGACCGTGGCCGTCTGGAACGTACGGCCGATGCCCATGCGGGCGATTCTGTGGACCGGCCTGCCGAGCAGGTCCTGGTCGCCGAAGCGGACCGATCCGGTCGCCTTGACCAGGCCGGTGACGGCGTCGACCAGGGTGGTCTTGCCGGCGCCGTTGGGGCCGATGAGGAAGCGCAGGTCGCCGGGGTGGATGTCGAGGTCGACGCCGTCGACGGCGGTGAAGCCGTCGAAGGTCACCCGCAGGTCGCGGACGGTCAGTCGCTCGCCGCCCAGCCGCTCGCCACTCAGTCGCTCGCCGTTCAGTGCCTCGCCGCTCATGCCGTGTCTCCCGTCGTACGAGGTGCGGTCGCGGTCGCTGCCGCGGTGGCTGTGACCGTGGCTGTGGCTGTGGCTGTGGCTTTACGGCGTCTGCGCAGGACGAGCGCCAGGGAGGCCAGGCCGCCGGGCAGGAAGCCGACCGCGAGCACGAACAGCAGGCCCTGGAGGTAGGTCCACGCGGCGGGGAAGGCGTCGGACAGCGTGCTCTGTGCCCAGGCCACCGCGATCGCTCCGAGCACCGCGCCCGCCAGCGAGGCCCGGCCGCCGACGGCTGCGCCGATGACGAAGCCGATGGAGGGCACGATCCCGATCAGGGCCGGGGAGATGATGCCGACCGCGGGGACGAACAGGGCGCCGGCCAGGCCCGCCATGCCTGCCGCGAGGACGTAGGCGACGAGTTTGACGTTGGCCGGGTTGTAGCCGAGGAAGCGCACCCGTTCCTCGGAGTCCCGTGTGGCGATGAGGAGTTCGCCGTACCGGCTGACGAACAGCTGGCGGGCGCCGATCATCAGGAGCAGCAGGACGGCGGCGATGATGAAGTACACCATCCGCTGGTTGACGGGGTCGTCGAGGGAGTAGCCGAAGAAGCCGTGGATGTCGGTGAGGCCGTTGGTGCCGCCGGTGGTGGCCTGCTGGCCGATCAGCCAGATGGACAGGGCGGCGGCCAGTGCCTGGCTGAGGATCGCGAAGTAGGCGCCCTTGACCCGGCGGCGGAAGACGAAGAAGCCGAGCAGGGCCGCGACCGCCATCGGCAGGAGCACGGTCATGGCGAGCGCGAAGGCCGGATCGGCGAAGGGTTTCCACCACCAGGGCAGGGTGTCGCCGGTGCCGTAGAGCTGCATGAAGTCGGGCAGGGTCTCGCCGGTGGCGGCCGCGTCGGTGAGTTTGAGGTGCATGGCCATGGCGTAGCCGCCGAGGCCGAAGAAGACGCCTTGGCCCAGGACCATGAGGCCGCCGCGGCCCCAGGCGAGGCTGACGCCGACCGCGACGATCGCGTAACACAGGTATTTGGCGAGGAGGTTGAGGCGGAAGTCGGGGAGGACGGCCGGTGCGACGCCGAGCAGGAGTACGGCGCCGAGGAGGAAGGCGGCGGGGGCGCGGAACCGCTGCAGCGGGGACGGGGACGGTGGCGTGACCGCGGCGGGAACGGGGGTGGTCGTTGTCGTCATGCCAGGCTCCGGGTGCGCAGGGTGTACAGGCCCTGGGGTCGCCACTGCAGGAAGGCGACGATCGCCACGAGGACGATGACCTTGGCGACGCTGAGGGTCGTCGAGTATTCGAGGACGGATTGCAGGATGCCGAGCGCGAAGGCGGTGATGACGCTGCCCTTGAGCTGTCCGATGCCGCCCACGACGACGACCAGGAAGGCGTCGACGATGTAGTTGGTGCCCATCGTCGGGCCGATCGGGCCGACCAGGGTGAGGGCGACGCCGGCCACGCCCGCGAGGCCCGAGCCGATGAAGAAGGTGATGCGGTCGACCTGTCCGGTGGCGATCCCGGAGACCTCGGCCAGGTCGCGGTTCTGGACGACGGCCCGGATGCGGCGGCCCAACGGGGTGAGTTTCAGGATGAGGGTGAGGGCGAGGACGCTCAGCAGGGCCAGGCCGAGGATGAACAGGCGGTTGTTGGCGAAGGTGATGCCGCCGCCCAGCGCGATGTTCCCGGTGAGGATGTCGGGCGCGGCGGTCTGCACGTTGGGGGCGCCGAAGATGTCGCGGGCGAGCTGCTGGAGCATCAGCGAGACGCCCCAGGTCACGAGCAGCGTGTCCAGGGGGCGGGTGTAGAGGCGGCGGATGAGCAGCCATTCCAGCAGGGCGC
The DNA here is from genome assembly GCF_042891215.1 of Streptomyces sp. NPDC001914. Taxonomy (NCBI): domain Bacteria; kingdom Bacillati; phylum Actinomycetota; class Actinomycetes; order Kitasatosporales; family Streptomycetaceae; genus Streptomyces; species Streptomyces sp. NPDC001914. The sequence continues at coordinate 8,094 of NZ_JBIASW010000012.1, forward strand.
CCATGGCTCCGGCGGTCAGGAAGGCGATCGGCAGGGCGGCGAGCAGCGAGACGCCCGCGCTGCTGATGGACTTCTGCAGCACGTACGTGGTGTAGGCGCCGGCCATGATGAACTCGCCGTGCGCCATGTTGATCACGCCCATCTGGCCGAAGGTCAGGGTCAGGCCGAGGGCGATGAGCAGCAGGACGGCACCGATGCTGATGCCGGTGAGGGACTGGTTGAGGATGACCGTCATGGGTCGCCTCCGGGTCGGGGGCAAAGGTGCGGGTGCGGGTGCCAGTTGCGGACGTGGGTGCGGGTGCCTGTAGCGGACGTGGGCGCGGGTGCGGGTGTGTGTCATGGGCGTGGCCCGGCCCCCTGGAGAGGGCCGGGTCCGGTGCCGTGCGGGGCGTGGTTCAGGAGAGTCCGGAGGCCCAGGGGTAGCCCTTGAGGTAGGGGTCCGGCTTGACCGGCTTGCCGGAGTTCCACACCTCGGTGATCAGGCCGTCGGAGCCGACCTTGCCGATCCGGGCGGTCTTGTAGACGTGCTGGGTGGCGCCGTCCACGGTGACCTTGCCCTCGGGGGCGTCGAGTTCGATGCCGTCGGAGGCGGCCTTCACCTTCGTCACGTCGAAGGAGCCGGCCTTCTCGACCATCGCCTTCCACAGGTAGACGGAGATGTAGGCGGCCTCCATCGGGTCGGAGGTCGGCTTGTTCTTGCCGTAGGCGGCCTGGTACGCGGCCACGAACTTCGTGTTGGCGGCGCCCGGGGTGGTCTCGTAGTAGTTCCAGGCGGTGAGCTGGCCGTCCAGGTACTGGGTGCCGATGCTCTTGACCTCCTCCTCGGCGATGGAGACGGAGAGCACCGGCAGGCTCTTGGCGGTAAGGCCCGCGGACTTGTACTCCTTGAAGAAGGCCACGTTCGAGTCGCCGTTGAGGGTGTTGAACACGGCGTCGGCGCCGGCGTCCTTGACCTTGTTGACGATGGTGCCGAACTCGGTGGAGCCGAGGGGGGCGTAGTCCTCGCCGACGACTTCCATGCCGTTGGCCTTCGCGTACGCCTTGATGATTTTGTTGGCGGTGCGCGGGAAGACGTAGTCGCTGCCGACCAGGTAGAGCTTGGTCAGGCCCCGCTTCTTGAGGTAGTCCAGTGCGGGCACGATCTGCTGGTTGGTGGTGGCGCCGATGTAGAAGATGTACGGCGACTGTTCCAGGCCTTCGTACTGCACGGGGTAGAACAGCAGCGACTTGTACCGTTCGAAGACCGGCTTGACGGCTTTTCGGCTGGCCGAGGTCCAGCAGCCGAAGGTGGCCACGACCTTGTCGTCCTTGATGAGGGTCTCCGCCTTCTCGGCGAAGGTGGGCCAGTCGGAGGCGCCGTCCTGGCTGACGGGCTTGAGCTTCTTGCCCAGGACGCCGCCGGCGGCGTTGATCTCCTTCACGGCGAGCAACAGCGCGTTGTGGACGGTGACTTCGCTGATCGCCATGGTGCCCGAGAGCGAGTTCAGCAGGCCGACCTTGACCGTGTCGCCGGATGTGTCGGCCTTGGCGCCGGAGCCGGTGGAGGTGGTGTCGCCCGTCTTGGCGCCGCACGCGCTGAGGGCGGCGGATGCGCCCGTGGCCGATATCCCGGCCAGGAGACCGCGTCTGCTGATGCTGAACCCGGACATGCACAACCTCCTTGCCCCGAAGGGCGGTTACGAAGAGAGCGGAAAGTCTCTGGGGAGGGGGGATGAGGGGACGGCGCTTCAGAGGTGGCGGTGTCGGCGCACGGGTTCCCCAGCCGTTCCGGGGTGGTGTCCGGGCTGGTCCTGAAGTGCGACCACAGCCTGTGGGGACACTGTTTCAACCGCGTTTCGCGGCAATTGATGAACAGTTTCCAGTGAAAGTAACCTGGTCGGCCAAAACTGATGAAGTCGCCGTCGAATAGGCACGGTTGAGGGCATGACAGCAGGGCGATCAATGCTTCCCAGGGAAAGAATCGTTTTTCTGATTCCCCTTTTCCCTGGGGCCCGTTGGTCGACGGTAGGCTCAGGCACCCGTCGGCGAGCACGAGTTGAGGAGCGCGCGATGGCGAGACGGCCCCAGGAACTGCTCTACCTGCTCACGCGGGCCGAACGTCTGGCCGTGCGCCGAGTGCAGTCGGTCCTCGATGAGTTCGAGTGCACGGTGGAGGCGTGGCGGGTGCTCGACCTGCTCTCCGACGGGCAGGGCCACAACATGACGGCCCTCGCCGACCACGCCTTCCTGCCGGCTCCGAGCCTGACCAAACTGATGGACCAGCTCGTCGACCAGAACCTGGTCTACCGGCGCGTCGACCCGGCCGACCGGCGCCGCGTCCTGGCTCACCTCACCCCGCGGGGCAAGCAGCGGTGGCAGCTGCTGGCGCGTGAAGTGCGCTCCGACTGGGGGGACTTGGAGCAACTGCTCGAAGAGGGTGAGGAGCTGGATCAGCTGCTCGCGCGGCTGGCCGAGGCCCTGGAGGGACGGCCCGCCGCCGATCCGCCGCGCGTCACAACAGGTCGTGCGGGGAAGGCAGTTGGGCGAGCACGTTGAAGTCGGGCCCGTCCGCCTCCGCCAGGTAGATGCGCTGGCGGACATGCCGGTCACGAAGGTGGAGCAGGCCGCGCGGACCCTCGTAGGAGACGGTGTCGGCGGCGGCCGAGATCGCGCAGACGTCCAGCGTGCGGGCCCGCTCGATGAGCGAGGCGAGCAGTAACACCCCCTCGTAGCAGGACTCGCCGAGGCTGCCGGGGGCCGGCGCCTCCAGGCCGAAGCGGCCGGCGTAGCGGCCGTGGAAGTCCAGGGTGTCCTGGTTGGCGAGCGAGGCGAAGAAGCCGGCCGTGCTGAACAGGTCGCCGGTCGTCTCCGGGCCACTGGCCATCAGCATGTTCTCGTCCATCAGCGTGCTCAGCCGCAGACACCGCTGGTCGAGGCCCGACGCGGCGAAGGCCCGGTTGAAGCGGACCGCGTCGCTGCCCACGAGCAGCATCAGCACGCCGTCCGCGTCCGTGTGCTCGATGCGCCGCAGCACATCGGCGAAGTCCTCGGTGCCCAGCGGCAGATACGCCTCGCCGCAGACCCGTCCGCCGCGCAGGGCGCGGGCGTAGCGGCGGGCGGCGCGGGCGGTACGCCGGGGCCAGACGTAGTTGTTGCCGACGACGAACCACCTGCGGACCCGCCGTGTCTCGGCGAGCAGCCGCATGGCGGGCTGCAGTTGCCAGTCCGGCGTCTCGCTGGTCATGAAGACACCGTCGGTGCGCTCGCCGCCTTCGTAGAGGGCGGTGTACACGTACGGCACCCGGTGCGCGATGCGCGGCGCCACCGCCTGGCGGACCGAGGAGATGTGCCAGCCGGTCACCCCGTGCACCGCGCCGGTCGCCACCAGGGCCTCAACCTCCTCGGCGACCTTCTGCGGCGGGGCTCCGCCGTCGACCTCCAGCAGCCGCAGCTCCCTGCCGAGCACGCCGCCGGCCTCGTTGATCTCTTCGACGGCCAGCCGCGCGCACGCCTCACAGGCGGGACCGAAGATGCCGGCGGGCCCTTGCATCGGGTACACGAGCGCGATGTTCAGGGTCGAATCGTCGACCGTGAACCACTCAGGGGTGCAGAGGTGGAGCGGCCGGCGCATGTTCACATGATTGCCCGACGGCGTTCAACACCCAAGCACCGGCCGGGATCGAAACCGATTCGTAGGGGTGCGGAGGCGGGGTGGCGAGGGTGAGGAGGCGGGGCGGGACAGGTGAGGAAGCAGGGCGAGGAAGGAGGGTGGGGAGGCGGGCGCGCGGCGCGGCCTGGGCGCCCGCGGCGGTCCGGTTCCCCTCCCCCTGCCCTCGCGCGCCGGTGCGCGGGTGTTGCGGTCACCTGCGTGGGGCCGTGTCACAGACATCTCGTAGGCTTCCGGCCATGAACGAGGGGGAATCCGGCAGACGGGTCATAGAGGGGCGCTTCGAGCTGGAGGCGCGGCTCGGTGGCGGTGGCATGGGCACGGTGTGGCGTGCACGCGATCTGGTCCTCGACCGGGCCGTGGCGCTCAAGGAGGTACGGCCGCCCGATCCGGGTCTCGCCGAGTACGACCCGCAGGGCGCGGCCATGCTCCGGGCCCGGGTGCTGCGCGAGGCACGGGCGCTGGCCCGCGTCGATCACCCCAACGTGGTGACCATCCACCATGTGGTGGACGGCGGGGAGCACACCTACCCGTGGCTCGTCATGGAACTGGTGACCGGCGGATCGCTTCAGGACCGGCTGGAGAAGGGGCCGTTGGCGCCCGTCGACGCCGCCCGGCTGGGTCGCGAGGTGCTGGCCGCGCTGCGCGCCGCGCACGACGTAGGCATCCAGCACCGGGACGTGAAGCCCGCCAACGTGCTGCTGAGGCCCGACGGACGTCCGGTCCTCACCGACTTCGGCATCGCGACCATCAGGGAATCGACCGCCCTGACCGCGACCGGGTCGATCATCGGCACGCCCGACTACATGGCGCCCGAACGCATCGCCGGCGGCGAGGGCGACCCGGGCTCCGACCTGTGGTCGCTGGCGATGATGCTGTACGTCGCCGTCGAGGGACGTCATCCGCTGCGCAGGGGAACAACCCTCGCGACGCTGGCGGCCCTGCTCAGCGAGCAGCTTCCGCCGCCCGTCCAGGCCGGGGTGCTGACCGGGTTCCTGAACGCCGCGCTCGTCAAGAACCCGGCCGAGCGGGTCGACGTGCAGACCGCGGACCGGCTGCTCGCGGAGGCGGTCGAGGGCGGCAGCGCGGCGGGAGGTGCTGACGCCGGGGCGGCGGGGGCCACGTCGTACCGGCTGGTGCCTCCGCCGGGTCAGACCCCCTCCCCCTCCGCGCCGGGCGGGTCCGGAGCGCCTGCCGGTTTCGGACCACCGGCCGGCTACGGCTCGCCTTCCGGCTACGGGCCGGCTTCGGGCTTCGGTCCGCCGACTCCCTACCCGGCGGGTCCCACACGGCCGACACCGGCGCTGCCGGGCAACCCCGCGAAGAGGCGGATCACGATCGCCTCGTCCGTCGTCGGCACTGTGCTGGCAGGCGTCCTCGTGTGGACGCAGGTACCGGACGGGGGCGACAAGGACAGCGGAAAGCCTTCCGGCTCGTCCAGTTCCTCCCGCTCCTCCGGCTCGTCCGGCGGGACCTCGGCCAGGACGACGGATCCCGCCCACACACCGTCGCCGTCCCGCTCGGCCCCGGCGCCCCAGGAGGCCGACGCCAAGACGGATCTCCTCACCCCCGACGGCATCCGGACGGCGGTGAAGGAGATCAAGGCCGCGACCGGCACGGACCGCGCGTGCGACCTCACCGTCTACCCGACGTACGTCTCCGCGGAAATCATGGTCAAGGGCAGCGACACCAAGTACGACAGCTACACCTACCGCCCGGGCCAGGGTGTCGAGAAGGGCATCATCAGCAGCGCCATCATCGGCGGCGAACGCCCCTTCAGCCTCGACAGCTTCGACTGGGACGTCCTTCCCGCCCTGCTGAAGCGGGCGAACAAGGACCTGAACGTCCAGCGGCCGACCCTGCGTTACGTCCTGGTCCGCCCCGCCGACACCACGTTCGACACCCCGCTGGGACTGGCCGTCTACCTCGCCGACGACCACGTCACCGGCTATCTGGACGCCGACCTGAAGGGCAAGGTCACCCGAGTGATGCCGGCCCAGGACTGAGCGGCCCGCCAGCAGAACGCCAGGGCCGACGGCGTGACATACGGACGCGGTCGGCCCCGGCGTTCCGCCGGCAGAGGCTCTGCCCGCCCCGGCGTTCTGCCGACCGGGGGGCTCACCCGCCCTGGCGTTCTGCCGACGGGGGCTCTGTCGGTGCGGGAGCCGGTGGCTGTCAGACGGCGACGATCCCCTCCATGCCGGACTCGCCGAACGGGGACAGGCCGGTGCCGACTGTCGTGACCTTGGTGAGTGAGCCGTCGGTCCTGACGCGGAAGCCGTCGACGGTCCCGGAGACGGCGTTCTGGACGTAGAGGAACCGTTCGTCCTTGGTCACGGCGAGGTCGATCACGCCCTGCGACCTGGCCGAGGGCGGCGTGGCGATGCCCACGTCGTTGGTCAGGGAGAGCCGGCCGTGCCGGTCCGTACGGTAGCCGGTGACGGTGGAGTTGCCGGTGTTGCCGCCGTAGAAGTGGTCGCCCGCAGGCTCGAGCCAGCACAAGGTCTCCTGGCCGTTGGGCAGGGGCTTCTGGAGGACCTTCAGGGTGCCGTCGTGCCGCACCTTGTAGGTGGTGACCGTGGACTTCGCGGCCTCGGCGACGAGCATCCGCTTCCCGGTCGCGTCGAAGGCGATCGCGAACGGGACGGCGCCGGCCGACTTGTTGACGACGGGTGCGGCGACGGCCGGCAGGCCGTTCCGCTTCATGGGGAGGACCTCGACGGTGTTGGCGGACTTGGTGGTCACGACCAGGCTGCGCCCGTCCGGAGTGAACGCGACCTCGCCGGGAGAACTGGAGAACAGGGGGATGTCCTTGTTGGCCAGACCCAGGGAACGGTAGGACCCGGCGAGCGGCCGCAGCCTCCCACCGGATATCTCGAAGCCCTGGACGCTGCCCCGTCCGCCCGCGTTCATGACGTACGCGACCCTGCCGTGCACCGCGACGGAGGCGGGGAAGGCGCCGCCGGAGCTCACGACGTGCCGGTCCGTGAGCCGGTTTCCCTCGACCCGGAACGAAGTCACTGTGCCGCTGCCCGCGTTGACCGCCAGCAGCATCCCCGAGGCGTCGTCGTAGACGAGTGAACCCTGGGAGGCGAGCGAGTCGGTCGGGGCGTCGACCTGGTCGCCGCCCTTGCCGCCGGTGGCGTAGGTCCCCGCGGCCTTCAGCGAGCCGTCGTCGCCACGGGCGAACACATGGATGGTGTTGCCGCCCAGTTCGTTGCCCTGGACGAAGACGGCGTGGTCGGCGCCGGGCGTGCTCCCGGAGTACTGACTGGCCGACGCGACGGTCACGGCCACCGTGGCCGCCGCCGTGGCGGCCAGGGCCCCGCCACCGATCATGATGCGCCGGGTTCGTGACGTCGCCCGGTGACCGCCCCGGCCTGCGGCGGATCGGCTCGTACGGGGATGGGGCTCGGGGGTGCTGTGCATGGGCGCTTCCCGTCCGTGTGAGGTGTCTTCGCGGTGCGGCGCATGGCCGCGTGGGCCGCACCAGAGTGGACGGTGGGACTGGTGTGGCGGCACGGGAACTGCGACCGCGTCAGACTCTCGTAAGACCGTTTTCGGCTCGGAGCGACGTGGCGCCGCACGGCCCGGGTCGTCCTCAGGCCGCCGACGGGCAGCGGCCCTGGCCGATGTCTTACGGAACCCTTACGCACCCGCCTCGGACGGCATCAACACACCTACGCTCACAGGCGTGTCGACCCTACGAAACATCGCCCTCGCCACCGCCGCCCCGCTGGTGCTGGCCGTGGCGGGCCTCGCTCATCCGCACGGACTGTTCCGCTCGACGGCCTCGGACTGGACCCGGTTGCACATCGCGCTCCTGCCGGTCTTCCCCCTGCTCACGGTCGGCCTCCTGATACCTCTGTGGCACCGGCCCCGCCCCAACCTCGCGGGCGTCGCCACGGTGATGGCCTGGACGGGTGCCTTCGGCTACGCGGTTTTCTACACGGGTCTCGACGCGGTCGCCGGCATAGCGGCGGGGACCGCGGTCGGGCACGCCGACGCGACAGCGGGCCTCGGACCGGTCAAGCGCCCGCTGTACGAGACCGGAGAACTCCTCGGGCACGTCGGCGTGTACGCCCTCATCGGCGCCGTCGCCGCCACGGCGGTCGCCCTGTTCCCGGAGTACGGCGTCCGGGTCCTGCCCGGCACGGTGGTGCTCCTCGGGGCCGGCTGGTCCTTCGTCGACAGCCACATCTTCTGGCCGCGCGGTGTCTGGACGATGGCCGGCTTCGCCCTGGGCTTCGCGCTGCTCTCCTGGGGGACCGCGGTGAAGCGGGTGCCGTCGTCGCGCACGGCGCACGCCGCCGGTGGCCCCGGGTCCCCGGGGGTCTCGATGGGGGCCTCGATCCGGAGGCTCACGGCGCGAGGTTAGGGTGACCGGTGATTCCCCTCACCGGACCGGAGTGCCCTGTGCCCGCACCGCTGACCGTCGCCGTCGCCCAGCCCCGCTGCGCCGGCCCGGACGTGGCCGCCAACGCCGTGCTGCACGCCGAGGCGGTACGGGGCGCGGGCGCCCGCCTGGTCGTCTTCCCCGAGTTGTCGCTCACCGGATACGACCTCGCTGCGCCGGCCGTGGCGGCGGACGATCCCCGGCTCACCCCTTTGATCGAGGCCTGCGCCGGTACAGGGTCGACCACGCTGGCCGGCGTTCCCTGGCGGGACGCGGAGGGACGCGAGTACATCGCGACGCTGGCCGTCACGGGCGAGGGCGCCGAGGCGGTGTACGCCAAGATGCATCTGCACGGCGCCGAAGGGCTCCGCTTCACCCCGGGCGAGAAGCCCGTGGTGTTCGAGGTGGACGGTCGGCGGCTGGGGCTCGCCGTGTGCCGGGACGCCGCGGTGCCGGAGCACGCCGCGCTGACCGCGGCGCTGGGCATCGACGCGTACGTCGCGAGCACGCTCTACGGCGAGGGCCCCGAACAGGCCGCCCGCCGGGACACGCACATGCGGGAGCGGGCGCGGGCGCACGGCGTGTGGGTCGTGCTGTCGACCGCGGCGGGACCCAGCGGGGAGTACCAGGAGACGTCCGGCGGCTCCGGGGTGTGGTCCCCGGACGGTTCGCCGGTGGCGCAGGCGGGTTCCGCGCCCGGTGAGGTGCTGACCGTCGTCCTCGGCTGACCGGGCGCTACTCCCTCCCCGAGGGGAGTGCACCAGCCGGGTGCGGCGCCGCTCAGGGCGATCGCAACACAGGCGTGAGACAGACGGCTTGAGGAACTGTCAGCCTTCGGACCGGACGAAGTGCAGCGTGGCCGTGGCCGTGGCCGGGCCGCGCATCATGCCCAGCTGATTCCACCCCATGCCGAACTGCTCCCGATCCACGGTGAACTCGGCCTCCAGCGTGACCCGTTCGCCCTTCACCTCTGTCAGGCGGACGGCGAAAGCCTGCGGCCTGGTGATGCCGCGGACCGTCAACTGCCCCGCGAACTGTGCCGTGTCACCGTCACGGGGTTCGTCGCTGCGGACCGCGAGGGTGATCTCCGGGTGCTGTTCGACGTCGAAGAAGTCGGCGGACCGCAGGTGCTTGTCGCGCTTGGCGTTCGCGGTGTCCAGGGAGGCGGCGTCGAGGGTCACGGTGCCGACGGCGGACCCGTCGGACCGGACCTCGCCCTGGCCGCTGATCACGCCGAAGGTGCCCTTCACTGTGACGAGGCCCCACATCGTCTTGTGCCGTACGGCGACGACGGAGGTGGTGGTGTCGAGCTGCCACAGTCCGGTTTCCACGGCGACGGTCATGAGCTTTCCCCTGTCGAGTAGCTTGTCCAAATTTGCATGACCGACGCTAGCCTATTGTTCGAATTTGGACAACCATGCTCTTCAAAATTGGACAACAGGTAGAATCGGCCCATGGCCGACCTCGACCCCGCCCGCGCGCCCAGCTGCCCGTCCGCCCGGGGAGGTGGCCTGTTGCCGGCCGAACTGCACGCCTGGATGCTTCTGCTGGCGGCGACGGGAGCCGTGGAGCAGCGGCTGCGCACCGTCGTGAAGGAGCGGCTCGGTGTTTCCCACGACGAGTTCCTGATCCTGTGCCTGCTGGCCGCGCAGCCCGAGGAGGGCCTGCGCATGACCCGGATCGCCGAACTCCTGGGCCGCCCCAAGACCCGGCTCACCTACCAGATCGCCTGTCTCCAGCACGCCGACCTGATCACCCGCCAGTCGGTGTGCGGCGACAAGCGCGGCATCCAGGTCGCCCTCACCGACAAGGCGCGCAACGTCCTGAAGGAAGCCTCCGACCCCCTCGCCGAAACGGTCACCGACGCGCTCGGTCAGTTCATGGGACCCGCCCAGCGCGAGGCGTTGCGCGGGCTGCTGCCGGATGTCATCAAGGGGTGCCCTTCGGAGGCGACGGATTCGGCGCCTGCGTGATCCTGGGACTGCGACCGGTCCGGCCCGGGACGATGGTCACGTAGGTGTGGCACCCACCGGGTCGCCCGCAGGACATCGAGACCTCGTACGACCGGGCGGACACCGCTGGGCCAGCCTGCCTCACGGAGGACAGACGCAGCAGCAGACAGGGGGGTCGGCGCCCCCGGCTGGCCATCCTCGCTCCTCACTACGAAGCATGACGATTCCGTCATCTACCGTGGATGCATGACGGAACAGAGCGCCTACCGGCATCTCCGCGAGTTCCGTGAGGCTTTCAACCGGCCAGAGCCACTGGCCTGGCCGGAGATCAGCCATGGCCAACTGTTGATGACGATGAGCCCGAAGAAGCAGCATCAGTTGGTTGCTCACCGCCTTCGTACGCAACTGGAGCCCCAGTTGGGCATGAACCTGGTGCTCATGCTCGTAACCGATATGGAAGATGCCGGACTCGGCATCCTGCGTGTACCGGATCTCGTCGTGATCGACGAAGAGGAAGCCGTAGCCGACAGCGATGCGATCGACCCCCGCCGCTGCCATCTGGTGATCGAAATTGTCTCCCCGTCCAATCCGAGCAACGACTACGAGGGCAAGCTGCGTGACTACCCAGCCATGGGAGTGCCGCATTACCTGATCGTCGACCCCCGCAACGGGAGCGCAGTGCATCACTGGGCACCAACGAACCGAAGCGGCGCGCCCACGTACGACAACAGGCAGCACTACACGTTCTCGGACACCATCACCATCGCCGACTGGAAGATCGATACTGCCGGCCTGCCCCGTTACAGCAGGGACGGGCAGTGAACGACACGCAGACCTGGTGCGGTTCTGGCGCCGACAGCGAGGAATGTCCCAGGCGCGCCTGGCCGAACTCGCCGGAACCGGGCAAGCCGCCATCTCGCGCATAGAATCCGGGCGGGATCTGCCCACCCTGACGCTTCTGGAACGTATCGCCTCGGCATTGGACTGCCAGTTGACAGTCGCCTTTACGTCCGACGTCGAACAGATACCGCCTTCGACTTGAGCATCTCTTCCTGGGGCGCGTACCCGTTGCACCGGGTGACGTCCGACCTCGGTTCCATCCGCGCCGCCCGTGCCGCCCCCCTCCTGGGGTTTACGCCTTGACCGGGTCGCTGCCCGGCTGCTTCACGAGGCGATCGCCGACCGCGATCGACTTCCACAGCCGGCGGTCGATGCGCACCTTGACGAACTGGCCGTCCGTACGCCGCAGCTTGACGAAGTGGTACATGTTCGCGCCGTCGAGCATGCCCCGCGACTTGTCCTCGATGACGCCTTCCCAGGCGTCATCTGATCCTGGTTTGTGGGATTTGAACATGCTGCAAGGCTACGGAGGGCGGGAGGCACGGTGCAGTGTCGAGAGGCACGGATATCGCGGTACGGGTGTCGCGCGAGGAGCCGTACAAATGTCCCGGGCGGCGTGACGGCCGGGGTCAGTCCGTCAGCTCCTGACGCGACCGCACCGGCGCCTTCGAGCCGCGGAACTCCGGAGCCGATGTGTCAGCGGTGGTGAACGCCGTGAGGGAGAAGTGCGGCCTCGCCGGTGTGGACGGCCCGCATGGCGCGCTCGACGGTCTCCTCGTTTTCGCCGACGGGGGCCACGTAGTCCAGGACGCCGCGCGCCGCGTCCTGGCCGAGCGTGCGGGTGATCACCCATGTGGCGAGATACTGGGACGCCAGGCAGCCGCCCGCGGTGGCGATGTTCCCCTCGGCGTGGAACGGCGTGTCCAGCACGGTGACGCCGGCGGCCTCGACGAAGGGTCGGCTCTTCATGTCGGTGCAGGCGGGCATGCCGTCCAGCAGCCCGAGCCGGGCGAGTACCAGCGCGCCGGAGCACTGCGCTCCGACCAGCTGTCGCGAGGGGTCGAGCGGCAGCCTGGAGAGCAGCAGGTCGTCGGCGGCCACGTCGCGCGCCTTCACTCCGCTGCCGATCAGCACGACGTCGGCTTCGGTCACGAACTCCATCGGGCGCTGCCCGGTCACCTCGACGCCGTTCATCGACGTGACCACCGGCGTCGGTGTCGTGATGAAGGCTTCCAGGCCGTCCTTCCGGCACCGGTTGATCAGTGCGGAGGCGATGAAGCTGTCGAGCTCGTTGAATCCGTCGAAGGTGACCACGGCTACCTGCACGGCATCTCCTCAAGGCACGGCGCTGACGGCACTGGAGGTGCAGCTTCTCAGGCGCTCCGTGCACCGGTCGCGGGCCAATGGGCACTCGGTGGCTCATCCCGTCGGTGACCCGTTTGTCGAGCCCGTTTGTCGGGGTCTGCCATGCGCTGGAAGGTGGAAGGGGGGCGTACGTGGCCGCGGGCCGGCGGAACGACGGCGAGGCGGCACGGGCCCCTCGTCCGCGGAGAGGAGCCGAGTGGCATGGCATCCCCCTTGAGCGTGAACGTGTTCACGGCACCGGAGAAGGAGCTGGTGGCCGAGCGGTCCCGGCCCTTCGGACCGCCGCCGGCCTGGGATCCGATGACCTCGACCCTGGTCTTCGGCGAGCACGACGCCGTCCTGGTCGACGCCCTCACCACGGCCGCCGAGGCCGAGGCCCTGGCGGCCTGGGTAGGGCTGCACCACCGCAACCTGACCACGATCTACGTCACCCACGGCCACCTGGATCACTTCGCCGGCCTCGGCGTGCTGCTGCGCCACTTCCCCGACGCCCGCGCCATCGCCACCGCGAAGACGGTCGCGTACGCGCGCGAGCAGGTCGGGAGGCTGCCGTTCTACCGCAGGCTGTGGCCCGGACAGCTTCCGGCCGCCGCCGTCGTGCCCGAACCCTGGAACGAGGAGACCTTCTCGCTGGAGGGCCACGAGCTGCGGATCATCGAGCAGGGCCAGACCGATGCCGTCGACTCCACCTCCCTGTACGTGCCCGCCCTGGATCTCGTCGTCGGCGGAGACGTCCTCTACAACCGCTGCCACATGTTCGTCGCCGCCACCACACCGGAGAGCCGTGAGAACTGGATCGCCGCACTGGACCGCCTCGCCGCCCTGAACCCGAAGACGGCGGTCGCCGGCCACAAGAAGCCGGGCTCCCCGGACACCCCCGACATCATCACGGCGACCAGGAACTACCTCACCGACTTCGGCCGGCTCCAGCAGGAAACCGGCAGCGATCAGGAGCTCTACGACGCCATGACCGAGCTGTATCCCGACTGGGTCAGCCATCAGGCGTGGCTGATGTTCGGCTTCTAGAGATTTGACGGCTGGGATTACGAAGGAGCACATCCCCTTGGGGCTGTGGATGCCGCGCGGAGCCATCGCGCCGGGAAGGTCGACCGCCAAGATCGGCGGCAGGCTGCTGATCGCTGCAACAGTCGCCTTGCACGTCTACGATGCGGTGGCCCCACCGAGCGGATCCAGGCGGCCTCCACGACGGTGTCAGCACGGCGGGCGGCCTCGCGGGCGCGGGTTACGGCTCCGGGTTCGGGGAAGACCTCCGGACTGTCGGACCCGCGGTCGGCGGGATCTTGGGAGGTGTCGTCGGTGGCGTGGACGGGATCGGCATCGGCATCGGCATCGGCATCGTGGACGGGATCGAGGATCTGCCGTAGATGAGGACTTGGCTGGACAGGCTGTTCAGGAAGGAGCAGCCCCGCATCGTGCATGAGGACGCGGCGGCGGTCTCGTCGCCGGGCCCGGTGTGGAGCGATCCCGAGATCCCGGACGAAGAGCGCGCGGTTCTGCTCGTACGCCTCATCGAAGACCCCACGGCGCACGAGAGCGATCAAGACGACGCGGCGTCGGATCTGGAGTTCCTCTCCGGTCCGTTCGTCGAGGCGGCCCTGATCCGGGCCATCCGGGCGGGGGACTTCCGCAGCGACTTGGCCCAGCGCTGCGCCGAGTCCCTTGCCGGAATCTGGGCCAGGGAGGGCCACGTGGACCCCGACTTCCTGGCGGAACTGCGCAGCCTGGCGAAGGATGAGGTCTTCGGCATCCTCGGCATCCGCGCCCCACACCTGCTGCCGCCCGGCACCCTCTAGAAGATCTTTGACGGCTCGCCAGGCGCCCAGGTCCGCCCCCCTCTTTTATGACGAGCCACTGCTCGTCCCTCCAGGCGGCGATCTCCAGCAGGTCAACGGGCCGTCTGTGCCTTGTCCGTGGACCGGATCTCTCTGTCGGAGGACTAGCGCGGCGTGGTGTCGTCGGGCTTGAACAGGTCGCCGTGGCCGGGCACGATCAGGTCCGCGGCGGCCAGCACCCGCAGCCGGGAGGCGCGCAGCAGCTCGCGGTCGGGGGCTACGGGGTCGTCCGCCGGACCGTTCGCGTCCCACCACAGGTCACCGGCGAAGGCGACCACTCCCGAGTCCGTGCCGGCCAGCAGCGTGATGTCCTCGGGGCTGTGGCCCGGAGTGCGGATCAGGCGTAGTGACGGGGTGAGTTCGTAGCCCTCCGCGTCCCGGTTGCGCCACTGGTCGCCCGAGTACTCCACCTTGTGGTCGTGCACACGGGCCTGCCCGAACAGGCCCACGTTCATGGTGTTGTCGGGGTGGTGGTGGCTGAGTACGACGTCGGTGATGTCGTCGGGGCCGAGGCCCAACTCCGCGAGCGGGGCCAGGATCCGGTCGGGGCTCGCCACCATGCCCGGGTCGAAGATCACGTGCTGGCCCGCGTCGGCCACGTAGGAGACGGTGGCGGCGACTCCGGGACCGGTGGAGCCCGTGTAGCCGGTGGTCAGGATCGTGTACACGGCGCTGCGGCCGAGCGGTGCGTCTGTCATGGCCTCAATCCTTCCGGGCGGTCGGTGAGTTCACGAGTGGCACGGTTGCCGCTGATCGCAGGATTCGTGCCACACTGCGGGTGTGTCCCCCTTCGTGACCGTGGCCGCGTATGCCCCGCCGGGAGTCGGCCTGCTCGCCGTCGGCATCGTCGCCGAGGTCTTCGGTCCGCACGGCGAGGAGGTGCCCGGCTTCGACTTCGCCCTGTGCACGGACCGGCCGGGGCCGGTCCCCACCGACACGGGGGTTCCGATCACCGTCACGCACGGTCTGGACCGGCTCGCCTCCGCCGATCTCGTGATCGCCCTGCCCTGGGCGGACTTCCGCACACCACCCGAGCGAGCCGTGCTCGCCGCGCTGTCCGACGCCCACGAGCGCGGCTCACTGGTCTCGGCGCACTGCGTCGGCGTGTTCGCGCTCGCCGCCGCCGGACTGCTCGACGGCCGACGGGCCACCACCCACTGGCGGTTCGCCGACCTGCTCGCCCGTCGTCACCCGGACGTCACCGTCGAACCCGACGCCCTCTACATCGACGAGGGGCGCGTCGTCACGGGCGCGGGAGCCGCCGCGGGCTTCGATCTGTGCCTGCACCTGCTGCGGCGGGAGCACGGGGCGGCGATGGCCAACGCGATCGCCCGGGACGTGGTGCTGCCCTCCCACCGCGACGGCGGGCAGGCGCAGTACCTGGCGGCCCCCGCCCCCGAGGACTGCCGTGACGAGCGTCTGGCCGAGGTACTGGAATGGGCCCGCGAGAACCTCCACCAACCGCTTCCCGTGGCGGAATTGGCGCGACGTGCCGTGATGAGCAAACGCTCCTTCGCCCGTCGGTTCACCGCCGCGACCGGCACCACCCCGCATGCCTGGCTGCGCGGCCTGCGGCTGAGCAGCGCCGAGGAACTCCTGGAGACGACCGACCTGCCGGTCGAGGAGATCGCCCACCGTGTCGGATACGGAAGCGCGGCCGTCCTGCGCGAACAGTTCGTGCGCCGCCGGGGAGTGCCGCCCCGCTCCTACCGCCGCTCCTTCACGAACACGCCGTAACGAGCGGCGGCCACGGGACGGGAAGCTCTCGCGCCGCACCGCACCGCACCGCGCCAGGCCGGTCCGCCCTCGCCTGTGGCCCCAGCGCCCCGCCGCCAGGTCAGGCAGCAGTGAAAGCCTCCACGGGGGCGTCGTCCAGGACGAATCCGTTGTCGAGCCGGACGCGGGCCGTGACGCGGAGCATCCGTCGCTGGTAGGCAGCCCACTCCTCTTCCAGGGCCCCCACCTGCTCCTCCAGTTGCCTTCTGCTCGCCGGCGGCATCTGGGGGCCGAAGTCGTCGAGGAGCGACTTGAGGCGCAGGTACTCACGGACCTCGTGGCTCTGCTCGCGGTGATGCTCGTCCACACGCTCGACGGTGCCCTCGATGCCCGCCGCCAGCGACAGGGAGGAGGCGGCGAAAGCACCCGTCTCCTCCAGGAGCTCCCCGGCCGGGGTCACCGCCCCCGCCAACCGGAGATCCGCCGCCAGCCGCACCCGTTGGCCCACGTTCAGCGTCATCGGTCCTTCGTCCTTCTCGTCGGTCACCGGCGATCCGGTGCACGGGGCGTCGCCGGATGTTCCGGAGCAGACATGATCATCCCACCCCCGCCTCGTGCCACCCCGCCTCACGCCACCCCGCCTCGTGCCGGAGCGGGTTCAGTCCCGGGCCGCCGCTTCAAGCCGCTCGGTCGGTCCCGCGAAGGCCAGATACAGGGAGCGGGAGCTGAGCAGCCAGCGGCCTTCCACCTTGCGGAACGTGTCCTCGTAGTGGCCGACCTGCGTCGGGGCCCGCGGGGGCGCGAAACCGCCGCTGTGTCCGTCGACGCGGTAGGTCGTGAAGTACGTGGTCGCGGTGGCCGTCGCCTCGGATGTGACGGTGACCAGGATGTTCGTGCAGATCCGGCGCGAGAGCCGGCCCGCGGGCCGGCCGGCGAAATACGACCGCAGCGCGTCACGGCCCTGAATCCGGCGGTCGCCTTCCGTCCACTCCCAGAAGCCGGCGTCCGTGAAGAGATCGGCCACGTCGCCCGGGTCGCCGAGGTCGAGTGTGTGGACGAACTCGACGATGAGGCGTTCGCAAGCCCGCTCGGCGAGCAGACGGTCCATGGGATCGAGCAGACGGTCCGTGGGATCCAGCGCTTCGGTGGTCATCCCCCTGTCGTATCAGGATGATCAAGGGCACTGCGACGGCTTTCATCGCCTTCGTGCCCCGCGAGGCTGCGCGAGCGTGTCCGGCGACCCCGGTCGGCGGCCCACCCCACGCACCCCTCGCGGAACCCCGGCAGGCAGGGGGCGAACCCGGGTCGGCCGGCCGGCCCCCGCGCTTCGCCCCCTGCTGCTCGGCTCTCAGCTCTCGGCGCCTGTGGCCGCCCCCTCGCCGTGCTCGTCGACGACCGCGCGCTCGAGTACGGCCGTGCTGCCCATGAGCGTGTCGGACGTGATGCCCTTCTGCTTGTCGTGGGTGATGAAGCCGCGTGCGCCGAGGAACGCGAGGCTGTGCTTGTCGAAGATCCATTCGTCGCGGGTGGCGGAGGAGGGGTCCTCGCGTGTGATGGCGATCCCGTGCCGGCCGGCCACGTCGACGGCGTCCGGGATCTCCTTGACGCCCGGTATCCTCGCGGCCGCCTTGTACAGGGCGGCCGTGTTCCGCGGCGGCATCAGCGTCTGGCTCAGCAGGTCGCCGATCAGGGAGAAGACGGCCTGCTCCCTGGACTCTCCGTCGAACACGCGGACGTCGTGGCGCAGCCGGGTGAGCAGGGCGTCGGGGTCCGTCGGCAGCGAGGACAGCCAGGCGTACGTGGGGTGGTCGACGCCCGCCGGGACCGCCTCGGTGGACTCGATGGGGATCGTCTCGTCGGGCATGACGGCGTCCTTGCCGGACTCGCGCATCCAGCCCGTGGTCTTGAGGGGCCTGGGGTCCTGGGAGGTCCAGGTCTCCACCGTGTGCGGGGCGCCGAGTTCCACGGGCCCTTCGAACGTGCCCTTGTTCGACACGGCCAGGCTCCTGACGTACACGAACTGGTCCTCCCTGACCGGTGTGACGTCACTGGCCATGGCGGCGACGGCGATCCGGTTCAGGGTGACGGAGGCGTTCTGGGCGCGGGCGCTGCCGGTGGCTGCCCGGTCCGTCGGCGCGGGCCCGTGACTCCCGCCAGTGCCGGTGAGCGTGACGGCAGCCAGCGCCGCGGCCAGCGCCGCCGAGGCGAGGGGTACCAGGACGGTCGGGCGCGTCAGCCGGCGGCGCGGGGCCGGGCCCGCGGCCTGGCCCGCAGCCGGGACGGGGGCGTGGCCGAGGTCTTGGTCGATCTGCTGCATCAGGACGTCCTTGTGGTGGAGGTGCCGCTCCGGCGGGAGGTCCCATTCGGCCGGTGCGGACAGCAGCTCCAGCGCGTCCTCGGTCCGTCGACCGTCGGCGTTCATCGGGTCTCCTCCTGCAGGAACAGGGCCGCGAACGCGGCCTCACTCTCCATCTCTCCACGGGGGCCGGACGGTTCCGTCCTCGCGCCGTCCTGCGCGGAGCTGAGCTTCGCGAGCCGGGCCCGGGCACGCGACAGCCTGGAGCGTACGGTGCCGACGGGGACCCCGAGCGTCTGCGCGGCCTGCCGGTAGTCCAGCCCGGCCGACACGCACAGCGCGAACACCTCGCGCTCCTGGCGGCGCAGCCCGCTGAGCGCCTGGTGGACCAGCGCGAGCCGGCGGGCGTCGTCGATCCGCCCGGCCGTCTCCTCCGCGAAGTCCTCCACGGGACGCGGCTGCGGGCTGCGCGCGAGGAAGGCGAGCCGCCGGCGCAGACTCCGGTTGGCGTTGCGGGCCTTGTGCGTGGCGATGCCGAGCAGCCAGGGGCCGAGCGGTCCGCCGTCCGGCTCGACCCGTTCCCGGCCGCGCCAGGCGGCGAGGAACGTCTCCGACATGACCTCCTCGGCCTGTGACCAGTTGCCGGTCAGCCTCAGGGCATGGTTGTAGACCGCCCGCGCGTACTGGTCGTAGAGCTCGGCGAACGCCGCCCGATCCCCCGCCCGTATGCGCGCGCGCATGGACTCCGCTGGTTCTTTATGACTCACACTCGGTACTCTCCGCGCCCCGCCCGAAGTTCCTGTGGCGCGCGTCACGCCCCGGCCGCGACGGGGTCATCGGGGATGGCGTACGAGCAGCACGGCCTCGACGTCTCCAGTCTGCGCCCGGTACAGGTGCGGGATGTCGGCGGCCCAGGTGCCGTGCATGCCGGGGCCGACGAGAACGGGGTTCTCGACGTCACCGACGAGGGCGGTGCCGGTGAGGACGATGATGTGCTCGGTGGTGCCCGGAGAGTGGGCCGCGGATTCCTGCGTCGCCCCGGAGCGGATGCGGATCCGGTAGGTCTCCGTGACGGAGGTGTCGGCCTCGAACCTCTCCAGCAGCACCGCGTCGACGGCGTCCCCGGAGATCGTGGCGGGAGACCCGAGATCGTGCAGAACGCTGCTCAGCGGCACCTTGAGCGCGGTGGTCAGGGCGTAGAGCGTTTCCAGAGTCGGATTGCGCCGTCCGCTCTCCAGTTCGGAGAGCGTCGCCTTGCCGACCTTGGACCTGCGCGCCAGTTCGGACAGGGACATCCGCTGTCCCTCGCGCAGCCCTTTCAGACGCAGGCCGACGCCGGCTGCCAGATCCATGCCGCTCCTGTCCGTTCCGCGAAAGCCGGTTGATGCCGGGGGCTCGAGAGATCTATCGTTCCACATACAGAACGTTCCGTATATGGAACGCGACGCATGGAACGCACCTTCGGTGCGAGGAGGAGTCGCATGGTGCCCCAGGAAGACACGCCCTTGCCCGCACGCAGCGTGGAGGTGGCCCGCATCCTCGCCGAGGCCGGCATGACGGGACGGGTGCGCGAGCTGACGGATTCGGCGCGCACGGCCGCCGAGGCCGCGGCGGCCCTGGGCTGCGACGTGGGTGCGATCGCCAACAGCCTCGTCTTCATCTCCGACGGCGAGCCCGTCCTCGTACTGACCAGCGGCCGCCACAAGGTGGACACCGCGGCACTGGCCACCCGCTGGAAACGCGGCCCGCTCCGCCGCGCCACCCCGGAACAGGTGCGCCGGGCCACCGGGCAGGCCATCGGCGGAGTGGCCCCCGTCGGTCACCCCCAGGCACTCCCCGCCGTCGTCGACGCGGCCCTGGCCGACTATCCGCGGCTGTGGGCCGCGGCCGGAACTCCTCACACGGTGTTCCCCACATCCGTCGACGAGCTCCTCCGTCTCACCGGCGGACTGCTGCTGCCCGTCGGCCCGTGACCCGTATCCCTCCCCGAAGGGAAGCAACACACCTGGTGGCGGCGGTCCGTGGGCGTTCGGGAGGGTCATGTGCAGCCCCGTATACGGGCCTTGGCACTGTGCGCGGTCGGGTCATGAAGTAACTGACCTGCAGGCGCCCCGAGTTGGCGAGATGCGGAAACCGCGTGGCATCGCGTGAGCGGCCTCGGCCATGATGTGCGGCGACGTTGTCCCTCACAGAGGCGGTTGCCAAGTTGACGCTGTCCCCGGCCACACAGGCCATCCTCGACCGATGCTCCGGCCCTGACGCCCCGGGGGTGACGCGGCAGTGGGAGTCCATGGCCGCCGAGACCGTGCTCCGGCACGGCGGCCCGGCCGACGCGGAGGCGCTTCTGCCGCTGTTCCTCTCGGCGCCCGCCGCGCACGAGGCGCTGCTGCCGGTCCTCGCCCGCCACGGCGACCGGCGGCTGGCCGAGCGCCTGCTGGAGGCGACGGTCGAGGGCGGCCGGCTGCGCGAGGACGTGCCGTCCGGCGTGCTCCACGCCGTGGGCCGCCTGGGGTACACCCCGGCCACCTCCCTGTTGTGGGAGCACGTCGACGGCTTGTACGAGGTGTCGAAGGACGCGTGCCTCGGCCTGCTGCATCTGCCGTGCGAGGAGCTGCGGGGCGCGATCGCCGAGGCGTTGGAGAAGCACGAGGGGTCCGCGCTGTTCCCTGAGTTCCTGCCCGTCCTGGCCCCGAAGACCGAGGACCCGGCATGGCTGGAGCGGCTCGTCGCATGGGGCGAGAGCCACGCCTCGGTCGACTGCAACGGCGGCCTGATCCTGGGGATCTCCCTGCACGGCGACCGTGCGCGCGCCGCTTTCACCCGTCTGGTGTGGGACGACCGCTGGGAGGCCTGCGGCAGCGGCACCGGATCGGCGCTGTGGACGTACGCGGGTACGCGCGTCCTGGGCCTCGGTCTGCCGCAGTTGTACGCCGACCTGCGGGCGCGGTTGCGTACCGGCGCGGACCTAGACGGCCAGTGGGACGCCCTGCGGTCGTTCGTCACGCTGCTGCGGCTTCGGTGCGCGGACGTCTGGACCGGCGTGGCGGCGGCCGAGGCCCGGCCCGAGAGCTGCGACACGCTGTACGGCCTGCTGTTCACCCCGACGTCCGGCGATGGCGACACGCCCGGCGACCTCACCGATCTCGCCGACCTGACCGATCTTGCCGACCGTGCCGACCGCGCCTTCGGCGACGGCACCTTCCTGTCGGACGAGGTCCGCAACCTGGAGGACGCCCTTCGCACCGCGGCGGAACACGAGTGGGCGTTGCGCGCGGCGGCCTCACGCTGACGGGGCAGACACCGGGCACCGGACACGGGTGATTCCCGGGCGAGGACGGCCGAGGGTCCGGCACCCATGAGCAGCCGACGAGCAACCTTTGGTTGCGAAAGATGTCGGCGTCGCCTATCGTGATGTGCAACCAAAGGTTGCGAAAGGTGGCTGCGGACATGGAGTACGGGAGCATCGAGCGCGAGCTGTACGTCGACGCCCCGCCCCAGGTGGTGTTCGACGTGCTCACCGAACCCGAGCACATCCGGGACTGGTGGAGCGCGGAGAACGACTTCGAGGCGACCCCCGGCAGGCCGGGCAGCCTCACCTGGACCGACGAGAGCAGCGGCACCCGCAAGTCCGCGCCGTTCACGGTCGTCGAGTCCGATCCGCCGCGCACCCTGTCGTTCCGGTGGACCTACGACGAGGGAGAGACCGCGGCCCCCGGCAACTCACTGCTGGTGACCTTCGAACTCGTCCCGTCGGGCGAGGGGACCACGCTCCGCTTCCGCGAGAGCGGGTACCGCGAACGCGGCTGGGAGGCCGCCGTGCTCGAGGCGCACTACAACGACCACCGGCAGGGCTGGGACTTCTATCTGCCCCGCCTGGCGGCGACCGCAAAGCAGGCGGCGGGCGCGCGATGAGCACCGGTGTCGACGACGGTCTGTGGTCGGCGATCGGCGACCCGACCAGGCGCCGCATGATCGACCTGCTGCTGGCCGAGGGGCAGGGCACCGCGACGACCCTCAGCGCCCGTCTGCCCGTCACCCGGCAGGCCGTGACCAAGCATCTGACCGTGCTCGACCGGGCCGGACTCGTCCGGTCCACGCCGGCCGGCCGGGAGCGGCGCTACCACGTCGACGAGGCTCAACTGGCGCGGGCGGTGGCCCAGTTGCATTCGGTGGGCGCGCTGTGGGACGCCCGGCTGGAGCGCATCAAGAAGATCGCCGAGGCGATCCAGCGAGCCAAGAACGAGAAGAAGTAGCGAGCCCGACAACGAGAAGAAGCGAGGAGATCGAGATGGCGGACATCCTGCACCGGGTCGGCACGACGGCGGCCCCGGACAAGGTCTACCAGGCACTCACCACGGTCGACGGTCTGGCCGCATGGTGGACGACCGACACCAAGGGCAGCGGCGACGACGTGCTGCAGTTCCGCTTCGGCGACGTCGGCGGCTTCGACATGAAGGTCCTCGAACTGCGGCCGGACACCCGGGTGCGGTGGGAGGTCGTCGACGGTCCCGAGGAATGGATCGGCACCACGGTGACCTTCGACCTCAAGCAGGACGGCGAATGGACGATCATCCTGTTCGCGCACGAAGGATGGCGCGAACAGGTGGAGTTCATGAACCACTGCACCACCAAGTGGGCGCTGTTCCTGATGAGCCTGAAATCCCTGGTGGAGACGGGCACCGGCGCACCGCACCCGCACGACGTGCAGATCAGCAACTGGCACTGACCCGCCCGCGTACGCCCATCATCCCCGCGATCAGCCGAAGGTCAGGACGTACGCCTGGACGCCGGACGGTCAGCGCACGGGCCGGACGGTCAGCGGATGCCCCCGGTACGAGGCACGCACGCCCGCCCGGGGCGCTCCCGTCAGGGCGCGTTCGGGCGGGCGTGCGGCGTCGGTTTGAGCAGGTGTCAGCTCTTGGGCATGAGCACGGTGTCGATGATGTACACGTTGGCGTTGGCGGTCTTCACGTTGCCGCAGACCACCTTGGCGGAGTCGTTGACCGTGTAGGACTCGCCCGAACCGGACGTCATGAGCTTCGACTTCTCCAGCGTGGTGAAGGAGCCGTTCTCCAGGTCCTTCGGCGTCAGCTTCTGGCCGACGACGTGATAGGTGAGGATCTTCGTCAGCTGGGCCTTGTCGTTGAGGACCTTGTCCAGGGTCGCCTTCGGGATCTTGGCGAAGGCGTCGTTGGTCGGCGCGAACACGGTGATGTTCTCGGCGTTGTTGAGCGTGTCGACCAGGCCGGCCTTCTTCACCGCCGCGACCAGCGTGGACAGGGCCGGGTTGTTGGAGGCGGCGGTGGCCACCGGGTCCTTGGCCATACCGTCGAAGGAACCGGCGCCGTCCTTCGGTACGGAGGAACACGCCGGGCCGAACGGCTCGTCCATGCTGCTCGCGCTGCTGCCGGCGCCGGCCATGTCGTCACTGCTCTTGGTCGCCGAAGCCGCCGCCGAGCCGGCGGAATCGGCCTTGTCCGAGTCACTGCCATTGGAGCAGGCGGCCAGGGCCAGGGGCAGCACGGCCGCGGCAGCGAAGAGACCGGTGGTACGACGGATACGGGTGTTCATCACTTCTCCTGTTGAACGGTGCAGCACGATGCGGCTGCGTCCGGGGGTGTCGGGAAGGGCATTTCGCGAAAGCGAACGCCGCTCACGGGATGGGAGCGGGAGGACCGGAGGGTTGGTCGACGGTCACGACCGCGCAGTGCCGGCCATCGGCGCCGCAGGGAAGGACGCGGGTGCGTCTGCCTGTCAGCGGGTCGGCGAGGGCGGCGGAGTCGGCCGCCCGACGGCCGCCGCCCCCACGGCCCCGAAGAGAAGGACCTCGGCGGTTCCGACCCTCCGAACCGGTCTCAACTGCGGACACACCACCGCAGCGACCACTCCGGCGGACCGCCGGCACGACGAAGCCGGCCGACGCCCCGCTCGGCGCACCCAGCGCCGGACGTGGCCGGCCAGGCCGTGCTCGCCGGTCCCTCTCTTCGTCCCTCACACGGGGAATCCGGTTCTGCGCACCGGACGGATTGGCCCGTCCACCTGATCGGGTGAAAAGAAATCTCCCACCAATCCGTCCGGCGTTCCGCTACGGATTACACAGTTGCAACGCCACCGGCCGTCGCCGTCTCCGGGCCCGGAGGCACCGCCGGCACCGCCGCCGGCACCACCGCCGACAGCACTTCGCCCGCCGGAGCCGATCTCCGACGGGCGAAGGACATGCCGTGATGGGGTGCCGTGATGGGATGCCCTGATGGGGTGGTGGGTCAGTCCCAGTGACCGTTGATCCAGAACCAGTCCCAGTGACCGGGAACGTAGAACCACTTGTAGTGGTCCCAGTAACCGTGGTGCCAGTGACCGTGGTGGTCGCGGTAGCCGTCGTGCCACGACCTGTGGTCGGTCCACTTCTTCTCCCAGTGGCCCTTGACCCACTTCTTCTCCCAGTGGCCCTTGACCCAGTGGTGCCCGCCGTGGTCCCCGTGCTGGCCGGCCACGACAGCCGGCGCCGAGGCGGGCGCCGCCGACGCGGTACCGGCCATGCCCAGTGCCGCACCGCCCGCCAGCAGACCGGCCGCCGCGGCACCTGCCATCAGGCGCTGAACGCGATTGAGCGCTCTCATCGAGAATCCTCCTCCGAGGGGAAAGGCGATGGTTCGTCGCCTCGTGTGTCACAAGGCATTCGAAGCGGCAGCACCGTCAGATGACTTGAACCAGAAGAAGAATGACGTGCCGAGAATGTTCACTTTTCATGCTCTTTTCGCGGCATCCAGGACGGCTGCGGCTCCGGATCACCGACAGAGCCACAACACGCCCCTCCGGAGAGGAGGCACCGGCCATGACCGTCACCGCACCGGCTCCGGCTCCGGCAGCCCGAACTGGTCTCCCCCGCAGTCCTGTCACCGACCATCGGCTAGCCGTCGCCCTGCCCTACGGACTGCACACGCCGCGGGTGGCGCGGCAGATCACCGCCCGATGGCTGGCCGCGCATGGGGCTCCGGATGCGCGCACGGGCACCGTGGTGCTCATCGTCTCCGAACTGGTCACCAACGCCATCCGGTACACACATGAGCCCTGCACCCTCGAACTCACCTGGCACGGAAGCCGGCTGGACATCGCCGTCGCCGACCACGGCGAGACGCTGCCGGAGAAGTCCAGCACCCCGGGCGAGCGCGGCGGCTTCGGGCTCCCCCTCATCGAGGGGCTCGGAGGAAGGATCAAGACGGTTCCCGCGCTCGGCGGCAAGACCGTGCACGCGACGTTGACCCTCACCCCGTTCGGCGGCGGTCCGCTGTCGTCCGTCCGCGGTGTCCTGTGATCACGGCGTGGCGGCAGCAGCCGGATTCCGCCGGCGACCGGGTGCTTCGGCCGCCGACGCACCGGCGGGTCAGCGCAGTCCGGCGAAGAGGTCGTTCTCGGGTAGGGCGGCGCCGGTGGCGTCCTGGACCCGTACGAAGGTCTCCATGCCCATCAGTTCGCCGAACCGCTCCTTGCCCATCCTGAGGAAGAAGATGTTCTCGCCCTGACTGGCGTGCGCGGCCAGCGAGTCGAACTTCTGGCCGCTGAACGCGGTGGTGTCCACCCATGTGGTGATCTCGTCGTCGGGCAGGCCGATCTTGGCCAGCGCGGCCGCCTCGGCGGGATCCGGCTCCGGCATGTCCTCGCCGAACTCGCGCATGATCTCGCCGAACCGCTGCATGGCCGAGCGGGGCATCGTGGTCCAGTACACCTTGGGTGTCAGCTCGGTCATCTCCAGCGCGGCCATCGTGATGCGGTGGGCCTGGATGTGGTCGGGGTGGCCGTAGAAGCCGTTCTCGTCATAGGTGACGACCACATCGGGCCGGTAGTACCGCATGAGTTCCGCGAGCCGGGCCGCGCCCTCCTGCACCGGGGTCTGCCAGAAGGCTCCGGGGGCGTCGTTGTTCGGCCAGCCCATCATCCCGGAGTCGGCGTAGTCCAGCGTCTCCAGATCGCTGATCTTCAGGACGTCACGGCTCGCCTCGAGTTCCTGACGGCGCATCAAGGCGACCGCCGCCGGATCGTGCCCGGGTTCGCCCGGCTTGACGCCCCCCGGTCCGTCACCGCAACCGCCGTCGGTACAGGTCACGAGAACCGTGCGGATGCCTTCCGCCGCGTACCGCGCGAGGACCCCTCCGGTTCCGGTGGCCTCGTCGTCGGGGTGGGCGTGCACTGCCATGAGGGTCAAAGGCCGGTCGGTCATAAGAAACAGTCCTCCTGCAAGACGTACGTTGTGGTTCCGAGTGCGCGGCGGCGGACGTGCCGCGCCGCTGGGGCCCGGATCCCGGCGGGACGGACGACCTCGCGGCCCTCGTACTCCCCGCCGATGTGACACCGGCCCCTCGACAGATCCAACCGTTCCGGCCGGACCGGCTGTTCCCGGCGGGGTCGTTCGGCCGTCCGGGGGTTGGCGGCGCACCAGGGTGCGGGGGTGATCTGCGTCGCCGCCGACGCCGTGCACGATCCCCAGGCCGCGTACAACGGACTCCCTCTGGTCGGGAGAGACCTGCCGGAGCCGAAGAGCGACGCGATCGCGTATGCCGAGGCGAGGGAGGCGTACTTTCGCTACATGCCCGAGGGCTGCAGGGCAGCGGATGATTCCGAGGCCGTGATGCGCGGGCAACTGGTCGGGCAGATCCTGCGGTGCCCGTCCCTTGTCCATGGACGGGCACCGCTGTACCGCACCCGCACGACGTGCGAATCAGCAACCGGAACGGGCCCCGCCTGCGAGCATCTGCCGTCCCGGCACGCTCGCACGATCGTCGCGGCCATGCTCATGCTTCCGAAAGAACCTTCGGCTGCATGCGAACGACATCGCCCGTCGCACACGCTGAAACGGGCAGGCGCCTTCCGGGAAACAGGGGCCCTCCTATCGAAGCCTCCAAGTAGCCGGAAGCACGGTTACGCACCGCTGAACCGTCTACGCCCGTCCGATCTGCGGGCGGGCGTAGACGGCGCCCGGTCGAACGGCGCAACCGTCTGAAAACCCGGACGAAGGGAACGACGGCGCGGGCCGCCCGCCCAGGTGATCTGACCGTGGCACCGGCCTCAGTGGTAATGCGCTGACGCGGACCGCGAGGCGGCCGTCGGTCTTGTTGCACTCGGGCGAGGCGGCGCTCTTCGAGGTACGTACGGTCGTTGCCGGAGGCGTCCTGTTTGGTCGGCTGGCGAGACCCTCTGTTGCGGGCAGGGAAGCCCTGCTGGCCGGGGCGGCGGCCGGATAGCATCCAGCCTTGTCTTCCTCCCTGACAGATCGATCGGACAAACCGTGAGCGCTCCTGCTTCGGGCGGGCGGATCCAGCCTGCACGCCCCGGGGACCCGTCCCGTGTCGGCCCCTACCGCGTTGTCGGCCGGCTCGGTGCGGGCGGCATGGGCACGGTGTACGCGGGGCTCGCCGACAGCGGGGAAAGGGTCGCGGTGAAGGTGATCCATCCCCTGCATGCGGATGACCCGGAGTTCCGTGCCCGGTTCCGTCGCGAGGTCCGGCTCTCCACCCGGGTACGGGGCCCGTTTCTGCTGCCGCTCTTGGCGGCGGACCCGGAGGCAGAGGCTCCCTGGCTGGCAACCGCCTACGCTGCGGGCCTGACCCTGACGGAACACCTGGCCACCCACGGCCCCTTGACCGGTGCGACCCTCTATACCTTCGCCACCGGCACTGCGCAGGCCCTCGCAGCGATCCACGTGGCCGGTGTCGTCCACCGGGACGTCAAGCCCCAGAACGTACTGCTCACTGCGGCCGGCCCCCGCATCCTGGATTTCGGCATCGCCCATGCCGCCGACGGCACGAGCGTCACCCGCACCGGGGTACTGACCGGCACCCCGGGCTGGATCAGCCCCGAGCACTACCGCAGCGGTGTCACCGCGGCGGAGGGGGACATCTTCGGCTGGGGCGCGCTCGTGGCCTATGCGGCCACCGGTCGCCTCCCCTTCGGCAGCGGTGCCCCCGAAGCTGTGGCCTACCGGGTCATATCCGGTAGGCCGGACCTGGACGGCGTACCCGAGTCGTTGAAAGGCATCCTGGAACAGGCGCTGGCGAAGGAGCCCGACGAGCGGCCGGACGCCGACGAGGCGGCCGACGCCTGCGCACGGCTGCTGAACGCCGAGTCCACCCAGGTCCTCGACTCCGACACAGTGGCAGAAGCGAACAGCACTCCGACTCTGGTCGGCGAACCGACGACAGCCCAGTGGTCTGTGCCCGTTCCCGAAGACCCCTCCTGGCCCCCGGCCACTTCAGTCCGTGAGGGCTCCTCGCGGCGTCGTGTCGTTGTGTCCGTAGTGGCGGTAGCTGCCGTCGTGGGCGCGAGCGCGGGCGGCGTCCTGGCCTTCGGCCACAGCAGAGGTCATACCGCCCGTCCTTCTGCGGCCGCCGCCTCGACACCGGCCCTGGGCGTTCATGCCTCCGATGCCACATCCGACCGGACCGCCACCGCCGTCGCCAGCACGGACGTGGCCGGCCACGCGGTGTCCGATCCGCGCGCCGTCCCGGTTCCCACCGACCCGCTGGCCGGCGTGGCCGATCCCGCTTTCACCCGCTCGGACGACGAGACCCAGCCCGTCCCCGGCGAGTGGAGCGCCGGCCGGGACGCCGACGGTACGGCGGAACGGGGCACGGCGGCCGCTATCCGCCGTCAGGTGACGGCCATGCTCAGCACGAAGGACATGGCTTTCATGACGCCGACGGTGACGTTCAACCGTCAGGCGCAGACCGTGATGGTGACCGGCGGCCCGGTCTCCACCCTGACCGACGACTACAAGGAAGTCTTCCGCCGGGCCGGGGAGATGGGCGCCTGCACCGTTCTGGCCCAGCGGCTCAAGGACGCACCGACGAACTGGCCCTACGGCCGGTTCTCCGTCTACTGGAAGGACTACGACGGCCAGGACGAGGCGAGCGTGCTCGGCTTCGGCAAGGCCACCGCCGGCTGCTATACGGACGAAGCCGGACGGCGCCAGGGCACGACCGAAGGCATGGCCACCGCCGAGATCCCCAGCAGTGACAAGGACGAGATACGCCTCGCCTCAGGCACACTGAGGGCGATCACAGCCGCCTGGAACACCCGCCTCACCCAGGGATACGGTCTGGAACCCTTCGACCGCGATGACGCCATCACCCTGGGCTTCGATCCAGTCGAAAAGATGATGTACGTGTGGGCCCACGACGGCTCGGGCGCCCTCGGCGGCCGAGCCCAGCAGTCCCACTTCCAGGACGTCGTCAGCAAGACCGCCTGCCCCAGACTGCTGGCCGAATACAACACGAACAAGCATTGGAACTACACCCATTGGGCCATCGCCGCCTATCAGGGAAACAGCGCATGGCCCCAAATCTTCACCTCGGGCGACTGCCTGCCCACGGAAAGCCGCCACTGAGGCTTTCACCCCTCGGGGCCGCCAGAGGCATTCGACCAACCCCATCGGCCTATGAGCCGAACCGCCGGTCTGCGCGCTCGACTCCGGCCCCTATGATTCCGCCTTCGCTTTCATGCGCTACCCGCTCTTCCGGCCAGCCAGGTCTGGAATCGCGTGCGTTCCTCATCACACTGGCCAAAGTGCGGCACAGCTCACACAGCTTGCGGCAGGTTCGTGTCGGCAGTGCGTTGCTGGCTCGGTCCACGTGGCGTTGCAGGGCCTGCCCTCCGGCGTGAAAGACACTGTCGCACTCGAAAGGTGCTGCCTGACCAGCTTTCTGTCACATGAAGTCCTGCTGTGTGCGGCCGAGTTGCCGGGGGTCATGGCCGGCCGTCGCACGCCGCTTACTAGCATCTCCTCGCATGATGCGGCGGGGGTGGCGGCTGGGTGTCGTGGCGGTGTTGGCGGCGGTCTGTGTGTCCGGTCCGAGGGGGCCGGAGGTCGTCCGTACGGCGTCGGACCTCGGTCCCCTGCCGGCCGACCGCTACGACTACACGCCGCGGGACTTCCAGCGATCGCAGCGGGCGACGGCGTTGCTGGTCCGGCAGTGCATGGCGCGGCACGGGCACCCGGACTTCCCGCTCGACCCCCGCTATCCCGGTGCCGCCGTCATCGCCGCGGCGGTCAGCACCGACTACGGCGTCCTGGATCTCGGCGCCGCCCGCCGCTGGGGCTACGGCTGGGACCCGGCAGAGCACGCGGCTCCCCGGCCGAAGGGCCGCCAGATGACCGACGCCGAGTACGCGGACCTGCCCGCCTGCAACGCCGACGCGAACCGGCGGCTGATGCGCGGCATCGACATGGAGCGGGACTGGCTCTACGCGAACGTGCGGGCGGTCGAGGTCGACAAGGCGGTCAAGCGCGACCCGCGCCTCCGTACGGCCTGGGGGGTGTGGTCCCGCTGCGTGGCGGAACAGGGATTCGCGCGCTACCGGGACCCGGTCGCGGCGTACACGGACACCGTCTGGAAGCGGGGCGGTGACGGCAACACCCGGCATACGCGGCGGGAGCGGGCCACCGCCGTCGCGGACGTCACCTGCAAGCGCCGTCACCGTACGGCCGAGCTCTGGCACACCGTACGGGCGCGGGAGCAGGCCGCGGACATCGCACGGCACCGCGAGCGCTACGCCGCCGGGCTGCGGGCGCTGCGGACGTACCGGGCGACCGTCGCGGAGGTTCTGCGCAAGCTCGGCTAGGGCGTGCCAGCGTGGATCGCCGTACGGAGAGGATCGTGCCGTCCCTCAGCGCCGCTCCCCCGCACCGGTGTTGGGCTCGCCGAAAGCGGACTGTTCCCGGTTCCCGCCTGCACTGTCTCGGGTGCGGATACCGGCCTTCGGCCGGAACCCGCATCGTGAAAGCATCAAGCAATGATCGGACCGAGCAGCGACGACGGCCGCGCCTACCGACATGAGACCGAGCGGGTCGTCAACGAGGTCGCCCAGGGGCTCCGTACGTTGGACGCTGGTGCGGGCTGGTTCTCCGGCCTCGCCCCGACACGCCAGCAGGAGGTTCTGCGGGAAGTCGCCGGCTATGTAATGCAGGCGCACATTACTGCTGCGGACGGCCGTGTGGGGGTGGCGCGGTCCGGGGTGAAGCCCACGGCCAACCCCTCGGTGATGATCTGCATGGACCCGCCCCGCTACGGGTTCGCAGGCCTTCCCTCCGCTGAACACGTCAAGGCGTTCCGCGTCCTCGTTTCCGTGTTCGCCGTTGCTGACACTCGCCGCCGCGAGACGTACTGCAAAGGCGACTGCGGACATGCATGGCACAACCTGCCAGCGGCGACCGAGCAGCCGTAGCATCGGCCATCCCGGCTGCGGCTGGGCTGGTTGTCGGGCGGTCCCTCCCCTGTGGCGCACGGTCAGCCGACGGAGCAGGTCCCGTCGCCGATGCGCTCGATGGCGCCGGGAGGTATGCGGCAGAGCTCAGGGCTACGGCCAGTTCCGGTCCGCTGTCGCCTCGCGGGCGATGTCGTGCCACCGCTCCTCCCCGCCGGGGAGCGGCCACGCCCAGGTCGGCTGTGCCGCGGTGTTCAGGTCGTGCAGGCGACGGGCGAGTTGCGGGCCGGTGATGGCGGCGCCGTCCGGGACGGTGGGGCCGTGGACGGCGCGGAGTCCGGCGAAGCGTGCCAGTTCGGCCTCGTAGAAGCCCACGGCTTCCTCGGTGCGCGCGGCCAGGTCGTCGCGCGGGACCGTGCGGTGCAGGTGCAGCAGCGGTGGCTCGACGGATTCGGCGACGGCGGCGGCGTATCGCGCGTGACCGTCCAGGATCACATGGCAGTCCAGGCCGCTGACCCACCACAGCAGGACGGGTGGGAGCGTCCCTTCACGGGCTTGGCTGCGGTACGCCTTGACCCGGCTGTCGTCGGCGTCGGGCATCGGTCGCAGCGGCAGGATCTCCCACGAGCCGGAATGGATGAACCAGTCGATGTATCCGCCGGGGTGGCCGTCGAGGAGCATCGAGCCCCAGTACTCGGCGTGCGAGGTGTCGGCGTGGCGCCAGCGCCGGAGCGGGCTGTCGTACGAGAGCAGCCACCGGCCGTCGTGCAGTGGGCCGGCCGGCGAGTCGGCGAGGTAGCGCGCGAAGCGGTGGGCCCACCGCTCCGGGCTGCCTGCCAGGGCGCGGGCCGTATCGGCGCGCAGGGGCGGGACGAGGGAGCGGTACGCGTCGGTGCGCCAGAAGTCGACTCCGTCGAGTTGCTCGTCGACGACGGCGAGCAGCACGGGCCGCGCCAGCTGGGAGACCAGCAGTCGGGCACCGGCGGTGAACACGCACAGTCCCGGCCGGTGGCGGTCCCGTACGTCCAGGGACAGCCCCAGCCATGTGCCGTCGTCCCGGGTGACATCGCTGCGTTGCATGCCGCGAGGGTAGACGGCTGTCCCCGGGTGGGCGCGATGGGTTTTGTGCGCGTGGAGCGGCAGTGGCCGGCTGGTAGGCGCCTCGGGCGACAGCCGGGTCTCTGGTCGTCGGCATACTGAGGGCGGCTGTCCTGATCGCAGCCGAAGGAGAAGTGTCCATGGAGGATCCGGAGTTCACCGTGCTGGTGACCGCGTCCGGGAACGGAGGACACATGGCCCTGCGGGCAGTCGGAGCGGTGACCGGACTGAGCCTGTGGCGCAGCAAGGTTCTTCTGGGCGGCGCCCCCGCGGTGATTCTGGAGAAGGTCCCGCTCGAAGTGGCCTTCATCGCGGCACGGGGTCTGCGGGAGGCCGGGGTGTCAGTGGCCGTCCGCTGCACCTGGTGCGACAGGACGGTGCCCCGCGACGAGGCGCCGCTCGACCCGGGCCCCTGTGCGTCCCGCTACTGGCCGACCGCCCATTGCCAGGCGAACTCCCTGACCAGCTGTGACTGCGAGTTCTGCGACGCCTATGGGCCCACTGGCCTCACGCCGGGGCTCGCGTGATGTCGTCGCAACGGACACGGCAAAAGCCGCAGGGCCCGGCGAAAGCCGGGCCCCGCAGTCCGCTTCGGGCTGGTCAGCCGCGGACGATGTTCTCCGCCTGCGGGCCCTTCTGACCCTGGGTCACGTCGAAGGAGACCGTCTCGCCCTCGACCAGTTCCCGGTAGCCGTTGCCGGAGATGTTCGAGTAGTGGGCGAAGACGTCGGGGCCGCCACCGTCCTGCTCGATGAATCCGAAGCCCTTCTCGGAGTTGAACCACTTCACGGTGCCGCTGGCCATACTGCTGTCCTTCGATATCGCCGGGGAACACCCCGGCTGGTCCATGAGACGGGCCCTGTCCGTCACCGGACAGCACCCGACGTACGTTCTACCCCATAAACCGGCCGTGATGAACGCGGCTCGGGGGTGAGTTGGATCATGACCTGCCGGTCGTCCCGGCCCGACCCGCCGTCCCGTCCGAGGTTCCGGCCGCGACCCGCCTCGCGGGCGCGCCGGGTCCGTGATGCTGTGCCGGTATTGCCCTGCTTTCCGTGACTCCCCCGCCCCGGCGGGACCGGCCCCGGGGCAGCGTTCCCCAGCAGCTCACAGCAGCTCACAGCAGCTCACAGCAGGTCGTACGGTCCTGGGACAGTGCCAGGAGTCAGCACTGCAAGGGCTGCCGCCCTAGACGACGGTCGAGGCGGGCACAGTTGCCGGACCCGGGTCGGCCACGGGTTCCAGGGCCGGGATGGTTTCGAGCGGACGGGATGGGAGCAGGTGGGCCGAGTCTGCGGTGGTCACCGACCGCGGAGCAGCGCTCAGGCCGCGGGACGAGTGCGTTCACTGCTTGCATTCGAACATGGCTGGGCCCGCCGATAGAATGAGCAGGTCACGGACTGCTGGCGCGTCCTGTCGGCCACGGACACCGGGGCGGTTCGCTCTGTCCTGGACTCCTCACGCGATGAACCCCGATGAAGGAGTCGCGAATGGAAGCCAAGACCACGGCCCTGGTCGTACAGGCCGGCGAGGCAGGCGGCGCGTCGCTCTCTGACGGAGCGTTCGAGTTGCTCGCCGATGGCGGTGCGGTCAGCGCCAGCCGTCTTACGCTCAAGACCGGTGCCGACGGTGCGCCTCCGCACCACCACAAGCTGTCCCACGAAGTCTTCTACGTGCTCGGTGGGACGATGCTCTTCCGCCTCGGCGACACTCTGACGACGGTGGGGAAAGGCGGCTTGGTCGTCATCCCACCCGGTCTGCCACACGTCTTCGGGGCGGCAGAGGGCCAGGAAGCCGACGTGTTCGTCGTTCTCAGCCCAGGCATCGAGCGGTTCGGCTACTTCGAGCAGTTGGCCGCGATCAGCCGCGGTGAAGCCGAATTCGACTCGCTCATCCCTGAACAGGACCGCTACGACGTGCACTTCGAGAGTCTTCCCAACTGGCGCTCGGTCACCTGAACGCAAGCGGTGCTTCTGCTGACATCAAACCGGCTGACACCACCAGAGACGAACACGAGCGGTCGCCGCGAGACTTCGACGGACGAGCGATCCGGTTGCAGCAGCAGTTTGTCACCGCTGGCAGGACCCTGCGATCGACCCACCGCGACACCGGATCACCCACCGCCTTGCTGACCCGCCTCAACACAGCAATGCCCGCCCAGAACGCGTCCCGCTTCCTCACCGCCGTCTACGCCGCATTCCACCTCACCCCCACCGGGGCGGCCGGGACCATCGCGGGATCCTACGATGGACCGGGTGGTCCATTCGCAGGAGGTGTGGGGCGTGCGTGGTGAGCTGACGGCCAAGGGGAAGGCGACGCGGGGACGGATCGTCGAGGGGGCCGCGGCGGTGCTGCGGGAGAAGGGTGTCGCGTCGGCCACCCTGGACGACATCATGGTGCGCACCCGCAGCAGCAAGAGCCAGCTCTTCCACTACTTCCCGGCGGGCAAGGACGAACTCCTCGTCGCGGTGGCCCACTTCGAGGCGGACCAGGTCCTGGAGGACCAGCAGCCCTATCTGAGCCGGCTCGACTCGTGGGAGGCCTGGAGCGCGTGGCGGGACGTGGTCGTCGAGCGCTACGAGGACCAGGGCGACCAGTGTCCGCTCGGGTCGCTGTTCCTCCAGATCGGACGCTCGACGCCCGGGACACGGGCGATCGTGATCGAGCTGATGCGGCGCTGGCAGGAGAGCCTCGCGGCGGGCATCAGGGCGCTCCAGGCGGCCGGCAGCCTGCCCGCCGACCTCGATGTCGACCGGCGGGCCGCGGCGCTGCTGGCCGCGATCCAGGGAGGCGTGTCGATCCTGTTGTCCACGGGACGGTCCGCGCACCTGCGCGCCGCCCTCGATCAGGGGATCGACGACCTGAGGCACGCGGCCCGCGCCGACAGGTGACCGGGCGCGCCGTCTGCCGGCCGGGCTTCTGCGCGCGGTGTCGCTGCCGCGCCGGTATGCGTCGTGGGTGTCAGGCCGCGACGACCGCGACGGTGGTGCGGCCTCCGTCGACGTCGAGCACGACGCCGTGGACGAACGCGGACTCGTCGGCCGCCAGATACACGGCGGCGTTCGCGATCTCCTCAGGGGTGCCCATCCGGTTCGCCGGGGTGCCCTTCATCATGACCTCGGCGGGGTGCTCCTCCCCGGGAGCCGGTGTCAGCACCACGCCCGGGGAGATGGCGTTCACCCGGACTCCCCGGGGCCCGAACTCCGCCGCCCAGGCCCGGGTCAGCGTCTCCATGGCCCCCTTGGTGGAGCTGTACAGGGCTCCGACCGGGATCCCGAGGCGGGCGATCCAGGAGCCGAGGTTGATGATCGCCCCGCCGCCGGCCTCGGCCATGGCGGGGGCGACGGCGGCCGTCAGGAAGAACGGGGCCTTGACGTTGACCGCGTAGACCTGGTCGAAGGTCTTCTCGTCGGTCGCCTCCGTGGAGCCGGCGGGATAGATGCCGGCGTTGTTGACCAGGATGTCGATCCGGCCGCCGAGGACGCGGGTCGCCTGCTCGGCGAGGGTCTGCGAGGCTGCGGCGCTGCCGTCCAGGTCGGCCTGCACGAAGTCGGCCCGTCCGCCGCGTGCCCGGATCCCCTCGACGACCTCCTCGCCCCGTTCGGCGCTCCGGCCGGAGACGACGACGTGGGCTCCCTGGGCGGCGTAGGCCTCCGCGATCGCCCGTCCGATGTTGCTGGTCGCTCCGGTCACCAGGGCGGTCCTGCCCGCAAGCCGCATCGACATGATCCACTCCATTTGCGTTCGTTCTTCACGTGAACCCGGACGGCCTGGCGGCTCAAGAGCCTGGCAGCCTGACGGCAGTGCAGCCCGAGGGCAGTGCCTTCGGCCGGACGGGGCCCTGTCGCGCAGGGCATGTGCGTCAACGTACGACCGAGAAATTGGACCAGCAAGTCCAGAAAGAAGGGGGCGGTGGCCCTGGTGCGCGACCCGCCCGGTCGGCCGTCTTCGCCCGGCCGGCGGCGAGGTCCCGCACCACACCGGCGGCGCGGCGCCGGACCACTCCCCCGGACCGGGTAGCTTCAGGCACCGCCCGTTCCGCCCGCCTCCAGGCCCCGCGCGACCTCGGCGAACACCTGTGAGGCGATCTGATACCCCTCGAAGGCGCGCGCGGCCCCCGCGTACGCGGCGACCTGGATGAACACCTCGGCGATCTCCTCGGGTGTGGCGCCGTTGTTCAGCGCGATGCGCAGCTGTCCGCGCAGGGGTTCCAGGGTGCCGAGGACGGCGGCGATGGTGACGGAGACCAGGGCGCGTGTACGGGTGTCGAGGACCTCGTCGCGGGGCCATGCGGCGCCGAAGGTCTGCACGGTGGCGAGCCGCTTGAAGTCGGCCCCGTTGGCGGGCTCACCGGGGGTGGGTTCGAGGAACGTCTCCAGCGGGATGCCGAGCAGGTGTTCCGCGTGGGCGAGCGCCTCGGTGTAGCGGCCCTCTTCCTGAGTGGTCGTCATTTTGGCTCCTTCCAAGGGGAGTTGGTCGTCGTCGGGGGCCGGCCGTTCACTGGTGGCCGACGGAGCGGCTGACCTCGCTCCAGGCGCGGGCCTCGGCCAGTCGGCGCTCCTCCGCCTCGAGCGCGATGTCCAGGGCGTCGGAGCCGAGCAGCAGGCGGCGCGGGGGTTGCTCGGCGGCCACGGCGGCGATGACGGCGCGGGCCATCTTGACCGGGTCGCCGGGCTCGTTTCCGTCGTAGTCGGCCCGGCGCCGCAGCATCGCTCCGACCGTGTCCTGGTAGTCGGGGGTGACCGGGCTGGACGGCGTCGCCGCGCCCGCGGTCCATCCGGTGCGGATACCGCCCGGCTCCACGATGATCACGTCGATGCCGAACGGCGCCACCTCGTTCGCCAGCACCTCCGAGAAGCCTTCGACGCCGAACTTCGCGGTCTGGTAGGCGCCGAGTCCGGGGGTGCCGCCGACCCGGCCGCCGATGGACGAGATCTGCACGATGGTCCCGGAGCGCTGTTCGCGCAGTACGGGCAGCGCGGCGCGGGTCACGTTGATCACCCCGTACAGGTTGGCCTCGATCTGGGCCCGGAACTCGTCCTCAGGGAAGTCCTCGATCGAGGCGCTGGTGGCGTAGCCGGCGTTGTTGACCACGACGTCCACGCGGCCGAACCGCTTCACTGCGGCCGCCATCACCTCGCGTGCCTCGAAGGGCGCTGTCACGTCCAGTTCCACGGCCGCAAGGCGCTGCGGGTACTGCGCCTCGAGGTCCGCGAGCGTCTCGGGGTTGCGGGACGTCGCGACGACCCGGTTCCCGGCCTTCAGCGCCTCGACGGCGAGCGCCCTGCCGAGCCCCTGGGAAGCTCCTGTGATCAGCCAGGTCTGCGTCATGTCGCACTCCTCACGATCATCTCTCCGTTCGGGCCTTCCGACAGGAGAACCACTCGAAGGTAGCGCTTATTTCCAGAAACTCAACACAAGTGTTGCATTTTTACGGAGTAACGCATCTCCCGGCTGACCTTTGGTGAAGCAAGTGCAACAATCCGATACAATTCCGCTCTCATGAGAGCCGACGCCGCCCGCAACCTGGCCACCGTCCTGCGCACCGGCGCACGCCTCCTCGCGGAGGACCCGAGTACGTCGATGGCGGCCATCGCCACGGCCTCGGGCGTGGACCGGACCACCATCCATCGCCGTTTCGCGAGCCGCGAGGCACTGCTGCGGGCCGTCTTCCACGCCAAGCTCGACGCGTCCGAACGCGTCCTGGACGAGGCCCGCCTCACCGAGGCCCCGGTCCCCGTGGCCCTGCACCGCTATCTGGAGGGGATCATTCCCGTCAGCCGCGACTGGCCGGTCGACACGCGCCGGATGATGCAGCAGGACCCCGAGGCACGGGACCGCCGCGACGCGCTGAGCCGGCGGCTGGACACCTTCCTGCTCCGCGCCACCGACGAGGGCTACCTGCGCGCCGACGTCGACGCGGACTGGACCCGCGCGACCCTGGGCCGACTCGTCGACACCGTCGCCCACGACTTCCCCTCCATGGACGCCCCGCAGGCGGCGGACCTCGTCGCGGACACCTTCCTGAACGGGCTCGGCACACGGTGAACAGCACGGCGGCAGCGCAGCGCGCGAGTCTCCTGCGCCCCGCTCCGCCCGTCCGCTGTCAGCGCCTCTGGATACGCTTCCGGCGCTGACGGCCCGCGCGGAGCGGGTCGCTTGTGAGAAGGGGTGCCGTGAGCTTCCACATGCATCTGCGCGCCGTCCCGAACTCCGAGGTCGAGCTCTCCTACGCCTGGCTCGAAAAGTTCATGGGGGCCGCCTGGGACTGGGACGTCCGTCAGGCGGAGTACGACGCGGGGATCGCGGAGTCCATCGAGAAGGACTTCGCTTCGGTGCACGAACTCTGCGAGGCGGGAGGCGACTTGCCCGAGGGGCGCGGCGGAGCGTGGGAACTGCCCGTCTTCGGCGGCGACATCGTCCACCACCCCGACGACGAGCAGCCGCCCTTCGTCCACTTGACCCCGGACGCGGTGCGGCAGGCGTCAGCGTTCCTCTCCGAGGTTCCGTTCGACGCCCTGTGGAAGGCGGCGGGCCGCGAACTGCACGCTTCGTTCGGTCCCGGCTGGGCCGAGGAAGACGTCAAGGACATCTACGTCCGGCACTACGCCGATCTCCGCGACTTCTACGGGCGCGCCGCCGTCGCCGGGAGCGCGGTCGTCAAGGCGTTCTGGTACTAGGGGTGTTGCGCAAGGTCACGGCGTCGAAGGCAGTGGCGCCCGCAGACGCACCCGTCACGCCCCCGTGGCCTCGCGGCCTCGCGTTCGGACGGCTCTGATCGTGCGGGCGCGGCCCGTCCGGTGCGGACGACATGGTCGTCACCGTCCGGGCCGTCCCTCGCGCATCGCGGCCAGAAGGGCCATCTGGCCGCCCATCGAGCCTGCTCCGGCCAGCGGGGTGCGCGCATGCGGCCAGACGCTGCGCACCAGTGCCGTGTGCCGTCCGCCGCCGAGAGCGACCACCGGGTCGAGCCGTACGATGCCGCGCTCCTGTGCCTGGCGGAGGATCATCTGGGCGGTGGTTGCGCCGGCTGCGCCGTGCGGGGTGTCGTACGGCTCGATCACGTCATCGGGGTCGAGCAGGCCGTACTGCGCGGAGAGGATGATCAGGCGTTCCGGCCGCAGGGCGTCGGCGGTCCGGCGGCAGGCGCGGTGGTACGAGCCGATGTACAGGTCCGCGGCCCGGGCGGGGTGGTCCAGTTTTCGGCTTCCGCAGGGAATGACGAGGAGTTCCGGCCGGAAGCAGTCCAGGTGGTCGGAGACGTTCACGCCGGCTCCCCTCCGGCGATCAGGTGTCGGCCCAGGAGCGCCTGGGCCGTCCGCTCGGCGTCGGCGAACCTGGCCCGCCCGGCGTCGGTCAGTGTGACCTCGACCGTCCTGCGGTCCGCTGTACGGCGCCGGCGTTCGATCAGGCCCGCGGCCTGAAGTCCTTTGAGGAGGTACGACATCCGGTCTCCGGGCTCGCGCAGGATCTCCGTGAGGCGGGCGACCGGCATGGGCCGTGCGGTGGCTTCGGCGAGTGCGCCGAGCACGAGGTAGCCGTGGAGCGACAGACCGTGGTGGACCCGCAGTTCGCCGTGCAGGAGGCCCAAGGTCCGCAGGATGCGCGGAGGTCGCTGCCAGGTGGAGGCCGGTGGATCATGGTCGATCATGTTCCGTCCCAAGGTCGGTTCCCCGGCCGCAGCACGCGACCGTGCCTTTCACAACCCGCTCCCCCGTGGACCCGATCGCCCTGCGAGCGGACACAGGACCCTCGGATTCGGACAGCCCGCCACGTCGGCCGCGCTGTCGCCCGTATCGGGTGCCGATGTCCCGAAGTGAGGCCGTCGTGGCCCGCCCGGCCGTCCGCCTTTGCCGGGCCAGGGTCCTACCGTCGTCAGGGCGACACGGGCGAACCGTCCGATTTCCGGCATCACCCGAGCCTCTGAGCTTCCCGAACCTCGGCTCCCCGGCTCCCCGGCTCCCCAGGGCCCTGAATCCCGAGATTCCGACACACCGAATCACGGAGTCCCGGGCCCCGAATCCCGGGCCACCGGGCCACCGGGCCACCGGGCCCGGTCAGGATCCGTACCCGGGTTCTGACCCGGTTCCGGGCATGCGAGGCGGGCCTCGGCCGCGGCCGTGTCGGCATCCGAACCGTTCGAGTGAGGGAAGAAGGCGTTCTGCGCCATGACGTCGCAATCGGACACCGCACGCTCGGTGTCACCCCGGACGGAGTTCGGGATCAACGAATGGGTCGTGGACGAGCAGCGGCAGTCCTACCTGCGCGATCCCGGCTCGGTCGACCG
Organism: Streptomyces sp. NPDC001914; assembly: GCF_042891215.1. Lineage (NCBI taxonomy): Bacteria > Bacillati > Actinomycetota > Actinomycetes > Kitasatosporales > Streptomycetaceae > Streptomyces > Streptomyces sp. NPDC001914. The sequence continues at coordinate 48,737 of NZ_JBIASW010000012.1, forward strand.
GACGTGGCGGGAGTTCTTCGCGTCCGGGCGAATTCCGGCCGCGCGGACCGAACCGCCCGCACCTACGGACGCCGGGCCCGCAGACGGCCGGGCGCAGCTCAAGGCGGTCCGGGTCGCGGCGCTGATCCACGCGTATCGCGTGCGAGGTCATCTGATGGCCGTCACGGACCCCTTGACCCCGGAGTCGGCCGTCCACCCGGAGTTGGACGTCGCCGCCTTCGGGCTCGACGAGGCCGACCGGGCGGAGAAGGTCGTCGTGGACGGGTTCGCCGGCCGCTCCTTGATGACCGTCGGCGAAGTGGTCGACGCACTGCGGGAGTTCTACTGCCGTACCGCCGGGTTCGAGTACATGCACATCCAGGACGCCGGTGAACGCCGCTGGATCCAGCGGCGTGTCGAGGGGCCCCGGCAGCGGCCCGACCGTGGCGAACAGCTGCGCATCCTCTACAGGTTGGGGGCGGCGGAGGCCTTCGAGACCTTCCTGCAGACCAAGTACGTCGGTCAGAAGCGGTATTCACTCGAGGGCGGCGAGTCCGCGATCGTGCTGCTGGACGCCTTGCTGCTGCGTGCCATCGACAGCGGAGTGGGGGAAGCGGTCATCGGGATGGCGCACCGCGGCCGGCTCAACGTCCTCGCCAACATCGTCGGCAAGTCCTACGCGCAGATCTTCGGCGAGTTCGAGGACGCGGTGGACCCGCGGTCGGTGCAGGGGTCCGGGGACGTGAAGTACCACCTGGGCGCGGAGGGCACCTACGGGGCCCTCGACGGCCGCGGCATCGCCGTCTCGGTCGTGGCGAACCCCTCGCATCTGGAGATCGTGGGTCCGGTGGTCCAGGGAGTGGTGCGTGCCAAGCAGGACCTGGCCGCAGGAGCGGGCGACGCCTTTCCGGTCCTTCCGGTCGTCGTCCACGGCGATGCCGCGTTCGCGGGGCAGGGTGTGGTCGCGGAGACGCTGAACATGTCCCGGCTGCCCGGCTACCGCACCGGCGGCACCGTCCACGTGGTGGTCAACAACCAGGTCGGCTTCACCACGCCGCCCGCCAGCGGTCGTTCGAGCACGTACGCCACCGCCGTGGCCCGCGCCGTCGAGGCGCCGGTCTTCCACGTCAACGGCGACGACCCGGAGGCCGTGGACCGCGTGGCGCGCCTGGCGTTCGACTACCGGGAGACCTTCCACAAGGACGTCGTGGTCGATCTTGTGTGCTATCGGAGGCACGGGCACAGCGAGGTCGACGACCCGTCGATCACCCAGCCGCTGATGTACGACCGCATCGACGCGCGGGCTTCCGTGCGCAGTCTGTACGCCGACTCGCTGATGCGGCGCGGGGACCTGGGGGCGGACCAGGTGGAGGGTGCCCGCCGCGACTACCGGGACCGTCTGGAGCGGGCCTTCGCCGAGACACGGAGCCTGCCCGCTTCCGGCAGCGAGCCGTCCGCCGGCGCCGGAGCGGACGCCGGCGTACGCGGGGACGGTGTGCCGGGGCAGGCGCTGACCGCGGTCGGCGAGTCCACCGTCCGCCGGGTGCTCGCCTCGCAGACGGATCTGCCCTCGGGCTTCACGGTGCATCCCCGCGTTCTGCCCCAGCTGCGGCGGCGTACCGAGATGCTCGACCGCGGCACCGCCGACTGGGCCACCGCCGAGACGCTGGCGCTCGGTTCGCTGCTGCTGGAGGGCGTGGCGGTGCGGCTGGCCGGACAGGACTCCAGGCGCGGTACCTTCGGCCAGCGCCACGCCGTGCTGACCGACCGCCGTACCGGCGACGAGTACACCCCGCTGGACAGCCTCACCACGCGGCGCGGTGATTTCGCGGTGTACGACTCGATGCTGTCCGAACTCGCCGCCCTGGCCTTCGAGTACGGCTACGCGACGGCCAGGCCCAAGGCCCTGGTGCTGTGGGAGGCGCAGTTCGGGGACTTCGCCAACGGAGCCCAGACCGTCGTCGACGAGTACCTCGCGTCCTCCGAGCAGAAGTGGGGCCGGCGCTCGGGCGTCACCCTGCTGCTGCCCCACGGGCTGGAGGGGCAGGGCCCCGACCACTCGTCCGCGCGGATCGAGCGCTTCCTGCAGTTGTGCGCGCAGAACAACATGACCGTCGCCCAGCCCACCTTGCCCGCCAACTACTTCCACCTGTTGCGACAGCAGGCGCTCGACGGCCGGAGCCGGCCGCTGGTGGTCTTCACGCCGAAGTCCATGCTGCGGTCGAAGGCGGCCGTCTCCGCCCCGGCGGACTTCACCGACGGCGGGTTCCTGCCGGTCCTGCCGGACACGACCTCGGATCCCGCCGGGGTCACTCGGATCCTGGTCTGCTCCGGCAAGATCAGCCACGACCTCGCGGCGCACCGCCGTGAACTGGGCCGGACGGACACGGCGATCGTCACCGTGGAACGCCTCTACCCCTTCCCCGAGCGGGAGCTCGCCGCCGAACTCGCCCGCTTCCCCGCGGCCGCCAAGGTGCGCTGGGTGCAGGAGGAGGCGGAGAACCAGGGGGCCTGGTCCTTCGTCGCCCCGCGGCTCATGAAGTCGGCGGAGCGGGTGGTGGAACACGCCGCCAGACCCGAGTCGCCCGTACCTGCCGTCGGTTCCGCGCACCGGCACGCGGCGGAGCACAAGGCCCTGCTCGCGGAGGCCTTCGCGTGAGCCCGACGACAGAACACGACGACGGAACACGACGACAGACCGCGGCGACGGATCACAGCGACGGACTACGAGGACGAACCGTTCGGACAAAATGCGCAATCGCTAGAATATGGACACCGCACGCAACGCACGGGTGAAAGGCATCTCTTGACATCCTCCCCGCCCTAAAGGACGGGGATTCCCGCCTGGCTGCCGGTGGTGACCGGCTGGGCCTTCGGATGGGTTCCCCGCTCAACGGGCCGTGCCCGGCACAGGTTTTCCGTGCCAGGACTGACCGGCCCTCCGGGGGCGTTTAGCCTCTCCGCCTGCCCGGCGGCGAGGATCACTCTTGACGCGTTGAGGTCACGATCATGTTCAGTACCGCAGCCCTCGCACCGCCAGATTCGCACGTGCAGTGGCTTCTTCCCGTCCACGACCCAGCAGACCGAGCACGTCTGCGAGGAGGGCAGCCAGCGGGAGACGATGCCGACGTGCCGGCCGTGGCGGGCCGCCTTCTCCTCCAGCACGCGGCGGAACATGGCCCACGCGGCATCGTGCACAGACTTGGCCAGGCGGGTACGGGCCAGGCCGGAGACCGCCAGGTCTTCGAGGTAGACCGCTTGGTTGTCGCGGACCAGCCTCGAAGCATTCTGGTGGCACCAGTTTCTGCGCGCGTCGGCCACCCGGGCGTGCGCACGGGCGACCGTCAGCCGGGCCTTGGCCCGGTTCTTCGATCCCTTCGTCTTCCGGCTCAGCGCCTGCTGCGCCTTGTTCAGCCGACGCTCGGCGCGCCGCAGGAAGCGGGGGTTGTCGATGACCTGCCCGGTGGACAGCACGGCGTAGTGGGTCAGGCCAAGATCGATGCCGACCTCGGACGTGACGGGCGCGAGCGGCTCGGCCTCGACCTGCACGACGAAACTCGCGAAGTACCGGCCCGACGGATCCTTCATCACGGTCACCGACGACGGAGCCGACGGCAGCGAACGCGACCAGCGCACTCGCACATCACCGATCTTCGCGAGGTTCAATCGCCCGTTGTCCCGCAACCGAAACCCGTTCCTGGAGAAACGAACGGCCTGCCGGCTGTCCTTCTTCGACTTGAACACCGGAAGCCCCATACGGCGCCCTGGCCGCTTCCCCGACACCGACCCGAAGAAGTTCGCGTACGCCGCATCGAGATCACGAAGACAGGACTGCAAGGCATCCACCGACACCTCGGCAAGCCAGGCCCGCTCAGGCGTCTTCTTCGCCTCGGTAATCACCCGCTTCGCCAGCACACCCGTCGCGATCCGCGACCCGTCCGCCCGGTACGCGGCCCTCCTCGCGGCCAGCGCATCGTTGTAGACCACCCGTGCACAGCCGAACGTACGCGCCAGCGCGACGCGCTGACCCGCAGTCGGCTCGATCCGGAAGGAATACCGCAGATACACAGGAGCAACCTAACGACCGCCACTGACAACGCCGCTCCGCCCAGGAGCGAACCGGCTTTCCCTGCCCTGCCCTGCTCCGCAGGAGCTTCGTCTCTCGCCCGCAAGCGGGAGGTACCCCCACCCCGACCTGAAGGCCGGGGTATCCACGAAGGAGACCTGATGACCCGGGACACGGAGCACAGTCACGCGGCAGTCCTCGCCGAATGGCTGGTGGACCCGGACCACGCCGATGCCCAGACCGACGGGGCCGACGGGTCCGACGGGTCCGGTCCCGGTCACACCCTTGGGAAGCCACCCGTGCCCGGGCCGGGTCGCGGCGCCGACGAGCACCCCGACGCGGATCCCGGGAAGGCAGGCCCTACCGATGCGGCCGAGGCCGCGGCTCCGCCCGGCTTGCGCGGGGTCCTCGCCGAGAGGGCCACCGGTCTCAACGCCGGCGCGCTCGCCTTCGTCATGGGCACCGGCATCGTCTCCACGGCCCTGTACCTGGGCGGTGCCCACGAGCTCTCCACGGTGCTGCTCTGGGCAGCCCTGGCCGGGTTCGCGCTGCTCCTGCCCGTGCAGGCATGGCGTCTGGCGCGGCGGCGGCAGCGGTTCGTCGCCGAGTTCCTCGGCCCCCGCTCCTTCGTCTTCCTCACCATCGCCGTCTCCGCGAATGTGCTGGCCTCCCGCCTGGTACCGGACGGCCACACCACGGCCGCCGCCGCGTTCCTGGCATTCGGAGCCGTCAGCTGGCTGGTGCTGGACTACGGCGTCCCGATCGCGCTCATCACCACGCTGAGACGGAACCCGTCGTTCGACCAGGTGAACGGCACCTGGTTCCTGTGGGCCGTCGGATCCCAGTCGGTGGCGGTGGGCGCGGCCTCCCTGGCCCATACCGGCACCGGGCGCGTGCTGCCGGTTCTGGCGGCGGTGTGCTTCGCCGTCGGCGTCGTCCAGTATCTGCTGATCGCCGGCATCGTCCTGGCCAGACTGCTCGCGCGGCCGGTGCGGCCCGAGGGCCTCATGACGTCCGTCTGGATCTTCATGGGAGCGGCGGCGATCACGGTTCTCGCCGGGGTCCGCCTCGCCGCTCTGCCGACCGCGGCCACACTGCTGCCGAGGCCCGTCCTGATGGGTTCCTCCGTCGTGCTGTGGGCGTTCTCGAGCTGGCTGATCCCGCTGCTGCTGGCCCTCGGGGTCTGGAAGCACGTGGTGCGCCGCATTCCGCTGCGCTACGACACGGGCTGGTGGAACCTGGTCTTCCCGATCGGCATGTACGCGGTCACCACCCATGAACTGGGACGCGCTACCGGGACGTCCTGGATGGTCACCATGAGCCGCTGGGAGATCTGGGTATCGGCCGTGGTCTGGGCGGTCACCTTCGCCGCGATGGCGGTGAGCGTGCTGCTCCCGGGAGGCCGGGCCGCTCGCGGGCACAGTCCCCGGGCGGAGCGGGCGCCCCGCCCGGAAAACGCCGCTTAGCGTGGGGCCGGGCGGCACGGCCGGGAAACGCCGCCTGGCGGTGGGGCCGTGCGCCGCGGCCGTCGGCGGCTCACGCCCGACGGCCGCTCCTCGCCAGGCCCAGGGCGTGGCTCAGTGAATGCCGTACGACGACCGCCCACGCGGCGACGAGCACCACGTACAGCGCCACGGCGGACCACACCAGTGGCTGTGAGCCGGAACGGACGGCCAGACCGCCGGTGGCGGTCACCGCCGCGCCCAGAGGGAAGATGAAGGCCCACCAGGTCGGCGTGAAGGGCAGACCCTTGCGGACGGCCCGTACGGTCAACGCGGTGGCGAGCACCAGCCACAGCATCGCGAATCCCCACAACCCGACGCCGCCCAGCAGCGCCACGACCGCGGCCCCTCGCGCGTAGGGGGCGGGCAGCCCGCTCGGGGCCGTGGTGGCCAGTGCGCCCATCGCGGTCACGGCCTGGTCCAGGGCCCCCACGCCGATCCAGACCGTGGGGACCAGCGCACCGGCGGGCGCGTCGTGATGCACCAGGCGGCTGTAGAGCATGGCGAGGACCAGCATGACGGCGACCAGTCCGAGCCCGAGCAACGCGGCACAGCCGAGCAGCAGCGACAGCCGTGCCTGGCCGGCCGGGGCATGCGGAACGAGCAGGGCGCCCGTCGCGGCCGAGACCAGCGGTGGCACCACGGGCAGCAGCCAGCCGCCGAAGGCCGCGTCCGGTGCGAAGCGGTGCCGGGTGACCATGAGATACGGCACGGCGCACGCGGTGACGAGCCCCAGCGCCGTGCCGGCGAACCACAGCACCCAGTCCACGTCGACCGCCGCCCGCGTACCGATCAGACGGTGTCCCAGCAGCAGGGTTCCCGCACCGACGATGAGCAGGGCCATGGGCATCGTCCCCAGGAAATGGACGAGTACGGGGTCGTCGGCGTGGGCGCGCAGGGCCCGCTGCCGGAGATAGCCGACGGCGAGGACGACCAGCAGCAGTGCGGTGGCCACCCAGAGCACCGTGGCCGCGTCGCGCAGCCCGGGGATGTGGCGCGGCAGCGTGGCCCCCGCGTCGGCGACGATTCCCGTGCCGATGACGGCCGCGAACCAGCCGGGAGCGAGCCGTCCCTTCGTGCGGCGCTCCGGCGGGGCCCCGTCGGGGCGGGCGCGGGCTTCTTCGGTGTGTTCCAAAGTCGGGCCGGTCTCGTCCTGGACGGGCCGGGTGGTACGTGAGTGCGATGTCACTGAGTGCGGAGCCTTGTCTTCTCGTGCGGCGGCGGCACCGACGGCGCGCGTGCCCGGTGGCCGGATGGCGTGCGCGGGGCGGTGAACGGCAGAAGGCCGACGGGTGCCCGGCCCGCCCGGGGTGTGCGGGCGGGACCGTCGGCCCGTTGGCCTCGACGAAGCTACGGGCGGCGCGGGAGCCCGCCACAGGCCACCGCGCGCCACGATGCCCTCGTACCAGGACATCCGCGCCGTTCGACCCATGGGCAGGGAGCGGGTGCGGGAGCGGGGCGGGTGCGGGTGTGGTCCGGGTCTGGGTGCGGCCGTGCATGTCCCGATCCGAGGGTGTCGTGTCCCTTGGCGCGGCCACCGGCGGACGGCGGCAGACCGCTGAACACGGGCGAGGAACGGCAGGCGAGCGCCCCGCGCACCGGGTCCCGCGACAGCCTCCGACACTCCTGACCGAGTTCAGTCAACGTACCCGTCGCGGGATAGCCTGAGGGGTGTCCGCCCGACATGGAGGCACACCATGAAGGCCAGATCGTCCACCCGGGATCCGCTGCTGGTGACGGTGCTGGTCTTCCCGGGCGTACGGATCCTGGACGTCACCGGACCCATAGAAGTGTTCACGACGGCCAACGATTTCGGGGGCCGATACCGCGTCCGCGTCGTCTCCCCGGACGGAGCGGACGTGGTCACCTCGGCCGGCACCCGCCTCGGCGTCGAGCTGGCCGTCGCGCAGGTGACCGGTGACAGCGACGTGCTCGTCGTCCCCGGCGGCCCCGAATGGCCGTCCCTGATCAAGGACGACACCCTGCTCGACGCCGTCCGGGCACTCGACGCGCGCAGCCGCCGCACGGTGTCGGTCTGCACCGGCGCCTTCCTGCTCGCCGCGGCCGGGCTCCTCGACGGCCGCAGAGCCACCACCCACTGGCGCTTCACCGACGAACTCGCCCTGCGCTACCCCGCGGTGACGGTCGACCCCGACGCCCTCTTCGTGCGCGACGGCCACATCATGACCTCGGCCGGAGTCAGTGCGGGCATCGACGCCTCCCTCGCCCTGGTCGAGGAGGACCACGGCGCCCACACCGCCCGCACGGTGGCCAAGGACATGGTGGTCTTCATGCAACGCCCGGGCGGACAGTCCCAGTTCAGCGTCCGCACCCGTACCCCGCAGGTACGCCACGAGGTGCTGCGCCAGGTCCTGGACGCCGTCGCCGCAGACCCCCCGGCGAACCACACCGTCGCCGCCATGGCACGCAGGGCGGGCGTGAGCCCCCGCCACATCACGCGCATGTTCCACGACGAACTGGACACCACACCGGCCCGCTACGTCGAGGAGATCCGCATGGAAGGGGCCCAGGCACTGCTGGAGAGCGGCGACGACCCGATGGCCACGGTGGCCCGCCGCACAGGCTTCGGCTCGGCCGAGTCACTGCGCCGCGCCTTCGTACGCAAGCTCGGCACCACCCCGGGCGCCTACCGTGCCCGCTTCCGCACCACCGGCGCGACGGGCACCCTGGACGCCAGGAGCCGCACACCCGCCGGGGACACTTCACGCGAGGCCGCGGTTTCGTGAGGTCTTGAGGTACCGCATGTCCGCGAGGCGCCCCCGCACCACGCCGCGACATGAACACACGGCATGCCGGGGGCCGTTGGACACCTGTGAGCCGCCGCTGCGCACCGCAGCTGATCGATGTGCGGGTTGACCGCGAAGACACTAGCGTACCGAAAAGGGACCTAAATGCGCCAAACGGGCTAAAACGCTGAGGAGGCGACCCAGCAATGGCAAAGGTCTTGTTCATCGTGAGCGGCGCTACCTACTGGGTGCTGAAGGACGGCACACGGTACGCGACCGGCTACTGGGCCGAGGAATTCGCCAACCCCTACAAGCTGCTCACCGACGCCGGCCACTCCGTCGTGGTGGCGACACCCGGCGGCGCCACACCCAACGTCGACATGATGAGCCTGCGCCCGTCCATGGCAGGCGGTGAACAGGGCGCCCTCGACCTGGAGGCCATCATCCGGGACGCGGAAGTCATGCGCCGACCGCTGCAACTGTCGGACGTGCGGCTGGAGGACTACGACGCCGTATACCTTCCCGGCGGCCACGGCCCCATGGCGGACCTGGCCTTCGACGCCGACGCGGGCCGCCTGCTCACCGCCCAACTGCAGTCGGGCAACCCGCTGTTCATCGTGTGCCACGCACCCGCCGCGATGCTCTCCACGCGGATCCACGGCGTCTCGCCCTTCGAGGGCTACAACGCCACCGGATTCACCAACGACGAGGAGGACGCCGTCGGCCTGGCCTCCCGGGCGACATGGCTGCTGGAGACGGACCTCAAGGAGAAGGTCGGCGTCAACTACAGCCGGGGCCCCATGTGGGAGCCGTACATGGTCGAAGACCGCAACCTCGTCACCGGCCAAAACCCGCACTCCGCCGCGGTATTGGGCAACCGCATGCTGGAAATCCTCAATTGACATCCTCTCCGCTCTAAAGGACGGAGATTCCCGCCTGACTGCCGGATGACCGGCTCGCCTTCGGGTGGGTTCCTGTTTCTTCGCGCTGTGCCGGGAGGAGTCCCGGTCTTACCCGCGCTCGGCAGGCTGACACTGCCAGTCCGGCAGCCTTCGCGACGTTGACCGCCGCATTGATGTCCCGGTCAAGCCGCGCCCCGCAGGCCCCGCACGTCCACGTACGAATGTGCAGCGGCTTGGGGCCGTCCTTGACGCCGCAGGCCGAGCACACCTGGGACGTGGGCTCGAATCGGCCGATGCGGTGGAAGGCGCGCCCGTACAGGGCGGCCTTGTACTCCAACATCGTCGTGAACGCCGACCATCCGGCGTCGTGCACGGACTTCGCGAGGCGGGTACGCGCCAGTCCCTTGACCGCCAGATCTTCCACTGCAACCGCTTGATTCTCACGGATGATCTTCATGGAGAGCTGGTGGTGGAACTCGCGCCGCGCATCGGCGGTCCGCGCGTGAACACGCGCAACCCTGACCCGGGCCTTCGCCCGGTTCTTCGACCCCTTCGCCTTCCGGCTGAGATCCTGCTGCACCTTCTTCAGCTTCTTCTCGGCCCGGCGCAGGAAGCGCGGGCTGTCGATCTTCGTGCCGTCCGAGAGAATCGCGAAGTGACCCAGGCCCAGGTCGATACCGACGACGTTGTCCGTGGCGGGAAGCATCTCGACGTCGGTCTCGACCACGAACGACGCGAAGTAACGGCCCGCACTGCACTTGACCACGGTCACCGTGGACGGAACCGACGGCAGGGAACGCGACCACTTCACGGACAGGTCGCCGACCTTGGGGAGCCGGAGCTTTCCGCCGGTCGTGATCCTCCATCCGGCATTGGCGGTGAACCGGACCGACTGCCGGCTGTCCTTACGGGACTTGAACCGGGGCACACCCATCTTCGGGCGCTTGCCCTTGAGGCCGTCGAAGAAGTTCTTGTAGGCGGCCTCCAGGTCCCGCAGGGACTGCTGCAACACGACCGATGACACCCCGGCGAGCCACGCACGCTCGGGAGTCTTCTTCGCGGCGGTGAGCTGCTTGGACAACTCCCCGGACGAAACGAACGGCAGCCCGGCGGCCCGGGCGGTCTCACGAGCCCGAAGAGCATCGTTGAAGACAACCCGAGCACACCCGAACGCCCTCGCCAACGCCATGCGCTGACCGGCACTCGGATACACGCGGAAGCTGTACCGAAGCTGCACGTCCATCATTTTGCCCTCTGGTCCATGTCACCACGATGGAATCCAAATCCCGACGTACGCACCGGCCCTCACGTCGTCCACAACCTGCACGTCCACTTGGTGAAGACGGGCCCTACGGCTGGTCCCGTCCGGCCCGGTTCGGTGCGTGCGGTGCGTGCGGTGCGTGCGGTGCGTCAGTAGCCGGTGCCGCGTTTGACCTGGGTCCGCTCGGTGCCGTGGGTCGCGCCCTTGGCGTCCAGCGTGCGGCACGCGTCGGCGATGTCCTGGCCCAGGCGGTCGATCTGCTCGCGGCTCATGGTCTCCTTGACCAGGGCGCGCATGATCTTCACCCGCTCCGCGTCGGGCGGGAGCGTGTACGCCGGGACCATCCAGCCCCGTTCGGCCGAGAGCTGCCAGGCGATGTCGGACTCGTCGTAGGCGTGCTCGCCGGCCAGGCGGAAGGCGACCAGCGGGAGTTGTTCGAGGTCGCTCCCGATCACCTCGAAGCGGCCGCTGTCGCGCAGGTTGTCCGCCAGGGCGCGGGCGTTCTCCTGCATCATCTTCATGACGTAGGTGTAGCCCTGCCGGCCGAGCCGTACGAAGTTGTAGTACTGCGCGAGCACCATCGACGCGCCCGTGGAGAAGTTCAGCGTGAACGTCGCGTCGGTCTTGCCCAGGTAGTTCTCGTAGAACACCAGGTCCTTGGCCAGGTCGGACTCCTCGCGGAAGACCAGCCATCCGATGCCGGGGTAGACCAGGCCGTACTTGTGTCCCGAGACGTTGATGGACCGTACCTGCTCGAGCCGGAAGTCCCATTTCGAGTCCGGGTAGAGGAAGGGCCACACGAACGCGCCGCTGGCGCCGTCGACGTGGATCGGGATGTCGAGGTCCCGCTTCTTGCGGACCTCCCGCAGGAGTTCGTCGATCCCGACGACATCGTCCTTGTGGCCGGTGAACGTGGTGCCGAGGACGGCGACGACACCGATCGTGTTCTCGTCGAGGTGGGGCTCCACGTCCTCCGGGCCGATCGTGTACTTGTTCTCGGCGAGCGGCACGATCCGCGGCTCGACGTCGAAGTAGCGGCAGAACTTCTCCCAGACGACGTGGACGTCTCCCCCGAAGATCAGGTTGGGCCGGTCGGTCGACAGGCCGGCCGCCTGGCGGCGCTCGCGCCACTTCCACTTCAGCGACAGCGCGCCGAGCATGATCGCCTCGGACGAGCCCTGGGTCCGGCAGCCGGCCGTCTTGCCCGGCGCGTGGAAGAGGTCGGCGAGCATGCGTACGCAGCGCTGCTCGATCTCGGCGGAGATGGGGTACTCCGCGTGGTCGATGAAATTGCGGTGGAGGTTCTCGGCGATCAGCCGTTGCGCCTCCGGCTCCATCCAGGTGGTGACGAACGTGGCGAGGTTGCGCTGCGGGTCGCCCTCCATGGCGAGGTCCACGTCCACGAGCCTCATGGCGTCCGTCGCGGCCATGCCCTCCTCGGGGAAGGTCTCCGCGGGGGCGGGCATGGTCAGGAACCGGTTGCCGAAAAGCTCTGCATCGTCACGTTTTGTCATATGGCGATTCAAGCAGCGTCGGGGTCCGGCCCCGGGCGAGGGACACGCCGGAAGGCAACCGTGCGCCGGTCACGAACGGGGCCTGGGCACGGGATCTCTGACGGTCCCTCGGTCCGCCGCCCGTACGAGACCGGTCGCTGGAGCGTGTCCCTTCAACCGGTCCGCGCGGGCGGTGTGACACCGAGCTGCTGCTCGGTGCGTTCGAGCCAGCTTTGGTACCAGTGCGCGAAGCCGTGTCCGGTCGGCTCGATTCCCCCGTCCGCCGGTCTCAGGTCCTCCCATATCGCACCTCGGTGGGGCCCCGTCATCACCATCAGCGACGCGTAGCCGCATCCCTGCTCGGCGAGGAACACCGCGCCCGCCTCCTGGGCGTCGTACAGCTCCTCGTAGCGCGCGTCCCAGGCCGCGTGCGCGTGAAGGAACTCGTCCTCGGTCGCATGGGCGTCCCGCTGCGGCTCCTGGGCATCGAGCGCGGCGATCTCGTTGTGCAGCGCCTCGGCCGTGAAGGGGCGTCCGGCGAACTCGGCGGTGGTCGGCTTTGCGGGGTAGGTGAGCCCGGTGCCGGTCCACTGCCATCCGTCGTCGCCCAGGACGGGTGTCATCAGGCCGTAGTCGGGGCCGGCTCCCCCTCCCGCGACGTGGAGGAGGAAACTCCGGTACTGCGCGGGCAGGCCGATGCCCAGGTCCGCCTCCAGTGCCCGGAGCCGTTCCTCGTCCAGGACCGGAGTGAGGCGGAAGCCGTGCCCCCGCGCCCCGAAGACCTTGTCCGCTCCGGGGTGTCCGGCGATCCGGAGCACCCGCTCCCGGACTCCCGCCCACGTGTCGTCGCTCATGGGCGAACGCTAGTAGGACGCGCACCGCACTGACATGCGATTTCCTGTGGAGCACGGGCCTGCCCCTGCTCATGCGTCTCGCCGTGACCGCACCCGGCTGTCGGCCATCGCCCCGGGCGGAGCCGAGCGGGGAGGGAGGCCGGGTCGGCCCGAAGTCTCCCCGGAAAGCAGACAGGGTCCACACAACGACCATGGGAGAGGCGGCTCTTGAGCCACTAGGCTGCCGCGATGCCGCTGTGCGAGACGCGCTCGGCAATGAACCGACGGGGGAAGAGACATGGCAGGCGGGGGATGGGGGCCGGGTCCGGGGCCTGGGCAACCAGGCGGCAACGGACCGGGCGGCCAGGGCTGGGGTCCTCCCGGGCCGCCGGCCAACAGCCCCTACGGGCCGCCGCCGGCCGGCGATCCCCACGGTCCGCCCGCGCCGCACCCGTATCCGCCCGGGAACCCGTATCCCTACGGCCGGCCGGCCCCGGCGCCCGCTCGCCCGCAGCGACGCCGCAGCCGCCTGTGGTACTTCTCCGCCCCGTTCCTCGCCGGCCTCGTCCTGCGCTCGGCGCACCGCGTCGCCACCCGCCTCTTCGTGCAGGAGGGCGAGGGCCGGATCGAGGACCGCACCGTGGACCGCGTCCAGGTGGCCCGCACGGTGCTAGGCGTCGCCGCCGCCCTCACGCTGGTCCTGGTCTACGGCGTGGATGCCGACCGCTGGGAGAACGCGGCGACCGAAGGCGTCGCCAACATGATCATCACCCCGGTTCTGCTGCTCTGCGCCGGCCCGCTGGTCATCCTCGGCTTCATCCTCTACGCACCCTCACACCTTCGCCCGCAGCTGCGCTCCCGGCTCCATGTGCCGCTCAAGGCGGTCGGCTGGTACCTGCTGACGGTGCTCGTCATCGGCGGTGTCCTGTACACGACGTCCCAGGTCGCCGTCGGGGACCGGAAGGACTGGTTCGTCTATGTGATGCTCCTGTTGTCGCTGGCCGTGATGGTGTGGGGTTTCCCCTTCTTCTTCCTGGCGTCGCTGTACTCCGCTCGCAGCGCCTTCAACACCGCCCACGTCCATCCGATGCTGCCGCCCGTGCTCACCGGAGTGCTGGTGTGGGTACTCGTGGTCTTCAACCTGATCGGCAGCGGCATGCCGCAGGGCCCGCCGGTCTTCCAGTTCTGCTCCCTGCTGGGCGGGCCGCTGTCGGTGACCGCCGTCTCGCTGTGGGAGCTGCGGCGGATGCGGACCCGGTTCGGGGTCACCGTCCGCGGCGGGGCGGGACCGGTCCCCTTCGGCGTCCGGTGAAGGCGAAGCGTTCAGGGCCTCACGTCCACGCCCGGCCGGAGGCGGTCCGCGGACGGCCGAGGACCGGCGTGCCGGATGCGTGCCGGGTGCTGCGGACGGTCACGGGGAACAGAGGGGCCTGACCGCCCTGTTCACCCGGCCGGCACCGCGGAAGCGGTGGTGGCCCGGCCTGCCGAGCCGTACACGGTGACGCTCGCGAGGGCCGGCGAGGACGGTTCGCCCGACGTCCGGACGCAGGCGCGAGCAGGGTTGCGACGCCACTTCGGCGCAGGTCGGTGCGTCCCTTGCCCCGGAGGATCCGAGCCTTACGGGCCGAGGGCGCGAGCCCCGATGCCCGCACCCGTGCCCGGCCGACGGACCGTGCGGCCGATCGGATGACCGGGCGGTGCGGCGTGGCAGGTGGGGGGCGGGGGCGGGCCTAGCCTGTCGCGCGTTCGGGCTTCCTCATCCGTGTCCGGACTTTCTCGCACCGGTCCGGAAGGAGTGTGGGGTGGCGTCTTCGTCCGGCATCCGTGGCCTGCTGCGGGTTCTGCTGGCTCTGTGCCTGTCGGCGGCTCTGCTGGCCGGCTGCGGTGGCGGAGGCGGCGGGACGGTGACGCTCAACTGGTACAACTTCCCCGACGACTCCGGTGCGCTGGCCAGTGCGGCCAGTGCCTGTTCCAAGCGGTCCGGGGGGCGTTACCGGATCAGTTACAACAAGCTGCCCCGTACCGCGGACGGGCAGCGCCAGCAGCTGGTGCGCCGGCTGGCCGCCAAGGACGACACGGTCGACATCATCGGGCTGGACGTCACATGGCCCGCCGAGTTCGCGGAAGCCAAGTGGATCCTGCCGTGGACCGGGAAGAACCGCGCCGCGGCCGTCCGGGACACCCTGGAGGTCCCGCTGCGGACGGCCACGTGGAAGGGCCGGCTGTACGCCGTCCCGTACAACACGAACACCCAACTGCTCTGGTACCGCAAGGATCTGGTCCCCACGCCGCCCGAGACGTGGGCCGAGATGATCCTGATGGCCGGCCGTCTGGCGAAGCAGGGCAAGCCGCACTACGTGGAGATCCAGGGCGCGCAGTACGAGGGGCTCACGGTCTGGTTCAACACGCTGGTGGAGAGCGCCGGCGGCTCCATCCTGAACGCGACCGCGACGGCTCCCCGGCTGGGACCGCCCGCCGTGCGCGCGGCCTCCGTCATGAAGACCCTGGCCACCTCGCCCGCGGCCGACCCGTCCCTGTCCAATCAGATGGAGGACCAGAACCGGCTGGCCATGGAGTCGGGCAGCGCTGCCTTCGAGATCAACTATCCGTTCGTGTATCCGTCGATGAAGGCCAACAACGCCAAGCTCTTCAAGCAGTTCCGCTGGGCGCCCTACCCGGCGGTCGAGAAGGGCCGGCCGGCCAAGCCCACCATCGGCGGCATCGACCTGGCCGTCGGCGCCTACTCCCGCCACTCCGCGTTCGCCTTCGAGGCGGCGCTGTGCCTGCGCAACCGGCAGAACCAGCTGACCGCGGCGCTCGAGGGCGGACTGCCGCCCACGCTGCGCCCGCTCTACTCGGACCCGTCGCTGGTCAAGGACTACCCCTTCGCCTCCACCGTTCTGGCGGCCCTGGAGAGCGCCAGCATCCGGCCCAAGACGCCCGCCTACCAGAACGTGTCCATCGCGATCTCGCACACCCTGTCGCCGCCGAACGGGATCGATCCGAGACCGGACGTGCAGAAGATCGGTGACCAGATCGAGGACGCCCTCGACTCGAAGGGGCTGATCCCGTGACCTCGTCGGCTCCGGCCTCCCCTCAGGCCGCACCGGTTCCCGAAGACCGCCGCGCCCTGTCCGAAGGGGCCCGGCAGGAGCGCCGGCTGGGCTGGCTGCTGTGCGCGCCCGCCGTGGTCGTCATGCTCGCCGTCACCGCCTACCCCATCGTCTACGCGATCTACCTCTCGCTCCAGCGCTACGATCTGCGCTTCCCGCAGCAGGCGCACTTCGTCGGCTTCAGCAACTACGGCGCCGTCCTGTCCTCCGAGTTCTGGTGGCAGGCCCTGTGGGTGACGGTGTTCATCACCGTGGTCTCCGTGGCCGTGGAACTCGTCCTCGGGTTCGCCCTGGCGCTGGTCATGCACCGCACCATCTTCGGCCGCGGGACGGTCCGTACCGCCATCCTGATCCCGTACGGCATCGTCACCGTCGTCGCCGCCTACTCCTGGCAGTACGCCTGGACCCCGGAGACCGGCTACCTGGCCGATCTGCTGCCCTCCGGTGACGCGCCGCTGACCGAGCAGTGGCCGGCCATCGGTCTGATCATCCTGGCCGAGGTGTGGAAGACCACGCCCTTCATGGCCCTGCTGCTGCTCGCCGGCCTCGCCCTGGTACCGGAGGAGACGCTGCGCGCGGCCCAGGTGGACGGTGCCGGTGCCTGGCAGCGCTTCTTCCTGGTGACCGTGCCGCTGATGAAGCCGGCCATCCTGGTCGCCCTGCTCTTCCGGACCCTGGACGCCTTCCGGATCTTCGACAACATCTACATCCTCACCTCCGGCGCGCACAACACCGGTTCGGTGTCCATCCTGGGCTACGACAACCTGTTCACCGCGCTCAACCTCGGTATCGGGTCGGCGATCTCCGTCCTCATCTTCCTGTGCGTGGCGCTGATCGCCTTCGCCTTCATCAGACTCTTCGGGGCGGCCGCCCCCGGTGCCCAGGAAGGGGGACGCTGATGTCCGCCGCAGGACGACGCCGGATGTCGGGATGGGCCGTGGTCAACATCCTCGTGATCGCCTACGCGCTCTTCCCGGTCTGGTGGATCATCGCTCTGTCCTTCAAGGACCCCAGCACCCTCACCGACGGCAGCTTCATCCCGACCAAGTGGACGTGGGAGAACTACCGCGGGATCTTCCAGACCTCCGAGTTCACCCGGGCGCTGATCAACTCCATCGGCATCGCCCTCATCTCCACAGTGATCGCGGTCGCGCTGGGCACCATGGCGGCCTACGCCGTCGCCCGGCTCCGGTTCCCCGGCAAGAGCCTGCTGATCGGGATGTCGCTGCTCATCGCGATGTTCCCGCCCATCTCGCTGGTCTCGCCGTTGTTCAACATCGAGCGGATCATCGGCATCTTCGACACCTGGACCGGGCTGATCATCCCGTACATGACGTTCTCCCTGCCGCTCGCGATCTACACCCTGTCGGCGTTCTTCCGGGAGATCCCCTGGGACCTGGAGAAGGCGGCCAAGGTGGACGGGGCCACCCCGGCGCAGGCGTTCCGGCTGGTGATCGCTCCGCTCGCGGCGCCGGGGGTGTTCACCACGGCGATCCTGGTGTTCATCTTCTGCTGGAACGACTTCCTCTTCGCGATCTCGCTGACCTCGACCTCGGCGGCCCGGACCGTGCCGGCGGCCATCGCGTTCTTCACCGGGAGCAGTCAGTTCGCCCAGCCCACCGGTTCGATCGCCGCCGCCGCCGTGGTGATCACCATCCCCATCATCGTGTTCGTGCTGCTCTTCCAGCGGCGCATCGTGGCCGGGCTCACCTCCGGGGCCGTCAAGGGCTGACCCGGCGGCAGCCGTTCGTCGGGAGAAGTTCGTCAGGACAAGAAGGACCGACCGTGGCAGAGATCGTTCTCGAAGGCATCACCAAGCGCTACCCCGATGGTGCGGTGGCGGTGAAGGACGTCAACCTCCGTGTCGAGGACGGTGAGTTCGTCATCCTCGTCGGTCCCTCCGGCTGCGGTAAGTCCACCACCCTCAACATGATCGCCGGGCTGGAGGACATCACCGAGGGAACCCTCCTGATCGACGGGGAAGTCGTCAACGACCGGACTCCCAAGGACCGTGACATCGCCATGGTCTTCCAGAGCTACGCCCTCTACCCGCACATGAGCGTGCGCGACAACATGGGTTTCGCGCTCCGGCTGGCCAAGGTGGACAAGGCGACCATCCGCGAGAAGGTCGAAGAGGCCGCCCGCATCCTTGACCTGACGGACCATCTGGAACGCAAGCCTGCCAATCTCTCCGGAGGCCAGCGCCAGCGCGTGGCCATGGGGCGGGCCATCGTGCGCAACCCGAAGGCGTTCCTGATGGACGAGCCGCTCTCCAACCTGGACGCGAAACTCCGTGTCCAGATGCGCACCCAGATCTCCCGTCTCCAGCAGCGTCTGGGCAGCACCACGGTCTACGTCACCCACGACCAGACCGAGGCCATGACCCTGGGCGACCGGGTGGTGGTGATGCGCGGCGGAGTCGTGCAGCAGATCGGAACCCCGCAACACCTCTACGAGCAGCCGAAGAACCTCTTCGTCGCCGGGTTCATCGGCTCGCCCGCGATGAACTTCCTGCACGCCACCGCGGAGGGCGGCAGGCTGCGCACGTCGGTGGGCGACCTCGACCTCAGCGACCGGCTGCGCCGCGTCCTCGAACGGCACGGCGCCCCCAGGGACCTGATCGTGGGGCTGCGCCCGGAGGCCTTCGAGGACGCCGCCCTGGTGGACCCGGCCAGGGGTGGATCGGGCACGACGTTCAGCGTCGACATCGACGTGGTCGAGTCGCTGGGTTCCGACGTCTACGCGTACTTCACCGAGGACGAGTGGCAGCCCACCGCGACCTCCGAACTCGCCGAGCTCGCGGCCGACTCGGGGACGACCGACACCGGCGCGGGCGGGCACCAGATCGTCACCCGTCTCGACGCCTCCACGCAGGTGCGTGAGGGCGGCCGGGCCGAACTGTGGGTGGACACCGCCAAGATGCACGTCTTCGACCCGACCTCCGGGGCCAACCTGACCCTGACCGACGAACCGGCCGACTGACCCGTCACCGACGGGACCGGAACGGGCGGGACCGGACGAGCCGACGCGACCGACGTCCGTGGTCTCCGCCCGGCCCTGGTACACGGGGGCACACGGGTCTGCCCGGCCACGGGGCCGGAACGGCCGGCCGGCGCCTTCCGGCGCCGGAAGCCGCGACAGGGTCGTACGCGTGCTCCCGCTCGTGGCCTCTCCCTGCTTCGGACGAAATCGCCTGCCGCACGCTCCACCGCCACCGGTGCCGTCCGTTCCCCGGAATGGGATTCCGCGCACCGCACACGGCGCCGATCCACCAAGAGGCTTTCCGCTTTCCGTTTTTGGATGAGGTCTCGTCCTCCGCGACCGTAAAGGACACCGTCCAGGCCGCTGAAGAAGGTCAAGAACCTGATCTCCGTCACGGGGATGGGGCTCAGCTAGCAGGAGTCGGCCATCGCCGCCCGCGCGCTGAGCAAGCAGGACATCCCCGTGACTCCTCCCCCTCATGAATGAGAGGGTTTCTCGCTACGCTGGGTTGGCGTCGCGACGGACCAGCCCGGCCCGTAGAACGTTGATCGCACCCACGGTGTCAGCGTGCGCGTTGTGGCCGCACGCCTGACAGTGGAACTTCTCCTGGGTGGGCCGGTTCTCCTTCGCGGTGTGCCCGCATTCGGGGCACCGCCGGGAGGTGTTGCGAGGGTCCACCGCTATCACTTGCCGTCCGGCTCCTTCCGCCTTGGCGGCCAGGATCGCGAGGAACACCCCCCATCCGACATCGGCGATCGAGCGGTTGAGTCCCGCCTTCGCTGCGGCCCCGTTGGGCAGGAAGCTGCCCGGCTGTGCGGGGTCCGGCCTGGCCGCGGGGACCTTGCTCATATTGCGGATCTCGAGGTCTTCATGCGCGATGAAGTCGTGCTCACGAACGAGACGAAGCGCGGTCTTGTGTGCATGGTCCAGGCGCTGACGGCGGACCTTGCGGTGCAGCCGGGCGAGTGTCTCCACGGCCTTGCGGCGTCGCTTGCTGCCGCGCTTGCGGCGGCTGAGGGCCTGCTGTGCGGCTTCGAGTTTCGCGGCGGCCTTCGCCGCGTGGCGGGGGTTGGGTATGAACTGACCGCCCGAGTCGGCGAGGAAGTTGGCTATGCCCATGTCGATGCCGACTACGGAACCGGTCTGCGGCAGGGGTTCGGGCTGGGCTTGTTCGGCGGTCAGGATGACGTACCAGCGGCGCTCTTCGCGCTTCACGCTGATCGTCTTGACCTTGCCGGCCACGGGCCGGTGCTGGTGCACCTTGACGTGTCCGACGCCTTGGAGGCGGACGCGGGTGGTGGGGTCGTGCGGGGTGGAGTCCCAGCGGCAGCCGTCGCCGTCCTTTGGGAAGTCCACGGTGTCGAACCGCTTACCCGAGCGAAAACGCGGATACCCCGGCTTGTCTCCGGCCTTCACGCGCCGAAAGAACGCCGCGAACGCCTTGTCCAGGCGGCGCAGGGTCGCTTGCTGGCTGGAGAACGACCAGCGGCCCTGACCCTCCGGGTCGAAGGCCCGGATGTCCTTGAGCTGCACAGACTGCTGCCCGTACCGGATCGTCGCCTTCGAGGCATGCCGGTAGGCGTCCCGGCGTTCCTGCAAGGCCCCGTTGTAGAGCGAGCAGTGATTGCGCAGCATCTCGCCGAGCGCGGCGGCCTGGCCCACGGTGGGCCGCATGAGGAACTTGTACGCACGGATCACCCGGCCCGCCCCCCTCTTTTCTGGTCGGCTCGCACGACCCTACTAAGTTTGTCCGCCAGTACATCGAGGGCCCAGAAGCGGCCCATCTGACCGTCATCGAAGAGAAGCAGCGAACTCCGGCACTACGCGCCTGCGATCCAAGGATGCGTTTCCCTCCCTGGCTGAAGCTGGGGATACCCACGCAAGATCAGGGATGGCGCATGGTGCGTGAGGGGCGGCGGGCCGTGCTGTGCGTGGCCATCCCCGCGGAGTACAACGGCCTGCTCTTCGACGGCGACACCTTCGCCGAACTGCTGCGGGAGATCCACGCCAGGCCCTGGGAGTGGGAACAGACCCCTCTGTGAGCCTTGAGGCGTGAGCCGTGAGGCATGAGCCGTGAGGCATGAGCCGTGAGGCATGAGCCGTGAGGCGTGAGGCGTGAGGCGAGCGTGCCTGGCCGCAGTCCTCGACGAGTGACCGCGGCCGGCACGGACCCGGCATGCCCTGGCGCGTGCCGGACACCACCGGGCAGACGAGACGCTGCGGACAGGACGCGCCCTGCCGGGTTCGTCAGCCGTCGACGTCGAGCATCGTGCCGTACAGCCGGTCCACCTTCATCCGGATGACCACCCGGCGCTCGGCGACCAGCTCCCGCAGGAACGCGGCTTCGTCCTCGGGCCTCTCGGCCTTCGGGATCAGCGCGAGCAGTTCCCGCCCGACCGCGTCTCCGGGCACCGTCGTGCTCTCGGAGGCCACGGCCTCGCCCTCGGCGACGGCGAACGACCACACGTCGCCGCCCGGTACGTGCAGCGCCGCCCGTGGATCGTGCCGCAGGTGGCGGACCTTGACGCGGTCGGCCGTGGTCGAGAACCGCAGGACGCGGGCCTCGGGGTCCCAGCTGTAGGCCATGGTCGTCAGATGGGGGTGGCCGCTGCGCCTGACGGTGGCGAGCGTGCCGAACCGATGGCGGCCGAGCAGGCCGGAAAGCGCTTCGTCGGACAGCGGTCGGGGTGCAGGTCGTTGAGTCATGCAGAGACCAACGCCCTTGTCGCTCCGCCCATTTCGCGCCGCTTCACGAGCCCGAAGCCCCCTTTCGCGACACGTCCCACGCCTTTGAGCGATTCCCCCTTGCCTAATGGTCAAGAATCGTTGACCATTGTGCGCATGCCTACCGACGATCTTCCCGAGACGTTTCACGTCACCACCGAGGACCAGCTGCGCGCCGTCTCCAACCTCACGCGGCACCGGATCATGGCCGTGCTCCGCTTCGAGCCCGCGACGATCACGCAGATCGCCGAGCGGGTGGGCCTGGCGAAGGGGAGTTCCAGCTACCACGTACGGCTGCTGGAGCGGGCCGGGCTGGTGAAGGTGGTGCGGACGCGGAAGGTGCGGGGGGTCACCGAGCGGTACTACGCGATGGCCGCACGGTCGATCGTGCTGCCGGATCCGGGCGAAGGCGGGCCGGACGTGCTGATGCGGCACGCGGTGGCGGACCTGGAGGCGGCACCGGCGGACAGCGAGCGGCACGTGGGCATGGCGCACCTGCGGCTCACCGAGGAGCAGTTCACGGAACTCGGGGAGCGGCTGCAGGCACTGGCGGAGGAGTACCGGGAGCTGTCCGACCCGTCGCTGCCGGACACGTCCCTCGTCTTCGCACTGTTCCACCCGGCATCACGCAAGCAGACCGAAGGCGAGCAGACCGAAGGAGACGCCAAGTGACCACAGACATACGGAAGTTGCCGGCCGGGTTCGGCCGGCTGTGGACCGCGCAGACGATCTCCTCGCTCGGTGACGGGGTGACGCACGCCGCGCTGCCGCTGCTCGCGCTGACCTTGACCCGCGATCCGATGGCGCTCGCCGTCGTCACGGCCGCCGGGACGCTGCCGTGGCTGCTCTTCGGGATACTCGGCGGTGCGCTGGTGGACCGCTGGGACCGCCGGCGCACGATGTGGGTCGCGGACGCGGCGCGTGCGGTGCTGCTCGCGACACCGGCGGCGGCAGCCGTGCTCGACGTGCTCAGCATCGCGCTGCTCGCGGCCGTCGCCTTCCTCCTCGGCCTCGGCGGACTCTTCTTCGACACGGCCGCCACGGCCTATCTGCCGGATCTGCTCGGCCGCGACCCCGCGCTCCTGGAACGCGCCAACTCCCGCCTGCGCGGCACCCAGACCGCCGCGTCCGGCTTCGCCGGGCCGCCCGCGGGCAGCGCCCTGCTCGCACTCGGTCGGGCGGTTCCCCTGCTCGCCGACGCGGTGTCGTTCGCGCTGTCCGCACTGCTCGTACGATCGCTGCCCACCGCGCCCCGGCCCGTACCGCAGGCGCGCGAGTCGCTGCTCAGTCAGGCGCGGGCCGGAGCCTCGTACGTCTTCCGGGACCGATTGCTGCTCGGGCTCGCGCTGCGTCCGGCGGTCGGGAACATCGCCTTCCTCGCCGTGGAGACCGTGCTGGCCCTCTTCGCGCACGACCGTCTCGGCATCGACACCTTCGGCTTCGGTCTGCTCCTCACCGCGGAGGCCACCGGCGGTCTGCTCGGCGCGGGCATCGCCTCCTTCCTCGGCCGGCGCCTCGGCACCGGCACCGCGCTGACCTGCACGGCCGCGGTCGAGGGGTTCGCCATCCTGGGTCTTGCCGCCGCCCCGAACCCGTACGCCGCGGGCCTCGCGCTCGCCGTCTGCGGAGCGGGCATGGGCGCCACGATGGTGCTCGGCCCCTCCCTGCGGCAGGCGATCGTCCCCGCGCACCTGATGGGCCGGGTCGCCTCCACCTCCCGCATGCTCGCCATGTGCGCCGCCCCCTTCGGCGCCTTCCTCGGCGGCTGGCTGGCCACCGCCTACGACGTGCGCACCCCGCTCTACGCCGCCGCCGGCCTCCTCCTGGCCATGACCGCCGTCACCGCGAGCATGACCGGCAACCGCCGGGTCGAGGCCGCGCTGAGCGCCGCTGCCGCGGCCGACGGCCCGGGCCACCCGGAACCCGGCGATCCCGTCCGGGAGGGCGCACCGGAGCGGCAGCAGCCCACCGAGGTCTCGGGGCGCTGACCACCGACCCGACGCGGCCGATGTACGGCCGGGACACGGCCCGTTCGCCGGGGCCGGGGGCGCGGCTGGCGTCGGGGATCAGGTGCTCGCCGGGGGACGCGACCGATGTCAGGCATCAGGTGCTCACCGGGGACGCGGCTGGTGTCGGGGATCAGGTGCTCACCGGGGACGCGGCCGGTGTCGGGGATCAGGTGCTCGCCGGGGGCGCGGTCGGCAGGGCCGGTAGGTGCGCTTCGGCGAGGGCCGTGCGCGCCGCCGCCCGGCGGGTCGGACACGTCGGACGCGGCCGGTGCGGCTATGTCGTCGGCCGTACGCGGGATCGGCACGGCACGTGAGAAGGCGACGAGGGCAGGATTCGAACCTACGTCCACCCGGGATCAGAGCCGGGCGCTCCTCCGCAGAGCTTCCTCGTCGCCACGGCGATCATGGCTGGGGCCGGCGTTCCGGGGCAACTTGTTTCTCCGGGGATCCGGGGCACGCGGTCACAGCCGCGGTCACAGCCACTCCCCCGCCGCCGCGCGCTTGCCGTTGCCGGAGAAGACGCCCGCCGACCGGAGGGCACTGGCCATGAGGGGGTCGGCCACGGCGACACCATGGACGAGTTCGGGTGTCCGGCGGAAGGCGACGGCCTCGGCGGCCGGCCTGGGGGCGGTCCAGGCGCCGGCGACGGGATCCCTCCGGTGCCGGGCGCAGACCGCCTCGACCAGCGAACGCGGGCATTCCTTCTCTCCCCGCAGCACCTCCCAGGGCAGCGGCAGCTCCGCCCAGATGTAGGTGTCCGGGTGCAGCCCGCCGCCGCTCATGCGGTGCCAGTACGCCACATCGGCAGCCATCAGACGGGGAACCTTGCCCGGGCAGAACCGGTCCAGGATGTCCTCCTGGCCCAGCTCGGACAGGATCGCGAACCAGTGCGCCCGGGCCGCATTCCACGCCTGCGCGGCCTGGTTCCACGTCGACGAGTCGTCGCCACGGCGCACGATCATCGTGTCGCGCTCCAGCGGGTGCCGGTTCCAGGCGTCCTCCAGCAGGTCCGCGACCTGGCGCAGGAAACGGTTCCAGCGGACCAGCAGCCGGGTGAGGTCCTCGTCGGAGACCGCGGCCAGCACCTCCGCGGTGGGATGCACGTGCGCGAGGGCGAACCAGCAGGTCCGCTCGGGCCGCGCGCGCAGACGCCGGAACAGCGCGTCGGCGACCTCGTCGTAGACCTGGCGCTGGCGGCCGTTGGTGAAGACGCTGCGCATGTAACCCCGCGCCGTGGCGTACGCGATGAAGGCCGCCGTGTCCGGGTCCGCGGCGAAGAGACCGTACGGCAGCTCGTGCGCGAGTGCTCCCTTGCCCGTCAACGTCACCTCGCGGCGCTGTTGTTCGTGGACCAGCCGCGCGAGTTTGGCCTCCATGCGGCGCAGGAGACGGAAGCGCTTGTTGTACTGGCGCTTGGAGACCTCGCCGAGGCCGGCGGCGGTGCGTTCGGCCCGGTCGAGACGGTCCATGCCGAAGTCGTTCTGGCCGTACGCGCGGCCGATGGACTCGCCCGCGCGCCGGATCACCGCCTCGATCCGCTCCGGATCGTCCGCGGCGCTGTCCCGGAGATCCAGAAGCTCCGGCACGTCCGTGAACAGGGTTGCCGCACGGGCGAGTTGGCGCTGGGCGCCGACCGGGCGGGCGAAGTCCTCCCGCATCGAGGTGTAGCCGTGCCAGAGGTTGCGCAGCGAGTGCTCGGCGGCCTTGCCGAGTGCCGTCTCGGTGGCCTCGTCGAGTTCGGTGCCCTGGGCCGCGTACAGATCCTGGATGAGCCGGGCCACGTCCTCCGGACGCTTGCGCAGGGTGAGAGAGGCGTGCAGTTCCCGGAGGATTTCTTCGGCGGTGGGCGACAGCATGGGCGTCACCTTGTCATTCCCCGGCCGCGTGCCCAACTGGATATCCACGGGCGGGACGGGCCGAAGCCCGGGACCCACCTCGGCACAGGAGGTTCGCCGAGCCCGGTGCAGCCAGGCCGTGCGGTCGCGGAGTTCAGGACGTGCGGTCGCGGGTCCGGGACGTGCGGTCGCGGAGTCCGGGACACGGCACCGGAACCCGGACCCGGACCGGAAAATGGCCGTGCCCCCGCGAACGACGTGCAGCATGATGCATGGATGATCACTGTCCGGCCCGTCCTGGAGATCCCGGGCCATGAGTCCTTCGGCCTGTGGCCGGTCTCGGACGTCGAGCCCTTCACCTTCCTGGCGCTCGACGGGACGCTGGCACCGGACGGCGTCGGCACCGCGGTGATGGCGCTGGCCTCCTGCAACGACCTCGATCCCGGGGACGACCGTCCACCGCGTCCCGACGACCCGCTCGGCGGCTTCCTCCATGGGCTGCTGACCATGGACCCGCTGTTCGCGGTGGGCGGGCTGCAGGTGACCGACACCGTCACCGGCACCCGTCTGGTGCCGGGCTGCTGCAGCGGGCTGGAGGACCGGGGCGACTGGTGGGACGTCCTCGACGGCGACGGCGGCGCCGCGTGGCTCGGTCACGATCCCTCGCCCTCCGCCGAACGCCACGGCTCCACGGTCCGCCTGACCGTCGACACCGCCGCGGACACCAGCCCCTGGATCGACGTTCCGGTGCCCGAACTGCGTCAGTTGCTGACGGCCGTGGAAGAGGATCTCGCCGACTTCCTGACCCTGGCCGCCCGTTGGGCCACCGAGCATCTGCCGGACCACTCGCAGCGCGTCGGCAGCGCGCTCACCCGCGCTTTGACGCTGCCGCCGAGGAACTGATCGGCGCGCCGGGCAGCGCGGTACATCTTGATCACGGTATCGGTGACGTCGTACCTTTCAGCCATCGGCTTCCGAAAGGGGGCCCGGCTGTCAGCCGTCATGTGCGTCCGTGGGGGGCATGCCATGGAGACCGAGGAGTCGACTCTTCTCAACCGGCAAATCGTGCAGAGGCATCCGCCTCGCTTCGGGTGGCAGCTGCTGCGGCTGGAATCCGTCGCCTCGTTCACCTGCAGTCGCTGCCATCAGACGAAGACGGCTCGTTCGGTTGCTGTTCCGGTGCACGGTTCCCAGATGCTGTGCTGCAACGGATGTTACGGGCGCGGCCTCTCGGAGAAGGCGGCCGTCCCTCCTCGCGGCACCTCCGAGCCGCGGGACACCCCGTCGGAGGACGAGGGCGAAACCGACGTGGTGATCCGGCAGTTCGATCCCGGTGATCCGCACGCGGTGGTCGAGGACGGGACCGCGGTCGAGTGGAAGTTCGTACTCCGCAAACGCCATCTGGCCGCCAGGCACTGCCCCCTGCCCCCACAGGTGGCACAGCAGCTCACCCAGGCAACCTCTTCGGCCATATCCCGCTACACGACCTGGTCTCCGAAGCTCACCATCATCTGCGGCGGACACCACAGAAAGCTTCTGCTGGAGACGCCCCTGCACGCTCGGCTCACGAAGGACCAGCGGCACCTGAAGCAGGTGGACTGGCAGCACGCAGGCATCATGACCGGCACGCGCATCACGGGCAGATGGAGCCCGGGGCAGAATCTCAAGCTGGTGGTCACCGCTCTTGAACAGCCCGTGGACGTGGCCGGGCGGAGAATGCTCCACGCATACGATCCCCGCATCGTGGCCCGCGAACTGGTCAAGGGCGGAAACCCGAAACGGGATGCCAACCTGTCCGAACTCGGGCGTCTCGTGCGGGACACCGTCCGGGAACTGGGCTACCTCGACGAACAGGGCCGCGCGCTCCTGCCGATGCGCAATCTGATCACCAACATCCGTACGTCGTCCCGCGGTTCTTCGTGGGCGAGCGACGCGATCCGCTCGTCCGTGAACGCGCTCATCGCCGACGGACACCTCACCTGGGAGACGGGAAGCCACGGAACCGACGGCACGCTCGACTTCCCCGCCCGGCCGGGACACGTAACGATCCGTCTGGTGTGCTACACACCCAACCTGCACCCGGCCCCGGTCGAGACCCAGCACCAGGTCGTGATCCTGCCCAGTACGACAGCCCGCCACGAGGTGGCCGGGCATCTCATGCAGATCGGCCACCTCGGCAAGACAGCGAGCGACGAAGCCAAGGCCGCATACGAGGAAGAGCACCGACGGGCCGGTCTCGCCGGATCGCACAGGGTCCCGAAAGGCTACACATTCGTCAAGAAGCATCAGCGGGGCAGCCGGGGGTAGGACCGTGCGGTGTCCCGGAGTTGTCGCCATCGGCACCGAAGCACTGCCTGAGCCCCTGGTCCGAGGGCCACTTGTCACGGCGGTGGGGTCGTTCCGCCCCGAGGGGACGACCTGCTGACCGACCAGAAGCGCCCCTGCCCGACAGCGTGATCACTTGGCGTTGTGCGGCGGGATCGCCTTGTCGGTGGTGCCGCATAGGGTGCACCCGACGATCAATGGCCGAGGGGGCAGGCGTGCGTGACGGGATTCGGTGGCTGGTCGATCTGGAGCACTGGATGTCCAGCGTGGTGTTCGCGCGCGGGATATCCGCGCGGGAACTGGCGGTGCGCATGGGAGGCGACCGGGACGGCGCGACCGAGCCGATCACCGACGCCGAAGCCTGGGGCCTCGGCCAGTGGTACAGGCCCGGCGAGGAAGACGATGGTGTCGTACGGGTCGGGGAACATGACGGCTGGTCGTTCGCCCTGGAGTACGGGGACTCGACCGGTGGGGACCGCTTGGCGGAGATCTCCCGGGAAGGCGTCGAAGCCGTCCACTACGTGCCGATGCAGGAGCACCCGCCGGCCACCGTCTTCTACGCCCGGGACGGCGTGGAACTCTGCGGCTTCGGACTGGGCGAGGAGATATGGCGCTGGGGTCAGGAGCCCGACCTGCTGCTTCCCGACCTCGTCGACGGGCACGTGCTGCGGCCCGACGGAACACTCGTCGCGCCCGAAGACGAGCACTACGCGGATACCTACCGGCGCACCCTCGGCATCATCGAGCAGCGGTTCGGCCTCTCGCTCCCACCGGCCTGTCTGAAGGAAGCCCGCCTGCCGGCCTATGCGGTTCGCGGCACCCCGAGCATGCGCATCTGAGCCGTCGCAGCGGCCGACCGATCTGACGGGCGTGCCGCTGACCGCTCCGCCGGACAGGAACGTCTCACCAGTGGCCGCATTCGATCGGTGTGCGGCCCGATGCGGCCGCCTCTTTCCGGAGGCATATTCAGCGGGGTGCGCTGCTCCCAGCCTTGCGCGGGCCATGTCATGGCCCTTATAACCGTCCGTGCAGGCATCGGTGGGGATGGCCGGAAATGGCAGGTGCCGTCGGCCAGGGGGATCCTCAGCTCCGCCGGGATCAGCAGCAGCGTACGCAGACCCACGGAGAGCCGAGGACATGACCGACAACGCCTTTCGCGATGCCATGACCCGCCTTGCCGTCGACCCGGCTTTCAGGGCCGAACTCGACGGTGACACCGAGGAGGTGGCCCGAAGACTGGGCCTGACACCCGCGCAGGTCGGCGAACTCCGCGCCCTGCGCGTCGAGTCCGGCACCACCGCGGGACCGGCCGCACTCGACCCGCGCCTGTCCAAGTCGTCCCTGTTCTTCGGGGGCGCGGCACACGCGTTGGCCCACCATGACGTTCCGGATGTCCCCACCGACCATGTGCCGGGAGATTCCGCCTCCGTCGATCACACGCCCGAACTGCCCTTCTCCGCCGACGCCCATGAGAGCGCCGGCGGCTTCGACGTCTCTGCCACCGGCGCCCAGAGCCTGCTCGGCGGCGGGCTCGGCCAGGAGTCGCCGGCCGATGTGGGCGGCGGGTTCGGCGACTTCGGTGACTTCGGTGACCGCGGAGGGTTCGGGAACGAGGCCGGGACGGACCTCGGCGGGCTCGGAGGACTCGGAGGGCTCGGAGGGCATGCCGGCGGGGGCTCCGACGGCGGCATGGGTGACTTCGGCGGGCTCGGCGACGGCGGCTTCGGTACTGGCGGTTCCGATGGTGGCCTCGGGGGTGGTGGCTTGGGTGACGGCGGCCTCGGTGGTGGTGGCTTCGGCGACGGCGGTACCGGTGGTGGCTTCGGCGACGGTGGTCTCGGGGGCGGTGGTGGCGACGGCGGGTTCGGTGGATTCGGTGACGGTGGGTTCGGCGGCGGTGGCCTCGGTGACGGCGGTACCGGGGGCGGCTTCGGTGACGGTGGGTTCGGGGGCGGTGGCGACGGCGGCCTCGGCGGGTTCGGTGACGGTGGGTTCGGCGGCGGGTCCGGCGGTGGCTTCGGTGACGGTGGTGCCGGATCCGGTGGCGGGTTCGGTGACCTCGGCGGTCACGGGGGCGGCTTCGGTGGCGAGGGCGGCGGCGACGGCCACTTCGGGCACGGCGGCATCTACGACCGCGGCGAGGGTGACGGCGGCGGTGGGGACAGCGGTGGTGGGGACAGCGGTGGCGGCGGAGACAGCGGTGGCGGTGGCGGTGGTGGCGATCAGGAGAACACCGGACGCCGGCCGGGCGGCGGGAGCGGCGGCGGCGAGGGTGGCGGCAGCGGTGGTGGTGAGGGCGGCGGCGGAACCGGTGACGGTGGCTCCGGGCACGGCGGTTCCGGCGGGGGCGACGGCGGCGGTTCCGGTGGCGGCGACGGTGGGGGTTCCGGTGGCGGGGGCGGCGAAGACGGTGGCGGGCACGGTCACGACGGCGGCTCCGGTGGTTCCGGTGGGGGCGGCGAAGGCGGCGGCAGTGGCGGCGGCGACCAGGAGAACACCGGGCGGCGGCCCGGCGGCGGCGGTGGCGAACCCGGTGGTGGCGACGGCAGCGGCGGCGGGGGTGACCAGGAGAACACCGGGCGCCGACCCGGTGGCGGCGGCGGGGAACCCGGCGGTGGCGACGGCGGGGGCGGTGAAGGCGGCGGCGGTGGCCGCGCGGGCGTCCTCGGCGGTGCCGAGCGCGTACGCGGCGGTGTGAGCGCCCCCGGCCTCGACGGCATCTCCACCCACCTCTCGCCCTCCGCGCCCGACACGGACGGCGGCTTCTCCGGCGGAGCCCCGCTCAGCGGCTCCGCGGGCTGAGCCGGCGCATGCTCTGCCACGCCTGTCGCGTCCACGTGCGGCGCGACTTCCCGTACTGCCTGCACTGCGGCACCCTGCGCCGCGGCGCGGCACCGACGTCGTACGCCGCGCCGCACCTGCGCGGCCTCGACGACCCCGCCCTGCTCGTCCCGCTCACCGGCCCGGTCACCACGCTGGGCCGGGGCGCGGACAGCGACGTCGTCCTGGCAGACGCCAGCGTGTCGCGCCGCCACGCCCGGATCGTCCGTACGGAGTCGGGTTTCCGGATCGAGGACCTGGACTCGTTCAACGGCACGGCCGTCGCGGGCGTCGACCTGCACGGCGGCGCGGCCCACCTCGCCGACGGCACCGAGCTGTGCGTCGGTGACGTACGTCTGGTGTTCGAGCAGCCCCGCGAGGCCCACATCGGTCAGCGCACCGAGGTCGTCGGCACCCAGTTCACCCAACTGCCCACCGCCGCACAGGAGGAGGCGGCGCCGGAGGCGAACGGCCCGCTCACCGCTCGTCCGCGCCGCCGCTCCGGCTGGGCGCTCAAGCAGCTGCCCACCGACCGCGGTGAGGCCCGCTGGGTGCTGAACAACACCCGCACCGGCCGGTACTTGGAGCTGGACGAGCGTCAGGTCTTCCTCTGGAACGCGGTCGACGGCGAGAACACCGTGCGGGACCTGCTGTTCGTCTACGCCGACCGCTACGGCGAACTCGCCCTCCCGCGTATCGAGTCGGCGCTCGCCGCGTTCGCGGACGCGGGGCTGCTGCGCGGGCTGCCCGGCCGGCCCGAGGAGGCGGCGCGGACGGGCTGGCGGCGCGCGGGACACGCCGTGTACCGGGCGCTGTTGAAGCTGGAGGTCTCCGTCCCCGGCCTCGACCGGGTCGTCACCCGCCTCTACCAGGCCTTCGGCTGGCGGCTGTTCACCCGGACCGGGGTGACGCTGGTCTGGCTGTCGGTGGCCGGCGGTCTGGTCGCGTTCTTCGCCGCGCAGAAGCGGCAGCATCTGCTGGACTTCGGCGGGGCGGGCGTCTGGGGTCCGGTGCTCCTGGCCGCCGGGTACATATCCGCGCTGGTCGTCCACGAGCTGACGCACGCGCTGGCCGTGGCCTCGTACGGCCGCAAGGTCCGGCGCGGCGGGTTCCTGCTCATGATGGGGATGCCGTTCGCGTTCGTGGACACCAGCGACATGTGGTTCGGCACCCGCTGGTCACGCGTGGTCGTCGCGCTGTCCGGGCCGCTGTCGACGGCGGCGCTGGCCGGATGGTGCGCGGCCGGCGCAGCCGTCCTGCCCGCCGGACCGGCCTCGGCCGTCCTGTTCCATCTGGCCTTCGGGCTCTATCTGAACACGCTCTACAACTTCAACCCCCTGATGCCGCTGGACGGTTACCAGGCCCTGACCGACGCGCTGCGCGTGCCGCGGCTGCGGGAGGAGGCGAGCGCGTACTTCCGCAAGGGCCTGTGGCAGGACCTGCGCGCGGGCAGCCGGCCCGGCCCGCGGCAGGCGGGCATGGCCGCGTACGGCCTCGCGGTCGTCGTCGGCACGTACGGCTTCCTCGTCCTGGCCCTGCTGGCCTGGCGCTCCCGGATCGGCGGTCTGCTGGAGGGGTGGCTGTCCCCGGCGTGGACCACGGTCGTCGAGGCCGTCGTGGTGGCCCTGGTGGCCTTCCCGGTGTGGTCCGCTCCGGTGCGGTGGCTGGTCCGCAGGGTGCGGCGCCTGCGTGAGGCGCGCGGCGCGGCGCCGGCTTCGGCGATGGGCGCGACCGCGGCCGCGGCCGTGGAGGGGACCGCATGACCGGGAACGGCATGAGCGAGGACGGTATGAGCGAGGACGCCGGCGGGCGCGGCCCGTGGGCCGTGTCCGGCTACGAGGAGGTGCGTACGCTCGGCGAGGGCGGCGGCGGACGGGTCGTCCTGGCCCGGCACACCGTGACCGGGGTGCCGGTGGCGGTCAAGTACCTCGGTGAACGCCTGCGCGGCGACCGGGAGTTCCTTGCCCGCTTCCGCGCGGAGGCCAGGCTGCTCGGCGAGTTGCGGCACCCGTGCGTGGTGCGGCTGTACGAGTACGTCGAGGCGCGCGGCGGTGCGGCGATCGTGATGGAGGTGGTGGACGGCGTCAGTCTGCGCCAACTGCTGCGCCGGCACGGGGCGACCGGTCCCGAGGCCGCTCTGGTGCTGCTCAAGGGCTCGCTGCTGGGCCTGGGCGCGGCCCATGCGGCCGGGGTGGTCCACCGCGACTACAAGCCGGAGAACGTGCTGGTCCGCGCCGACGGTACGAGCGCGCTCGCCGACTTCGGGATCGCGGTGCGCGAGGGACGCGAGACCGAGGCGGCCGGCACGCCCGCCTACATGGCGCCCGAGCAGTGGCAGGGCGAACCGGCGAGACCGGCCGGCGACGTGTACGCGGCGGCGGCGGTGTTCCACGAGTGCCTGACCGGACGCCGCCCGTTCGCCGGAGACGACGTGGCCGCGCTGCGCCTGCAGCACCTGCGGGCCCCCGTCCCCCTGGAGGACGTACCCGCTCCTGTACGGGGTCTGCTGCGCCGGGGGCTGGCCAAGGACCCGGCGCAACGGCCGGGCATCGAGGCCTTCCTGGCCGATCTGGAACGGTCCGCCGTCGAGGGGTACGGGGCCGGCTGGGAGGAGCGCGGACGCCGCAGGCTCGCCGAACTCACCGCGCTGCTCGCCCTGTTGTTCCCGTTCACCGCGACCGCGACGCTCGAAGCGCCGGCACAGGCGCTGACGCTGCTGGGGCGGGTGAAGCGGAGCGGCTGGAAGGCCGCCGTCGGGGCGGCCGCGCTGGCGTTCGTGGCGGGCGGGGTGACGTCCGTGGCGGCCCGGCCGCACGACACGTCGACGACGGTGGCCAGTTCGGTGCCCTCGGACCTCGACTCGCCTACGCCGTCGCCTTCTTCGCCCTCCGCCTCGGTGTCCGCGTCCGGTGCCTCACCGACGGCGGACACCACCCCGTCCGAATCCTCTTCGGACAGCCCGTCGGCCTCCCCCACCCCCACGGCGAGTGCCGCCCCGCCGGCCGAGTCCCCCACGCCGACGGCCGCGAGCCCGGCCGCGCCCGCACCGGGCACGGTCACGATCGGCGTCGGCTCCTGGCAGCGGGGGCAGACCCCCGGCACGCTGGTCGCCGCCGTCACCGTCGACACGACCGGCACCGGGCCCGTGACCGTCACGGCCGACTACTACGTGGACACACCCGCCAGTCCCTACGGCAACCAGACCCGGGTGCTGTCCGGCGGCACGCACTACGCCGTGACCTTCGTGGCCGACTTCGCCAACCACCCGTGCCGGGGCACCTGGAAGGTCACGCTCACCAGCACTCCGGCCGCCGCGAACGGACCGCAGACGGCTTCCCTGGACGCGCCGCCGTGCTGAGCGCCGTACAGGGCGAGGACACCGCGCAGAGCGAGGACGCCGTACAGGGCGAGGATGCCGTACCTGGCGAGAACGAGAACGGATCGACTTCATGAAGGCCACCACCGTCGCCGGGCGCACCCTGTCGGGCCGGTCGCGCGACGCCCGCCACGGCGCCTGGCACGCGCTGCTCCCGGCCGAGTCCGGTCAGCCGGTGCTCGGCGCGCTGCGCGTCGACCGTGCCCTGCTCGCGCCGCAGGGCACGCGTGATCGGCTCGCGGCGGCCGTGCTCGCCGTGGGCAGACTCCGGCTGCCCGGGGTGCTCGGCACGGTCGACCTGGTCGCGGAGGCCGGGGAGGTGTGGCTGATCACCGCCCGGCCGGCGGCTCCCACCCTCGCGGACCTGCTGGCCGGCGGGGGTACGGGGCCCGACGCGGGCAGCGCGGCCAGTGTCCTGAACGAGACCGCGCAGACCCTGCTCGCGCTGCACGCGGCCGGTCTCGCCCACGGGGCGCTGGGCGCGGACACCGTCGTCCTCGCCCCGGACGGGGTCGCCCTGCTCGCCGAGGCCGCGCTGGGCACCGTACTGGGCGACACATCGGGCGGGGAGACGGATGCCGCGCGCCGTGCGGCGGACGTCGCGGCCTGGGCGGGCCTGGCCCGCACCCTCGGCGAGGCGTGGGTGGCCCCCGGCACCCCCGCGGCCGCCGTGTTCGCGCGTTGTTGCGCCGCCGCCGGTTCCAAGGGGCTTGCGGCGGGCCGGGCGGCACTGGTCGCCGGGCGCGCGGCGCTGCCGGAGGGCTTTCTGCGGCGTACGGAGCTGCGTGCGGCGGTGGCCACGGTGGCGACCGCCGTGGACGGAGTCCCCGACCCCGGGGGCGCGGAGGCCGGGGGCGCGGAGGCCCAGAGCCCGGAATCCCAGAGCCCGGAATCCCAGAGCCCGGAATCCCAGAGCCCGGAGTCCCAGGGCGCAGGCCCCGGGGTCGGGGACGTGGTCCCGGAAGGGAGCAGGCTCGGGCTCGTCGTGCCGGACGAGCAGCTCACCCTGCCCGGCCGCACCCGCTCGGCCCCGCACCGGCCCCGCTCCGCCGCCCCGGACGACCAGGTCACCCTCCTCGGCAAGCGCAATCGCGCCCCCGCCGAACCCCTGGCAGCCGCCCCCTCCGGGATCCTGGCGGCGGCACCCAGCGGACCCCCGACGGCGGCCCCCGCCGAGGCGTCGACGCCGTCCCCGGCCGGCGAAGGCGGGGACGGCGGCGAGATCCTCCTGCGGTTCGGCCCCGGCGTCCCCGTGGAGGACCAGGACGCCCTGCGCGCCCAGTGGCGCACCGCGCCCGTACCGCCTGACCGTCGCCCCCGCCGTCGCGGACGGTGGACCTGGATCGCCACGACGGTCTTCCTGACCGTCGCGGCCGTCCTCCTGTGGCTGCTGCTGCGCCCCTCCCCCGCCCCGACGGTCACCGCCGTCGAGGTCCGGGCGCCCGTCGGGCGGTTGCACTGCGGGCAGACCGCCGATCTGGTCGGCGTCGTGACCACCGACGGACGCGGGGGCCCGGTGACGTACCACTGGCTGCGCAGCGACGGCCACGACTCCGGCGAGCTGGTCCGCACGGCCCGCCGCGGCGAGCGCCGGGTCACCGTGCACCTGCGCTGGACGGTCCGCGGCCCCGGTAGTTTCCGCGGAACGGCCCGTCTGCGGATCGTGCACCAGGGCGAGCAGTCCGAGGCGGAGGGGACGTTCAGCTACACCTGTTCCTGACGGCCCCGGTCACCAGGCGGCGGCCGGCGGCACAGAGGTGCGTCAGTCGCTCGTCGCGGCCGAAGGCGTCGGCGTCGGCACCGGCGTCAGCAGGCCTCTCGCCTGGACGGCGGGGAGGGACAGGGTGCGATAGCCGACGCTCTCGAACAGGACGGTGATCCTGTTGCCCTCCTCGCTCATCACCTCGCCCTCGCCCCACGTCCGGTGTCCCACCCGCGTCCCGGGCGGGAAGGCACCGCCGGACGCCACGGGCCCGAGCGGCTCGGGACCC
Source organism: Streptomyces sp. NPDC001914 (assembly GCF_042891215.1). Lineage (NCBI taxonomy): Bacteria > Bacillati > Actinomycetota > Actinomycetes > Kitasatosporales > Streptomycetaceae > Streptomyces > Streptomyces sp. NPDC001914. The sequence goes on from NZ_JBIASW010000012.1 coordinate 84,695, forward strand.
GTACCAGACAGGATGTCTTCCGTCCTGAGGGGTGCGTCCTTCAACTCCCGTGTACGGGCGCAGGTGTCGCAGCCCGCGCAGTCGCCCTCCGCCAGACTCTCCCCGAAGTATCCGAGCATGTGCCTGCGGCGACAGCCGTTCGTCTCGGCGTACGCCCGCATCATCTCCACCCGGGAACGCTCCAGATCGACCCGGGCGGAAGCGATCCGCACCGCCTCACGGACGCAGGCGTCCCGCCGCGCCCCGGGCACGGCCCCGATGGCACCGCGCTTTCGCGTCGTCACGGCTCCGGCCTCCTCCAGCAGGTGCAGCATCGACGTCAGCGGGGTCGGAGAGAGCCCGGTGCGTTCGCGCAGAGCGGTCGCCGTGACCGGCCCCCGGTGCTCGCGCACCGCGTCGATCAGCCCGCCCAGCACCTCCGGGTCGGGGGAAGCGCCCGCCCGGAACCGCTGCACGCCGAGGTCCTCGGGCCGGTAGGCGAGGATCGCCGTCGCCGGTTCTCCGTCGCGGCCCGCCCGGCCGATCTCCTGGTAGTACGTGTCGAGGGAACCCGGCACCGACGCGTGCAGCACGAAGCGGATGTCGGGCTTGTCGATGCCCATGCCGAACGCGGAGGTGGCGACGACCACGTCGAGTTCGCCGTCCCGGAAGCGGTCGTGGGTGCGGGAGCGCTCGGCCGCCGCCAGCCCCGCGTGATAGGCGGCGCTGTCGAATCCGAGCGCCGTCAACTCCCGCGCGTACTCCTCCGTCTCCCGCCGCGTCCCCGCGTAGACGATGCCCGGTTTGGCCTCGGCCGCGGCCCTCTCCACCACCCACCGGCGCTTGTCCGCGCTCTGCCGGTGCCGTACGACCTCCAGAGCGATGTTGGGGCGGTCGAACCCCGCGACCACCTCGTACGCCTCGTGCATGCCGAGGCGCTCCACGACGTCTGCCCGCACGGGGGCCGCCGCGCTGGCGGTGAGGGCGAGGAGGGGAGGCCGGCCGATGCGTTCGCGGACCTGGCCCAGGGACAGGTAGTCGGGCCGGAAGTCGTATCCCCACGAGGAGACGCAGTGTGCCTCGTCGACCACCATCAACGCGGGGGCGGCCGCGGCGATCTGCTCCACCACCTCGTCCTTCGCGAGCTGCTCGGGCGAGACGAACAGGAAGTCCAGGCGGCCTTCGCGTACGCGCTCCCACACCGCTTCGTTGTCCCGCGCGCGCTGCGCGGAGTTGACGGCCGAGGCATCGGATCCCTCGATGCGGGCGAGATGGGCGACCTGGTCCCGCTGGAGCGCGATCAGGGGCGAGACCACGACGGTCGGCCCTTTCAGCAGCACACCTGGCACCTGGTACACGGCGGACTTCCCGGCGCCCGTCGGCATCACCACGATGGTGTCGCGCCCCTGCATCACGGCTGTCATGGCATCGAGTTGGGAGGGGCGCAGTCGCTCCCAGCCGAACACCTCGCGGGCGCAGCGGCGCAGACGTCTCCTGAGTGACCTGGTCCTGAAGTATCCGACCTTGACACGCATGGCACTCCTGACGCCGCTCTCCGGTGGGGTTCGGCGCTCGTGTACCCCCGAAAGGGACGGGAAACGGTCCGCTCGGGAGGAGTTGCGGATCCCCGGCCTGTCGGCGGGAGACCGGCCCGGCCGGCGGGTCGGGGTCAGGGCTTCTTTGGCGGGACGTTCTGCGAGGTGTCAGGCTGGTGGGTCGGCCCAGGCACACCGGGACTCCGGGTGAGTACAGGACGCTGACAAGCGGACGGTCGGGAGCCGGGAGGAGGTTTTCCTCGCAGGTGATCAGCTCCGCGTGATGGAGCGGCCAGCGCGCCGCGCGGATGGTCGTTGGCGAGTTGACATCCTCCCCGGCCTAAAGGCTGGGGATTCCCGCCTGCACCCAGCCGGTCGGCTGGCAGCTTCGGGTGGGTTCCTGCTTCTTCCGCACCGAGGTGCGGGTTGCGCGCGGTGCCGGTACGAGTACCGGTCTTACCTGCGCTCCACGGGCGTTTTGGGTCTCCGCCTGTCCGGCGGCGACCTTGGATCCTTCGGTGCGAATGTTGCGGGCCGCGTTGACGTCCCGGTCGTGGACGGACCCGCAACCGCTGCACGTCCACTCACGGAGGTCCAGGGGCTTCGGCCCGTCCTTCAAGCCACAGGTCGAACACAGTTGCGAGGAAGGGAAGAAGCGGTCCACTCGGGTGAGGGTGCGTCCGTACAGGGAAGCCTTGTACTCCAGCATTGACACGAACGCCGACCATCCAGCGTCGTGGACGGACTTGGCGAGGCGCGTGCGGGCAAGGCCTTTCACCGGGAGGTCCTCGACGTGCACCGCTTGGTTCTCGCGGATGATCGCCGTAGACAGCTTGTGGTGGAAGTCCCTGCGCGCGTCGGCGATGCGGGCGTGTGCCCGCGCGACCTTCACGACAGCCTTCTTGCGGTTGCTGCTCCCCTTCGCCTTGCGGGAGAGGTTCTGCTGCGCTTTGCGGAGCTTGCGCTCGGCGCGGCGGAAGAACTTCGGTGAGGCGATCTTCCGGCCGTCGGAGAGAACGGCGAAGTGCGTCAGGCCCAGGTCGATGCCGGTCTCGCCCATCGTCTCGGGCAGCACCCCCAAGGCGTCCGTTTGAACGACGAACGACGCGAAGTACCGGCCAGACGCGTCCTTGACCACAGTCGCCGAGGACGGCGTCGAGGGCAGCGAACGGGACCAGCGGACTTTGATGTCACCGATCTTCGGCAGGCGCAACTTCCCGCCCGGCGTGATCGACCAGCGGGCATTCGCGGTGAAACGTATCGCCTGCCGGTTGTCCCGCTTCGACTTGAAGCGGGGTGCGCCCATGCGTGGACGCTTGCCATTCAATCCGTCGAAGAAGTTGCGGTACGCAGCGTCCAGGTCCCGTAAGGACTGCTGCAACACGACGGTGGAGACCTCGCGCAGCCACGCCCGATCGGATCTGTGCTTCGCATCGGTGATAAGCAGTTTGGACAAGTCGCCGGTCTTCGGGAACGGCAGACCCTCCCGACGGGCGTCCTCCCGGGCCCGCAACGCATCGTTGTATACCACCCGCGCGCAGCCGAACGCCCGGCCCAGCGCGATGCGCTGACTGGGTCCCGGCTCGATGCGGAAGGTGTACCGAAGCTGCATAGCAGAGACCACACTATGCCGTGGTCCGGCTCCTACTTCGCCGGCTCCGTGGGCGGAGCACCGCTGTCGATCGTCCGCCAGTACATCGAGCAGCAAAACCATCTACTCCAGCCCGCAGGCCAGAGCACTTCTCAGAATCGCTTCCCCCCGGCCTGAAGGCCGGGGCACTGCGGTTCATCCCGGTAATCGGTGCCGCCGGAGAAGGCGTTGTGCATGCCCCAACCGGGCCGTGAGGAAATGCTCCAGATTGGTCGGGGTCCGGGACGACAGGCCGGCCGACCCTGACGACGATGCGGCTCCGCACCCGGGAGGCTCCGGGCCGATGCCGGGAACTCCTGTACGTGACAGTGGCGCCGTCCGTTCGTACGTCCATGCGGGACCACAGATACGGGAGGCGGAAGCCGAGGCGGCCCAAGAGCGCTGGCACGAGCCCCGGGGCGTCCATGGGCCGTCGACCCCGCGGCGGCCGTGTCCGCGGTGAGCCCGTGCGGCAGCAGCGGGGTGACGGCCGCGGGATCGAGGGCCCAGTGGACGAAGGCGAGGTCGAGCCACCGCTGGGTGAGGAGCGGACTGCGCACCGCGGCCGGCGCGTCGGGCGTGATGGGCGTGGGGTGCACTCCACAAGGGTGCCGGATCGCGTAGGGGGCGGAGGGCTTCAGCCGTACAGCGGGATCTTGCGGCGGCGGGCCGGTGAGGGCGGCCATCGCAGGTGCACGCCGGTCGTGCGGGCGATGAGGCGCAGATGGGCGCCGGTGTTGCCGACGTACCAGAGCGGGCGTTCCGCCCTGGTCCAGACGTACGCCGGCACGCCCGCGTCCAGGAGGGTCATCAGGCGGGGTTCTTCGAGTGTCGCGGCCGCGAGCGCGTACAGCGGTGTCAGCCCGGGGGGCGATCACGCCGTAGTCGAGCATCCGGGCCAGGGGGTGTTCGTCGAGGATGGTGTCCGCGGTGGTCAGCGTGACGGGGTACACCGACGGGAAGGACCGGCCGAGGTCGAGGAACCACTTCACGGTCGCGTGGCGGGGGTCCACGAGCCGGGGCCCGAGCGGGGCCAGGCGTCCCAGCATGAGCCGCGGCCGTACGAGCATGGCGTGGGTGAACAGGACGCGGAGCAGGGCGACGTTCATCATGAACCGCTCCACCTGGGACTCCGGCGCGGCCAGGTCCTCGTGGCGCAGGTAGCCGGCGACGATGCTGGCGTTGTGGGCGCGGTACCAGGCGGCGGGTGACGGCCTGCGGATGCAGTCCATCCAGTACTCGACGCTTCTGGCGCTCGCCTCCCCCGGGGCGCCGGCGCACAGCAGGCCCGCCTCCACCTTGTCCCTGAGGAGCCCTTCGTTCACGGAACGCCACCATGCGCTGCCCGGGCGGGCGCCGGACTCCGTGGCGAGCACGCCGCGTGCGGCGGACCAGCGCAGGAAGCTCAGCTCGGCGCGGCCGTACCGGCGCAGGGGGTCGGAGGAGTGCGTGTAGAACTCCTGGGCCAGCGCGAGGCGTGCGGCCACGTCGTCCCGGACCAGCTCGATCCGCCGCTCGGCTCGGGAGGCTGCGTCTGCGCCTGCATCTGGGTCTGCGTCTGCGTCTGCGTCGGGCATGGGGATCCCATCGGCTGCTGTCGCGTGAGGAGCCGGGGAACCCGGGGTCTTGCGCGCCGCTCCCCTCCTCTCAGGATCCGTGGTGGCGGCGTGTTCTGCCAGCCATCGCGGAACCGGTGCCCTTCGGGGCGGGCCCGGTTCTTGAGGAGCCGGGCGGCAGCCCCGTACCCGATCGAGTTGAACATGTTCAAAAAGAATGGCTACCCTGTTGCCGGACAGCCGAGGGGGTTCGATGAAGGTAGTTCTGCCCGGGGGAACCGGACAGGTGGGCACGATTCTCGACCGTGCGCTGACGGCGGCCGGCCACGAGGTCACGGTGCTGACCCGGCGCCCTCTGCGGGCGCACGACATCGGATGGGACGGGGCCACGCTCGGCCGCTGGGCCTCGGCGATCGACGGCTGCGACGTCGTGATCAACCTGGCCGGGCGCAGCGTCTCCTGCCGCTACACGGCCGAGAACCTGCGGGCCATGATGGATTCCCGCGTGGATTCGGCGCGGGTGGTCGGCGAGGCGATCGCCGCCGCCGCGCGGCCACCGCGCGTCTGGCTGCAGATGAGTACGGCGACGGTCTACTCCCACCGCTTCGAGTCGGCACACGACGAGGCGACGGGAGTGATCGGCGGCCGCGAGGACGGAGTGCCGGACTACTGGGCGTACAGCGTCGAGATCGCGAAGAACTGGGAGCGCGCGCAGGCCGGGGCGGCGACTCCCGCGACCCGCAAGGTGGCGCTGCGCTCGGCGATGGTCATGAGCCCGGATCGGGGCGGTGTGTTCGACGTCCTGTCCCGGCTGGCGCGGCTGGGGCTCGGCGGGCCGGTGGCCGGCGGTGCGCAGTACGTCTCCTGGATCCATGACGAGGACTTCGTACGGGCGGTGGAGTTCCTGATCGCCCGGGACGACCTCGAGGGACCGGTGAACCTCGCCTCGCCCGGCCCCCTTCCGCACCGCGACTTCATGCGGGCGCTGCGCAGGGCCTGGGGCGTGCCGGTGGGGCTGCCGGCGACGCGCTGGATGGCCGAGCTGGGAGCGTTCGCGCTGCGCTCGGACACGGAGCTGCTGCTCAAGAGCCGTCGGGTGGTGCCGGGCCGACTGCGGGCAGCCGGTTTCTCCTTCACCCACCCCGAGTGGGAGGGGGCCGCCGCCTCGCTCGTGGAACGGGCCGGGCCGGCTCGTGCGGCATCGAGGCGGGGCCGCGCGAGCCGTGCGTCGAGCCACGCCGTTTGATGTCCTCCCGGGTCCGACGGTCCGGGGTTCCTCCCCTCCAACTCCCCTGACGCACAAGCGATTGAGCTGCTTCGCGTGCGGGCGGCGCCGCGTGAGTGGTGGGCGTGGCACTGCCGGACAGTGGGGTGGGGCGGGGCGGGTACCCCGGGATGCGGGAGCGTCCTGGCGGGCCGTCAGGTCAGCCGGCTGCACCTGCGGGCGCGGACCGGTGCGCACCCCCCTGATGCCCTCACCCTCTCCGCCGACCGGTGGGCGCTCGCCCGATGCTCTCGGCCGGCCGGTGGGCACTCGCCCGAGGTCCTCGCCCTCTCCGCCGGCCGGTGCATGCTCGTCACAACCGGCCATCTTCGTAGGCCCACTTGGGCTTCACACAGCACGCTGCATGCACACCAGTTGACCCCGGTCGTCCCATGACTCGGTGACGGTGAAGCCGAGGCGCTCGTACAGAGTGATGGCCCCGGTGCGCCATTTCCACACCGACAGACGCACGGTGCTCGCGCCGCTTTCGCCGGCCTGCGCGAGTGCGGCGTGGAGCAGGGCCGAGGCGATGCCCCGGCCGCGGAACTCCGGGTCCGTCCAGAGCCTCTTGATCTCCGACCGTCCATCGGCGGGGGCGGTCACGACCAGACAGCCCGCCGTGGCGCTCCCGCTCAGGGCGATCAGCACCACGTCGTCGGCGAACGCGTTTTGCGGATCCTCGATCTCCGCCCGGTAGCGGTCGGGCAGCGCGTCCACATCGGCGACGGCCTCACCCTTCTCGGCTTCCGTCCGCAGGTGGTAGGCCGCCAGCAACGCGGCCAGTCCGTCCTCGGCGGAAAGACTCCGGCCCGGTCGGCGGAGGACGGAAACCGCGCTCTGATCAGTCATACCGTCAGCATCACACGACCCCGGCCGGGCCCTGCCACCCGAGCCCTCGGGCTTCTTCAGGCGCTCACTCCGGGGCCCGTCCGCGTCGTCGTCATCCGTGTCACGCGCCTTCTGCCTCTGGGTGCCTCCGGCTGTCTCCGGCGCGTTGGCGGGCTGGAGGGTTGGAGGGCTGGTCCGGCCGGGGTGGGCTGGATCCTCTCCATGCCTGGATCAGATGGGTCAGACGGCGGGCGGGGGTCTCGGTGGGCCAGAACAGCACGGCCCCGGCCAGGGCGAGCAGTCCGGCACACAGGGCCACGGCCATCCAGGCCGGCAGTCCACCGCCGGCGAAGGCCATCGCACAGGCGGCCGCCGCGGCCCCGAGCACGCTTCCGGCGCGGGCGAGAACGTTCACCATGCCTGCTCCTTCCCGGCGGAGCGTCGCAGCGTCATCGACAGGCGGGGCGTGTGCCACAGCACGCGGAGGGTGTAGCGAGTGCGGGTCCGCCGGGTGTCGTGGGCTGCCAGGTCGGCGGTCCATTCCTCTTGCCATCGGGAGCGGTGGCGGGAGGGCAGCAGCAGCGTCAGGAGGGCCAGGGTCCGTCCGGTGACGGCGTAGGAGACGGTCGGGCCGCGCAGGACGGCGGAGGCCAGGTCTCGCAGTTCACGGCTGACGTGGTGCAGGCCTGCCGCGTTCGCCAACGGGGCGAAGACGTCGGCGGTTTCGCGGGCCTTGCGATAGCGGGTGTTCTGGGACACGAACGCGATGGTGCGCATGTTGTGCAGCCGGTCGGCGAGGCGGATGGCCAGGAGGGCCGCCTCGAACGAGGGCGCACCGCCGGGCACCGCCCGGGCGGAGTCCGAAGGTGAGGGGTCCAGCGGGGCGGTCGGGATCGCCTGTACGAGGTCGGCGATGTACTGGCCGAACAGCTCGGCGATACGTTCGGGCGGGCAGGGAGTGTCTTCGAGGTCGTGCAGCAGGGCGGCGCACACCACCTCGGGTGGCATGCCGCAGTTGGCGACGATGACGGCGACGGCCACACAGTGCGTGACCATCGGGGCTCCGCTGCGGCGGAGTTGGCCCTGGTGCCACCGGGCGGCCTCCGAGTGGGCCCGGTGAAGGAGCTCCGGATCGGCGGCGGGGTGGTGGGCGCGGACGCTCGCGAGCAGATCGTCGAGGGACGGGTGCCTGTCCCCGCGCCGGATGAGCCGGGTCCGTAACCGCGTATTGGTCACGACGCTCCCCCGTCCGTGGCCGGGCGGGCCGCCCATCCGGGCAGTGGTTGCCTGCGGGACCGGTAGGCGCGTGCCAGGGCGTCGCGGGCCTGCTCGGCGCCGTCGTTCGTGATCCGGTAGAAGCGCCGCCGCGGGCGGCCGGCCTGCTCGTGCACGGCCGGGTCCTCCCAGGTGCTGTCCACCCAGCCGACCTGTTCCAGTCGGGCCAGGATCGGATAGATCGTCCCCGACGGCAGTCCCGCCAGCTCACAGAGCTCCAGGCCGTACCGCTGTCTCGCGGGATCCTCCAGCAAGGCCCGCAGCACCAGCTGGGTCTGCAGGGTCATCCGCAACATAGCCATACTCGTACTCTACATAGGCTATATATGGACTGTCCAGAGACAACTGGTGATCGACATGACTGCCAACATGGCCGTACGGAGGCACAGTTCGGGGCCGTCACTGCGGTGACTCGCCGGGTCGCAGCCTGGACGCGCACTCTCTCCGGAGTCGCAGGACGCCACAAGGCGGTGTGCTGCCGGGTGCGCGTGGCCGGGCGGCCGAACCTGCTCAGGTCAGATGTGGTTGAAGGGCTCGGCGTAGGCGAAGGTGCCGCGCAGGGTCGGTTTGTACGCCGAGAGGGTGCGGACCTGGAAGTAGTCGCCCCAGGCGGGGTCCGGTGCGGTGATGCCGTAGCGCGTGCTGGGGTGGAAGCCGTAACGGCTGTAGTACGCGGTGCTGCCGAGCAGGGCGACGAGCGGTTCGCCCAGGGCGTCCGCCGCGCCGAGCGCGGTGTGGACGAGCGCCAGTCCCACGCCGCGGCGCTGGTGGTCGGGGTGCACGCTGAGCGGGCCGAGTCCCAGGACCGGGGCGGTGTCGACGTGTGCCCGGGTGCACATCACATGCCCGATGGGCTCGTCGTGGTCGTTCACCGCCACGAGCGACAGGCCGGGCAGCCAGCCCTCGCAGCTGCGCAGTTCGGCCAACAGGGTGGCCTCGACGGGGACCTGGACCCCCGGCTTGGCGAACGCGGCTGCCGTGAGGGCGAACACGGCTGGGATGTCGGCGGGTGTCTCGCGTCGAATCAGCACCGGCACAGTCTGGGCGGGGAAGCGGTCCGGATGCAAAGGGAATTGGGTTCCACCGATCTGCGGACCGCGGACCGATCAATTCCCTCCAATTCCCTTACTGCTGGACGCCGTGAGCGTCGGCCAGCCCGGAGTCGCCGGCCGGGGCAGCGTGCCGGTGCCCCGGAGATGAGGGGGACGGGAACCGGACAGGACCGTGTGCCCGGCGTCCCGCCCGGTGGGCAGCCGTCTCTAGGGTGTTGACCGAGCAAGTCCACTGGCCTGCCCGGAGGTGTCATGCCCCTGCAAATGAAGTTGAGCGCGATCACCCTCGACTGCTCTGATCCGCCGGCCCTGGCGGCGTTCTACCAGCAGGCCACCGGCTTCGAACTCCACCCGAAGTCGGGCGCGGACTTCGCGGGCCTCAACCGTGAGGACGGACTGTTCATCGGTTTCCAGCGGGTCGACCACTACCGGGCTCCGGTCTGGCCCGGCCAGGTCGTTCCTCAGCAGCTTCACCTCTGCTTCGAGGTCGAGGGCGATCTGGAGGAAGCCGAGGCCCGGCTGCTGGAGCTGGGCGCGGGCAAACCGGCCCATCAGCCCCACGAGCCCGGAGCACGCATCCTCACCGACCCCGCCGGACATCCCTTCTGCATCACGCGAGGCTGACCGGAACGGACCGGCGGCCAAGGGATCGCGAACCGGCAGACACTTCGCCCCCTCGCTCCGGGCTACGGTCCAACCGTCCAACCCCGCCCCGGCTCCGACTTCCGTCCCCGGGCATCGAAAAAGACCCTGTCCCGGATAACCGGGACAGGGTCTTCACAGAGCGCCGGGCAGGCCTTGCACCTGCATTTCCCCGCAGGAAGCGGGGCGTCTTTCCTTGGACCACCAACGCATCACCAACCAGCGCGACTTCCGCCGTTCAGCTCAAGATCAATCGTAGCAGTACGGCGCTCCGGGCTCCAGGCCCGCGCGATCCTGCGGTGGCGTTGCGGTGATGGCTCGCGTGGGGCCGGGTCGTCGTGGTGTCAGTTCGGGGTCCGGGTGAGGGGCGTCGTGTCCTGGATGGCCTTGGCCACCGCCGCGTAGTCCTTCTTCAGGATCGCGTCGTGGTTGCTGGGGACCTTCGCGCTGATCTTGATGTTCGGGTTGCGGGCGGTCACCGCGTCGAGGGCCGCGCGGATCCGTTCCTGCTCGTCGCCCTTGCTTCCCAGGGACGCTCCGGAGGCGACGACGTAGCGCACCGGCACGGTGATGGCGTCCAGGACGGGGGCCAGTTCGCTTTCGCGGGCGAGCTTGCCGAGTTCGATGTTCGTGGCGGCCATCTGTTCGGCGTTCATCCGCGGGGCCAGGCCCGTGGGGCGCAGCAGCGGCAGGAACCAGCCCATCCTGCGGAACAGTTTCCGGATCCGCGCCTCCATGGCCTCGTCCAGCCAGTCGTAGGGCTGGGCGCCTTCGACCAGGACCGCACCCAGGGCGCGTGAGGGGTTGCGGTGGGCCCAGTGGGCCCCGACGAACGCGCCGTAGGACCAGCCGGCCACCACCGCGCGGTCCACTCCCCGGGCCGCGAGGACGGCGTCGACGTCACGGACGGCCGCCTCGAAGGAGTAGTCCGCCGAGCGCCTTGATTTGCCTCGGGCGCGTTCGTCGTAGGTGATGTGGCGCCATCCGGGCCCCAGTTCGGCGATGACCCGGCGCCAGTAACCCTGGGTGGCGAACTGGCCGTTGAGGTAGAGGACGGGGATGCCGGAGCCGCCGGTGTCGGTGACTGCCAGGGCCGTGTCGTCGACGGGGATCATTCCGCTCCACGTCGCGCCCTTCGCGGGGGCGTTGTTCTTGTTCTTCCTGTTCCTGCTCTTGTTCATGGGGGGCTTCTCCTGGTCCTGAGTCGCGTTGCTTCGGGGTTTCAGAGGCTGCGGGCCGTGATGTCGCCGCTGGAGGTGGTGGCGCGGATGTCGAGTGCGGCGGCGCCGTCGTTCTTGAGGGTGTTGGTGATGCGGCCGGTGCCGGTGCCCGCGTCCAGGTGGGCCGAAGTGCCGGGGGCGGCGGTGACGGTGATGTCGCCGAGTCGGGTGTTCAGTTCGAGCGTGCCGCGTACGGCTTCGGCGATACGGATGTGGCCGCGCTGGGTGCTGACCTGTGCGGGGCCGTCCAGCCGGCCGATCTCGACGTCGCCGTCGCTCGCGGTCAGGCGCAGGCTCGCGGCCTCGTCGATCCGGATGCGGCGGTGGGCGCCGTCGAAGGCGACGTCGCCGAGGCGTCCCTCGCAGCGCAGTTCGGCGGCGGCGGCCTTGGCCTCGACATGCGAGCCGGCGGGGAGCTGGACGGTGACCTCCAGGGATCCGGTGGCGCCGAGGAGGCCGTTGCCGGCCCCGGGGGCGGTGACGCGCAGGACGCCGTCGGCGCAGGTGACGGTGGCCTGTTCGGCGGCCTTGGTGTCGCGGCTCCTGGCGGGGTCGGCGGGCAGGACCTCGACGGTGGTGTCGGTGCGGTCCGTGGCGATGAACCGGACGCGTCCGGCGGGGATGTCCAGGACGGCGGAGACCGGGGCGGTGGTGGCGAACGTCTGCATCGTGCTCTCCCTTTGCTCACAGGTCGTTTCTGACATTGGAAACGCTACGTTGCTTTCCATCTTTGGGCAACATGCTCGTTGCATAGAATTGGCATTCACGCAGGTGAAGAGCTGGAAAACGTTGCAATCGATCGTGGAGTAACGCAACATCCCTCGACTCGATCATTGCAATGGGTGAGCGGTGAACGCTATAGTGGCGGGTCAGAGGACCGTTGCGAGGGATCACCGAGGAGACCGCGATGCCGGGAGGCAGACTCACCCAGCAGGAACGCCAGCAGATCGCGCTGGGGCTGGCCGACAGCCTCCCCTACGCCGAGATCGCCCGGAGCCTGGGCCGCCCCACCTCGACGGTCACGCGCGAGGTGATGCGCAACGGCGGTCCCACCGCCTATCGCGCCAACCTGGCCCACCGCGCCACCGAACGCCGCGCCCACCGGCGCAGGACCTCCCCCGCCCGCGGGCCGGAGGCGGCACCCCTGGCGTACGGGCGTGACGCGGAGGCCGTGGCCGAGTACGAGGAGACGTTCACCACCGTCCTCATGGGCTCGGGCATGCCCAAGATCCCGGCCCGGGTGCTGACCTGCCTGTTCACCTCCGACGCGGGCAGCCTCACCGCCTCCGAACTCGCCCAGCGCCTCCAGGTCAGCCCGGCGTCCATCTCCAAGGCGATCACGTTCCTGGAGAGCCAGAGCCTCGTGCGCCGGGAGCGCGACGAGGGGCGCCGCGACCGCTACGTCGTCGACAACGAGCTCTTCTACCAGGCGACCATCGCCAGCGCCCGGGCCAACGACGAGGTCGTCAGGACCGCCCGCCAGGGCGTCGCCGTCCTCGGCCGCGACACCCCCGCCGCCGTCCGCCTGGAGAACGTCGCCCGCTTCCTCGACTTCATCAGCGAGAGCATCACCCGCGCCGCCGAACAGGCCCGCGAAGTCCTCCACGCCGGCCCCAGGACAGCCCCGCAGGACACCGCGGCGGCGGACGCGGACGGGGACAGAGACAGGGACGCGGACAGGGACGCAAACAGGGACGGGGACCACGGCTAGCGCCGGGAGCACGCAGGTGTGTCGCGTACGCGACACGATCCGGGAAATGGCCGAATCGACCGAGTGTTCGTAACAGCCCTCGCTACTGTCTGGTGCCGTGAGGGGTACTGATCGTGCGGAAGTGCTGCGTTTTTCCTTACTGGGCCCGCTGCGGGCCTGGCGGGGCGGGACGGAACTGGCACTCGGACCGCCACAGCAGAAGGCCGTCCTCGCGGTGCTGCTCCTGCGCCGCGGGCGCGCGGTCGGCGTCGCCGAACTCGTCGACGGCGTCTGGGGACACGCCCCGCCGGCCGGCGCCGTCCCCGTGCTGCGCACCTACGTGTCCCGGCTGCGCAAGCTGCTGGAGCCCGGACGGACCCCGGGCGCCCCGCCCCGGCTCGTGGTGTCCATCGGCGACGGCTACGCCCTGCGGACCGAGGAGATCACCTGCGACCTCGGCGAGTTCGAGGACAACCTGGTGCTGGCCGAACGCCACCGCGCCCGCGGCGACAGCCGCGGAGCCGCCCGGCTGCTGGACACCACGCTCGCCGCCTGGCAGGGCGCCCCCCTGGCCGGCGTTCCCGGACCGTTCGCGGAGACCGAGCGGACCCGCCTGACCGAACGGCGGCTGGCCGCCCTGGAGTACCGGCTGCGCGTGGAGCTCGAACTCGGGCGCCACGAAGCGGTGCTGCCCGAACTCGTGGCGCTGCACGCCGCCCAGCCGCTGCGCGAGGCCGTCTGCGAACTGCTGCTCGTGGCCCTGTACCGCTGCGGCCGGCAGGCCGAGGCCCTGGAGGTCTACGCGGGCACCCGCCGCACACTCGTCGACGAACTCGGCATCGAGCCCGGCCCGTCCCTGCGGGCCGCCCACGCACGGCTGCTGGCCGGGGACCCGGACCTGTCGCCGCCGCCGGTGCCGGTTCCGGCCGTGGACACCGGCGCCCCGGACACCGACGACACCCCGGACGCCGGCCCCGCGCACGACTGCGACCGGGACGATCCGCCCCGCACCGCAGGGGACGTACACCCCTCCCAACTCCCCGCGGACCTGCCGCTCTTCACCGGCCGTGACACCGAACTCGGCCAGGTGGACGCGCTGTTGCCCGCCGACGGCCATCCGGACACGGCCGTCATCGGCCTCATCAACGGCATGGCCGGAGCCGGCAAGACCACCCTGGCCGTGCACTGGGCGCACCGGGTCGCCCACCGCTTCCCCGACGGCAGCCTCTATGTGAACCTGCGCGGATACGACCGGGGCGGCTCCGTCATGGACCCCTCCGAGGCGCTGGAGACCTTCCTCGTCGCCCTCGGCGTGGCCCCGCAGGCCGTCCCCGAGGGACTCGACGCGCAGGCCGCCCTCTACCGCAGCGTCCTGGCCCGCCGGCGCGTCCTGATCGTGCTGGACAACGCCCGCGACAGCGGACAGGTACGGCCGCTGCTGCCCGGCACACCGGGCTGCCTCGTCATCGTCACCAGCCGCAACCGGCTCACCGGACTGGTCGCCGGACACGGCGCCCACCCGCTCACCCTGGGCCCGCTGACCGACGGCGAGGCCCGCGCCATGCTCACCCGGCGCATCGGCCCCGCGCGCGTGGACGCCGAACCCGAAGCCGCCGAGGCCATCGTCGACCTGTGCGCCCGGCTGCCGCTGGCCCTCGCCATCGCGGCGGCCCGCGCGGCCCACCACCCCGGGTTCCGGCTCGCGGACATCGCGGGCGAACTGCGCGAGTCCCACGGAAGCCTGGACGCGTTCGCCGGCGGCGACGCCCACACCGACGCACGCGCCGTCTTCTCCTGGTCCTACCACGCGCTGCCGCCCGCCGCGGCGGAACTGTTCCGCCGGCTGTCCCTCCACCCGGGACCCGACATCAGCACGGCCTCCGCCGCCGCCCTGGCCGCGGCGCCCGTGCGCCCGGTGCGCGCGCTGCTCGCCGAACTCACCGGGGCCAGCCTGCTCGGCGAACACGCGCCCGGCCGCTACGCCTTCCACGACCTGCTGCGCGCCTACGCCCGCGAACTGGCCGACACCGAGGACACCGAGGAGCGGCGCCGCGCCGCGCTGCTGCGCATGAACGACCACTACCTCCACACCACCCACCACGCCTCCGCGATCATCAGCCCGCGCCGCGAGACACTGCCCCTGCCGCCGAGCACAACGGACAGCGGCACGCTCCGGTTCACCGGACGCAGACAGGCGATGCAGTGGCTGCGCACCGAACGGCACGTCCTGCGGGCCGTCGTCGAGCACGCCGCCGCCCACGGCTACGAGGACCACGCCTGGCGCACCGCCGTCGGCCTCGACCTGTACTTCGACCGGCTCGGCTTCTGGCACGACCTGATGGAGATCAACAGCGTCGCCCTGCGGGCCGCCCGGGCCGTCGGCGACCGGGTCGGCGAGGCGCACGCCCTGCGCGGCCTGGGCTTCTTCCACACCCGGTTCGCGCACTCCGCCGAGGCGCGCCGGGACCTCGGGCGGGCGCTGGAGCTGTTCCGGGACGCGGGCGACGGGCCCGGCGAGGCCCGCACCCGGCGCTGCCTGGCCTACCAGGCCAACGGCGAGGGCCGGTTCACCGTCTCTCTGGACCACTACGCGCACGCCCGCGAGCTGTACCAGGCCGAGGGCAACGTCGGCAACGAGGCCATCGTCCTGAACGAGGTCGGCTGGACGTACATCCTGCTCGGGGAGCACGGCAAGGCCATGGAGTACTGCGAGAAGGCCGTCGCCCTGCACCAGGAGACCGGCGACCCGGTCGGCGAGGCCGCGGCACAGGACAGCGTCGGCTACGCCCTCCACCACCTCGGCCAGTACGAGGACGCCGTCGAACGCTTCGAGCGCGCGCTGGCGTTGTACCGCGAGATCGGCGACCACTATCTGGAGGCGGACACCCTGCGGCACATCGCCGACTCCCGGCTCGCCGCCGGTGACCGGGAGGCGGCGGTCGGCGCGTTCCGGGCGGCGCTGGCCCTCCTGGAGGAGAGCTCCCACCCGGAGGCCGCGGACCTCCGCGAGACCCTGCGCGACCTGGACGCCTCCGATCCCGCGGAGGGCACCGCGCCAGGAACGGAAGGAACCGGGCGCGGCGGGGTGTGACCGACCGGGGCGGCGGAGGCGACCGGTCGCGCCGGGGTGGCCGGATGCGCCGGGGGTTGCCGGATGTGCCGGGGTGGCCTGGCCTGCTTCGCCAAAAGGCGGGGCCGGGCGGCCGGGCATGGCCAAGAGGGCAGGGCGGGCGGGCCCCGGGTGCGGGACGGGGCCCCGGTCGCAGGGCGGGCGGTCAGGCGGCGGTTCGGGCCGAGGGCGACTTCGTCTTCGGTGCCGGGGCCCTCCTCGGTACCGCGTCCGGCTTCGGGGCCGACACCGACGCCGGGTTCGCACCGGAGATCGCGGGCGGACCGGGGTCCGGCATCGAGGTCACGCCGGACGCCGGGGCCGGAGCGCCGGAGGGCGGTACCGGGTTCGTAGCGGAGGGCGGGGGCGCGTCCGGGCGGTGCAGGCGGCCGTTCTCGTCCGCCACGACACCCTGCTCGCGCAGCGCCAGCCGTAAGCTGCGCAGCGCGTAGTACACCCGGGACTTGACCGTGCCCTGCGGGATGCCCAGGACCTCCGCCGCCTCCTGCGTGGTGCGGTCCTCCAGGAACGTCGCCCGGATCACGTCCCGGTGCGCGGGGGTGAGCGCCCGCAGCGCCTCCTGCACCACGATGGACGACAGCATCCGCTCGATGTCGTCCACCTCGGCGCCCAGTTCGTTCAGCCAGGTGGCACCGCCTATCTCCAACGGCCGCGCCATCCGCGTCCGGTGGGCGTCGATGACGAGGTTGCGGGCGACCCGGAACATCCAGGGCCGTACGGCCATCCCCTCGCCGTCGACCAGGTTCCGCTTGTTCCAGCAGCGCAGCAGCGTCTCCTGGATGACGTCCTCGGTACGGTGCGTGTCCCCGCCCAGCATGCGCAGCACGTAGGTGTAGAGCGCCGGGCCGTGCTGCAGGTAGAGGTCGCGCAGCGCCCGCGCCTCGGAAGAGACCGCGCTCGCCGATCCGATGACGGTGACGTTCATGGAGTGCTCCTGTTCCTTGGGAGGACCGGCACCGGTCAGGGGGGACCGGAGCCGGGGCCTCCGAGGGAACGGAGTGTCGCCAGGGGCGTTCCACGTTCGTTTGACGTCGGGTGTACGAAACGATGGACGGGCTGGTCACGGCCGGTGCGATCACGGGTGACCAGGGGTGGACAAGGGGTTGCGCGGGGCGGCCGGGGTGGCCGAGAGGTTGCGCGCGGCAGTCGGGGCTCAGACGTAGGCCTCCAGGGCGTCGACCTGTCTGCGGACCTGTCCGACGAGCGCCGCGTACCCGGGGGGCAGCAGGCCATGCCGGTCCAGCATGGCCCACATGTGCAGGAGTTCACGCCCGTGGGCGACGACGGCCCGGTCGTCGTCGAGCTGCTGCCAGGCCGCCGCCGCCCGCGCCACCTCCGCGGGTGCCCGGCCGTCCCTGGCCCCGCAGCGCATCCGCGCCACGGCCAGCGCCAGCACGATGGCCTCCCGGTGGTCGCCGCGCAGGTGCGCGAGGTACGCCTCGACGGCCCGCGCCTCCACGGCGTACGGGTGGTCGGCGCCCATCGAGCCCGTCAGGCTCTCGCGCAGCGCGGTCGCGTCGGCGAAGGCCTCGTCGAGCCGTCCGCCGGAGGCCAGCGCGTTGATCCGGCCGATGTGTTCGGTGAGGTCGGCGGGGAGCGCGGCGGTGACGGCGGGGGCCGCGACGGCGGCCGGGTCCGGCACCTCGGCGCGGGCGGCGGCCGTGGCGCGGGCCCGGGCGACCGCGGTGGCGACGGCGGAGGCGGTGGCCGCTACCGGGGCCGGAACGACGACGGGGGCGGGAGCGCCGGCAACCGCTGGGGCGCCGACAACGGCGGAACCGTCGGCGGAGGAAGCTTCAACGCGGACAGGGGCGTCAGCGATGGCGGTGGCGGTGGCGGTGGCGGTGGCGGTGGCGGTGGGAGCTTCGGCGCCGGCGGGGGCGTCGGGGGCCTCGGCGGAGGGCTCGTAGAGGGTGTCCTCCTCCGGGTCCAGGACGTGGCTGGACCCGTCCGGAAGCACCTCCAGCAGGAACCGGGCGTCGCCGGGGCCGTCGTAGACCGTCGCCACGACGGCGCCGGCCCGCTCCTGCGCGTACCCCTGGAGGCGGTCGAGGACGGTCTCGTGCACGGACTGGCCGGGCTCGGGAACCAGGGTGTGTCCGTCGATCTCGGCGAGCCCGTCGCCGGAGATGTACACATCGAAGCGGTCCATGACCGTCCTCCTCATGCTCATGTGGTGGTCGGCGCGGGGCCGGTCGTGGTCGAGTCCGGGTCGGGCGTGACCCCCGGGGTGGCACCGGACGGCGGGGCGCCGATGCCCTGGTACTTGGCGAACTGGGCGCGGACGGCGAGGACATAGCCCTGGGCCTCGTTCGTCTGCGGCACGCCCTTGGCCGCGCGCACGGCGTCCATCCCGACGTCGTAGCCGGCCAGCGCGAGGTCCAGGACGGTGTTGGTGGTCCCGTTCCCGTCGCTCTGGTTCACCTGCCCGGCGTCGATCATCTGCTGGCCCTGCTTGGCGAGTTCGCACATGTACCGGCCCTGCGCCATGATCGAGTCCTTCGCGTCCAGGGCGGAGGTCTTGCCGTTGTCGTCGTCGTCCTTGCCGTACTGGCTGAAGATGTCGGGCGGCAGCTGGGAGAGGCCGAGTTCGCCGTTCGGGCCGGTCAGGGCGCTGTTGAAGCCGGACTCCTTCTCGATCTGCGAGGCGATGACGATCGGGCCGATGGCCCCGCACAGTTCACCGGCCTTCTGAATGGGGTCCACCAGGTCCGCGGGGACCGTGGAGGTGTCCAGCTCGCCCTTGCCGTCGCCCTGGAAGATGCCGAGGGTCTGGTCGGCGGTGTCCTGACTGGGCGGATCGCCCCCGCCTCCGTGGAACAGCAGGTACAGCGCGATGAGCGGGGCCAGCAGGACGCCGAACCCGCCCATGATCACCACGACGACCAGCGTTCCGGCCAGGGCGAGCGGTGACAGCAGGCAGCCGCAGCCGGTGCCCGCGATGATCCCGTTCCGCACGGCGGTCGACGAACCGCCTTCCCCGCTCTCTTGGCTCATGAGCGCCCGCCTTCTTCCCCTCGCCTTGAACCGCTGCGGCCACATGGCCCGTTGTGCTGTCCGTCGGGCTCGACAGATCCAAACGGGCCCCGGGGCAAATAAGTTCAAACCAGTGGAAACCAGATGAGCCAGAGCAGCCGATCAACGAGCGATGAGGGGGGCGGGACAGACATGGGCACTCCTTCGGCGATGCCGTCGGGCCCGGGGTCATGGGTACGGGGACCGAAGAACCCGCAACCGGCACCAGCGCAGCCACGACCCGCTGCCGCCGAACCCCCGACCGCCCCCGCACCGGAACCCGTTGCGCAGACCGGGACCCAAGCCGCACCGCAGCCCGTTGCTCACGCCGGATCGCAGGCGGCGGCCCGGCCCGCGGCACACGCCGGGGCGCAGCCCGCATCGCAGGCAGGGGTGCAGCCCGTACCGCAGGCCGTACCGCAGGCCGCGGCTCAAGCCGTACCGCGCGCCGCGGCTCATGCCGTACCGCAGACCGTGGCTCAGCCTGGTGCGCAGGCCGCACCCCAAGCCGTGGCTCAAGCCGTGGCTCAGTCCGGTGCGCACCCCGCCGCGCGGTCCAAGGCCGTTCCGGCGCGGGCCGGGGCCGGGCGGCGGGCGGCGCCGGCTCCCGGCGGGGAGCCGTCCTGGGGCCGGCCGAAGCCGCCCCGGGCGGCCCGCGGCGCGTCACGTGACGAGGTCGGATGGGTCAAGGCGCACGGGGGTTGTGGCGCGACCTCGCTCGCCGAGCTGTTCGGCGGGGTGGAGGTCGGGGCCCGCTGGCCGGACCCCGCCCGCGGCGAGCCGCGCCGGGTCGTGCTGGTCGGCCGGACCAGCGCGCGCGGACTGCGGTCCGTCTCCCAGGCGCTCGGCGCCCTCGACGACGGCAACGCCCCCCAGGGGCTCGAACTGCTGGGCGTGGTCCTCGTCGCCGACGCTCCGGGCCGGCTCCCGCTCGGTCTGCTGCGCCGCATCCGCGTCCTGCGCTCCGTCGCCCGGGTGCACCGCGTGCCGTGGATACCGGCCTGGCGTACGGGCGGCAGCCCCAAGTCCGCACCCAGGCAACTCGCCACGCTCGCCCGGCTGGTGGGCGCCGAGCAGCAGGGCCAGGGGGCCGCGTCGTGACCCAGCCCTTTCTCGACGCGCGGTTCCTGGCCGCGTACACCCCGCCCGTGGAGGCCGACACGATCCTCGGCCTGCTCGCCTGGTGCGCCTCGGCCTGCGGTGTCGGCGGACTGATCATCGTCGGCATCCAGATGGCGCTCCAGCTCCGCCGCGGTGATCCCGGCGAGGGCGGCGAGCACTTCCGCGGCGTCTTCTTCGTGACCCTGAGCTGCCTGGTCGCCACGTCGGCCGGTCCGCTCGTCGCCGCCCTCGGCAGCCTCCAACTCCTGGGGCCCTGACCCCCGACGCACCTTCCCGCACCAGCACGTCACCCTCCCGCCCACCGCTCGTGGCGGGCACCGAACCCTTCGGAGATCCTCATGTCCTCTCTGCTGTACGAAGCCAGCAACATCCTCGCCGCCGGTGTCCCGCAGCCCGCGGCCAACGCCCCCGGAGCACTCACCTCCAAGGTCAACACGGTCCTCGGCATAGCCGCCTGGGCCGGCACCGCCGCCGGTGTGGCCGGCGTGCTGATCACCGGCGCGATGATGGCCATGTCCGTGAAGCGGGGCGAGAGTTCGGAGCACATGAGCCGGCTCGGCATGGTGCTCGGCGGCTGTGTCCTCGTGGCCACCGCGGGCCCGCTCGTCAGCTTCGTCTTCGCGTAGGCCAGGCGGACGGTCGCGATGTTCAAGCGCAGGGAGCGCCGGCCCGTGGAATCCGGGCCGTACTACAGGCAGCGCAGTTGGCAGCTTTCGGCCGGGTTCCTGGCCGTCGTGGTCGTGGTGGGCGGGATCGTCACCCTGCTGTCCGGCCCGGACACGACCACGGCCCACGCGAACGCCGCGGCCACCGCGGGCCCCCTGGCCGGCCCGTCCGCGAAGGACGGCCGGCCACGGGGCTGCACCACCGACGACAGCGCGGGCACGACGCTGCCCGAGAAGGCACCGCAGGACGTCGGCTGGCGCACGCTCGGTGTCACGCGGGTGCCCGTCTCCGAATCCGCGGGACCGACCCGGATCCAGGGGCCCCTGTGGTGGTGCTACGCGCACACGCCCACCGGGGCCGCGCTGGCCGCCCACGTCATCCCCTCGCAGATGAGCGGCTCGGACTGGCGCACCGTCACCGAGCAGCAGGTCGTCTCCGGACGGGGCCGCGACATGTTCGAGTTCCAGCGGGCCACCGTCCAGAACACCGACAGCCAGAGCAGCGGGACGGCGGTCGCCTCGTACGTGGGCTTCTCCGTGAGCTCGTACACGCACGAGGCGGCGAGGGTCAGATTGCTCCTCAAGAGCGCCCAGGGATACGCGGCGACCGACATCTCCCTGCGCTGGAGCGGCGGCGACTGGAAGGTCCAGCCCGACGACAACGGCTCGCTGCACTCGCCGGTGTCGGCCGTCCAGAGCACCAACGGCTTCATCCTTTGGGGGATTTGACGTGAACTGCACGTCCGGGAACCCGGTCATCGACCTGGTGAAGGGGTTCTTCAGCTTTCTCGGCGATCCCATCGGGACCATCGTCGACCTCATCGCGAAGACGATCCTCGCGGGCGCGGTCGCGGTGTTCGCGGCGCTGACCACCAACGTCCCGACGCTGGAGCAGACCCAGACGTCGAAGGACATCAGCAGCGACACGCAGTGGATCGTGGTCTACCTCGCCGTCGGCTCGCTGCTGTTCGCCGCCTGCCGCATGGCCATCGAGCGCAAGGGCGACGCGGGCCGCACGGCGCTGAAGGGCATCATGCGGGTGGTGCTCGTCTCGGGCGCCGCCACCACCGTCGTCGTGGCCGCCGCGGCCGTCGGGGACAGCTACTCCAACTACCTGTTCAACAACGCCGTACGCGATTCGCTGAACAACGTCGGGGCCTGCTCGGACGGCAGCGGGATCCAGTCCTTCCTGCTGCTGGTCCTCGCGTTCCTGCTGCTGATCGCCGGGATCGTCCACACGGTCCTGATGTACATCCGGCTCGGTGTGATGATGCTGCTGCTGGGCACGCTCCCGCTGGCCGCCGCCGCCTCGATGACCGACTGGGGCTCGGGCTGGTGGCGCAAGCACATCGGCTGGATGATCGCCTGGCTGCTCTACAAACCCGCCGTCGCCCTCGTGCTCAACGCCGGTATGGCGATGATCAATTCGGGCAGGAACAGCGGAACCGGGGACGTCGCCACCATCAACACCCGGATCGCCGGTATCGGCGTCATGCTGCTGTCCGCCATCGCCCTGCCCGCGCTGCTCAAGCTCATCGTGCCGGCGACCGCCGGCCTGGGCACCGGCAACCCGATGTCCTCCATGGGCCAGGCGGGCTCCAGCCTGGCCAGCGGCGCGGTCCAGCTCGGCGGCAGCCGCGGCTCCTCCGGGTCCGGCGGGCAGATGGGGCCGAGCGGGGCGACCGGCTCCGGCGGCTCGGGCGGCTCGTCCGGGGCGGGCGGCTCGGCGGGTGCCCCCGGGTCGGGCGGAGAGGCGGGCGCGTCCGGGGCGGGCGGCGCGAACGGCGCGGCCGCTGCGGGCCGGGCCGGTGCCTCGGGTGCCTCCGCGGCGGGCGGTGCCGCCGCTGCCGCCGGACCCGCGGGTATCGCCGTCCTCGCGGCGGTGTCCGCGGCACAGGTCGCCGGTTCCACGGTGACCGGCGCCGTCGAGGGCGCCGACGGCGAACTGGGTCACAACAAATGACCCCCGGGAAGACGGCACCGTCCGCACCACGCGGACGCGACCGGCACCGGCAGGTGGGCACACTCCGGCACCGGCCGATGGGTGTGCTCCGTCGGCCGGGGCGCGCGATCCGCCGCTGACCGGTGGCGCGCTCCCGGCACCGGCCGGGCGCGTTCCCGTAGCCGGCCGGGGCGCGTTCCTGGCACCGGCCGGGGCGTGCCTCGGTGCCGGACGGTGTGGTCTTCGCCGTCTTCCCCTCCCCCGAACGGCCGCCGGGCTCCCGCTCCCCCCTGGGAGCCCGGCGGTCTCGCCGTCGCTGTGCCCCCCAACACGTCACTTCACGAAGGGAAACCGGACTCATGTCCACGGAAGCCGTCATCCATCCGACCTACGGAAACTGGCGCAGGCCACGGCGGCCGGGGCTCGGACCGCTCGGACTCGTCGGCACCTTCGGGGTGTTCGGCGGGCTCATCATCACCCTGCTCGCGTCGCTGATCTCGCTGTACGCGGCGCTGGTCGTACTCGTCCCGGTCGTCGTGTTCCTGGTGCCACTCGCGATCCGCACGCAGGACGGGCGCAACGTCTACCAGTTGATCACCCTGCGCGTCGGGTGGTGGCGCCGCAAGGCCAAGGGCGCGCACCTGTACGTCTCCGGCCCGCTGTCCGCCCGCCCCGGCGGCCGGTTCCGCCCGCCGGGCCTGCTCAACAAGGTGACCGCGACCGAGGGCCGGGACGCCTACGACCGTCCGTTCGGCGTGCTGCACCACCCGGTCCGCAACCTGTACACGATCGTCCTGGGCTGCGACCCCGACGGCGGCTCGCTCATCGACCCGGACCAGGTCGACGTGTGGGTGGCGCTGTGGGGCGAGTGGCTGGCCCGGCTGGCCCACGAACCCGGTCTGAAGGGCGCCACCGTGATCGTGGAGACCGCCCCCGACCCGGGCACCCGGCTCGCCCACGAGGTGCTGCCCCGCATCCACCCCGACGCCCCGCCGGCCGCCCGCGCGGTCATGGAGGAGGTCGTGGAGCGGTACCCGAGCGCGTCGTCGGAGATGCACACCTACGTCACGCTGACCTACGGCGTCCCACCGAACCAGCGGCGCAAGAAGGACGACGTGATCGCCGATCTCGCCGTCCGTATCCCGGGCCTGCTCAGCGGGCTCGTCGCGGCGGGCGGCGGTGCCGCCTACCCGCTGTCGGCCGAGCGGATCGCCGAGGTCGTCCGGGTCGCCTACGACCCCGCCGTCGCCGCCGACGTCCTGACCGCCCGTGCCCAGCAGGGCGGAACGGGCCTGGAGTGGGACGACGCGGGCCCCGCCGCCGCCGTGGAGACCGTGAACAGCTACCAGCACGACTCCGGTGTCTCGCGCACCTGGCTGCTGACCCTGGCGCCGCGCGGCACCGTCCGCTCCTCGGTGCTGCGGGGCATGCTGGAGGCGGCCCCCGGCACCCGCCGCAAGCGGGTCGCCCTGGTCTACCGGCCCATCGACCCGGCCACCTCGGCCCGCATCGTCGAGGCGGACCGGCGCAGCGCCCAGTTCATGGCCTCGTCCGGCAAGGGCATGGTGCAGGCCCGCGCGGCCTCCGAGGTGCGGGCGGCGGAGCAGACCGCGAACGAGGAGGCCTCGGGCGCGGGGCTCGTGGAGTTCTCGCTGATGCTGACGGTCACCGTCGACAGCATGGAGGAGCTGGCGGACGCGAGCGTGACCATCCGCAACCTGACCGCCGCGTCCCGGGTGCTGATGCGGCCCGCGGACCGGATGCAGGCGGCGGCGTTCACCTGCACGCTGCCCGCCGGGATCCTCCCCTGGGAGCAGACCCTCGTCCCGCACGAACTGCAGGAGGCGCTGTGAGCCGGCGCGAGCAGAAGCGGGCGGAGCGGGCCGACCGGCTGGCCGAGGAGCGGCAGGCGCTCACGGCCCTGGACGGCGGCCGCGGCGCGCGCGGGGACCGCCGCGCGGAGACGTCCGCGCACAGGAGGACGGCGAAGAACCCGGTGAAGGGCCTGGAGACGGGACCGGAGTCGGGTCCGGGGACGGGTCTGGGGACGAGCCCGGCCGAGGATGCGGCGAAGAGCTCGGCCAACGGCTCGGCGAAGGGCTCGGGGAAGGGGGCGGACAAGGGGGCGGCGAAGCCCAAGGAGCTGTTCGTGCCGCATCGCGGCTGGTACGGCGTGGGCGGCGGGCGCGTCGGCTACATGGATCCGCCCACCATGTGGCGGGCCACAACCGTGCAGGCGTGCGGCATGTGGCCCTTCGCCGCCGGTTCCGGATCGCCCATGACCGGGGTGCCGCTCGGGCAGCACCTGTTCACCGGTGCCACCGTCTGCGGTGACCCGCTGAACTGGTTCACCCGGGCCCGCTACATCTCCAACCCCTCCCTGTTCATGCTCGGCATGCCGGGCCTGGGCAAGTCCACCCTGGTCAACCGCATGCTGATCGGGCTCGCCGCGACCGGGGTGGTCCCGCTCGTCCTCGGCGACCTCAAGCCCGACTACGCCGACACCGTCCGCGCGCTGGGCGGCCAGGTGATCTCCATCGGCCGCGGCCGGGGCGGCATCAACGTCCTCGACCCCGGCGCGATGGGCGAGGCCGCCGTGAAGATCGGCGGCGAGGCCGGGGAGGTCCTGAAGGCCGAGGCCCACGGACGTGTGCTGAACATGGTCGCCGCCCTCATCACCATCGTGCGCGGGCGGCCCATGGACGACCACGAACAGTCCGTGCTGTCCGCCGTCCTGCACCATCTGCGCGAACGGACCCCCGAAGGGCGGGCGTTGCTGCTGCCCGACGTGCTGCGGGTGCTGACCGAGGGGCCGCCCCGGGTGCGCGCGGTCACGCTCGACCGGGGTGACGACGCCCGCTACCGGGACGCCGTCGACCCGCTGCACCGCTCCCTGCTCGGCATCCTCGACGGCCCGCTCGGCGACACCTTCGCCTCCGAGACCTCCACCCGGATCGACCCGGACGCGCCGGCCGTGTGCATCGACATCTCCGGCATCGGCGAGGCGGACACCCAGCTCACGGCCGCGGCGATGCTGGCGGCCTGGTCGGACGGACTCGGCACGGTGGCCGCCTCGCACGCCCTCGCGGACGCCGGACTCGCGCCCAGGCGCTGGTTCTTCACCGTCCTCGACGAGCTGTGGCGCCCGCTGCGCGCGGCGTCCGGCATCGTCGACCGCATCGACGCGCTGACCCGGCTGAACCGCTCGCTCGGCCTCGGCGACGCGAAGATCACCCACACGCTGAAGGACGCCGAGGCGCTGGGCACCGACGCCGACCGGGCCAAGGCCCGCGGCTTCGTCGAGCGGGCCGGGATGGTGGTGTGCGCCGGGCTGCCGAAGACGGAGATGGAGGACCTGGGCAAGGTGGTCGGGCTGTCGCGGCGCGAGATCGAGCTCGTGTCGTCCTGGTCCTCGCCGCCGGGCTGGGGCGTCAGCGGCGACAACGAGGAACCGCCGGGCCGCGGCCGTTTCCTCATCAAGGTCGGCGGGCGTCCCGGCATCCCCATCAAGGTGGCCATCACCGACGCGGAGCGCCATCTGCACAACACCAACACCCGCTGGACGCCGAACGAGGACGCCGTCGAGAAGGCCGCCGCCCGCGCCGCCGAGCAGGTGGCGCGGGCCGCGCGGGAGGGTGTCCACGGATTCCCCGGAATCCCCGGAACTCCCGGCACCCCCGGCACCTCCGCGACTCCCGGCGCCCAGGCGGCCGGGCGGTGGACCGCGTGAGCGGCCCGCGCGGCGGGAGCGACCCGCACGACCTGCTGCCGTGGGCCGTCGTCGCGCTCGCCGGCACCGGTCTGCTGGTGTTCACCGTCGTCTGGTCCGGCGGCACCCTCGGCTCCGGACTGTCCGGCAGCGGCTGGGCCGCCCCGCCGTTCGCCCTGTCCACCGTCACCCGCCTGGTCTCCGACGGGCCGGGCGCGCTGTGGCCCCAGGCGCCCGCCGCCGCCGTCTACGGGGGCATGGCCGGCCTGCTCGCGCTGGTGACGCTGCCCGTCGCCCTCGTCGTACGCCTCTTCACGGACCGTTCGGCCCGCCCCAAGGGGCTGGCCGGGCGGCGGGAGCTCGCCGCGATGTGCCCCAAGGGCATCGAGGCCCGCGCCCGCGACCTGCGCCCCGGCCTCAAGGGCCGCGAACGGGTGCACCCGGACGAGACCGGCAACCTGCTCGGCGACCTGGAGCCCAAGGGCCCCGAGCTGCGCAGCAGTTACGAGGACGTGGAACTCGACCTCATGGCGCCCCGCGCCGGCAAGTCGACCGGCATCGCCGTCCCCCGGGTGCTGCGCGCCCAGGGCGCCGTCCTGCTCACGTCCAACAAGGCCGACGTGTACGCCGTCACCCGCGCCGAACGCGCGAAGGCGGGCACGGTGTGGACGTTCGACCCGCAGGGCATCGCGCACACCCCGCGCGCGATGTGGTGGAACATCCTCGGCGAGTGCCACACCATCGAGGGCGCCCGCCGGATGGCCGGCCACTTCGTCGCGTCGGTCAACGACGACAGCGCGACGAAGGACTTCTGGATCTCGGCCGCCCAGAACACGCTCACCGCGCTGTTCCTGGCCGCCGCGCGCGGCAAGGCCCCGGTGACCGAACTGCTCGCCTGGCTCGCCGACCCCGCCGACCGCGCCCCGATCGACCTGCTCCGCCAGGTCGGACTCACCGCGATGGCCGAGCAGTTGCAGGGCACGGTGCGCGGCGCGGTGGAGACCCGCGACGGCATCTACGAGACCGCCCGGCAGACCGTCTCCTGCCTCCTGGACCCCGAGATCCTCGCCTGGGTCACCCCCGACCCCGGCCTTCCCGAGTTCCGCCCCGACCGGCACGTCCTCGGCCACGACACGCTCTACCTGCTGTCCAAGGACGGCGGCGGTTCGGCGGCCGGTGTCATCGCAGGGCTCGCGGACGCGACGATGCGGGCCGGTGTCGTGGCCGCCGAGCGGATGGGCGGACGCCTGGACCCGCCGCTGACCGCGGTGCTCGACGAGGCGGCGAACGTGTGCCGCATCTCCGATCTCCCCGACCTGTACTCGCACTTCGGCTCGCGCGGCATCAACGTCGTCACGCTGCTGCAGAGTTATCGCCAGGGTGCCCGGGTGTGGGGCGAGGTCGGCATGGACGCGCTGTGGAGCGCGGCGACCATCAAGCTCCTGGGCGCGGGTCTGGACGACGCCGACTTCGTCCAGAAGATCTCCACCCTCGTCGGCCAGCACGACGTGCGCACCCCGAGCGTCTCGCGCAGCAAGGACGGCACGTCACGCTCGTACTCCTACCGCCAGGAGGCCGTCCTGCCGCCCGACCGGATCCGCGCCCTGCCCAAGGGCACCGCGCTGCTCCTGGCGACCGGCGTCAGGCCCGCCCTGATCCGGCTGCGCCCCTGGTACAAGGAGCCCGGGGCCGGGGCCATCTCGGCGGCGGCGAAGGCGGAGACGGCTGCGATCACCGAGCGGGCGGCCGGGCGCGCGCTGCCGGGGGTGACGCTGAGCAAGCCGGAGGCCGGCCGGGACGTCGCGCCAGCGTGACCGTGCGCAGCAGCAGTTCGGCGGGCCCGTAGCGGAAGCGGCTCATCAGATGTGCGCCGAGGGCCAGTTGGGCGCCGTACAGCAGGACGCAGCCCGCGAGGACGACGGCCGTGCCGACCCGGTCGTAGAGCCCGAACCCGTATCCGGTGAACACGCAGGCCAGGACGAGCGACTGGGTGAGGTAGTGGCTGAGCGCCATGCGCCCGGCGGCGGCGAGCACGGCCGCCGCCGGGCGGACGGCGCCGGCCAGCAGGAGCACCGCGCAGGCGTACGACGCGGTGAGGGCCGGCGCGGTCAGCAGCGACACCGCGTGCCCGACCAGGAACCACCGGCTGTCCAGGGGCCCGTTCGCGCAGCAGGCGGTGACCACGCCGCCCGCCAGGCCCAGCGGCAGCCACCGCAGGAGGGTCTGCCGCAGCCATACCCGGTCCCGGCCACGCCGCTCCAGCAGCCCGGTCCCGGCCGCCGCGAGTCCGGCCAGGAACGCGGCCAGCATGTCCGGGGCGTACATCAGGTTGGCGCCGAGCGCCGAGGGCAGTTCGCGCAGGTGCGCGCCGATCACCGACAGGGGGCCGCCGCGGTAGGCGGCGACGGTGTCCGCGACTTGGGGCGCGTACCGGGCCGGGGTGAGCGGTTCGGTGAGGGCGACGGTGAGCAGCCCGTACCCGAGCAGCAGGACGGCCAGGCCCGCCACCAGAACAGCCGCGAGGCGCACGGCGGTGCGGGGGGTGAGGTCGCGCAGGGCGTACAGGATCAGCCCGAGAGCGGCGTACGTCGTCAGGATGTCGCCGGGGTAGAGCAGTACGGCGTGTGCCAGGCCGAGGCCGAACAGGCCTGCCGTGCGCCGCAGATGGCGGAGTGCGGCGGCGGATTCGGCGGGCCGGGCGGCTCGCCGGTCGAGGACGAAGCTGTAGCCGAGGAGGAAGGAGAAGAGCTGGTAGGCGGTGGTGGTCGCGGTCACGGCCCAGGCAGCCGCCCGGTCCGCGGCCGAGGCCGCGGGCCCGCCGCCGAAGGAGGTGTAAGGGCCCGCCATGAGCTGGGCGTTGACGAGCAGGATGCCGAACAGGGCGAACCCGCGCAGCACATCGACCTCACCGACCCGACCGCCCCGCGCACCGCCGTCCCGGCCGTCCAACGGGCCGCCGTCACCCGCCTCACCGACCCGGCCGCCCCGCGCACCGCCGCCCCGGCCGTCCCACGGCCCGCCGTCACCCGCCTCACCGACCCGGCCGCCCCGCGCACCGCCGTCCCGGCCGTCCAACGGGCCGCCGCCGCCCGCCTCACCGACCCGGCCGCCCCCCGCGGTAGCGCGGGACGGTTCACTGTCCGGGCCGCCTCGTCCGGTGCTGCTGGAGGGTCCGCTCCCCCGGCCGGCCGCCGCGGCGCCACCGGCCGGCCCACCGTCCGAGGCACCACCGCCCGACTCGGCCTCGCGGCCGCCCAGCACGGTCCCGCCGCCCGACTCGGCCTCCCGGCCGCCCGGCACGGTCCCGCCGCCCGGCTCGGCCTCCCGGCCGCTCACGACGAGACCACGACACCGGTGCCGAACGCCAGGGTCGAGGACAGGAACCAGCCGAACGAAGGTGCCAGCAGGTAGCGCAGCGTCCACAACCGGGCCGTGGCGGGCCGGTTGCGTGTGTAGACGACGGGCACGCTGGCGCCGACCGGCGGCAGCCCGCACAGCGGCCCCCGCCATCCCGGGTCGAGGACGAGTCCGCGCCCCAGATGGTCGCAGAACACCACGAGCCCGCCCCAGCGCCGGTCCGAGGCATCCCGGGGCCTGACCTGGCCCATGACGCGCAGTCCGCGCAGGGACAGCCGCAGGGCCGCCAGCGCCGACCGTGTCGCCAGCGCCAGGAATCCGAGGCCGGACCCCGTGCACAGCGCCAGCAGCACCAACTCCGCGCCCATACCGATCCCTTCGTCCGCGAACCGCACCTGGACGCACAACGGGGCGCGCGTCCCACCGGTTCATACCCGCGCTTTGAACCACCGGACGCCGCCGCCCCGTTGTGGGAGCGACCCCCGCCCCGCACCCCGCATACGACGCCCTTGGAAGGAGCTTCGGCACAGATGAGACGGACTCTGCGCGCGCACGGCCACCGGACGGCGGCGACCGTCACCCTGGCCCTCGCCCTGGCCGCGACGGCACCGCCGCCGCCGGCCGGGGCCGATCCCGCCCGGCCCGGCACCCTCGCCGAGGTACGCGCCGAGCTCGAGCGGCTGTACCACGACGCGGAGGTCGCCACGAACAAGTACGACGCCGCCGACGAGAAGGTGACCGCGCAGGAGAAACGCGTCCGCACGCTCCGGTCGCGGATCGAGGCGGCCGAGACGCGGCTGGGCCGCCTCACCTCCCTGGCGGGGGCGGCGGCCCGCGCCCAGTACCGGGGCGACAGCCTGCCCGCCGAGATGCAGTTCGCCCTCTCCGACAACCCCGAACACGCCCTCGACAACGCCTCCTTGGCCCGGCAGGCGCAGCAGGCGACCCAGGGGGTGCTGACCGCCCTGACCGCCACCCGCGAGGACCTGGAGAAACGCACCGACGACGCCACCGAGGTCCTGAAGAGCCTGCGGGAGTCCCGCCGTACCAAGGACACCCAGCGCCGGACGGTCGAGCGGCACATCGAGGACGCGAAGAAGCTGGAGTCGCGGCTGGAGAAGAAGGAGATCGAGCGGATCGCCGCGCTGGAGAAGAAGGAGGCCGACGACGCCCAGGCGAAGTGGGTGGGCTCGGGCATCCTCGACCGGGTCGGCACCGAGGCGACCCCGGCCGGGAAGAAGGCGATCGAGTTCGCCACCCGCCAGCTCGGCAAGCCCTACGTGTGGGGGGCGGAGGGCCCCGACTCCTACGACTGCTCCGGCCTGACCTCACAGGCCTGGCTGCACGCCGGCCACGTCATCCCCCGTACCTCCGAGGAGCAGTGGCGGCGGCTGAAGCGCGTCCCGATCGAGGACATGCGGCCCGGCGACCTCATCATCTACTTCGCCGACGCCAGCCATGTCGCCCTCTACATCGGCGACGGCAAGATCATCCAGGCTCCCCGGCCGGGCCGCTGGGTCTACGTCTCCCCGGCCGCGTCGATGGAGATCCTGGGGGTGGTCCGCCCGGACGCCTGAGGCCCGGAACCGGGCCGGGCGGGGGCGGGACGGCAGGGCGAGGGGCGGACCGGCGTGGTCCGCCCCTCGCCCGTCGGGGCGCCGGGACGACCGTGAACGGCGTCCGCTCAGTCCTGGTCCGACGGCGGCCCGGGCGGCGGCCCGAACGGGTCGACGGCGTCGACGGCGGGAACCTCCTTGGCACGGTGCGAGCCGGGCTTGCAGCCCGCGAACACTCCCGACGGGTCCCGCAGGTTCTGCATGATCGGCGCCAGATAGTCCCGGTGCCAGCCCGCCGGACCGCTCAGACCGGCCTCGGAGCCGGTGTCGCTCAGCTCCCCCCAGGCGAGCCACAGCCCGTGCAACTGGGCGACCGCCTCGGGGTGTTCCCACCAGCGTGAGCACCACGGAGCCATGGCCGTGACCTCCCTGCCGTAGACCGGGAGCAGCACGTGGTGCACCCACAGGGTCAGCTGCCGCAGCGCCCGGCCGTACTCCGGTGCCTCCAGGTAGAGGATGAACTTCGGCGCGGCGGTGGCCTGTTCGGCATCGGACGTCTGGACGGTCATGGCGCTCCTTCCTGTCGCGCGGCCAAAGCCGCGCCCGACGGTGGTCGACGGGCCGCGGAAGCGGAACGCGGCCGAGGTCCCGTCCGGGCATCACAACGCACGTGCGCCGCAGGGGGTTCACGGATCCGGCGGATCGTCCGTCCGGTGCGCGGTTGAACCGTCCGGACACGGTGTCCGTTGCAGCTTTCACGGTCGTCGGGGCGGTCCGGGAGCGACCGGTCGGCACGGCGGTCCGACAGCGAGTGAACGGCAGTCACTCGCCACCGGCGAGGAGGACCTCACGATGGCGCTTTTCGACGAAACGAAGTTCCGGTCCGACGAAGCGGAGATGCGGAAGGAGCTCAAGAAGTACGGCCTGCACCACGACAGGGCGTTCGTAGGGGCCTTCGACGGCTACTTGACTTCCTCTCCCTGCTGAGGAGGGGGATTCCCCTATAAGGGGGTTCGGCCGGTCGCCCGGCTTACAGGTTCCTGCTTCGCTGACCGGCTGATGCCGAGGTCTCCACAGGCTGACACGGGCTGTCCGCCCGCGTGTTTGATGTTGATGGCCGCGTTGACGTCGGCGTGCGCGGTGTGTCCGCAGCCTGTGGCTTTGCACACGAAGACCGATTGGCTCTCTCGGTTTCCTTCGGTGACGAAGCCGCAAGCGGAGCACCGCTGCGACGTGTACGCGGGATTGACCTTCACCACGCGTGTGCCCGTGTACCGTGCGGCGTTGGTGAGGGAGAGTTCGAGGCGATGCCAGCCCTTGTCGAGTATGGCCCGGTTCAGACCGCGTTTTAGCGCGACCTGGCGGCCGGGATCGGTGATCGTGCCGGACGCCGACGCCGACATGTTCTTGATCCGCAGGTCTTCGAGGACGACCAGGGCGTTCTTCTGGACGACACGGCTGGCGGTCTGCGCGCAAAAGTCGCCGCGCCGGTCGGTGACGCGTCCCATGATCGCGTTGATGGCGGTGATCGTCTTGTGCCGGCTGGAGCTGCCGCGCTTGGACCGGGCGAGGCGCTGTTGCAGACGCCGGTACCGGACCGACTCACCGGCCGTGATGAACTCGCGGTCGTGGAAGTCGCCATCTGAGGTGACGGCTGCGACTTTCACGCCCCGGTCGATACCGACGGCTGTGTTCGGCATGGCGTGCTGCTCCGGGGTGGCCGCGCCGTCGTCCACGAGGAATGACACGAACCAGTGCGCGCTCTTCCGGGACACGGTCGCGGAGCGGATCTCACCACCGAGAGGGCGCGACCAGCGGAACCGGACCCATCCCAGCTTTGGGAGCTTCGCCCGTCCCCACTTGCGGCCCAGACGCTCCACGGTGATGAGGTTCCCGGAAGGAAACCGGAACGACGGTGCCCAACGGGCCTTCGACCGCCACCGGACCTTGAACGTGCCGTGATCCCGGCACGCCTTATCGAGGTCGCGAAGGGTCTGCTGAAGCACATGAGACGGAGCCGCCTTCAGCCACGAATGCTCGCGCTTGGCGTCGGCCAGTTCGGCGGCCTGCGGCACGTAGTTCATCCACGCCCCGCGCCGCCGGTATTCCCGACGCTGTTCGAGGCCCGTATTCCACACCGACCGGCAGACGTCCGCGAACTCCCGACACTGCCCAGCCTGTTCAGCCGTCAGCTCGAGCCGGTACCTGCGACCGGACAGCATAGAAACACCCCCTCCAACTGAGGTGCTCATGTTAGCGAGGGCCACAGACAACACAGAGAACTCCGCCGCTGCGCGGCTCCGGCACGAGGATGAGCTAACTCTTCTCCAAAGGGAGGGGTTAGCGCTCACGATGTCAGATCAACCAGCTTTACCAGAAAGGCACATGGCTCAACGAGGGAAACACCCGAACGCGAACTGGTCCGGTGACGCGGCGAGGAACCTGATCGCCGAGTTCGACCGGATCAAGACCCTGCACGTCCCGGCGTCCTGGTGGCGGGAGAACAGGAGGGAGAAGAACTTCGAGAAGATGCGGGACGCGAAGGCACAGGAGACGCTGAGCAAGAAGTACCTGTGGAGCAAGACGGAGCCGTACTATCCGGCACGGCAGGCCGCGAAGGCAGCAAAGCGAATCCCCCGTCGAGAGCGATTCGTTCTTCCAGCCTCCGTCGCCCGTCCGGGACACCGGGTCGTTCAACCCCTCGTACACCACGAACGCGCAGGAGCGCACGCCGAGCACCGGTTCGGCGTCCTCGGACTTCGGGGCCCCGCTGGCGCAGGTTCCCAGGAACCCCAGCCCGCCGTCCGAGGCCCCAGTGCAGAGCACGTCGTCGTCGGGAACGAAGGGCAAGGAGCCCCGGCAGGCCAAGCAGCCCAAGGCGGGGGCCTCGCGGCATGGGTCAGGGGCGACCAGTACCGCAAGAAGCCCGGCGGGCCGTCGAAGAAGTAGGGGGTTCGGTGCGGGCACGCGGACACGACGGGGTGTATCACCGGGGTTCGATCGCCGTGGTCCGTCATTGAACTGCCTTGTGCCCGGCGCCCGTTGTGCTTCCCGAAGCCGTGTCGGCACCCGGCCGACGCCGCACGACCGAGAAGTTCGGAGGTACGCGCATGTCCGCTGTCCACGCACGGCGGTTCGCGGCGCAGGGCTTGCTGAAGCGGCGCCGGGCCACGCCTCTCGCGAACGGCTCCTACGACCGTCAGGACCCGCCGCGTCCGGCCGGCGGCGCCCGCTGGTTCCCCGACGCCCCGCTGCCTCCGGGCCTTCTGCCGCTGCCGAGCGGGTTCGAACTGCGCGGGGCCTGAGCGTGGCGGTGGACGGCGTGGCCCCGCGGAACCGGGCGCGGCTGACCAAGGGCGGCCCGCACTCCAGGTCGGCGCGCGACCTGCTCAGGGCCGAGTACGCCCTGCGGAACCGGGGGCGCGGCGGGACGGGTCCCGCCGACGCGGACGGCATCTGGGCGCAGTTGGTCGCCGAACTGCGGCGGCTGTTGCGGACCTTCACCGGCGGATCGCGCCCGGCGCCGGGCGGCGCAGGCCCCGCGCCCGGCGGCGGACAGGGCGGCGGGCAGGAGACCCGCCAAGGGGTCGGCCAAGGGATCGGGCAGGGCGACGGACATGGTGTCCCGGGAAGCGGGCAGGGCGTCGGACGGCCCGACGGCTCCCTCGGTCCGGGGGGTCCCGTGCCTGCGGGCCTGGCGCTCCTCGAACAACGCCTCCTTCGGCTGCCCGCGCACGAGCGCGAGGCCTTCGAGGACGCGGTCCTGGATCTGGTGAGGAACAACAGGAAGTACCGGAAGGCGTTCGAGAAGTCTCCCGAGAGCATGCCGCTCGTCGCGCGCTGCGCCACCAACGCCTACGAGAGGGAGCTGGTGCGCGAGGCGCCCGGGGCTGCAGTCTCCCCGGGAAGCGAGCCGGAGGAACGACGGCAGGGCGAGCCCGCGCGGTCGCGGTGGGAGCGCCCCGCGCAGAACCGTGGCGTGCCGGCGACCACCGTCCCGCCGTCGTCCGGGAGCGGCTTCGGGGCCCCCGGACCGGACGAGATGACCGACGGGCACGGCTTCGAGGAGGCCGAGCGCGTCAGCCTGGCGGAGCGGACCACCGCGGCCACCTGGAGTCCCCGCGCGGAGAGCTTCGTCGACGGGCAGGGCTTCCTCGCGGCCGAACGTGCCCCACGGGTCGAACGGTCCGAACGGGGCGAGCGGTCCGAGCACGACGTCCGGATGGAGCGTGGCACCTTGTCTCCCGCTCCCTCGCTCCTCGACCTGCCGGGCCGGGCGGCCCCGGTGTCGCCGCTGCTGGACCCGGCAGCCCCGCTCTCCCCGCTGCCGGGCCAGGCCGCGACCGTCTCACCCCTGCTGAGCCGGGCCGTCCCGGCGTCCCCGCCGCTCGGTTCGGCCCCCGTGGCGTCCCCGATCAGCGGTGACGGTCACCAGGCCCTGAACGATTCGCTCGGTCTCTTCTCCCGGTCCCCGGCCCCGAGAAGTCCCAACGCCCCCTCCCGGTCCGGGACCTTCAGGCCGCCGCCCGCCGCGCCGAACACATCCGCCCCGCGCTCGGCGCGGCACACCTGACACCCGGTTGAACCGTCCTTCCCCGTGACCCGTTGTGCGGGGGGACCCGAAGGCACCGAAGGAGACGTATGTCAGGCGTTGCGCTCCGGCTCGGCGGCCTCCTGGGCGTGCGCGCCGGGCGGGGTGCCGGGCGGGTGCTCGCCCAGGCGGCCGAGCCGTTCGCGTACCTTCTCGGCGTCCGGATGGTCGAACTCCACGAAGATCGCCAGGGCTTGGCGCCAGGCCTCGCGCGCGGCCTGCGGTTCGTCGGCGTCCAGATGGACGTCCCCGAGGTTGCCCAGGGTGTGGCCCTCTCCCCAGCGGTTGCCGATGTCCCGGTGGGTCTTGAGCGCCTGGAGGTGGTACTCGACGGCGGCGCCGTGACGCCCCAGACGGCGGTGGGCGGTGCCCAGGATGTCGAGGGTGACCCCTTCGACCCACCGGTTGCCGCCCGCGCGCAGGACGGCCAGGGCCCGCTCCAGGCAGTCGACGGCCTCCTCGAACCGGCCCTGCCGCTGGTAGGCGTCGCCCAGGTTGCACAGGGAGATCCCCTCGCCCCAGGCACCGCCGATGGCCCGCTCGATGACCAGCCCCCGGCGGGTATACTCGACGGCCTTGGCGAGCTGCCCGGACTGCAGATAGGCGTCGCCCAGGTTGGACACGGCCGCGCCTCTGCCGTCACGGTCCCCGAGATCGCGGTAGGCGACCATCGCCTGACGCAGATGGTCGATCGTCTCGTCGAGCCGGCCCGAGCTGCGCAGGGCGGCCCCCATGTCCGCGAGCCCCTGGGCCTCGCCCCGGCGGTCACCGGCGGCGCGGGCGGCGGCGAGCCCCACCCGGGCGGTGTCGAGCCAGTCGTGCATGTGGCTGCGGAGGTAGAAGAACCCCCACAGGACGGCGGGCAGCCGCCAGGCGATGCCGGGCTGCCCCGACGCGGCGGCCGTGTGCACCGCGCTGACCAGGTTGCCCCGCTCCTTCTCGCACCAGCCGAGCGCCTCGTCGTACGTCGTGAACTCCAGCGGCCGGCACAGCGCGGGCGGCGGGCCGAGAGGGATCGGGCGGCGGCGCGGGGTGATGTGCGGGTAGGCGGCGTCCGCGGTGTGCAGGTACCAGGAGAGCAGCCGTTCCAGGGCCAGGTCCCGCTCGCGCGGGCTCTCCTCGGCCTGGACACGTTCGGCGGCGTACACGCGCAGCAGGTCGTGCAGGGTGTAGCGGCCCGGGAAGTGCTCGGTGAGCAGATGGGCCCGGGTCAGCTCGACGAGCAGGCCGCGGGCCTCGCGCGTCGGCAGCCCGGCGAGCGCGGCCGCGGCCGGCGCGGAGATGTCGGGCCCGGAATGCAGGCTCAGCAGGTGGAACAGACGGGCGGCCGGGGCGGACAGCGCCCTGTACGACCAGGAGAAGACGGCCCGTACGTCCGTGGTGATGTCGTCGCCGCCGGTGAAGGCGTCCAGGCTGCCGTGGCTCTCGCGCAGTTCGTCGACGATGGCGCTGAGCGGGAAGGCGGGGTGCGCGGCGGCGTGGGCGGCCACGATGGACAGTGCCAGCGGCAGCCGGGCGCACCGCGTGATGATCTCGTCGACCGCCCGAGGTTCGGCCGCAGGACGGCCGGTGCCGAGGCGGCGCGCCAGCAGGTCGTAGGACTCGGCGGGGGTGAGCTGGTCCAGGGTCAGCGGGTACGCGCCCTCCGCGGCGACCAGACCGGTGAGCTGGTTGCGGCTGGTGACGATGACCAGGCAGCCCGGGGAGCCGGGCAGCAGCGGGCGGACCTGCTCGGTGTCGCGGGCGTTGTCGAGCAGAACGAGGATCCGGCGCTGGGCGAGCAGGCTGCGGTAGAGCGCCGCCTGGGCGTCGAGGCCGGCGGGGATCCGCATCGGGGGGACGCCGAGGGCGTCGAGGAAAGTGCGGATGGCGTCGTCCGGTGCCATCACCACGCCGGTCGGGTCGAAGCCGCGCAGGTTGACGTAGAGCTGTCCGTCGGGGAAGCGGCCGGTCATCTCGTGGGCCCAGTGCACGGCCAGGGTGGTCTTGCCGATGCCGGCCATGCCGCCGATCGCGCTGATCACCACGGCGGCCGGAGCCTCGTCCACGCCGG
Organism: Streptomyces sp. NPDC001914; assembly: GCF_042891215.1. NCBI lineage: Bacteria > Bacillati > Actinomycetota > Actinomycetes > Kitasatosporales > Streptomycetaceae > Streptomyces > Streptomyces sp. NPDC001914. Next base: position 122,506 of record NZ_JBIASW010000012.1, read on the forward strand.
GCAGCAGGGCTCGTACGCGATCGAGTTCCGCCTCACGGCCGACGAACGTCGGCAATTCTGCTGGCAGTTGGGCGGGGATCGCCGCCTGCGTGCCGCCCGGCGGGACCGGCCGTGCGGACGACTCCGTTGCGGGCGTCCGGGGTTCGGCCGGCCGCGGCGCCGATGAGGATCCCGGCTCGGAAGAGGGCCCGCCGTCCGGAGAGGGACCGCTGTCCGGGGCAGGGCCGGGGACCGCGTGCGGCCCGATGCCCGAGGGCGACCAGATGCCCGAGGACGATCCGATGCCCGAGGGGGGACCGATGTCCAGGGACGGGTCGGCGGCCAGGATGCGTTCGTGCAGGTCCTTCAGCGCCGCGCCGGGTTCGACGCCCAGCTCGGCCACCAGGGTGCCGCGCGTTCCCCGGTAGGCGGCCAGCGCCTCGACCTGCCGCCCGGACCGGTACAGGGCCAGCATGAGGAGCCGGCACAGTCCCTCGCGCAGCGGGAACTTCCCTGCCAGGGAGACCAGTTCGGCGATCACCTCGCCGTGGCGTCCGAGTTCCACGTCGACGTCCAGCCGCAGCTCCAGTGCGGTCAGCCGCTGCTCGGCCAGCCGGGAACCCTCGGACTCGGCGAGCGGTCCCGGCACTCCCGCCAGCGCCGTCCCCTGCCAGCCGCCGAGCGCGGCGCGCAGCAGGTCCGCCGCCGCGGACGGATCACCGGCGGCGCGCAGCTTCCTGGCCTCGGCGACCCGCCGCTCGAACACCCCCAGATCCAGGGCGCCTTCGGCAATCCGGAGCGCGTATCCGTCGCCGACGGAGACGATCACGCAGGGAGCGGCGGTGGCGTCCCGTTCCGGTTCCAGTCCCTTGCGCAGCCGCGACACATAGGTCCGTACGACGGACACGGCGGCCGCCGGCGGCTCCTCGCCCCAGACCGCGTCGAGGAGTTCGCCGAGCATGACGGGGCGTCCCCGCCGCAGGAGCAGCGCCGCCAGCACCGCCCGCTGCTGCGGGGCACCGACGTCCACCTCGTGCTCCCCACGCCAGGCCCGGACCGGCCCCAGCACGGCGAAACGCACGGATCCCTCGTAGCCGTTCACTCTCCGCACTCTACTGAACACCCCTTTCCGCTTAGGGGTGTTGGGGGTGTGTAAGGGGCCACACGTCCCTTCCGCTTCCGTATCGGTTCGTCCGGGATTTGAACCGTTCCCCGGCGCCGCCCGTTGCGCTACGAGGACCCGACGCGACGGGCCCGGCCGGCACGCACACGGCGGAGCGCGTCAGGAAGGAAGCGCCTTGACATCCTCCCTTCCCTAAAGGAGAGGGATTCCCGCCTGCCTGCCGGTTGTCACCGGTTGGGGCTTCGAGTGGGTTCCCCATTCAACGGGCCGTGCCTGGAGCGGTTTTTCCGCACCAGGACTGACCGGCCCTCCAGGGGCGTTTAGCCTCTCCGCCTGTCCGGCGGCGAGGATCACGCGCGACGCATTGAGGTCACGATCATGCCCAGTACCGCAACCGCTGCACCGCCAGGTTCGTACCTGCAGCGGCTTCTTCCCGCCCACCGCCCAGCACACGGAACACGTCTGGGACGACGGCAGCCAGCGAGAGACGACACCGACGTGACGGCCGACTCGGGCGGCCTTGTCCTCCAGCACGCGGCGGAACATGCCCCACGCGGCATCGTGGACGGACTTGGCCATCCGGGTGCGCGCGAGGCCAGAGACCGCCAGGTCTTCGAGATAGACCGCTTGGTTGTCGCGGACCAGCCTCGAAGCACTCTGGTGGCACCAGTTTCTGCGCGCGTCGGCCACCCGGGCGTGAGCACGGGCGACGCGGATGCGGGCCTTGGCCCGGTTCGCGGATCCCTTCGCCTTGCGGCTCAGAGCCTGCTGCGCCTTCCTCAGCCTCCGCTCGGCGCGGCGCAGGAAGCGCGGATTGTCGATCACCTTGCCGTCGGAGAGAACGGCGTAGTGGGTCAGGCCGAGGTCAATGCCGACCTCAGCTGTGACGGGCACGAGCGGTTCGGACTCGACCTGGACGACGAAGCTCGCGAAGTACCGTCCCGACGGATCCTTGATCACGGTCACCGACGACGGCGCCGACGGCAGCGGGCGCGACCAGCGCACCCGCACATCACCGATCTTCGCGAGATTCAAGCGACCGTTGTCCCGCAGCCTGAACCCGTTCTTCGAGAACCGGACCGACTGCCGCATCTCCCGCTTCGACTTGAACCGGGGCAGGCCTACACGGCGACTACGCCGCTTCCCCGACACCGACGCGAAAAAGTTCTCATACGCCGCATCCAAATCCCGCAGGGAGGACTGCAAAGCATCCACGGACACATCGGCCAGCCACGCCCGCTCGGGCGTCCGCTTCGCCTCCGTGATCACCCGTCGCGCCAGAACACCCGTCGCAATACGCGACTTGTCCACCGTATAGGCGGACTTCCTGGCGGCCAGGGCATCGTTGTAGACCACTCGGGCGCAGCCGAACGTACGGGCCAGCGCAATGCACTGACCCGGCGTCGGCTCGATCCGGAAGGAATACCTCAGATACACGTGGCCAACGTACTGACTGCCACTGACAACACCGTCCCACCCAGAAGGCGAACCGGCTTTCCCTGTCCTGCTCCGCAGAGGCTTCGCTGCCTCCCCCGCCTGAAGCCAGGGCTGTCCGCCAAGGTGCCCCGATGAGCCGGGGCGAACAGACACCCGGACCGACCCCGGAGGACGCCCCCGGCGAGACCGTCCCCGCCTTCACGGTGGTCATCGCCGGTGACGGTTCGGCCGTCATCGACGGCGAGCCCGTACCGCCGGTGGACGGGGTGACGGTCGACGCCGCGATCCTCGACGCGCTGCACGGGTACGCGCGGGACCGCGGCACCACCGTGACCGCCACGATCTCGGACCCCTCGGCGGGGTATGTGGCGTCCGTCGAGGTGGCCCCGGACGGTTCGAGCACGCTCGTGGACCAGCGGGAGGAACCGGCGGCCCAGCCGGCCGGCGAGGAGCCGGTCGTCACCGGGGAGCCGTCCCCCGGCGGGGAGCCGGTCACCAGCGAGGAGCCCGCCACCGGTGGGGAGCCGGCCATCGGCGAGGACGGGGAGGACGACCTCGCGTACGACGGGGACGCGGACTACGCGGACGAGGACGACGGGGACGACGGGGACGACGGGGACGAGGACGACGACGGCTTCGACATGGAGGCGTACACGCTGGAGCAGCAGCGCCTGCGGGAGTCCCGGACCCTGCCCCCGCCCCCTGCCCCGGACCCGGACCCGGGCTCGCACGCGGACGCGGACCTGAGCCCGGACGCGGACGTGGACCGGGACGCTGATGCTGATGCTGATGCTGATGCTGATGCTGATGCTGATGCTGATGCTGATAGCGAGGGTCCGGGGTTCGCCGCGTCCGAGGGCTTCGGGGCCTCCGCCGGCCGGTCCCCCGTCGTCCGGCCCGCTCCCCCGCTGGTCCGCCGGTCCGGGGCGCGTCAGTCGGACGACGAGTACGAGGGTCCGGGCCTGCTGCACCGGCCGCTGGTCGTCGGGCCGGTGGCCCTCGTCGCGGCCGCCCTCGTCATCGTGCCGCTGGCGATGCTGGGCAGCGGCGGGCAGGACGACGGCGGGCGCCGTACGGAAGCGGCCCGCTCGACCGGCGAGCCGAGCACGAGCCCGCGGGCCGAGCGGTCGGGGCCTGGCTCCACCGCGACGGTGAGCGTCCCGCCCGGTTCCTCGGCGTCCACCTCGGCCGGGCCGAAGGAGTCGAAGGGCCCGAAGAAGGGCTCCAAGGGGTCCGGCGCTACGAAGGGCGGGGGGAAGGGCGCCGGGGCCGTCGTCACGGTGACCGCCAGGCCGCCGCGGGCCACGGTGACCGCGCGGCCGGCGCAGGACACCGCCGCCACCGCCGTGAAACGGCTCGCCCGCAACGATCCCTCGGGACGGCACATCTGCTATCGCGCCTACGTCTCCGGGCAGGGCTGGCAGAAGCCCGTGTGCGACGGCACGATGGCCGGCACCTCGGGCCGGAACAGCCCGATCAAGGCGCTGAACATCGCGGTGTCCGGCGGGGGCGGTTCGGCCGCGAACGCCTTCGTCCACGATCCCGCGTCGTCCGACGGCCGGGGCAGGTGGGAACCGCAGTGGACCGCGGTGATCGCCGACGGCAGGGACAACTACATCGGCGGCACGAAGAAGAGCGCCCCCGTCATGTCGGGTTTCGCCATCAACATCGGCAGCGGGCGGATCTGCCAGAGCGCCAAGGTCCACGGTTTCGACTGGGGCGCGCAGGGCTGCGCCGACGCCCGCCCCGGCTACGTGTTCGGCGGCGCCCTGGAGAACGACCGCTGGCTCGAAGCGGTCAAGTTCACGCTCTGAGCCCCCGCTCCCGCCCCTGCCCCGCCCGGGTACCGTCCTCGCGGCCGGGCGGGGCCCTGTTCAGGGCGGCCCCGTTCAGGGGCGGGCGCGGCTGACGTGGATGTTGCCGTGGCGGGTGCGGGCGCGGATCGTGACGGTTTCCTCTGTGCGGTCCGGGGTCTTGGCGGCGGTGAGGGTGTTGTGCACCTGGCCGGAGCCCGCGCTGACGTCGAGCCAGGCGGCCGTACCCTCGCGCACGCCGATCTCGATAGCGCCGTGGGCGGTCTCCAACTGGACCGTGCCGCGGGTCACTTCGTCCACGCGGATGGTGCCGTGGGCGGTGGTGGCGGTGACCGAGTCGGCGGCGCGCCGGATCTCGATGTCGCCGTTGGCGTTGCTCACCCGCAGTTCGCCGGCGACGCCGTCGACGGTCGTGCTGCCGTGGGAGTTCTTCAGGACGGCGGGGCCGTCGATCAGGCCGAGGCGCAGGCTGCCGGTGCTGGTGGTGATCTCGGCCTTGCCCTCGACCCGCTCGACGGTGATCGAGCCGTGCGAGGCGGTCAGGTGGAGCGGGCCGGTGGCCTCGAAGCGGGTGTCGCCGGAGGAGGTCTTCACGCGGACCTCGCCGAGCCGGCCCTCGCCGAGCACCTGGGTCCAGGCCCCGCTCACGTCGATGCGCGAGCCCGTGGGCAGTTCGACGCTCACGTCGACGGTGCCGGTGCGGCCGAACGGGCTGGACCGGGGCGTGCGGATCGTCAGGGCGCCGCGGGCGTATCCGACCTCGGTCTGCTCGACGGTCCGTGTGTCCACGCTCTTGCCCGGGTCGCGGGGGCGGACCTCGACGACGGTGTCGGTGCGCTCGGAGGCGGTGAACCGGATGGAACCGGCGTCCACGCGTGCCGTGGCCTCGATCGCTTCGGGGGTGTCGAAAGTAGGCATGGCTGCCCCGTCCTCCGGGTCTTCAGGGTGTCCCCGCGGGTGGGACGTGGTGTGAGCGGGTGGTCGGGGGCGGTCAGCGCACCCAGCCGGTGAAGCTCTGTCCGGCGGAGCGGGCGCGTTCGGGGGCGCGGACCCGGGTGCCGCCGTCGACGGCGGCCGACACGGCGCGTACCAGCCATGCGTTGACCGACAGGCCCTCGCGGCTCGCCGCCTCCTCGGCGCGTGCCTTGAGGTGGGCGGGCAGCCGCAGGTTGACGCGGGCGGTGCCGCCCTCGTCGCCGTCGGCCGGGGCCGGGGTCCTGAAGGAGTCGGCGGGCTCGGCCGGTTCCGCGGCGGCGCCGTTGTCGGCGGGGGGCAGCGTCACCACGAAGTCGGGGTCCAGGCCGCGCAGCCGGACGTCGACCGAGCCGGGCGCGAGTTCACGGGTGATCTCGTCCATGGCGGCGGACAGGACGTTGAGCATGACCAGCCGGGTCGCCGACTCCAGCGGGGCGGTGAGCCGCTCGGCCAGCTCGCCCGCTTCCTTGCCGCCGGCCTCGGCGGCCACCGCGAGTTCCCGGCGGAGGGTGTCGACATACGGCGTGAGATCCATGGCGCCATAATCGCATCACCTTGGCACCACATACAAGCGACGGGCATTTCCGGGAGGGGCGGGCCCCTTCCGTGGGCCCTTCAGCTGCGGGAACGGGAAGGGCCGTCCGGGGCATCGTGGCACCATGCGTACGGCCGGCCGTGCGTGGGCGTCAAGTGCGGTGCGGCGGGCGGGAGTTCGGGGGCCCGCCCCGCCGGCCCGGGTGTCAGTCGACGGGTTCGACGCCCGCCCGCAGCAGGCCGTAGGTGTAGGCGTCCTCCAGCGCGGCCCAGGACGCGGCGATGACGTTCTCGGCGACGCCCACGGTGGACCACTCGTAGCGGCCGTCCGTCATGGAGATCAGGACCCGGGTCGTGGACTCCGTGCCGTGCCTGGCCTCCAGGATGCGGCCCTTGTAGTCGACCACGCCGAGGCGGGCGAGCTGCGGGTAGATCTGCTCCAGGCCCACGCGCAGGGCGCGGTCCAGGGCGTTGACCGGGCCGTTGCCCTCGGCGGCGGCGACGATCCGCTCGCCCTTGGCCCACAGCTTCACCGTGACCTCGTTGGCGTGGCTGCCGTCGGGGCGGTCCTCCAGGATGGCCCGCCAGGACTCGACCTCGAAGTAGCGCAGCGGTCTGCCCTGCACCTCGGCGCGCAGCAGGAGTTCGAAGGACGCGTCGGCGGCTTCGTAGGTGTAGCCCCGCAGTTCGCGTTCCTTGACGCGTTCGACGACCCGGCCGATCAGTTCGCGGTCGCCGCCGAGGTCGATGCCCAGTTCCTTGCCCTTGAGTTCGATGGAGGCGCGACCGGCCATGTCGGAGACGAGCATGCGCATGGTGTTGCCGACCTGCTCGGGGTCGATGTGCTGGTAGAGGTCCGGGTCGACCTTGATGGCGGAGGCGTGCAGGCCCGCCTTGTGCGCGAAGGCGGAGACGCCGACGTAGGGCTGGTGGGTGGAGGGGGTGAGGTTGACGACCTCGGCGATGGCGTGGGAGATGCGGGTGGTCTCGCGGAGCCTGCCCTCGGGCAGGACCTTCCTGGCGTACTTGAGTTCCAGCGCGGCGACGACGGGGAAGAGGTTGGCGTTGCCGACCCGTTCGCCGTAGCCGTTCGCGGTGCACTGCACGTGGGTGGCGCCCGCGTCGACGGCGGCCAGGGTGTTGGCGACCGCGCAGCCGGTGTCGTCCTGGGCGTGGATGCCGAGCCGGGCGCCGGTGTCGGCCAGGACCGTCTGCACGATCGCCTGGACCTGGGCGGGGAGCATGCCGCCGTTGGTGTCGCACAGCACGACCACGCAGGCGCCCGCCTCGTGCGCGGCCCGCACGACCGCTTTGGCGTAGTGGGGATTGGCGCGGTAGCCGTCGAAGAAGTGCTCGCAGTCCACGAACACCCGCCGGCCCTGTGCCACCAGGTGGGAGACGGTGTCGCGGACCATCTCCAGGTTCTCCTCCAGCGTGGTGCGCAGCGCCAGTTCCACGTGCCGGTCGTGCGCCTTGGCGACCAGCGTGATCACCGGGGCACCCGAGTCCAGGAGCGCTTTGACCTGGAGGTCCTCGCTCGCTCTGGCGCCGGCCCTGCGGGTGGCGCCGAAGGCGACGAGCCGCGCGTGCCGGAGGTCGAGTTCGTCGCGCGCGCGGGCGAAGAACTCGGTGTCGCGGGGGTTGGCGCCGGGCCAGCCGCCCTCGATGAAGCCCACCCCGAAGTCGTCCAGGTGCCGCGCGATGGCCAGCTTGTCCGCCACGGTGAGGTTGATGCCCTCGCGCTGCGCGCCGTCGCGCAGCGTCGTGTCGAAGACGTGGAAGAGATCGCCGAGTTCGCCGGGGACGTTCCCGGTGCGTTCGCTCTCGCTGATACTCATGGCGACCATCTCCTGTTCGGGATCTCGGTCCACCGGATGACCGGCTGCACCGTCCATCTATGACCCCTCGCGCTCGCTTCCCGGTCGAGGATGGGCACAGGGGCGGCGAGGGGGCCCGGCCGGGGTGTCACTGGGGCTGGTTGCCGTGCTTGCGGGAGGGCTGCTGCACGTATTTGGTGCGCAGGACGGCGAGGGCGTCGATGAGTCTGACGCGGGTCTCGGCGGGGTCGATGACGTCGTCCACCAGGCCGCGTTCGGCGGCGTGGTAGGGGTGCATGAGCTGTTCCCGGTACTCCTTGATGTGCTGTGCGCGGGCGGTCTCGGGGTCGTCGGCGGCCGCGATCTCGCGCCGGAAGACGACGCCCGCGGCGCCTTCCGCGCCCATCACCGCGATCTCGTTGCCGGGCCAGGCCAGGGACAGGTCCGAGCCGATGGAGCGGGAGTCCATGACGATGTAGGCGCCGCCGTAGGCCTTGCGCAGGATGAGCTGGATGCGGGGGACGGTCGCGTTGCAGTAGGCGTAGAGGAGTTTCGCGCCGTGCCGGATGATGCCGCCGTGTTCCTGGCCGACGCCGGGCAGGAAGCCGGGCACGTCGACCAGTGTCACGAGCGGGATGTTGAAGGCGTCGCACATCTGCACGAAGCGGGCCGCCTTCTCGCTGCCCTTGATGTCGAGGACTCCGGCGAGGGCCGCGGGCTGGTTGGCGACGATGCCGACCGCGTGGCCGTCCAGCCGGGCCAGCGCGCACACGACGTTGGGCGCCCATGCCTCGTGCACCTCGAAGAGGTCGCCGGCGTCGATGAACTCCTCGATGACCTCGCGCATGTCGTAGGCGCGTTTCTCCTCGGAGGGCACCAGGTCGCGCAGGGCCGGGGTGAGCCGGTCGGGCCGGTCGGCGGCGGGCTCGGAGGGCGGCTGTTCACGGTTGTTGGCCGGCAGGAAGGACAGCAGGTAGCGGACGTCGGCGAGGCAGCTCTCCTCGTCGTCGTAGGCGAAGTGGGCGACTCCGGACAGGGTGGTGTGGGCGTCGGCGCCGCCGAGTTCGTCGTGGCTGATCCTCTCCCCGGTGACGGCCTGTACGACGTCGGGGCCGGTGATGAACATCTGTGCGGTGCCGCGCACCATGAACACGAAGTCGGTCAGGGCCGGGGAGTAGGCCGCGCCGCCCGCACAGGGGCCCAGCATCACGCTGATCTGCGGGATGACCCCGGAGTTGCGGACGTTGCGCTGGAAGATGCCGCCGTAGCCGGCGAGCGCGGTCACCCCTTCCTGGATGCGCGCCCCGGCGCCGTCGCACAGGCCCACGATCGGGGCGCCGGCCGTGGCGGCCATGTCCATGATCTTGTGGATCTTCTCGGCGTGCGCCTCGCCGAGGGAGCCTCCGAAGATGCGGAAGTCGTGGGCGTAGGCGAAGACGACCCGGCCGAAGACCCGGCCCCAGACGGTGACGACGCCGTCGGTCAAGGGGCGTTTGTCCTCCAGGCCGAAGCCGCTCGCCCGGTGCCGGCGCAGCCCTTCGACCTCGGTGAACCGGCCGTCGTCGAAGAGGAGTCGGAGCCGTTCGCGGGCGGTGAGCTTGCCCTTGGCGTGCTGCGCCCGGGTTGCCTTGTCGCTGGGTCCTCGGCGCATCTCGGCGCGTACGGCCGCGAGTTCGGCGACCGTGCCGCGCCGCTGCCCGACCGGTGTGTCGTCCAGGGCGGTCATGGTTCCCCTTCCCGGCCGTCGTGATCAGCCGTCCGTGCGACGGGCCGACGGCCAGCTTCCGCCTGGGCACTTGAAGCCGGTTGGAGTACTGGACGACGACCGCTGTGGACACGCCGGGCCTCCGGCGGCGCTCGAGGCCGCCTCGAGTGCGGCGTGCGACGCTCAAGGTCGTGAGCTCCGATGCGGACGGTCAAGAGCCTTCTTGGAGCACCGAAGGGCCCGCCGGCGTCCCCACAATCCCCCGAGGGCTCCGGCGGGCCTCCTGCCTGTCCACGCCGGAAGGGGCCGCGGGGGTCGGTGCGGTCGAAGCGGCCGGGTTCCGGCGGTGGCGAGGCGGGCGGTGAGGGCGGTGGCACCGTCGAGATCCGGTCGCTTTGACGCCGGGTCGCACCGTCCGAGCTGCTGCTTTACGAGCACACGCCACCCCGTGGCGCATATTGGCGCCACTAATGGCTCGCTCTGACACCATACGTGTGCCACAGTGGGGCCACGCAATCGGAGCGACGCCGGGCACGGCGTACGACACGAAGGAGCCCCCCACCATGTCGATCACCCTCAACGACCAGGACAAGCTCACCCTGCGCACCGCCGCCTACGGGGCCGTGACGCTGATGGCCGCGGCCGCCGGCGCCGACTCCCCGCACAAGGTGGCCACCCAGGGCAGCATCGCCCTGACCACCGGCACCGGCCTGGTCGGCCACGTCCTGGCGGAGAAGTCCGCGGTCGGGGACATGAGCGGCAAGTCCGCGGCCGAGATCGCCGACCGTGTCCTGCCCGCCCTGACCGCCGCCGTGCAGCTGCTGAGGAAGCAGGACCCCGAGGAGGCCGACAACTTCCGCAGCACCGTCCTCGTCGCCGTCGAGGCGTCCGCCCGTACCTCCAAGGGCGAGCCCGGCCCCACCCTCGCCGCGACCGCGAAGAAGATCACCGCGGCTCTCGACGCCGCCTGACACGGACCCGGCCCGGCACCGCTCCTGCCGCCGCACGACCCCGGCTCCGCCGGAGAACCCTCCGGCGGAGCCGGACCTGTTCACGCACCGCCTGGTGTCCCGCCGGCGGGACACCAGGGGCCGGCCGGCGGGACACGGCAAGCCGGACCGTGAACAGCAGCGCCCCGGTGCCGAGTTGCCTTGAACCCACTCCCCCGCGTGCGTGAGCGTGGGAGTCATCCAATGCCGTGACGGGCACGGCGGAACGGGGGCACACGTGGGACACACCGGCACGGACACGGATGTGGTGATCGCGGGCGCCGGGCCCACGGGCCTGATGCTCGCCTGCGAACTGCGGCTGGCGGGCGCCGAGGTGATCGTGGTCGAGCGGCTCGCGCAGCGCTCGGGCGAGTCGCGGGCCGGCGGGGTCCATTCGCGCACCCTGGAGGTGCTGGACCAGCGCGGCGTCCTGGACCGTTTCCTGGCGGAGGGCGAGCTGCAGCCGGTGGGCCACTTCTCCGGCCTCTACCTCGACTTCGACGAGTCGGAGTCGCGCCACCCCTACCCGCTGATGATCCTGCAGTCCGCCATCGAGCGGCTGCTGGAGGAGTGGGCCCTCGAACTCGGCGTGCGGGTGCACCGCGCGTGCGAGGTGAGCGGCATCCGCCAGGACGAGACCGGAGTGACGGTGGAGACCGGCGGGACGCAGCAGGCGCCCACGGCGCTGCGCGCCCGCTATCTGGTGGGCTGCGACGGCGGGCGCAGCACGGTGCGCAAGCTGGCGGGCATCGGCTTCCCCGGCACCGAGGCGACGATGACGGCACTGATCGGTGACGTCGAACTCCCCGATCTGCCCGAGGACTACGTGTGGGTGCGGCGCACCGCGCGCGGGGACTGGTCGGCGATCGCGTTCGAGCCGGGCTGGCACCGGGTGATCACCTCGGAGTTCGACCGGGTCGCGGACCGCGAGGAGAGCGTGACGTTCGAGGGGCTGCGCGCGTCCCTGATCCGGGTCGCGGGCACCGACTTCGGCATGCGCAACCCCCGCTGGATCTCCCGGTTCAACGACGCGGCGCGGCAGGCCGACCGGTACCGCGAGGGGCGGGTGCTGCTCGCGGGCGACGCGGCGCACATCCACTTCCCGGCCGGCGGGCAGGGACTGAACATGGGCGTGCAGGACGCGGTCAACCTCGGCTGGAAGCTCGCCTCGGTGGTGCGCGGCCGGGCGCCGGAGAGCCTGCTGGACACCTACCACGCCGAGCGGCACCCCGTCGGGGAGCGGGTGCTGCACAACACGCGGGCGCAGTCGGCCCTGGTGCGTCCCGGGCCGCAGACGGACGCGCTGCGCGAGATATTCGGCTCCCTGATGGTGTTCGACGAGGTCAACCAGTACCTGCGTCATCTGCTGACGGCCCTGGACATCCGCTATCCCCTCGACGGCGACCACCCGCTGACCGGCCGCCGGGTCCCCGACGCCGACCTGAAGGCGCCCGACGGCGCCACCCGGGTCCACGAGCTGCTGCACGCCGCCCGCCCGGTCCTGCTCGACCTGTCCGGCGGCGCCGGGACAGCGGCCGTCGCCGCGGGCTGGGCCGACCGCGTGGACGTCGTCGAGGCGCACGGCGAGGACGAGCCATGGATCGTCCCGGCCCTCGGCGAGATCCCCGCACCGGCCGCGGTCCTCATCCGCCCCGACGGCCATGTCGCCTGGGCGGCCGCCGCGGGCACGGTGCCCGACACCGCCGCGCTCAGGGCCGCCCTCGCGACCTGGTTCGGCCCGGCCCTCACGGGCTGACCGGCCCCTTGCCGACAACGAACGGCCGGCGCGCGCGCCTTCCGGCGAGGCCCGGCCGTGACGACCCCACGAAGGGAACACACCGACCGTGAACAGCACGTGGTTGCGACGCTTCACCACGACGGCCGCCGACGGACCGATCCTCGTGTGCTTCCCGCACGCGGGAGGCTCCGCGACGGCGTTCAAGGACCTGGCGCGCGTTCTGCACCCGAACGTCGACGTGGTGTCCGTGCAGTATCCGGGCCGCCAGGACCGCTACCGCGAGGAGCCGTTCACGGACCTCGGCCCGCTGGCGGAGGCGGTGACCGAGGAGCTGGCCCGTGAACTGGCCGCGGACGGGCGGCCGTACGCGCTGTTCGGGCACAGCATGGGCTCGCTGGTGGCGTTCGAGACGGCCCGCCGGCTCGCCGAGCGTCGACTGCCCGCCCCGCAGCGGGTGTTCTTCTCCGGCCGGGGCGGCCCGGACCTGCGCGACAGCGCCTACGACCTCTACGACGACGCCGACATGCTGGCCGAGGTGCGCCGGCTGGGCGGCACCGACCAGTCCATGCTGGAGGACCCCGACATCCTGGAGCTGGTGCTGCCGGCGCTGCGGGCCGACTACCGCATCCTGGGCACCTACCGCGGACCGTCGGGCGGCGGACCGCTCACGGCCCCGGTGACCGCGCTGATCGGGGACAGCGACCCGATCGCGACGGTCCAGGACGCCCACACCTGGCGCGAGCACACCACCGGCGACTTCCGGGTGGAGGTGTTCCCCGGCGGCCACTTCTACCTCTTCGACCAGCTCGAGAAGGTCGCCACCGCCGTCACCGAGGGCCTGCTCACACGGGCCGCCGTGTCCTAGGCACAGGACACCGGCTGCCGACGGCGGCGGCGAGGTTCAGCCGGCCGTGCTGCGCACAGGGGGTTCCGCCTGTGCGGGTGCAGCTGCCGCGACCGCGCAGGCGGCGCGTACGAAGGCGGCGACGGCGGGTGAGCGTGCGTCCTGGGGCCAGGCGACGGCCAGCGTGGAGTCCGGCAGGTCGCTGACCGGGCGGTAGGCGATCTCGGGTCGCGGGTAGCGCCGGGCCACCGAGGCGGGCGAGAAGAACACGACGCTGCCGGTCTCGACGAGGCTGAAGATCTCCGACAGGTTGGAGGCGGGCCGCCCCGCCCCGGACCTGTGCTCGGCGGAGGGGCCGTGGTCGGCCGGGGCTCCGCCGGGGAGTTCCCGGCCCGCCAGGTCGGCCAGGCACAGCCGGGTCCGGGCGGCGAGGGGATCGGCGGCGGCCAGGGCGACCAGGGCCGGCTCGGTCAGCAGCGGCTCGCTGTCCAGGCCGCGGTCGTCGAAGGGGCACAGCACGAGTGCCACGTCGGCGAGACCGTCACGAAGTGCCTGCGGCTGCTTGCCGAACCCCCCGAGGACCAGCTCGGGCGGCAGGGCCGCGTCGTCGGTACCGTAGGCATCAAGGATCTGGGGCAGCAGGCCGCCGTCGACGTCGGCCTTGAGCGCGATCCGCAGCCGGGGCGACGTGCTGCCCGCCTGCCGGGCCCGGTGGGCGGCGGCGGTGACCGCTTCCAGGGCGGTCCTGGCCTCGCGCAGCAGGACGTCCCCGGCGGCGGTGAGTCTCACCTGCCGGGTGGTGCGCTCGAACAGCGTCACGCCGAGTTGCCGTTCGAGGTCCCGGATCGCGCGGGACAGCGGGGGCTGTGCCATGCCCAGCCGTCCGGCGGCGCGTCCGAAGTGCAGTTCCTCCGCGACCGCCACGAAGTACCGGAGCTGCCGCACCTCAAGGTCATTCATATCGTCAGGGTATCGATGGTGACCGAGCCGGTCCTTCACCTGCGCTGTCGCGCCGGGTTCACTCGAAGACATCCGGCGACACCTCCTGCGGGTGGCGCCGTCGACCGTCTTTCACGGAGGTACTCATGATCGTCATCACTACGCCGACCGGAGACGTCGGGCGGCAGGTCCTGGACCGCGTCCTGGACAGTGGAGAGGCGGTCCGCGTCATCGTCCGCGACCCCTCCCGGCTGCCCGGGCACGTGCACGCGAACGCCGAGGTGGTGCAGGGCTCCCACGCCGACCCCGACACGATCACGAAGGCGCTCGACGGCGCCGACCGGATGTTCTGGCTCGTGCCCCCGGCCGGTTTCCACGATGCCGGCAGCGCCAGGCGCCACTACCTGGAGTTCACCCGGTCCGCCGCGCAGGCGGCCGCGAGCCGGGGTGTGCGGGTGGTGGGCGTCACCTCCCTGGGCCGAGGGTACGAGGGCGAGGCCGGGCTTCTGTCGGGCGCGCTGGCGATGGACGAGCTGATCGAGGGCACCGGCGCGCCCTACCGGGCACTGGCCCTGCCGTTCTTCATGGAGAACCTGCTCCGCCAGGTCCAGCCGATGGGAGAGCAGGGAACGTTCTCCCTGGCGAACACTGCGGACCGGCCGCTGCCGACCATCGCCACCCGTGATGCCGCCGCTGCCGCTGCGGCGCTCCTGCTGGACACCTCCTGGAGCGGGCAGGCCCGCGTTCCCCTGACCGGTCCCGACGACCTGACCCCCGACGCCATGGCCGAGGTCATTTCCGACACCGTGGGCCGCACGGTGCGCTACCAGCAGGTTCCGATCGCGGACTTCCAGGCCCGGATGGTGCAGCACGGTGCGAGCCCGGCGCTGGCGCAGGACATGGCGGACATGGTCAAGGCGCAGAACGACGGGATCTACGACGCCGAACCGCGTGATGCGGGCTCCGCCACCGCCACGAGCTTCCGCCAGTGGTGCCAGGACACCTTGAAGCCGGCGTTCACGAGCTGATCCGGTTGCGCCCCTCGTTCAGGCGTAGACATGGAAGCCGCGGCCGGACTTCTTGCCCAGCAGGCCGCCCTCGACCATGCGCAGCAGCAGCGGTGGCGGGGCGTACAGGGGCTCCTTGAACTCCTCGTACATGGCCTGGGCGATGGAGACGGTGGTGTCCAGGCCGATGAGGTCGGCGAGCCGCAGCGGGCCCATCGGGTGGGCGCAGCCCTGTTCCATGCCCTGGTCGACGACCTCGGCGCTCGCCAGGCCCGACTCGACCATGCGGATCGCGGACAGCAGGTAGGGGAACAGCAGGGCGTTGACGAGGAAGCCGGCCCGGTCCGGGGAGGCGATGGGTTTCTTGCCCAGGGTGTCGCGGACGAAGGCCAGGGCCCGCTCGGTGACCGCCTCGTCGGTCAGGACCGAGGAGACGAGCTCGACGAGCGGCAAGGCGGGCACCGGGTTGAAGAAGTGGATGCCCAGGACCTGGCCGGGGCGGCGGGTCGCGGCGGCGAGCCGTACGACGGGGAGGGAGGAGGTGTTGGTCGCCAGGATCGCGTCCGGGTCCTCGACAATCTTGTCGAGGGTGGCGAACAGCTCCAGTTTGAGCTGCTCGTCCTCCTTGACCGCCTCGATCACCAGCTGCCGGTCCGCGAGGTCGGCGAGGTCGCGGGTGAACGTCACCCGGGCCAGGGCCGCGTCGCGTTCCTCCTCGGTCAGCCGGCCCCTGGCCACGCCCCGCTCCAGGGCTGCGGCCAGCCGTTGCGGCGCGCTGTGCAGTGAGGTCTCGGAGAACACGGCGACCTTCACGTCCAGTCCGGTCCTGGCGCACAGTTCGGCGATGCCGGTGCCCATGATGCCGCTGCCGGCTACGCCGACCCGCTCGATGCCGGTACCGGCCTGGTGTGTGGACAAGGTCATGGCTGGGTCCCCCAGTTCAGAAGTGTTGCTCCGATCGACATGCCGCCGCCGAAGCCGGCGAGCAGGACCAGGTCGCCCGTCCTGAGGGCGCCGGTGCGGTGGGCCTCGTCCAGGGCGACCGGTACGGAGGCGCTGCCGACGTTGCCGTATCTGGTGAGCGTGCGGTGGGTCTGTGCGGCGCCGAGTCCGGTGCGCTCGACGACCTCGCCGAGCATCACGCCGTTGGCCTGGTGGGGTACGAAGTGGTCGACCGCGCCGATGTCGACGCCGGCCCTGTCGGTGAGGGCGATCAGCGCGGGCGGGACGTGCTCGGCGACGAAGTCCCGTACGCCGCGGCCGTCCATCTTGAAGTAGTGGGCGCCCTCGGCGACGGTCGCAGCCGAGGCGGGTCTGCGGCTGCCGCCGGCCTCGACGCGGATCAGGTGGTGGGCGTCGCCGCGGCCGGCCAGGTCGGTGGCGATGATCCCGTACGGGTCGGGGACCGTCCCGACGACCGCGGCGCCGGCGCCGTCGGCGAACAGGATCGCCGTGCGGCGGTCGGTGAAGTCCAGGATCCGGGAGTAGACGTCCGCGCCGATGACCAGGATGCGGGCGGCCGGGTTGACGGTCACCAGGCTGTGGGCCAGCGCCAGGGCGTAGACGAAGCCGCTGCACACGACGTTGACGTCGAAGCAGGCCGCGCCGTAGGCGCCCAGGCCGTGCTGGACCAGGTGGGCGGTGGGCGGCTGCGGGAAGTCCCCGGTGGAGGTGGAGACGATGATGTGGTCGATCTGCTCGGGGCCCAGACCTGCCTGTTCCAGGGCGCGTTCGGCGGCCTTGATGGCCAGGTCGGAGGTCGCCTCGTGATCGGCGGCGTAGCGCCGGGATTTGATCTGTGTCTTTCGTTCGATCCACTCCGCGGTGACGCCGACGCGTTCGGCGACCTCCTCGTTGCCGACCTCCAGCTTGGGCAGGTAGGAGCCGGTGGAGAGTATGCCGATGCCCATCATGGCCTGGCCAGGGGACGCCCCGCTTTGACGGGGGAGGCAACGGCTTCGGCGGGATCCTCTGAACTCAACTGGGCTGGCAGAACTCTGCAGTTCACCTGTACCGCCTTCCTGCCGCACTAAAAGTGCCGCGCCTGTAACGTAGGTATGGGGCTCTAGCCGGGAAGGATCGCCAGCTTCCGAACGACGTGGATGATCTCGGACACCAAGCAGTGTGGGAACCGATGTCCGGCGCTGCGTCGGCGGCCACCATGGGTTGGGACGTCAACAACCGTTGGGGTCGCCCGTCGAAGAGGCGGAAGGGGGATGGCTCGTGATCCACGCGTACAAGTTCCTCCTGCGGCCTACGGCCCGTCAGACCGTTGCGCTTGGCGGGATGCTTCGGGATCACTGCTCGCTGTACAACGGCGCTCTGCAGGAGCGCCGGGATGCCTATCGGCACGTCTCGAAGACAACCGTGCGTTATGGCGAGCAGTCTGCGCAGCTGAAGGAGATCAGGGCGTTTGACCCCGAGCGGCAGGGCCGCTGGTCGTTCTCCTCTCAGCAGGCCACCCTGCGTCGCCTGGACAAGGCGTTCGCCGCGTTCTTTCAGCGTGTGAGGGCGGGCGACACCCCCGGATACCCCAGGTTCCAGGGTGTCGGGCGCTTCGACACGGTGGTCTTCCCCAAGGATGGCGACGGCTGCCGCTGGGACTCCACCCCGCAGCATCCGCAGACCCGCGTCCGTCTCCAAGGCATCGGCCATATCCGAGTCCACCAGCACCGCCCCGTGAGGGGTCGCATCAAGACGATCAGTGTCAAGCGGGAAGGCAGCCGCTGGTACGTCGTCCTGGCTTGCGACCAACTGCCCACGGAACCGTTGCCAGGCACCAGCGTAGCGATCGGCATTGATATGGGTGTCGAGCACTTCCTGACCACGTCCGACGGCGAACACATCGCTAACCCGCGTTTCCTCAAAGCGGCTTCGGACGAACTCGTAGAGGCTCAGCGGCAACTCGCGAGGTTCCCCCAGCGGACCCGGCAGCGCAGCAAAAAGCACCGAGCCGCCGCTCGCAGGGTCGCTCGCATCTACGCCGCAATTCGCCGCCAGCGCCTGGACCATGCCCACAAGGTCGCGCTCGCCCTCGTTCGGGATTACGACGTGATCGCGCACGAGCGGCTTAACACGGCGGGTATGACCCTTACCCCGAAGCCCAAGCCTGATCCCGAACGGCCAGGTTCTTTCCTCCCCAACAGCGCCGCCGCCAAAGCGGGCCTGAATCGATCGATCCTCGACGCCGGTTGGGGGGTGTTCCTCACGGTCCTCGCCAACAAGGCTGAAAGCGCCGGTCGCAGAGTTATCGCCGTGGACCCCCGCAACACCTCCCGCATCTGCCCGTCCTGTGGGCACACCGCGAAGGAGAACCGCGTCACCCAAGCGAACTTTGTATGCATGGCATGCGGATTCGCAGCGAACGCGGACCACGTCGCCGCGACGAACGTCCTCAACAGGGCCGGGCTGGCCCTCTGCGACGTGGCCTAGCCACGAGCACAGGAAGCCCACGCGATCACGCTTGGGCGGAGTCACGTCAGGACACCTCGGTGTGGTCGGCTGCGCCCGGGCGCAGCGGGTTGAGGCGCTGGGGGCCGATCTTCGCGCGCAGGGCGGGGTCGGTGACGCCGAGGCCTTGCTCGGGGGCCAGGCAGAGCACGCCGACCTTGCCGGTGTGCCTGTTCTGCTGGACCAGCCGTGCGGCCTCCCCCACCTCCGCCAGCGGGTAGACCTCGGAGAGGATCGGCGCGAGGTGTCCGAGCTGGAAGAGCCGGTTGCACTCCGCCTGTTCCTGGAGGTTCGCGGCGTGAGAGCCGACGATCTTCTTGAGGTTCATCCACAGGTAGCGGTTGTCGAAGTGGTGGTCGTAGCCGGTGCTGGAGCCGCAGGTGACGACGGTGCCGCCCTTGCGGACGACGAACACCGAGATCCCGAACGTGGCGCGGCCGACGTAGTCGAACACGACGTGCGGGTCCTCGCCGACCTGCCGGCGGATCTCCCGTCCGAGCCGCTTGCCCAGCTCGATGGTGCGTTCGGGGGTGGGCGCGTCGTCGCCGCCCATGCCGATGTCGTTGCGGTTGATCACCACGTCGCAGCCCAGGCGGCGCAGCGCCTCGGCCTTGTGCTCGGAGCCGACCACGCCGATGGGGATTCCGCCGGCGTTCTTGACCATCTGCACCGCGAACGCGCCGAGGCCGCCGGTGGCGCCCCAGATGAGGACGATGTCGCCCTGTTTGATGCGGGCGCCGTTGTCGCCGACCAGCATGCGGTAGGAGGTCGCCGCGGTCAGCAGCACCCCGGCCGACTCCTCCCAGGTCAGGTGGGCCGGCTTGGGCAGGAGCTGGCTGGCGCGGACCACCGCGTAGTGGGCGAGGCCGCCGAAGTTGGTCTCGTAGCCCCAGATCTTCTGTCCCTGCCCGAGCATCGCGTCGGCGTGGGTGGCCGGTTCCTGTTCGTCGACCTGGACGCAGCTGACGACGACGTGGTCGCCCGTCTTCCAGTGCCGCACTCCCGCCCCGGCGCGTACGACGACGCCGGAGGCGTCCGAGCCGACCACGTGGTGGGGCAGCTCGTGCCGGGCGGCCCAACCTCCCTGGCGGGCGCCGCGCTTGAGGAACTCGAAGGTGGGGACCGGTTCGAACGTCGCCGACCACACGGTGTTGTAGTTGATGGAGCTCGCCATGACGGCGACGACCACCTCGTCCGGTGCGATGTCCGGCATGGGGACCTGCCCGACGTGCAGCGACTTGCGGACGTCCCGGTCCGCGACGCCGTCGAACATGCCGAGGTCCGCGGCCAGGAGGTGCGCCGCCTCGTAGGCCGAGGGGAGTTCGTGCCGCCCGAGTTCGTCCGGGCCGGCCCCGGACAGCAGGGCCTGTGTCAAAGAGTCCATGGCTTCCTATGCCTTCGCCTTCGCCGTGCGGAACCGCTGCTGACCGGGCCGGGGCGGGCCCGGCGTCGGAGGACCCGGGGTCACAGGACCCCCGGCGTCACAGGACCGCGCCCTCCTTCGTCCGCCTGCGCAGGCTCGGCCTGCTGGAGCGGCCGAGGTCCTTCCACATGTCCGACAGGCCGGTGATGGTGCGCGCCGCGAACAGGCGGCGGATGGACACCTCCTGCTTGAGCTCCGCCCGGATCAGGCCGACCAGCCGGATCGCGCGCAGCGAGTTGCCGCCGAGGTCGAAGAAGTCCTCGTCGATGCCGACCCGGTCCAGCTCCAGCACCTCGGCGAACGCCTTGGCCAGGATCCGTTCGGTGTCGTTGCGCGGTGCGCGGTAGGTGTCCGGCTCGGTGACGGGGTCGGGCAGGGCCGCCCGGTCGAGGCGGCCGCCCGCCGTCACCGGCAGGTGTTCCAGCACGGTGAACAGGGTGGGGACCACGGACTCCGGGAGCCGCTGGGCGGCGAAGCCGCGCAGTTCGTCGGCGGACACGGCCCGGCCGTGCACCGGGACGACGTAGGCCACCAGGCGCCGCTGTCCTGTGCCGTCCGGTTTGACGGCGACGACCGCCCGGGCGAGCTGGGGGTGTTCGGCCAGCACCTCCTCCACCTCGGCCGGCTCGACACCGGCACCGCGTACGTCGGCCTGGGCGCCCGCGTCGGCGACGTGCTCGATCCGGCCGTCGGCGCCCCAGCGCACCCGGTCGCCGGTGCGGAACATGAGTGCGCCGGGCGAGCCGAAGGGGCAGGGCACGAAGCGCTCCGCGGTCGGTCCGGGGCGTCCGAGGTAGCCGCGCGCCACGCCGGAGCCGGTCACGTACAGCTCGCCGGTGACTCCGGCGGGGACGGGTGCCAGGCCCGGGCCCAGGACGTAGAGGCGGGTGTTGTCGGTGGGGCGGCCGAGGGTGCCCGGCCGGGGTTCGGGCCGGTCCGCGGTCAGACGGTCGGCGGCGGCGAACCCGGCGGCTTCCGTGGGGCCGTGGCCGGTGACGACGGTCGTCCCGGGGCAGGCCTGTCGGATACGGCGCAGGGCCGCCGCGGGTACGCGGTCGCCGCCGGTGAACACCTCGCGCAGTCCGGCCAGGGACGCGGGGTGCCGGGCGGCGATCGCCGCGAACCGGCCGGCGGGCAGCCACACGGCGGTGACGCCGTGCTCCGCGGGTGCCCGCGTCAGTGCGTCGGCGTCGAGTTCGCCGCGGGGAGCCACGACCACCCGGCCGCCGCCCAGCA
This sequence comes from Streptomyces sp. NPDC001914, assembly GCF_042891215.1. Classification (NCBI taxonomy): domain Bacteria; kingdom Bacillati; phylum Actinomycetota; class Actinomycetes; order Kitasatosporales; family Streptomycetaceae; genus Streptomyces; species Streptomyces sp. NPDC001914. The sequence continues at coordinate 143,516 of NZ_JBIASW010000012.1, forward strand.
GGGGTGCCCACAGTTCGAGGGCGAGGGCGTCGGAGGTGGCGGGGGTGTGCCACAGCACGGTGCCTCGGGCGGCGCCCTGCCATGCGCGGTCCAGGACGAGCCGCACCAGGTTGCGGTGGGTGACACCGGCCGCGGTGACGGCACCGGTCACCGACGTGGGGCTGACGGCCACGAGGTTGTCGGGGTGCGGGAACGGGAGCGGGAGCGAGGTGGCGGCCCGTACGGCAGCGGCGGCCGGTGCGGCATCGGTGGCAGTCGCTGCGGCGGCGGTGGCCGGTACGGCATCGGCGGCGGCCGATGCGGCAGCGGTGACCGGTACGCCATCGGCGGCCGGTACGGCATCAGCTGTGGCCGGTGCCGCGGTGGCGGTGGCGGTGGTCGGTGCGGCAGCAGCGGCGTCGGTGGTGGTGAGGTCGGCGAGTATCAGGGCTGGGATCTCCAGGCCCGCCGAGAGGGTCGGGGCGGTCGCCGCGTCGGTGAGCAGGGCGTGTGCCGCGGCGTCGCCGGTCACGAGCTTGGCCTGCGCCGCGGGCAGCGCCGGGTCGACGGGAAGGTAGGCTCCGCCCGCCTTGACCACGCCGAGCAGGGCGACGGCCAGGTCCGCCGACCTCTCCAGTGCCACCGCCACGACCGTGTCGGGCCCGACGCCGTGCCGGCGCAGCGCGTCGGCCAGCCGGCTCGCGCGCTCGTCCAGCTCCCGGTAGGAGAGGGTGAGGTCACCGGACTGAAGGGCGACGGCTTCGGGCGTCGACTGCGCCTGCCGGGTGAACAGGTGAGGGACCGTCAGTCCGGAAAGGGCAGCCGCGCCGGTGTCGTTCGGCGCGGTCAGCACCCGCTCCCGCCCGGCGCCGGTGAGCGCGTCCAGCGCGCCGACGCCGCGTTCCCCGTCGGCCACGACCGCGCGGATGTGGTCGATCAACTCCTCGCCGATGAAGCGCAGTTCCGCCCGGTCGTAGAGGCGTGCGGGGGCGTCGAGGCGGATGTACAGGTCGCTTTCGGCGGTGCCGTCGCTGTAGACGCCGATGGACAGTTCGTCGAAGGAGCCGGTGGTGCCGCCGAGGTAGCGGGCCGGGTGGCCGCCGAAGCGGAGCTGGTCGACGAACTCGACGACGTTCATGACGGCGCCGAAGCTGCCGCGGTCGCTCAGCGCGGTCCGGCTCGCGCGCTGGATGTCGGAGTAGTGGCAGGCGGTGTGGCCGGAGATCTCGTACGTCTCGTCGACGATGGCGTCGGCGAGGTCGGTGAAGGTCGCGTTCAGCGGGACCTTCACGCGTACGGGGACGACGTTCACGGCGAGGCCGGGTGTCCGGCTCGCGACGCCGGCCCGGTTGCCGACGGCGAGGGAGAGCAGGAACTCGGGGCGGTCGCAGCGGTGGCGCAGGAACACGGCGGTGGCGGCGGTCAGCAGCGTGGAGGTGAACACGCCCATGGCCTTCGCCGCCGAGGTCCACGCGTCGGCCTCGGCGCGCGGGACGGTCAGGGTGCGGCCGACCATGCCGATGGGCTCGGTCAGTTCGCCCCAGCGGTCGGCGTCGCTCATCGGCTCGGACAGCGCGGCGCGCTCGGTGGCGGACAGGGCGACGCGCGGGATCCGCGCGGGGGCGGGCGCGTCGGCGAGGTAGTCGCGCCAGAACGCGGTGTCCTCGGTGAACGCGTCGGAGGCGAGGTAGTCGGCCGCCTCGGCCGCGAAGGAGGCGGCGTCCCAGGGGTGCGGCAGGGCGGGGACCTGCTCGCCGTGCGCCAGCGCCGTGTAGACCTCGGCGAGACGCCTGGAGAGCAGGCCACCGGTGCCGAACCCGTCCGAGACGAGGTGGTGGTAGGCGATCACCACGAGGGAGCGGGCCGGTGCGAGGGTGATGACGCCCATCCGGAACAGCAGGTCGTGGCCGAGGTCGAACGGCTTGCGGATCAGGTCGGCGAGCGCGTCGCGTGCCGCCTGCTCGGGGTCGTTCTCGGCGGACAGGTCGAGGAGGAAGGGCCGCCAGTCCCCCCGTTCGCGCGGCGAAAGGCGCAGTCCGTCGCCGTCGTCGGCGAAGGTGACGCGCAGGACCTCGGCCTCGTCCAGCACGTGCAGGAACGCGGATTCCATGACGGCCGCGTCGAGTTCACCGTCCACGTCCCACATGGTCAGTGCGTGGTTCAGTGTGTCGGCAGACATTTCCTCCGCCAGCCACAGTCCTTTATGCGCGGACGAAGCAGCGAATGCACGCACACGGATCAACCCCTTGGCAAACAGGTCCGGGAAATCGGAGGAATTCGCAGAATTCGCAGATCACCCCACCTTCACGGAAGGTGAATCGGCAGGTCAAGACAACTTGGTACGGGGGCGGGACGGGCCGCTTTTGGGCTTGCGGTGTCCCGCCGGCGGGACATTCAGGCGGCGGGACATTCAGGCGGCGGGACATTTCCGGGCAGCGCACGTCACGAGGGCGCGGGCCGCGCCCTCGTGACCCGGTCGAATTCGCCCGGTCGGATCGCCCGGTCAGTCAGCGTGCGTTGGGCTCGGCCAGCGAGGAGACGATGTGCCGGGCGATCAGCCGTGGGGAGGGGTGGCGCAGCACCACGTTCGGGCGCAGTTTCAGGCCGGTGGAGGCGGTCAGGCGTTTGCTCAGGTCGGCCGACAGCATCGAGTCGAAGCCGATCTTCGTGAACTCGCCGTCGGGGTCGATGGATTCGGTGGAGGGGTGGCCGAGCACGACGGCGACGCGTTCGAGGACGTGGTCGAGGACGAGGGCCTGGGCGTCGTCGGGGACGAGGGCCACGATCCGCTGGGGCAGCGGAACCTGCTGGTCGTCGGCCGCCTGCGGGGGTTGCTCGGGGGACGCCTGCGCGGTCACGGCGGCGGTGGGCGAGGAGCTGAGCCAGTACCGCTGCCGCTGGAAGGCGTAGGTCGGCAGGTCGACCCGCCGGCGGGTGGTGAACAGGGCGGACCAGTCGACGCTTCCGCCCCGGACGTGGAGCGCGGCCAGTGAGGCGAGGACGGCCTCCACCTCGCCCTGGCCGCGCCGCGAGGAGGACAGCACCAGCGCGTCGTCCAGGTCCTCGACCATCTCCTGCACGGGGACGGTCAGCACGGGGTGCGGGCTCATCTCGACGAACACCCGCAGGCCGTCCGCGGCCATCTGCCGTACGGAGGACTCGAAGCGGACCTTCTCGCGCAGGTTGTTGTACCAATAGTCGGCGTCCAGGCGCGCGGTGTCGATGATTTCGCCGTACAGGGTGGAATAGAAAGGCAGTTGCGACGATGTCGGGCTCACGTCGGACAGGGCGCCGATCACCTTGTCGCGTACCCGGGCCACCTGGTGGGAATGCGAGGCGTAATCGACCTTGATGCGCTGGGCCTGGCAGCCGTCGGCCTTCATCTTCTCGATGAATTCGTCGAGTGCGCCGGGTTCTCCGGACACCACGACCGCGCGGGGCCCGTTGACGACGGCGATACCGATCCGGTCGTTCCACGGGGTCAGGTGCTGCTGCACCACCGTTTCGGACTCGGCGACGAACGCCATCCCGCCGTGTCCGATCAGTTCCACCAGGGCCTTGCTGCGCAGCGCCACGATCTTGGTGGCGTCCCGCAGGGACAGCGCGCCACACACATGGGCGGCGGCGATCTCGCCCTGGCTGTGGCCCACCACCGCGGCCGGCCGGACGCCCCAGGACCGCCACAGGGCGGCCATGGACACCATCACGGAGAACAGGGCCGGCTGTACGACGTCCACCCGGTCCAGGCCCGGCGCGCCCCGCACTCCCCGGATGACGTCGAGCAGCGACCAGTCGGTCCATTCGGCCAGGGCGGCCGCGCAGGCGTCCATGCTCTGCGCGAAGACCGGGAAGGCGGCGTACAGTTCGCGGCCCATGCCGACCCACTGGGAGCCCTGGCCGGGGAACATGAAGGCGACGCCGCCGAGGTCGCCGGCCGCGCCCTCGACCACCGCGGCGGACTCGGCGCCCCGGCTCAACGCGCCCAGCGCGTCGAGGAGTTCGTCCTTGGTGCGGCCCAGTACGACCGCGCGGTGCTCGAAGCGTGAGCGGTCCGAGAGCAGCGACCAGCCGGTCGCGGCGAGGTCCGGGCCGGTGCCGGCGGCGGCGAAGTCGCGGAGTTTGGCGGCCTGTTGCCTGAGGGCCTGCGCGGTCTTGCCCGACACCGTCCAGGGCACCAGGCCGCCGACGACGCCCGCGTCCGTACCGCGCCGCCCGCCGTGCTCGCCGTGCTCGCCGTCCTGGCCCTGTCCCTGTCCCTGTCCTTGGTCCTGGTCCTGGTCCTGGGGCGGGGCCTCTTCGAGGACGATGTGGGCGTTGGTGCCGCTGACGCCGAACGAGGACACCCCGGCCCGCCGGGGGCCGTCCGGCTTCGTCCACGTACGCCCTTCGGTGAGGATCCGGACGGCGCCCGCGGACCAGTCCACGTGGTGCGAGGGCTCGCTCACGTGGAGGGTCTTGGGCAGGTGGCCGTGGCGCAGGGCCATCACGGTCTTGATGACCCCGCCGACCCCGGCGGCGGCCTGGGCGTGTCCGAGGTTCGACTTCAGGGAGCCCAGCCACAGCGGCCGCTCCTGGTCGCGGCCCCGGCCGTAGGTGGCCAGCAGCGCGCCGGCCTCGATGGGGTCGCCGAGCACGGTTCCGGTGCCGTGGGCCTCGACGAGGTCGACCTCGTCGGGGGTGACGCCCGCGTTCGCCAGGGCCTTGCGCATCACCTTCTCCTGGGCGCGGCCGTTGGGGGCGGTCAGGCCGTTGCTGGCGCCGTCCTGGTTGACCGCGCTGCCGCGCACGACGGCCAGCACCGGGTGGTTGTTGCGGCGGGCGTCGGACAGCCGCTCCAGGAGCAGCACGCCCACACCCTCGGCCCAGCCGGTGCCGTCGGCGCCGTCCGCGAAGGCCTTGCAGCGGCCGTCGGGCGAGAGGGCGGCCTGCCGGGAGAACTCCACGAACATCGCGGGGGTGGCCATCACCAGTGCCCCGCCGGCCAGTGCCAGCGAGCACTCCCCCGAGCGCAGGGACTGCACCGCCATGTGGAGGGCGACCAGCGAGGAGGAGCACGCCGTGTCCACCGACACCGCGGGTCCGGTCAGGCCGAGTTCGTAGGCCACGCGGCCGGAGGCGACGCTCAGGGCGCTGCCGTAGAGCAGGTAGCCCTCCAGGTCCTTCTGGCCGCCCTCCAGGAAGCGCCATCCGTACTCGGAGGAGCTGACTCCGGAGAAGACGCCGACCTCGGAGCCGCGGACGTCGGCGGGGACGATGCCGGCGCGTTCGAAGGCCTCCCAGGAGGTCTCCAGCAGCAGGCGGTGGTGCGGGTCGACCGCCAGTGCCTCGCGCGGGCTCGTGCCGAAGAATCCGGCGTCCCAGCCGGCGACGTCGTCCAGGAAGCCGCCCTGGTTGGTGTAGGCGTGGCCGGTGGCGTCGGGGTCCGGGTCGTACACGTCGCGCCATCCGCGGTCCTGGGGGAAGTCGCCGATGACGTCGCGGCCCTCGCGGACCACGTCCCACAGGTCCTCGGGTGTGGTCACGCCGCCCGGGTAGCGGCAGGCCATGGCCACCACGGCGACGGGCTCGCCGCGGCCGGCCTTGAGGGCGTCGTTCTCCTGGCGGAGCCGGTCGCGTTCCTCCAGGAGCGTGCGGAGCGCCCGCTGGACCCGGTCCGCGCCGTCCGCCGCGCGTTCCGCGGAATCGTTCATGGCAGTCCTTTCGTGGATACCCCGTCCTTCGGAGCGGGGAGGAGACGAAACGAAACCTCTGCGGAGCACGGCGAGGAATGCCGGTTCGCCTCCGAGACGGAACGGTTTCGATGCTCAATTGCACATAGAGGATGACAAGTTGAGGCAGTAGTATCCGAGCCGTGCAGAACGCTCCCGTGAAGCGTGCCTTCAAGTACCGCTTCTGTCCGACCGATGCGCAGGCAGCCGAGTTGTCGCGCACGTTCGGCTGCGTGCGGAAGGTCTACAACCTGGCTCTTGCGGCGCGTACGGAGGCGTGGACGCGGCGGGAGCGGGTGAGCTACAACCAGACGTCGGCGATGTTGACGGCCTGGAAGAAGACCGAGCAATTCGCCTACCTCAACGATGTTTCCTCGGTGCCGCTCCAACAGGCTCTGCGGCACCTTCAGGTGGCGTTCACCAACTTCTTCGGCAAGCGGGCCCGACATCCTCGCTTCAAATCGCGGAAGAGGTCTCGGAAGTCGGCGGAGTACACCGCCAGCGCGTTCCGGTTCCGGGACGGCAGGCTGACCCTGGCGAAAATGGCGGAGCCGCTCGACATCGTGTGGTCCCGTGCGCTCCCCGTCGGTGCGTCTCCGTCCACGGTGACGGTGTCGCAGGACGCGGCCGGCCGCTGGTTCGTGTCCCTGCTCTGCCAGGACCCGTCCCTTGGGCCGCTGCCGGCCACGAGTGCGGCCGTGGGCATCGACGTCGGACTGGATCACCTGGTGGTCCTCTCTACCGGGGAGAAGATCGCCAACCCCCGGCACGAGCGGCTCGACCGTGCCCGGCTCGCCCGGGCTCAGAGGCAGCTCGCCCGCAAAGCCAGGGGCAAGGGCGCGAACCGGGCCAAGGCTCGCCGGAAGGTCGCCCGGATTCACGCTCGCATCGCCGACCGCAGACGCGATCACCTGCACAAGCTCACCACTCGGCTCGTTCGTGAGAATCAAACGATCGTGGTCGAGGACCTCATCGTCCGCAATATGGTCAAGAACCGGAAACTGGCCGGCGCCATCAGTGACGCGGCATGGCGCGCATTCCGGAACATGCTGGAGTACAAGGCCACCTGGTATGGCCGCGAGGTGATCGCGATCGATCGTTGGTTCCCGTCCTCCAAGCTCTGCTCCGCCTGCGGCAGCCTGCAGGGCGCGATGCCGCTGCACGTCCGAACCTGGACATGCCAATGCGGGACGACCCATGACCGGGACGTGAACGCGGCGAAGAACATCCTGGCCGTCGGGCTGACGGCGTCTGTCTGTGGAGCCGGTGTAAGACCTCAACGGAGCACTCCGGGCGGGCAGTCGGCGATGAAGCAGAAACCCCCACGGCGCGAGCCGTAGGAATCCCCTCCTTCAAGAGGGGAGAAAGCCAAGCCACTCTCCTACTTCTCTTCCAGGGCCAGGTCGACCAGTGCTTCGAGGTCCAGGTCCGACAGTCCGTCCGTGCCGGCCGGATCGTCGGCCGCGGGGGCGGTGTCGTCCGTCGCGGGGGTGGCGCAGGCCAGGATCAGGTCGAGGACGCCCGCGCTGCGCAGGCTGTCGATGGAGACGGTGCGCAGCACGTCCCGGATCGCCGCGTCCTGGTCCGCCGGGGCCGGTCCGGTGTCGGTGTGCGGTCGCAGCAGGTCGCTGATGTGGTCGCTCAGTTCGCGTGGTGTCGGGTAGCTGAAGACGATGGTGGACGGCAGTCGAAGACCGGTGGAGGCGTTGAGGCGGTTGCAGAGTTCGACGGCGATCAGCGAGTCGGAGCCGAGCCGGGTGAAGGCCTCGTCGACGTCGACGCTCGCGCCGGAGGGGTGTCCGAAGACGACGGCGACCTGGTCGCGGACCCATTCCAGGACGGCCGTCCGGGCTTCGGCGGCCGGCAGTGCGGCGAGCCGGTCTCCCAGCCGGGCCGGGCCGCTGTCCTGGGCGGTGTCGGTCGTGGTGCGGCGCGGGCGGTGGCCCTCGACGAGGTCGCGCAGCAGCGGCGGCACCTCGGCGGGGTCCTTGTCGCGCAGGACGGGCAGGTCCAGGTGGGCCGGGACGAGGGCTGCCGCGCCGGTGTCGCGGGCGGCGTCGAACAGGGCCAGGGCCTGGGGGGTGGGCATGGGGGTGATGCCGGTGCGGCGCAGCCGGGAGAGGTCGGCGGTGTCGAGTTCGCCGGTCATGCCGCTGCTCTGTTCCCACCAGCCCCAGGCCAGTGAGGTGCCGGGCAGGCCGGAGGCGGTGCGGCGGGCGGCGAGGGCGTCCAGGAAGGCGTTGGCGGCGGCGTAGTTGGCCTGTCCCGCGTTGCCGAGGGTGCCCGCGAGGGCGGAGCAGGTGATGAACGCCGACAGCGGGTGGTCCCGGGTGAGTTCGTGGAGGTTGATCGCGCCGCCGGCCTTGGCGGCCAGGACGTGGTCGATGCTCTGCGCGGTCAGCGATTCGACGGTGCCGTCGGCGAGGACGCCCGCGGCGTGCACGACGGCGGTGAGCGGGTGGCGGCCGGGCAGGCCGGCGAGCAGGTCCGCCAGGGCGGCCCGGTCCGCGATGTCCACGGCGGCGACCTGGACGGCCGCTCCGGCGTCCTGGAGTTCGGCGGCCAGGGCGGCGGCGCCGTCGGCGGCGGGGCCGCTGCGGCTGGCGAGCAGCAGGCTGCGTACGCCGTGTCCGGTGACGAGGTGGCGGGCCAGGAGCGAGCCCACTCCCCCGGTGCCGCCGGTGACCAGGACGGTGCCGCCGCCGAGGCCGTCGCCGACGTCCAGGACCAGCTTGCCGATGTGGCGGCCCTGGCTCATCTCGCGGAACACCGCGCGGGCGTCGCGGATGTCCCGCAGCGACAGCGGGGGCAGGTGCAGCAGGCCGTCGTCGAACAGGTCCATGACGGCCCGGAACATCTTCTGCAGGGCGTCGGGGCCGGTCTCGTAGAGGTCGAAGGGCCGGTAGTCGACTCCGGGGTGGCCGGCGGCGATCCGCTGCGGGTCGCGGATGTCGGTCTTGCCCATCTCGACGAAGTGCCCGCCGTGCGGGAGCAGGGTCAGGGAGGCGTCGACGAAGGCGTGTGCGAGGGAGTTGAGGACGACGTCGACGCCGCGGCCGCCGGAGGTGCGGCGGAACTTCTCGGCGAAGTCCAGGTCGCGGGAGGACGCCAGGTGGGCTTCGTCGATTCCGAGGGCTTTGAGGGCGGGCCACTTGGCGGGGCTTGCGGTGGCGTAGATCTCGGCGCCCGCGTGGCGGGCCAGTTGGATCGCGGCCATGCCGACGCCACCGGCGGCGGCATGGATGAGGACGCGCTGGCCCTTCTTGAGGTTCGCCACCTCGAAGAGGCCGTGGTAGGCGGTGAGGAAGGTGCACGGCACGGAGGCGGCCTGGGCGTGGCTCCAGCCGTCGGGGACGGGCCGGAGCAGGCGGTGGTCGGCGACGGCGGTGCGGCCGAAGGCGCCGGAGAAGATGCCGGCGACCCGGTCGCCGGGCGTGAACTCGCTTACGTCGTCGGCGACTTCGAGGACGGTGCCGGAGCCCTCGCTGCCGAGTCCGGCGTCGATGGCGGTGCGGTCCACCAGGCCCAGCGCGATGGTGATGTCGCGGAAGTTGAGGCCGGCGGCCTGTACGGCGATACGGACCTGACCTGATGTCAGGGGTGCTTCCGCCTCGGGGCAGGGGACCCAGGTCAGGTTCTGGAGTGTGCCCTTGACGGGGATGCCGAGGCGGTGGGGGCCGGCCGGGGGTGCCGCGATGCGGTGCTCGGCGCCCTGGGCTGCGGCCAGCCGGGGGATCAGCACCGTGCCGTCGCGCAGGGCGAGTTGGTCCTCGGGCAGGGCGAGGACGTCGGGCAGGCGGGCCCGGGAGGTGTCGGTGTCGTCGAGGTCGACGAGCTTGAATCTGCCGGGGTGTTCGGTCTGGGCGGAGCGGATCAGGCCCCACAGGGACGCGCCGGGCAGGCTCTCGACGCTCTCGCCGCGGCCGGTGTCGAGGGCGAGGCGGGTGAGCACCACCAGGGTGGAGGCGGCGAGGGCGTCTTCGGCGAGGAAGCGCTGGATCTGTTCCAGTACCCGCTTGCCGGTGCCGGCGACGGCGTCGAGCAGGTCCTGCCCGGTCGCGGCGGTGTCGTGCGGGCACAGCAGGAGGTGGTCGGGTGCCTCGCCGGTGAGGACCTCGTCCATCGAGGTGTGGTGCGCGACGGGGCTGCCGTCCTGCGCGGTGAGGCGGGCGGCCGGGCTGTCGGGGGCGGCGAGGACGGCCCAGCGTCCGTCGTAGGCGGCGTGTCCGGTCTCCTTCAGGGGGCGCCAGCGCACCTCGTGGAGCGGCTGTGCCCGGCGGCCGCGTGCGGAGTGGACCTGTGCGGCGCTCGCGGGGCGGAAGGCGAGGGTGGTGACGGAGGCGACGGGGCGGCCGTGTTCGTCGGCGACGGTCAGCGACACGGTGTCCTGGCCGGCCGGGGTGAGGCGGACCCGGACGGTCGGCGGGCAGGGGCCGTTCAGGTCCACGCCGGCCCAGGCGAAGGGCATGCGGCCCTGCTCGCCGGTCACCTCGATGACGCCGCCGGCGATGGAGGCGTGCAGGACGGTGTCGAGCAGGGCCGGGTGCAGGGCGAAGGCGCCGTGGGCGGTGGGGTCGGCGGTGTCGGGCAGGGTGGCCAGGGCGTAGAGGTCGTCGCCGTGCCGCCAGACCTCCCGCAGCCCTCGGAAGAGCGGGCCGTAGTCGAATCCGGCGTCCGTGAACGTGTCGTAGAGGCCGCTGATGTCGAGCTGCCGTGCCCCGGCCGGTGGCCATGCGGTGGGTGCGGGGGCGGGAGCCGGTGGGGTGCCGGGTGTCAGGGCGCCGCTCGCGTGGCGGGTCCAGGCGTCCTGGTCGGGGGTGTCGTCGGGGGTGTCGTCGCCGCTTCGCGCGTACACGTCCAGGGTGCGGCGTCCGCTGTCGTCGGCGGCGCCGACGACGACGCGGATCCCCACGGTGCCGTTCTCGGGCAGGATCAGGGGGACGGCCAGGGTGAGTTCCTCGACCCGGGCGCAGCCGACGTGGGCGCCGGCGGACAGGGCCAGGTCCAGGTAGGCGGTCGCGGGGACGACGGCGGCGCCGAAGACGGTGTGGTCGCCCAGCCAGCCGTGGGTGCGCAGGGACCACAGGTCGGTGAAGACCCGCTCGCCGGTGCCGGGGTGGTCCACCAGGGCGCCGAGCAGGGGGTGTGCGGGGGCGGTGAGGCCGGCGGAGGTGACGTCGGCGGTCCGTGTCCCGGCGAGGAAGTCCATCCAGTAGCGCTGTCGCTGGAAGGCGTAGGTCGGCAGGTCCGCGCCGCGGCGCGGGCCGAACAGGGCGCGCAGGTCGACCGGGGTGCCGTTGACGTGCAGGTGGGCCAGTGCGCCGAGCAGTGCCTGGGGTGCGGTGCGGTCGCGGCGTGAGGCGGGGACGACGAGCGTGTCGTGGATGTTCTCGGCGGCGAGGGCGTCCTTGGTGAGGCCGGTGAGGGTGGCGCCGGGCCCGACCTCGACGAAGACGCCCGCGCCGGCGGCGCGGGCGTCTTGGACCGCGTCCCAGAAGCGGACGGGGTCGCGGACGTGGTCGACCCAGTGGCGGGCGGAGGTCAGTTCCTGGAGCGTGGCCTCGCGGCCCAGCCGGGTGGAGACGATCGGGATCGTCATCTCGCCCGCGGGCAGGTCGCCGAGCGCTGCCGCGAACGCGTCGAGGACCGGGTCCATGAGCGGGGAGTGGAAGGCGTGGGCGACCGGGAGGAGCTTGGCCGAGACGCCGTCGGCGGCGAGCCGGTCGCGCAGGGCGTGGACCTGTTCGCGCGCGCCGGAGACGACGACGGACTCGGGGCCGTTGACGGCGGCGACGCCGACGCGGTCGTAGGCGCCCAGGAGGGTGTCCAGGTGGGTGGGGGTGGTGCGGACGGCGAGCATGGCGCCGGGTTCGGTGACGGTCTGCATGGTGCGTCCGCGGGCGGCGACGAGCCGGGTGGCGGTGTCCAGGTCGAGGACGCCGGAGACGTGGGCGGCGGCGATCTCGCCGACGGAGTGGCCGATGAGCCGGGCCGGTGCGGGGGCGTAGCGGGTGAGGAGGCGGTAGAGGCTGACCTGGAGGGTGAACAGGGCGGGCTGGGCGATGTCGGTGCGGTCGCGGCCCTCGGGTTCGTCGGCGAGCAGGACGGGCTTGAGCGGGTGGGGCAGGTGGGCGTCGAAGCGGGCGCAGATCTCGTCGAGGCTTCGCGCGAAGACGGGGTAGGTGTCGTACAGCTCGCGGGCCGCTCCTGCCCAGGGGGAGCCCTGGCCGGGGAACAGGTAGACGGGGGCGCCCGTTTCGCCGGTGGCCGTGCCGCGTACGAGGGCGGCGCTGTCCTTGCCCTGGCTCAGCGCGTCGAGGGCGGTGAGCAGTTCGCCCCGGTCGTGGCCGAGGACGACCGCCCGGTGTTCGAAGGCGGTGCGGCCGGTCACCAGTGCGTGGCCAGTGTCGAGGAGGTCCAGGCCGGGGTGGGCGGTGGCGTGGTCGTGGAGGCTGCGGGCCTGGGCGCGCAGGGCCTGTGCCGAGCGGGCCGACAGTGTCCAGGGCACGGGGCCGGCCTGGCAGTGGGGCGGCTCGTCCTCTTCCTCGTCCTCCTCGGGCGGTGCCTGTTCGAGGATGACGTGCGCGTTGGTGCCGCTGACTCCGAACGCGGAGACGCCCGCGCGCCGGGGCCGGTCGTCCGGTGTGGTCCAGTCCCGGGCCCGGGTGAGCAGTTCGACGGCTCCGGCGGACCAGTCGATGTGGGTGGAGGGGCGGTCGACGTGCAGGGTCGGGGGGAGCAGGCCGTGCCGCATCGCCATGATCATCTTGATGAGGCCGCCGACGCCTGCGGCCGCCTGGGTGTGGCCGATGTTGGACTTCAGCGATCCGAGCCACAGGGGCGGGAGGCCGTCGCGGCCTTGGCCGTAGGTGGCCAGCAGGGCGCCGGCTTCGATGGGGTCGCCGAGGGTGGTGCCGGTGCCGTGGGCCTCGACCGCGTCGATGTCGCCGCTCGCCAGGCGGGCGTTGGCGAGCGCGGCGCGGATCACGCGCTGCTGGGCGGGGCCGCTGGGCGCGGTCAGGCCGTTGGAGGCGCCGTCCTGGTTGATCGCCGTGCCGCGGATGACCGCCCAGATCCGGCGTTTGTTGCGGCGCGCGTCGGAGAGCCGTTCCAGGACGAGCATGCCGACGCCCTCGGAGAAGCCGGTGCCGTCCGCGGCGTCCGCGAACGCCTTGCAGCGGCCGTCGGCCGCCAGGCCCCGCTGTTTGGACATCTCGCGGAACACCTGCGGCATGGCCATGACGGTGACCCCGCCGGCCAGGGCCAGGGTGCATTCGCCCTGGCGCAGGGACTGCACCGCCTGGTGGACGGCGACCAGCGAGGAGGAGCAGGCGGTGTCGGTGGACAGGGCCGGGCCCTGGAGGCCGAGCGCGTAGGCGATGCGGCCGGAGGCCACGCTGAGCAGGGAGCCGGTCTGTGCGTAGCCGGCGATGGCCTCGGGGGTGGTGAAGTGGTTGCCGTAGCCGAAGTAGGCGAGTCCGGCGAACACGCCGGTGTCGCTGTCGCGCAGGGACTCGGGGTCGATGCCGGCGCGTTCCACGCATTCCCAGGACGTCTCCAGCAGCAGGCGCTGCTGGGGGTCGGCGGACAGTGCCTCGCGCGGGTTGATGCCGAAGAAGTCGGCGTCGAAGTCGCCGGCGTCGTGGAGGAATCCGCCCTTGCGGGTGTAGCAGGTGCCGGGGTGGCCGGGGTCGGGGTGGTAGAGGGTGTCCAGGTCCCAGTTGCGGTCGTCGGGGAAGTCGTCCACGGCGTCGGTGCCGTTGCGTACCAGTTCCCACAGGTCTTCGGGGGAGGTCACCGCGCCCGGGTAGCGGCAGGCGGCGCCGACGACGGCGATGGGTTCGCCGGCGGCGTCGGTGAGTTCCTGCAGGCGCTTGCGGGTCTCGATCAGTTCGATCGAGGTGCGCTTGAGGTAGTCGAGAACCTCGGCGTTGTTGTCGTGTGTCATCGCTTTCCCCTAGCCGAGCTCTTTGTCCAGCAGCGCGAGGAGTTCTCCCGCCGAGGCCGCACCGATCTGGTCGGCGATGGCGACCGGTGACCCGTCGTCGCCGGCCATCGCCCGGACTCGGCCCTGCAGTGCGCCGAGCAGAGTGGAAATCGTGGTCCGGTCCGCTTCCGCGAGGGTGCGGAAGGCGTCCTCGAGCCGGGCGCCCAGGTGCTCGATCTCCTTGACCAGGTGATCGGCCGGGGACTGCTGTGCGGCTCCGGGGTCCGGGGTGATGCGCGTGCCCAGGAAGCGGGCGACGGCGGTGGGGGTCGGGTGGTCGAAGACGAGGGTGGCGGGCAGTTTCAGGCCGGTGGCCGCCGCGAGTCTGTTGCGCAGTTCCAGGGCGGTGAGGGAGTCGATGCCGAGGGTCTTGAACGTCACCGCGGGGGCGACCCGTCCGGTGTCGGCGTGTCCGAGGACAAGGGCGGTCTGGGTCCGCACGGCGTCCAGCAGGACGCTCTGCGCCTCGTCGGCGGGCAGTGACCCGAGCTGCTGTCCGAGCGGCACGTCGGTGTTCTGCGGACTAGCCGGTCCGCCGGGTCCGGCGGTGGTTCGGGCGAGGGTGCGCAGCAGCGGGGAGTCGGTCTGCGCGGCCGCGCCGGCCCGCAGGTTCAGCAGCGCGGGCACGAGCACCGGCCGGTCGGCGGCCAGGGCGGCGTCGAAGAGCGCGAGTCCCTCCTGCGAGGACAGCGGGCGCACGCCGCGGCCCTGCAGGCGCTGGACGTCGGCTTCGCTGATGTCGGCGCTCATGTCGCTGCGTTCGGCCCAAAAGCCCCAGGCGAGTGCGTTCGCGGCCAGTCCGCGGGCGCGGCGGGCCTGGGCGAGGCCGTCGAGGAAGGCGTTGGCCGCGGCGTAGTTGGCCTGTCCGGGTGTGCCGAGCACGCCGGCGATCGAGGAGAACAGCACGAACGCGGACAGCTCCAGGTGTCCGGTCAGTTCGTGCAGGTGCCAGGCGCCGTGGGTCTTGGGTGCGAGGACCGCGTCGAGGCGGTCCTCGGTGAGGGCCTGGACGACGCCGTCGTCCAGGACGCCCGCGCAGTGGATCACCGCTGTCAGCGGGTGCTCGGGCGGTACGGCGGCGATCAGGCCGGCGACGGCGTCGCGGCGGGTGATGTCGCAGGCCTCGATCCGGACGTGGGCGCCGGCCGCGGTCAGTTCCTCGCGCAGGGCCGCCGCCGCGGGGGCCGCCGGGCCGCGCCTGCTGGTCAGCACCAGTCGGCGCACGGCGTGCCGCTGGACCAGGTGGCGGGCCAGGAGCGCGCCGAGGCCGCTGGTGCCGCCGGTGATCAGGACGGTGCCGGAGCCGAGCGGGGCGGCCGGTGCCGGGTCGCGGGGTGCGGGGGCGGCGTGGGCGAGGTGGGGGGTGCTCGCGTGGCCGGCCCGGATCTTGATCTGGGGTTCGGCGGTGGCGGCGGCCGCCGGGAGCAGGGCGAGGGACTCGGGCCGGCCGTCGGTGTCGAGGAGGGTGAAGCGCTGCGGGTTCTCGGTCTGCGCGGTGCGTACGAAGCCCCAGACCGCGGCCGCCGCGGGATCGGGGTGGGGGACGTGGTCGTCGTGGAAGGCGTCCCGTGTCACGAGGACCAGGCGGGAGGCGGAGAACCGTTCGTCGGCGAGCCAGTCCTTGCTCCAGCGCAGCGCCCGGTGCAGGCGCTGTCCGGCGGTGGCGGGGGTGTCGGCGCCGGTGTCGTCGTCTGCGTCGAGGCGGGCGATGACGAAGGGGGGTATGTGCGCGCCGGACGCGGCGAGTTCGGCGGGGTCGGCGAAGGCGGGCCCGTTTGCCGGATGCGGGCCCGGGGCGGCTCCCAGGACCGGGTGGGGGCCGGCCGGCTGTGCGGCGGGGACGGTGAGGGGGGCCCAGTCCACCTGGAACAGGGCGTCCTGGTGGTCGAAGCCCAGCGCGGCCAGTTCCCCGGCGTCCACCGGGCGCAGGCCCAGCGAGGCGATGGAGCCCAGTGGTGTCCCGTGGCCGTCGGCGAGGGTCACCGACAGCGTGTCCTGCCCCGCCGGGGCGAGCCGCACGCGCAGGGCGGTGGGCCGGCCGGCGGTCAGGCGCAGTCCGGTGCAGTGGACGGGCAGCCCGCCCTCGGGCCCGCAGGTGCCGGCTGCGGTGCCCAGGCAGGCCGGGAGCAGCGCGGTGGTCAGCAGCGCCGGGTGGATACGGAAGCCGCTCTGCTCCGCGCCGTCGGCGGCGGGCAGTTCGACCTCGGCGAACAGGGTGTCGCCGGCGCGCCACAGTGCGCGGGTGCCGCGCAGCAGGGGTCCGAGGCCGAAGCCTGCGGCGGCCGGGGCGGTGTCGTCGAGGGGTACGGCGGTCGCGCCCGGGGGCGGCCATGCGGTGAGGCGGTCCTGGGCGGGGGCCGGTGCGGTGCCGGATCCGGCGGTGCCGGTGGCGTTGCGTGTCCAGGTGTCCTGGCCGTCGGCGCGTGAGTGGACGCCGATGGTGCCGTCCGCGTCGATGACGACGCGGATCTCGCGTTCGGCGGTGCGGGAGAGGACCAGCGGGGTGTGCAGGGTGAGTTCGTCGACGCTGTCGCGGCCCGTCTCGTGCGCGGCCCACAGGGCCAGTTCCGCCAGGGCCGCGAAGGGCACCAGGACGGCGCCGTGGACGAGGTGGTCGGCGAGCCAGGGGTGGCGCTCCAGCGACAGGCGTCCGCTGCCCGCCACTCCCCCGTGCCCGCCGCCGTCGGCGGGCAGGTCGATCACGGCGTCGAGCAGCGGGTGGTCGCAGGTGCTCGCGGCGGTGGTCTCGGCGGGGGTGTTGAGCCAGTAGCGGCGGCGCTGGAAGGCGTACGTGGGCAGCTCGACCCCCGCACCCTCCGTGCCGTCCGTGCCGTCCGTGCCGTGGGCGCCGTCGAGGGCGGTCTGCCAGGAGACGGTGAGGCCGAGGACGAAGGCCTCGGCGGCGGACCGGTAGAGCCGGTCCAGGCCGCCCTCGTCGCGGCGCAGTGAGCCGACGACGAAGCCGGTGGCGCCGGGGGTGGCGTCGAGCATCTCCTGGACGGTCATCACGAGCAGCGGGTGCGGGCTGAGTTCGATGACGGCGCTGTCGGGCTCCGCCTGGAGCAGGCGGCCCATGGCGGCGGCGAACTGCACCGGCCGGCGCAGGTTGCGGTACCAGTAGCCGGTGTCGAGTTCGAGCGGGTCGATGAGGTCGCCGGTGACGGTGGAGTAGATCGCCACCGGTGTGGCGCTGGGGGTGACGGTGCCCAGTTCCTGCTGGAGCCGGCCGTCGAAGCGGTCCATGAGCGGGGAGTGGCCGGGGACGCTGGACTTGATCAGCCGGGCGCGGGCGCCTTCGGCCTGGCAGGCCGCGACCAGTTTCTCGACCGCCTCGCTCTCGCCGGAGACCGTCGTGGAGGCGGGGCCGTTGACGGCGGCGATGCCGATGCGGGACTCCTGGCCCGCGAGGAGTGCGTGCACGCGCTCCTCGGGCAGCAGGATGCCGGCCATGCTGCCCTGGCCGGTGACGGTGGCCAGCAGGCGCGAGCGCAGGGCGACGATCTTGGCGGCGTCCTGCAGGGTCAGGGCGCCGGCGACGTAGGCGGCGGCGATCTCGCCCTGGGAGTGGCCGATGACCACGTCCGGGCTCACCCCCAGCGAGCGCCACACCTGGGCGAGCGCCACCATCACCGCGAAGAGCACCGGCTGGACGACGTCGATGTCCTCCAGGTCCGCCGAGTCCGGTCCGCCGCACACGGTGTCGATCAGCGACCAGGAGATCCACGGCTCCAGTGCCTCGGCGCAGGCGTGCAGTTCGGCGGCGAAGACCGGGGAGGCCTGCATGAGTTCGCGGCCCATCGCGATCCACTGGGCGCCCTGGCCGGGGAAGACGAAGACCGTCTTGCCGACCGGCCGCGCGGTTCCGAAGACCGTGCCTGCGCTCTCCTGGCCGGCGGCGACGGCGGCCAGGCGGGCCAGGAGTTCGTCCTGGCCGGCGCCGATGACGACCTGGCGGTGCTCGAACAGCGACCGGGTCGTCACCAGTGCCCGTCCCACGCCCGCGGGCGTGGCGGCGGGGTTGGCGGCGAGGCTGTCGTGCAGCCGCCCGGCCTGCGCGCGCAGTGCCTGCTCGGAGCGCGCCGACAGCACCCACGGCAGTGTCCGCGGTGTGCCGGTGGCGGGCGGTGCGTCGTCGCCGGCCGGGGCGGCTGCGGTTTGGGCGGGGGCCTGTTCGAGGATCAGGTGGGCGTTGGTGCCGCTGATGCCGAAGGAGGAGACGCCCGCGCGCCGGGGCCGGCCGTCCGGTGTGGTCCAGTCCCGGGCCTCGGTCAGCAGTTGCACCGCGCCCGTCGACCAGTCGACGTGGGTGGAGGGGCGGTCGACGTGCAGGGTGCGGGGCAGCGTGCCGTGCCGCATCGCCATGATCATCTTGATGAGGCCGCCGACGCCGGCGGCCGCCTGGGTGTGGCCGATGTTCGACTTCAGCGATCCCAGCCACAGGGGCGCGTGGCCGTCGCGGCCTTGGCCGTAGGTGGCCAGCAGGGCCTCCGCCTCCATGGGGTCGCCGAGCCGGGTGCCGGTGCCGTGCGCCTCGACCGCGTCGACGTCGGCGGACGACAGCCCGGCGTCGGCCAGGGCCGCCCGGATGACCCGCCGCTGCGCCAGGGTGTTGGGTGCGGTCAGGCCGTTGGACGCGCCGTCCTGGTTGATCGCCGAGCCGCGGATCACCGCCCAGATCCGGTGGCCGTTGCGGCGCGCGTCGGACAGCCGTTCCAGGACCAGGACGCCCGCGCCCTCGGAGAAGCCGGTGCCGTCGGCCGCGTCGGCGAACGCCTTGCACCGGCCGTCGGCCGACAGGCCCCGCTGCCGGGCGAGTTCCACGAACATGCCCGGGGTGGGCAGCGTCGAGACCCCGCCGGCCAGCGCCAGCGTGCACTCCCCGGAGCGCAGGGACCGTACGGCCTGGTGGACGGCGACGAGCGAGGCGGAGCAGGCGGTGTCGGTCGAGAGGGCGGGGCCCTGAAGGCCCAGCACGTAGGCGACGCGGCCCGAGGCCACGCTGAGGTAGGTGCCGGTGATCTGGAAGCCCTCGACCTCGCCGGAGGCGCCGCCGCCGATCCGGGGGCCGTAGTCGACGCCGTACAGGCCGGTGAACACGCCGGTCGCCGAGCCGCGCAGGGTCGCCGGGTCGATGCCCGCCCGCTCCAGGGCCTCCCAGGAGGTCTCCAGCATCAGCCGCTGCTGCGGGTCCATCGCCAGTGCCTCGCGCGGGCTGATGCCGAAGAACTCCGCGTCGAAGTCGGCGAGTTGGGGCAGGAAGCCGCCGGTGCGGGTGTACGTCCTGCCGTGCGCCGTGGGGTCGGGGTCGTAGAGGGCGTCCAGGTCCCAGCCGCGGTCCTGGGGGAAGTCGCCCATGGCGTCCACCTCGCCGGAGACGACCGACCACAGCTGTTCGGGGGATGTCACTCCGCCCGGGAAGCGACACCCGGCCCCCACGACGGCGATGGGCTCGCGCGCGGACTCCTCCAGCTCGCGCACCCGCTCGCGCAGTTCCTGCGCGTCACCGACCGCACGTCGCAAGTAGGAGCGGAGCTTGTCGACTTCCTCCACCAGGGGCCTCCCTCAACGGTTGATTCGAGATACGGGTGCGGCTACAGGTATCCGCGGTCGATCAGGGCGTAGAGATCGTCGTCGCTGCGGTCGTCCGGGGCCGGATCGTGCGGCTGCCCGGCGGCCGCCGGTTCCGCGGCCCGGGGGGCGGGCGGCTCCAGGAGGGAGAAGAGGTGGTCGGCGAGCGCCTGCGGGGTGGGGTGGCTGAACGCGACGGTCGCCGGGAGCCGTACCGCGGCGGCCGCGTTGAGCCGGTTGCGCAGCTCCAGGGCCATCGAGGAGTCGAAGCCCAACGTCTTGAACGTCTCGCCCGCCCGGGCCTGGAGATCGGCGGGTGTCAGCTCCACGCCCTTGGCGGCGAGGAGACCCGCCGTCTGGGCGCACACCAGGGCGCGGGCCGCGGCCGGCGAGTCGGGGCCCGCCGTCCGCGCGCCCGGGCCGTCCCCCGCCGCGGCGGGGGTGTCGGGCGCGGTCAGCCAGTGCCGCCGGCGCTGGAAGGGGTAGGCGGGCAGGGCGATCCGGGCGGGCCGGGCGGGGGTGGACACCGCCGGCCAGTCCACCGGCAGGCCGCGTACGTGCAGTTCGGCCAGTTGCGCCAGGACCTTGGCCGCGCTTCCGTCGTGCCGGCTGAGGGTGCCCACCACCGGGGGCGGGGCGGCCAGCGCGTCGGCGGCCTCCTCCATCGCCACCTGGAGCACGGGGTGCGGGCTGATCTCCACGTACACGCCGCCGCGTTCGCGCATCAGGTTCTCGACGACCTCGCCGAAGCGGACGGTCGAGCGCAGGTTGTCGTACCAGTACGCGGTGTCGAGCCGGCGGGTGTCCAGGGGGGCGGCGGTGACGGTGGAGTGGAACTCCACCGCCGTCTCCAGCGGGGTGATCCCGGCGGCCGCTTCGAGGACCTGGTCGCGGATGCGTTCGACGTGGTGGGAGTGGGAGGCGTACCTGACCTTGATGGGGCGGACCCGGATGCCGTCCCGGCCGGCCCGGGCGGTGAATTCCTCCAGGGCCGGGAGGTCTCCGGCGATCACCACGGAGGCCGGTCCGTTGACGGCGGCCACCGACAGCCGTCCGGTCCGGCCCTCCAGCAGTTCCTCGACCCGGGCCAGGGGTGCGGCGACGGCGTGCAGGCCGCCCAGGCCGGCCAGCGCGGTCAGGGCCCGGCTGCGCAGGGCGACGATCCGTGCCCCGTCCTTGAGGGAGAGCGCGCCGGCCGCGCAGGCGGCGGCGATCTCGCCCTGGGAGTGCCCCACCACCACGTCGGGGGCCACTCCCAGGGAGCGCCACAGGGCGGCGAGGGAGACCATCATCGCCCACAGGGCGGGCTGGATGACGGCGTCGACGGCGTCCCCGTGCTCCAGTGAAGGGGCCGTGTCCGCCTGGCCGATCAGGTCCAGCAGGGACCAGTCGAGCCACGGTTCGAGGGCCTGGGCGCAGGCGTCGACGGAGCGGGCGAACACCTCGGACTCGGCGTAGAGCTGCCGGCCCATGCCCAGCCACTGCGAGCCCTGGCCGGGGAAGACGAAGACGACGGGGCCCGTGACCGCGGTGGCGGTGGCGCGTACGGTCCGGGGGCCGGTGCCGCCGGCCGCGACCGTCTCCAGGCCGGCCAGCATCTCCTCGCGGTTCCCGGCGAGGACGACGGCGCGGTGCTCGAAGAGCGAGCGGGTCGTGATCAGGGAGTGCCCGATCGTGTCGGCCGGCAGCGCGGGGTCGGCGGCGGCGAGGTCGTGCAGCAGCGCCGCCTGCCGGTTCAGGGCCGTCTGCGAGCGGGCCGACAGCACGAGGGGCACCGTCCTGGTGGCGATCGCCGGGGCCGTGTTGCGGCCGGTCGCGGGGGCCTCGGCCCGGGGGGCGGGGGCCTGTTCGAGGACGATGTGGGCGTTGGTGCCGCCCATCCCGATGGAGGACACCCCGGCCCGGCGCGGCCGGGCGGCGCCGCCCGGCCAGGGCCGTGCGGTGCGCGGCACCTCGAAGTCGTCGTGGAAGGCGGGGACGGCGGGGTTGGGGGTGGTGAAGCCCGGGGTGGGGACCATGTGGGCGTGTTCCACGCACAGTGCGGCCTTGACGAAGCCGACGATGCCCGCGGCGGGCTCCAGGTGGCCGACGTTGGCCTTCACCGAGCCGACGGCCAGGCGGCGGCTGCGGCCGCCGGCGCGGAACACCTCGCGCAGGCCCGCCAGTTCGGCCGGGTCGCCGAGCCGGGTGCCGGTGCCGTGGGCCTCGACGTAGTCGACGTCGTCGAAGGCGATGCCCGCGCGGCGGACGGCGGAGAGCACGGCCTGGGCCTGTCCGGTGGGGCTGGGGTCCGGTATCCGGGAGGTGGCGCCGCCGCTGTTGACGCCCCAGCCGCGCACCACCGCGTGGACGGGGTCGCCGTCGGCGAGGGCGAGGTCGAGGCGTTTGAGGACGACGAACGCGCCGCCCTCGCCGCGGGTGAAGCCGTTGGCCCGGGCGTCGAAGGGGTAGCAGCGGCCGTCGGGCGAGAGCGCGCCCAGGTTGGCCAGGCCCGCTCCGGCCTCGGGGTCGACGATCAGGTGCACGCCGCCGGCGATCGCCATGTCGACCGCGCCGCCGCGGATCCGCTCGCAGGAAAGCGCCAGCGACACCAGGGAGGAGGACTGGCCCGAGTCCGCGGCCAGGCTCATGCCGCGCACGTCGAACAGGTGCGAGATCCGGTTGGCGATCAGCGCGCCGCTGGAGCCGAGCGCGGCGTAGCGGTCGTCGCGGTCGCTGCCGGACAGCTTGCGCAGCTGTTCGTAGCCGGAGGGTGCGGCGCCGACCACGACGTCGATCTCGCGGCCGGCCAGGGCGGCGGCGGGCAGCCGGGCGTCCTCGACGGCCTCCCAGGCGAGCTCCAGGCCCAGGCGCTGCACGGGGTCCATGGCGGCGGCTTCCCCGGGCGGGATGTCGAAGAAGGCGGCGTCGAAGCCGTCGACCGTCTCCAGGAAGGAGCCCGCGTCCAGGGTGGCGGCGTCCGGGTGGGAGCGGTAGGCGGAGCGTGCGTCGGCGGCCCGCTGCGCGGGGAAGGTGCCGATGGTCGACCGTCCCTCGCGCAGCAGGTCCCAGAACTCGGCCACGCCGTGCACACCGGGGAAGCGGCACGACATCCCGATCACGGCAATATCGGTGGCTGCGCCACTCATGAGTGTTCCTTCCGGTTCCTTCGGTGTACGGCGGGCCCGCGCGCCGCTACGGCGGCAGCGAACGGTGCTGCGGCGGGGGCGTGCGGTGCTGCGGCGGGGGCGTGTGCCGGTGGGGCGGGCACGCGCGGCGGTGGGGCGCTGCGGGTCTGGGGCGGGGGGCTCACAGCCAGCGGGTGAGCAGCTGCGCCAGTTCGTCGGGCGCGTTCATGAAGTCGTAGTGGCCGCCGCCGACGACCCGGAACTCGACGGAGTCGGCGTAGTGGCGCCAGCCCTGGAGGTCGGCCAGGGTCACGTCCTGGTCGTCGCGCCAGTGCAGGACGACGATGGGGCAGTCCACCGCGACGGGCGTCTCGCGCCGGTATTCCTTGGCGGCGGCGTGGTCGCGGGCCAGGACCATGAGGCCCAGGTCGAGCATGTCGGGGCGCGGTTCGATGCCCCGGCCGCGGACGAACGCCTCGACCTCGTCGCGCAGTTCGGACTCGGTCATGGTGAGCATCGGGTCGCGGGAGGCGTCGTGCGGGGCGGGCTGGCCGGAGACGAACAGGCAGTGGGGCGTGGGCAGTCGGGCCTCGGCGAGCCTGAGCACGGTCTCGTAGGCGGGCAGGGCGCCCGCGCAGTGCGCGAAGAACGCGAACGGCCGGTCGAGCAGCGGGGTGAGGGGTTCGACCAGGTCGGCGGCGAGGTTCTCGTAGGTGCCGTAGTGGGGGTGGCCGAGCCGGTTCTCGCGGCCGGGGAACTGCACCGGGCAGATCTCGATGTCCTCCAGGGCGGCGGGCCAGGCGCTGAAGGCGGAGGCGCCCGATCCGGAGAAGGGGAAGCAGAAGAGCCGGGCCGGGTGGTCGGCGGGCGGCCGGACGAACCACGGCGACGGGGCGATGGCGGAGCCGGTTGTCATGGCGTCTTTCGTTTCTGCGCGACGATGGGGAGGTGGGTCATCCCGGCGATGAAGTAGGACCGCAGGTGCTGCGGTTCGCCGGCGAGCTCGATCGGTCCGGACCGCTGCAGCAGTTCCTCGAAGAAGATCCGCAGGGTCAGCCGGGCCAGCGGCGCGCCGATGCAGAAGTGCGGTCCGAACCCGAACGCGACCTGCCGTTTGGCGTTTTGGCGGGTGATGTCGAAGGTGTGCGGGTCGGGGAAGAGGGACGCGTCCCGGTTGGCGGAGCCGATCCAGGCGACGACGGCCGCGCGGGCCGGGACGGTGCCCCCGGCGATGTGGACGTCGTCGACCGCGTAGCGCATGAAGTTGCAGGCGGCCGAGGTCCAGCGCAGTCCCTCCTCGACCAGGTTCGGGATGAGCGTCGGGTCGGCCTGTGCCTTGTCGAACTGTTCGGGCCGTTCGATCAGGGCCTGCACGGTGCCCGAGACGGTGTGCGGCGTGGTGACGTTGGCGCCCAGCAGGATGCTGTAGCCGTCGAGGGCGATCTCCTCGTCGCTCAGCGGTGCGCCGCCCGCGCTGACGCTCATCAGGTGGGCGAGCAGGGTGTCGTCCTCGCCGCCCGCCGTGCGGCGCCGCTTGACCCACTCGGTGACGTAGTTGACCAGCTCGTGGTGGGAGATGGCCAGTGTGGCGGCCTCGTGGCCGACCATGAAGTGCGGGTCCGAGGGGGCGGTCACCATCGCGGTGAGCTGGACGAGTTCTTCCCAGTCCTTCGCGGGGATGCCCAGGAGCGGGCCGGTGACCATCGCGGGCAGGAGCAGCGCCTGTTCGGCGAGGTCGAAGGTCTCGCCGTCCAGGGCCGGTTGCAGGAAGCGCACGATGGTGCCGCGGATCGAGTCCTCCCAGGACTTCACCGCCCGGGCGGTGAGCTTGGAGCCGAGGGGGCGGCGGACCTCGGTGTGGCGGGGCGGGTCGGTGGAGGTCAGGAGCTTGCCCGCGGCGGGGTCGTCGATCCCGACGTGGGTGGGTGTCGTGCCGCGTTCGGAGGTGAACTCGCGGTGGTCGCCGAGCACGCGGCACACGTCCTCGTGGCGGGTCACCGACCAGAACTCGCGGCCGTCGGGCAGGACTTGGTGGTGCAGCGGCGCCTTGGCCCGCATCACGTCCCAGACAGGGTGCGGATCGCCCGAGGTGTACAGGTCCAGGTCGAACAGGTCGAGGGTGTCGAGGTCGACGTCGCGTGCGGGACCGGGCGTCAGCCTCACGTCCTGCTCCTCCCCTGCTCGATCAGCTCGGCGACCCGGGTGGGGGTCTGCGCCAGGTAGAAGTCGCGCACGGAGAGCTGGACGCCGTAGTCCTTCGCGACCTGCTCGATGATTTTGATTCCGGTGAGTGAATTGCCGCCGAGCACGAAGAAGTCGTCCTGCGGACCGACTTCACGGTCGCCGAAGTGTTTCGCCCACAGTGCCGAGACTTCCTCCACGAGCGAGACCGGCGCACCGGGGGACGCGGTGTCGTTCTCCGTCGTCCCGTCCTGTCCGTCCCGCTGGTTGATCACCTTCGGCGAAGATTCCATTTCCAGCCTTTTCCTTCCTCTGTCGGACGGGAATGCCCGTCCATGCCGCTGCCGGAAGGTCGACGCAGCGACCCGACAGACCCGAAAGTGATGGATCGCCTCTATGACATGGCGTGCCCGACGTCACCGCGCTGCCACGGTAGATGGCCGGGGAAACGGCAGGCAAGAGATGACCGCGCGGACCGCCGTGACGGGTGTGCGCTGTCCTGTCGGCAGGACAGCACGGCGCTCTTCACGGTGCCGGCCGAAGCGTTCGGCGGTGCTCTTTCCGGTGCCGCTCAAAGCGCGCTCCGGCGGCGGGTGAACCGGTCCGGTTCGGCCACGTCGCGTGCTCCGCACCGTCGTTGCCTTGCCCGACCGGGAAGAAATATGGTGACGATCGGGTGGAACGCCCAGTGGTTTTCCGGGCGCCTCGGACCATCATGAGCTGGAGGAGATTTCCTTGCTGAAGTCGGAACGGCTTGCGGTACTGCCCATCGATTCGTACGACCTGGCCCCGGAATTGTCCATCGTGGACGGGCACGAGTACGGCGGTGAATACGACACCTTCACCTTCGGGTCCTGGTCGTCCCATGTGCTGGCCAACGGCAGCGGCGCCGATTCCGACGTCGCTTTCCGCCCCCACGAGGGCAGCCTTTCCCTGACCGAACTGGGAAAGAAGCTGCCGAACATCATGTCCCTGGTGACCGGGCATTTCCCGCTGGACCGTCTGCAGTGGGTGCGCATCTTCGCCCTGCGTGAGGGGATCATCGCCCCGCACGTGGACTTCCTGGAGTGGGCGAAGCCGGGCACGCGGCTGCAGATCCCGCTGCGCACCAGCGAGGAGTCGCTGCACTCCGAGAACGACATCCTGTACCACATCCGCCGCGGCGAGGTGTGGAAGATCCACTCGACCGACCCGCACTCCGCGCGCAGCACGTCGGGCACCGCACGGCTCTCGCTCTGCCTCGACTTCGCGGACGCCGAGGAGCCCGTCGCGATCCGCGGGACCGTCCCCGCGAGCGAGCCGATCCGTGTCGTGGAGCCCCCCGAGCCGACCGCGGCGGAGATCGAGGACCTCATCGCCTCCGCCGCCGGCCTCACCCTCGCGACCATGCGGGCCGGGTTCCGCCCGTTCGCCGAGCTGCACTTCGAGCGGCACGCGCACGCCACCGCGGCGTTCGACTGGTACCTGGAGGCCGCGCGGCGCACCGGTGACGAGGACATCGTCGCCAAGGCCCAGGCGTTTCGCACGTACTGCATCGAGAAGCGGGGCGACGGCGAGGGCTTCGACTGGTGACAGGGCCGTCCTCGGCCGGCGGGCCGGGGCCGGGGCACCGCCCCGGATCCCGGCCCGCCTCGGCCGGCGGCCGTCGGCGGGAGCACCGGTCATGCCAGGAGCGCCGTCCCCTTCGAGGGGGACGGCGCTCCTGGCATGACCGGTGCGCGTGCCGACGGCCGGCGGCGGGCCGCGGGGGCGGCGCGCCACCGGCCGGTGGGGGTGCGGTCATCCCTTGGTGGTGCCCGCGCGCAGCCGCTCGATCATGTGCCGGGTGGTCTCGATGGGGCTCTCCTCCGGCAGGTCCCGGGTACGCGCCGGCAGGGCCGCGTTGAGCTTGGCCACCGTGTCGTTCCAGTCCTCCTGGCCGGCGAAGGGGATCGTCTCGCCCTCCTGGTAGGCGGGGAAGGGACGGTAGTTGTTCAGTCCGGCCGCGTCGGTCCCGCGGACCAGCAGCGGGTCGAGGTAGATCCCGTCGCTGTGGATGCGCGTGCTCGTGGAGATGTAGCCGATGTCCAGACCGCACCGCCGCTTGGCGGAGGTGTTCGCCTCCGAGTGGTGCAGCAGGTGGGGGTGGTGGATGGAGACGTCGCCCGGCTTCAGCTCGATGTCCACGACGCCGGCCTTGTCGATCCACTCCCGCACGATGTCCTCGTCGGAGGCGGAGAAGAGCATGTTGTCGGTGTCCGTGCGCAGCGAGGGCTTGTGCAGCGGCAGGACGTGGCTGCCGGGGATCATCCGCAGGCAGCCGTTCTCCGTGCTGCTCTCGTCGACGGCGAGCCACACCGTCAGCGCGTCCATCGGGCTCAGCGTCCAGTAGGCGCCGTCCTGGTGCCACAGCACGGGCTGCCCGTTGTAGGGGGGCTTGCAGATGTAGTGGGCGGTGAAGCACGCCAGGTCGGGGCCGAGGAAGAACTCGGCGATGTCCACCAGGCGGGGGTCGGAGACCAGGCGTGCCCAGAAGGCGTCGTTGCGGATGAGGGGGTGGTGGAAGTGCTCGGGACGCAGGTCCGGGTACTTCCGGGTGAGCCAGTCGACGTGCGCGGCCGCCTCTTCCAGGAGTTCCTGGGGAATGA
The DNA here is from genome assembly GCF_042891215.1 of Streptomyces sp. NPDC001914. Lineage (NCBI taxonomy): Bacteria > Bacillati > Actinomycetota > Actinomycetes > Kitasatosporales > Streptomycetaceae > Streptomyces > Streptomyces sp. NPDC001914. The sequence goes on from NZ_JBIASW010000012.1 coordinate 170,673, forward strand.
CGTTGCGGATGATGGAGAAGCCCTGTTCGGCGTAGTCCTTCGCCGCCTTCTCCAGCACGCCTTCGTCGAGTGTGGTCATGCGTCAACTCCTTCTCGGGTGTCAAGTGCCGCTTGCCGCGTGGAAAAAAGGGGGGTGCGGGGAGCCGAAGCCGGCATGGCTTTTCCGGCTCCGTGAATGCGGCGCGGGCCGTGTGCGGGTGGTGGAACGGGAGACTCGACGCGGCATCGCGCTGAAAATGCGGCCGCTCATCGGCCGGGCGGACGGCTCACGGCCCGGCCGTTCCCCGGGTGACGCCGGCCGGTCGCGGCAGGAATATCCGTGCCTTCTCGCGGTTCGCCCAGCAGTTCTCTACTCTCTCGGCCGCCCAAGAGGGTGTCAACGTCTCAAGGAACTCAGGGCTTTACCGAAAGCGTGCCCGCGTTTCGGGTAGGGCGCCCGGGGTCCGGATGCCGGTTGGCCCTGTCCCGCTGACGGGACGGTGTGCGTGCATTTCCTTGTTCCCGAAACGGCGGACGACCGGGAATCGACCCTTCCTCCAGTGATGTTCTTTCGCCCTTCGAGGGGAGCCACATATGTTCTTGAGCACCCCGACGAGGCAGCATTCAACCGACACCAGCTCAAGGCTGAGTTGTCCGGCGGACGAGGATGACGGACTATGACCGAACAACGAGGGCCGATCCGGCTGAGTGTCACCGATTTGCACGCGTCGGTCGACGATCCCGCGCTCACTTCCATGACGCTGCTCAACGAACTCGCCGGACGGTATCCGGACGCGGTGTCGTTCTCGGCGGGCCGCCCGTTCGAAGGCTTCTACGACGTCGAGGACCTCTCACGTCACCTGGGAACGTTCCGGGATTATCTGGAGCGTGAGAAGGGCCTTTCCGCGGAGCAGGTGCGGCGGACGTTCTTCCAGTACGGCCGCACGAAAGGTGTCATCCACGAACTGATAGCGCGCCAGCTGGAGGTCGACGAGGGCCTGACGGTCGACCCGGAGAGCATCGTGGTGACCACCGGCTGCCAGGAGGCGATGGTGCTGCTGCTGCGCGCCCTGGTCCGCGACGCCCGTGATGTCGTCCTGGCCGCGACCCCCAACTACGTCGGGTTCATCGGCGCGGCCCGGGTGGCCGGCGCGCGGCTGCGTCCGGTGCGCGAACACGACAGGGGCATCGACCTGGCGGACCTGGAGCGGCAGATACGGACGGCGCGGCGCGAGGGTCTGCGGCCGCGTGCCGTCTACGTCGTCCCCGACTTCGCCAATCCCAGTGGCGCGAGCATGTCCTTGGCGGACCGGATCGCCCTGCTGGAGCTGGCGGGACGGGAGGAGGTCCTGGTCGTCGAGGACAACCCCTACTCCCTCTTCCGTGCGGGCGGTGCGGCGCTGCCGACGCTCAAGGCCCTGGACGAACGGCGCCAGGTGATCCATCTCGGGTCGTTCGCCAAGTCGGCGTTCGCCGGCGCCCGCGTGGGCTACGTCATCGCCGACCAGCCCGTGACGGCGACCGGCGCAGCGCACGAGGAGCCGGTGCTGCTCGCCGACCATCTCGCCAAGCTGAAGAGCATGGTCACGCTCAACACCTCGACCGTCGCGCAGGCGGTGATCGGCGGATACCTCCTGCACAACGGCTGTAGTCTCAAGCGGGCCACCGCCCGCGAGGCCGCGGTCTACCGCCGCAATCTGGCGACCGTGCTGGAGAGTCTGCGTTCCGTGTTCGCCCCGGTGCCCGGCGCCGCGCAGGACGTCACCTGGAACGCGCCCGAGGGCGGCATGTTCGTCGTGCTCACGCTGCCGTTCCGGGCGGACGACGCCATGCTGGAGTACTCGGCGTCCCGGTTCGGCGTCCTGTGGACGCCCATGGACCACTTCTACGGCGGCACGTCCGGGTTCCAGCAGGCCCGGCTCTCCTTCAGTGTGCTGACCCCCGAGCAGATCGTCCTGGGCATCGAGCGGCTGGGCGAACTCGTGCGGGACCAGCGCGCACGGCACCGCGCCGGCCTCGCCCATGTCCGGGGCGGCCGCGGGCAGTTGCTGGAGCCGCAGAGCGCGTGAGCGGCGCACCGCAAGGGGGCGGCTCCCGCGACGCGGTGCGTTGCGGGAGCCGTCCCCTCGTCCTTTTCGTGTGCGCTGTTCAGGCGGTCACAGGCGTACCGGGAGGGCGTTGAGGAGCCGGGCGCCGCCCGGGGTGGCTTCGGTGTAGCGCAACTGGTCGCGGCCGACGGTGACTTCGAGGGTGTCGCGCTTGAGGAGCAGGTGGTCCAGGGCGATCTCGGCTTCGAGCTGGGCCAGCGCGGCGCCGGGGCAGTAGTGCGGGCCCGCCCCGTAGGAGAGGTGGCCCTGCCCGCGCGGAAGGACCCGCTGCACGTCGCAGCGCTCGGGGTCGGCGAAGACGCGCGGGTCGTAATTGGCCGACAGGTAGGAGCCCGTCAGGGCGTCGCCCTTGGAGATCTGGACGCCGGCGAACTCCATGTCCTCGGTGGCGTAGCGGGGTCCGGCGGTCGGGACGGGGTTCGCGATCCGCATCAGTTCGCCGATGGCGTGCGGCAGGGCTTCGGGCTGGGCGCGCAGCAGGGCGAGCTGGTCGGGGTTGTCGAAGAGGGCGAGGACGGCGTTGGGGATGAAGTGGGAGGTGGAGTGGTGGCCGTTGTTGATGACGGTCAGGACCACCGAGACGATCTCCTCCTCGCTGAGCCGGTCGCCGTCGGTGTCCCTGGCCTCCACCAGGGCGGTGACCATGTCCTGTGCGGGCTCGGCCCGGCGGCGCACGATGAGGTCCTTGACGTACTCGATCATGGAATGGCCGCTCGCGGCGATGTCGGCGTCGGGGGCGGTGTACTCGTTCATCCACTGGCGGACCTGCGGCTGGTCGGCCTTGTCGATGCCGATGAGTTCGCAGATGACGGTGCCGGTCAGCGGTGAGGAGTACTCCTCGATGAGGTCGCCGGAGCCCTTGAGGGCGAGGGCGTCGAGGAACTCGGCGGAGATCTCCTCGATGCGGGTGCGCAGGGCCTTCATGCGCCGGACGGTGAACGCCGGTGTCACCAGGCGGCGCTGGCGGGCGTGGTCCTTGCCGTCCTTGAGCATCATGTTGGCGGCGACGTAGGGCACGAACTCGTCGGGCAGGTCGAGGGCCGCGACCATCTGGTCCGCGACGCTGGGCCCTTGGTGGCCGGGCACGTTGCTGTAGTCCACCACCAGGCGCGGGTCGCTCAGCGCCGCCTTGACCTCCTCGTTGCGGGTGATCAGCCAGACCCGCGGGCCGCCGGGGAACCCGATCCGCACGAGCGGGGCCTGTTCGCGCAGGCGCGCGTAGGCGCAGACGGGGTTCTCCGTGAACTCGGGGTTCGTCAGGCTGACGATCGGCTCGGTCATGGTTGCCGTCTCCTTCGGGGATGTCGTCGAACGGGTGGCAAGCCCGGTGGGGGGTCTTGGGGTGTGCGCGGGCACAGCGCCGCCGCCCCGGCGAGAGCATGGTTCGCCGGGGCGGTTCGGGGGGTGGGAGCCGGCCGGTGGACGCCGGCCGGCGAGGGGGTCAGGCGCGCTTCTTGAAGGTGGACAGGGCCCACACGTAGCCGAGGACGGCGAAGCCGACGCACCAGGCGACGGCGGCGATCGCGTCGTTGTGGGCGACGTGGCCGGCCAGCAGTCCGCGCAGCGTCTCGATGATCGGGGTGAAGGGCTGGTACTCGGCGAACTGCTTCACGCCGGCGCCCATGGTGTCCGCGGGCACGAACGCGCTGCTGAGGAACGGCAGCATGATCAGCGGCACGGTGGCCAGGCCCGCCGACTCGGTGGTCTTGGCGGCCAGGCCCATGGCGACGGTGAGCCAGCTCGCGCCGACGGCGAGCAGGACGAACAGGCCGAGCACGCCGAGCCAGTCCAGGGCGCCCGCCTCGGGGTCGAAGCCCATCGCGAAGGCCACGCCGACGATGGCGGCGCAGGCCACCAGGCAGCGCACGGTGGTGACGACGACGTGTCCGGTGAGCATGGCGCCGCGGGAGACGTCCATGGTCTTGAACCGGTTGATGATGCCCTTGGTCATGTCGTCGTTCACGGCGGTCGCGGTGGCTCCCAGGCCGTAGCTGACGGCCATCACGAGCAGGCCCGGTGTCGCGTAGTCGATGTAGTGCTCGCCGACGCTGAAGGCGCCGCCGAACACCTTCACGAACATCAGCATGATGACGATCGGGAAGAGGACCGCGTTGAACATCGTGGTGGGGTTGCGGAGGGTGTGCTTCACGTTGCGGCGCAACATGATGCCCGAGTCGGCGAACGCCGTCGCGACCGTGCTCATCGCGCGATCGCCTCCTTCTTCTTGCTCGTGTCCTCGGCGTCCGTGGCGTCCGTGGCGTCCTTGGTGGTGTGCTCGGTCAGCGCGAGGAAGACGTCGTCGAGGTCCGGGGTGTGCACGGAGAATTCCTGTGCGTCGAGGGTGTGTTCGTCCAGGCGGTCCAGCAGGGCCCGCAGCGACCGGGACTGGCCGTCGCTGGGCACCCGCAGGATCAGCTCCTCCTCGTCGCGCGTGGAGTCGGCGAAGATGCGTGCGGCGGCGTCGAGCTGGAGGGCGTCGGTGAACCGCAGCCGTACGTGGGTGCCGGGGATCTGGCGCTTGAGTTCGTCGGCGGTGCCCTGGGCGACCAGGCGGCCGCCGTTGAGGACCGCGATCCGGTCGGCGAGCTGGTCGGCCTCCTCGAGGTACTGGGTGGTGAGGAAGATGGTGGTGCCCTCGGCCACCAGCTCGCGGACGATCCCCCACAGCGTGCGCCGGCTGCGCGGGTCGAGGCCCGTCGTCGGCTCGTCGAGGAAGATGATCTGCGGGCTGCCGACGAGGGTCATCGCCAGGTCCAGCTTGCGGCGCATACCGCCGGAGTAGGACGCCGCGTGCTTGTCCGCCGACTCCGTCAGGTCGAAGCGCTCCAGCAGCTGCGCCACCAGCTTGCCGCCGGCGCGCACCCGCTTGAGGTCGGCCATCAGCTGCAGGTTCTCGCGGCCCGTCAGCAGGTCGTCCACCGCGGCGAACTGGCCGGTCACGCCGATGGCGGCGCGTACCTGCCGGGTCGCGTTCGCCACGTCGTGGCCGGCGACGTACGCCGTGCCGGCGTCGGCGGTGAGCAGCGTCGTGAGGACGTTCACCGTAGTCGTTTTGCCCGCTCCGTTCGGACCGAGCAGGGAGAAGACCGATCCCGCGGCGACCTCGAAGTCGATGCCGTCGAGCACGACCTTGTCGCCATATGCCTTGCGCAGCCCTGTCACTGCGATAGCGGAACTCTTCATGCCTCCACTGTCGGGCCGGTGCTTGGCATCGCCCTGTCATACCCCTGACACGGCCCTCGAGCCCTCCTCGACACCGTCGGTGCCCGCGCCGGAAGCGGAATCCGGGGCCGGAAGCGGAATCGGGGCGGGGCGTACGGACGAGGGCGTCCGCCGAAGCGGACGCCCTCGTCACCCACCGCGGCGCGCGGGCCGGGCGGGGCCGTGCCCTCACGCGCGCGGTGACCGTGTCAGCGGCCCTGGGCGCACTCCGCCTCGATCACGTCCAGGATCTCCCGGCCCTGGTCGACCAGGTACATGTGGTCGCCGGGGAATTCGGTGTAGCGGAACGCGGCCGTGGTGGCGTCGCGCCACTGGCGGCCCTCCTCGGCGGTGACCAGGCCGTCGGCCTCGCCGCGCAGCGAGGTGATCGGCACCCGCACCGGGTCGTCGGTGCTGGGCACGTAGGCCTCGTGCATCTCGCAGTCCGCCTGGAGGGTGGGCAGGATCAGCTCCCGCATCTCCGGGTGGTCCAGGGCCTCGTGCCGGAACCCGGCGAACTCCTCGACCCGGGCGAGGAATTCGTCGCCCTCAAGGCCGGCCGCGCGGCGCTCGCGCTGGGTCCAGGGGCCCGGCGAGCCGCTGACGACCAGCCGCTCGACGTGCACGCCGCGCCCGGTCAGCAGGTGCGCCAGCTCGTAGGCGAGGACCGCGCCCAGGCTGTGCCCGAACAGGACGACCCGGCCGCCCTCGCCGAGGTCCGCGGCGATGGCGTCGATCTCGGTCTTGGCCGCCTCGACGACGTTGCGGTACGGCTCGTCCAGGATCCGGCGTTCCCTGCCGGGCAGTTCGACCGAGGTCACCCGCCAGCGGCCGGCGGCCAGGTCCTGCCAGGGGTGGAAGAAGGAGGGGCCCGCTCCGGCGAACGGCACGCACAAAAGCGTGGTCCGCTCCCCCGTTCCCGCTGATGTGCCCGGTCCTGTCACCGCGGTCAACTCCTCTCGTCCCGTTCCCGGTTCGTCCGGCCCGTTCACCGCTGTGCCAGCCTGCGGGCGATGACCCGCATGATCTGGGCGGCGGGCCTGGGCATGTGCAGGTCGTGGTGGGTGGCGTCCACGTCGTACTCCTCGATGGTGCCAAGGACGTGCGGGCGCCAGTCGGGGCCGTAGGAGGTCACTCCGTCGACCTTGTCCAGCCGGGCGTTGAAATACAGCACGTCGCCGCGGTAGACCGGCGACTCGAAGACGCCCATCTTCTGCAGGTTGTTGGCGCCCACCTGCGACATGGTGTCGAGGAAGGCGTCCATGCTGCCGGTGTTCATGAACTTGCCGAACACTTCCTCGATGTCGGCGCGGTAGAGCTCCTTGGTGCGGCCGGCGACCTCGCGGAAGCCGTTGTTGGTGGCGGAGTTGGCCGGCTGGGAGTCCAGGACGGCGATGAGGCCGACCTCCAGGCCGCGGCGGTCCATCGCCGCGGCGACGGCGTGCGCGATGGGGCCGCCGAAGGACCAGCCGATCAGGTAGTAGGGGCCCTCGGGCTGGACGGCGAGGATCTGCTCCAGGTAGTCCTCGACCATCTCCTCCACCGAATCGGCCATCGCCTCCTTGCCGTTGGAGCCGCGGGACTGCAGGGAGTAGGCCGGCCGGTCGGGCACGTGGGGGGCGAAGGTGAAGAACGCCCAGCCCAGGCCGCCGCCGCCGTGGAAGAACCACACCGGCTCCTTGCCGGTGCCCGGGTCCCGGTTCAGCGGCAGCACGACGTTGAAGGAGTCCTCGTGGCCGCCGGGGATGCTGCCGATGAGCAGCAGCGCGGCGAGTTCGGCGACCGTGGGGTACTGGATGATCGTGCGCAGCGGCATGTCGACGCCGAACCGCTTGCGGATGCGGGCGCTGAGCCGGGTGGCGAGCAGGGAGTGCCCGCCGAGCGCGAAGAAGTCGTCGTCGATGCCGACCCGTTCCAGTTTGAGCAGTTCGCTGAAGAAGGAGCACAGCTCCTCCTCGTGGGAGTTGCGCGGCTCGCCCTTGCTGACGGTGGTGGTGTGCTCGGCGGGCAGCGCACCGCGGTCGATCTTGCCGGCCGGGTTGAGCGGGAGCCGGGACAGCGGCACCATCGCGGCCGGGACCATGTAGTCGGGCAACCGCGCGCCCAGGTAGGCGGGCAGTTCTTCCAGCAGCGGGCCGATCGCGCCGGCCAGCGCGGGTGCGGTGGCGCGGACGCGGCCGGCCACGGCGCTGGGCACGAAGGCGCCGGTGACCGTCCGTCCCCGGGGCAGCAGTACCGCCTCGAAGCTGTGGGTGCTCTCGCCCGACCAGGTGAGCACGGCGTCCAGGTTGTGGCGGCGGGCGAGGGCCGTGACGTCCTCGGGGTCCAGCGGCCTGCCGGTGGGGGCGTCGTCGGTGACGACTCCGGCGAAGGCGGCCGCGGCGGCCTCCTCCGCCAGGCGCGCGTTGGGTATCCCGGTCACCCGCAGCGGGCCGCCCGTCCGCTGCGCCCGCACGGCCGGTCCCTCGAGGTCGGACACCTCGCCGCCCCAGGCGATCGCGGGCACGGCGCTCAGGTCGAGGGCGGCGGCCGGCCCGGTGTGCAGGACGACCTCGTAGCGGTGGCGGGTGAGCGCGTTGTGCGCCGGTCCGGCCTTGAGGCGGATGTCGGCGCCCAGGCCGTTCCGGCCGGCCCATTCGGCGAACCACTCGGGGGCGAGCAGCAGTTCCCGTTCGGCGAGCAGGGCCTGCTCCACGGCGGCCCGGATCTCCTCGTGGGAGGCGTAGGGCTGCTGGGCGCGCTGCTCGGCGGTCGCCAGGATGCGCTGGGTGGCGGCGTTGCGGACGTCGCCGACGATGATCCGGCCGCCGGGCGCCAGCAGGCCGAGCAGGCCGGTGAGGACCTGGTCGAGGTAGGCGGCGCTCGGGAAGTACTGGACGACGGAGTCCAGGACGACGGTGTCGAAGTGTTCTAGGGGCAGGCCGGTGAGGTCGTCGGCGGGCTGGACGGCGAGGCGGACCCGGTCGCCGTGGCCGGCCGCCTCCGCCTGGGTGCGCAGCCGGTCGATCGCGGCGGCGGCCACATCGGTGCCCCAGTACTCCTCGACCTGGCCGGCGATCCTGGCCAGCAGCAGGCCGGAGCCGGCGCCGATCTCCAGGATCCGGCGCGGCGCGTGCCGCAGCACCTGGGCGACGGCCGCGTCCTGCCACTGGCGCAGCTGCTCGTGCCCGACCGGTTCGCCCGTGTAGAGGCTCTTCCAGGGCTGGAAGTCCTCGCCCCAGGTCTCCTCGGCGGCGTCCGCGTGGGCGTCGTCGTGGATCTGGCGCCACTCCTCCACCTGGGCCGCGGTGTCGGCGACGGCGGCGTCCGGGTCGGGTTCGACATAGGCGACCAGGCGCTGGTCGCCCTTCTGGTCCTCGCGGACCACGACGGCGGCCTGTGCGACCAGGGGGTGTCCGGACAGGACGTGGTCGATCTCGCCGAGTTCGATGCGGAAGCCGCGGACCTTGACCTGGGAGTCGGTGCGGCCGAGGTATTCGACCTGGCCGTCCTTGTTCCACTTCACCAGGTCGCCGGTGCGGTACATGCGCGAGCCGGCCGGGCCGAAGGGGCAGGCCACGAACCGCTCCGAGGTCAGCCCGCTCTGGCCGAGGTAGCCGCGGGCCAGGCAGGTCCCGGCGAGGTAGAGCTCGCCGGCGACGCCGGGCGCGACCGGACGCAGCGCGGCGTCGAGGATGTAGACCTGGTTGTTCCAGATCGGGGTGCCGATCGGGACGCGGTCGGCGCCGGGCACGTGCTGCCAGCCGGTGACCTCGACGGTGGCCTCGGTGGGGCCGTAGAGGTTGTTGGCGGAGCAGCCGGGGAGCAGGTCGGTGAAGCGGTTGGCGAGGGCCGCGGGGAAGGCCTCGGCGGCCACCTCGATCCAGCGCAGGCTGGTGCACTCCCTGGCGGCGGGTTCGGTGACGAACGCGGAGAGCAGCGAGGGCACGAAGAACGCGGCGGTGACCTGCTCGCGCTGGATCAGGTCGGCGAGGTAGGCGGGGTCACGGCGGCCCTCGGCACTGGCGACCACGACACTGGCGCCCGTCTGGAGGTTGGAGAACATCTCCGGCACCGAGGCGTCGAAGCTCGCCGAGGTGCTCATCAGCATCCGGTCCTCGACCGTGACGTCGAAGTGTTCCAGGCCCCATTCGATCCGGTTGGTGATCGAACGGTGGGCGACCGGCACGCCCTTGGGGCCGCCGGTGGAGCCGGAGGTGAAGATGACGTAGGCGGCGTTGTCCGGGGACAGGTCGCGCTCGGGGTCCGTCTCCGGCTGTCCCGACAGGTCGGGCAGGGTGTCCTCGAGGAGCAGCAGCGGCTGCGCGCTCGCCAGGACGTGGCGTACGCGTTCGGCGGGCAGTTCGGTGTCCAGCGGTACGTAGGCGGCGCCCGCCTTGACCACCCCGTACACGGCGACGAGCAGGTCCACGGAGCGAGGGATCTTCACCGCGACGAGCTGCTCGGGGCCCGCGCCCTGTGCGATCAGCCAGTGCGCGAGGCGGTTGGCGCGGGCGTTGAACTCGGCGTAGGTGAGCGTCTCGTGCTCGCCGATCACCGCGACCCGGTCCGGGGTGCGGCGCACCTGTGCCTCGAACGCGTCGGGCAGGGTCGTCTCGGCGACCGGACGGGCGGTGTCGTTGATCTGCCGCACCAGACGGTCGCGTTCGTCCGCACCGAGCACGTCGATGGAGCCGATCGGGGCCGTGGGGGCGGCGGCGACCTGCTCCAGGACCCGGACGAACCGGTCGGCGAGGGACTTCGCGGTGTCGCGGTCGAAGAGCTGGGTGGCGTACATGAGGTCGCCGCGCAGTGCGCCGGTGCTGTCGTAGGCCAGGGAGAAGAACAGGTCGGCCAGCGAGGTGTTGGTGAGGTACTGCTCGAACTCGACCTTGAGTCCGGGCAGTTCGAAGTCGGCCTTCTCGAAGCTCTGCCAGGCGAACATGACCTGGAACAGGGGCTGGTAGGCGGTGGAGCGCTCGGGGTTGATCAGTTCGACCAGGGTCTCGAAGGGCACGTCCTGGTGCTCGTAGGCCGCCAGTGCCTTGTCGCGGACCTGCGGGAGCAGGTCGGCGAAGGAGGGGTTGCCGGAGAGGTCGACGCGCAGGACCTGGGTGTTGACGAACAGGCCGACCAGGTCGGCCAGGCCCTCGTCGGTGCGTCCGGCGATCGGGTTGCCGATGGTGACGTCCTCGCCGCCGCTGAGCTTGCCCAGCAGCACGCCGAGCGCGGCCTGCACGACCATCGACATGGTCATGCCGCGCTCGTCGGCCAGGCGCTGGAGGCCTGCGGCCACTTCGGGCCGTACCTGGAGGGAGAGGGAGTCGCCCTTGGAGTCGCGGGTGGCGGGCCGGGGGCGGTCCAGCGGCAGGCCGAGCGGCTGCGGGACCCCGGTCAGCTCCTTGCGCCAGTAGTTGGCCTGCGCGGCAGCCAGCGAGCCGGGGTCGGTGACGTCGCCGAGGAGTTCGCGCTGCCACAGCGCGTAGTCCTTGTACGTGACGGCCAGCGGCTCGTAGACGGGTGCCTGGCCGGCCAGGCGTGCGGTGTAGGCGGTGGTCAGGTCGCGGGCCAGGGGGCCGCCGGAGACGCCGTCGGAGGCGATGTGGTGGATGAGCAGGACCAGGACGTGTTCCTCGGGCGAGCAGCGGAACAGGCGTGCCTTGAAGGGGATGTCGGCCATCAGGTCGAAGCGGTGCGCGATGAACGCGTCGACCGCCTCGTCCAGGGCGTCGGGTGTCACCTCGACGACGGGCACCTCGACGGGGGCCTGTGCCGCGGGCAGGATCTTCTGGTGGGGCTCGTCGTTGTCGTCCAGCACGTAGGTGGTGCGCAGCGTCTCGTGCCGGGCGGCCACGTCGCCGATCGCGGCGACGAGGGCGGCCTGGTCCAGCGGTCCCCTGAGCCGGAAGGCCGGGGAGATGTTGTAGGTCTCCGCCCCGCCCTCCAGCTGGTGCGTGAGCCACATGCGGCGCTGTGCAAACGAAAGCGGAATCACGAGTTCTGCTCCTCTGGGATCATCCTGCGGAGAGCGGGGCGAAGGGGGACAGCCGATTCCTCCGACCATGCGGCGAGCGCCGCGACCGTCGGCAGGTCGAAGATCTTGCGGATGGGTATCTCCATCCCGATCTCGGCGCGGGCCCGGGTGATCAGCCGGGTGGCGAGCAGGGAGTGCCCGCCGAGTTCGAAGAAGCCGTCGTCGGCTCCGACCTTCTCCACGCCCAGCACGTCGGCGAACAGGCGGGCCAGTGCCTGCTCGCGCGGGGTGGTGGGGGCCCGGAAGGGGGTGGCGGAGGTGAGGTCGGGTGCGGGCAGGGCCTTGAGGTCGAGCTTGCCGTTGGGTGACAGCGGCAGCCGCTCCAGCGGCACGTAGACGGCGGGCACCATGTACTCGGGCAGCCGGTCGGCCAGGTGTTCCTGGATCGCGGCCGCACCGGGCAGGCTCGCGCCGTCGGCGGGGACGAGGTAGGCGGCCAGGTAGGGGGTGGTGTCGCCGGGCTGCTGGGTGACGACGGCGACCTGCGCGATGCCCGGATGGGTGGTCAGCGCGGCCTCGACCTCGGCGGGTTCCACCCGGTAGCCGCGGATCTTGACCTGGGTGTCGATGCGGCCCAGGTGCTGGAGCTGTCCGTCGGCGGTGAAGCGGGCCAGGTCGCCGGTGCGGTACATGCGCGAGCCGGCCGGGCCGTAGGGGTCGGGGACGAACCGGTCGGCGGTCAGGGCCGGCTGGCGGTGGTAGCCGCGGCCGGCGCCCGCCAGGTACAGCTCGCCGGGGGTGCCCGCGGGCAGCAGGCCCAGGCCGGGGCTGAGGACGTAGGCCCGCACGCCGGGGAAGGGCCGGCCGATGGGCACACCCGTGGGGTAGGTCTCGTCCGCGTCGAGGAGGAAGCCGGTGGCGTAGAACGTCTCGCTGGGGCCGTAGCTGTTGATGACGCGGGCCTTGGGCCAGCGGGCGCGGACCCGTTCGGCGAGGTGCGGGGTCAGCACCTCGCCGGAGATGTTCAGGGCCGTGGGGTCGATGCGGTCGGCGAGCTGGTCGACGAGCTCGGCGAAGGCCGAGGGCACCGAGCAGATGACGTCGACGTCCCAGGCGTCGCGTTCGGCCAGTTCCAGCACGTCGCGGACGATCTCGGCGGTGCCGCCGGTGGTCAGGGCGGCGAACGTCTCGAAGGTGGCGACGTCGAAGCCGAAGGAGGCGGCGACCAGGACGCGCCGTCCGGCCTCGGCGCCGGCCTGGGCGACCAGGGTGTCCACGGCGTTGACGACGGTGGTGTGGGTGACGCCCACACCCTTGGGCACGCCGGTGGAGCCGGAGGTGTAGATGACGTAGGCGAGGCTGTCCGGGCCGGCCTTCGGCCGCGCCGCCGCCTGCGGGGCGGGCGGGGTGTGCAGGTCGGTGTCGTCGAGGAGGAGGACGGGGATGTCGGTGGCGGGGACGAGGGGGCGGGTGGCGGTGTCGGTCAGGACCAGGTCGGGCCGGGCGGTGGGCAGGACGTGCGGGAGGCGGGCGGCGGCGTAGGCGGGGTCGACGGGCAGATAGGCGCCGCCCGCCTTGAGCACGCCCAGCAGTGCCACGACCACGTCCACGGTGCGCGGCAGGACCACGCCGACCACGCTTTCGGGGCCCACGCCGCGGCGGGCCAGTTCGGCCGCCAGCGCCTCGGCGCGGGCGTCCAGTTCGGCGTACGTCAGCGACTCGCCCGCGGCGACCACGGCGGTCTTGTCGGGGGTCCGGGCCACCTGCGCGCGGACCAGTTCGGTGAGCGTGGTGCGGCGGGCCCGGGCGGCGTCCTGGTCGAAGGGGGCGAGCATCCGCTCGCGTTCGCCGTCCTCGAGCGCGTCCAGCTGCGCGATCCTCAGCGCGGGGTCGGCCGCGAGGCGGCGCAGGAAGCGCACCAGGCGGGCCGCGTACGTCTGGACGGTGGCCCGGTCGAAGACGCCCGGCGCGTACTGGATGACGAGCTGCAGGTGCGGGTCGGCGGCGGCCGTCAGGCACAGCGTGTAGTGGTTGCCGGCGAACGGGCGCAGGCCGGTGAAGGTGATCCCGTCGGCGGCGTCGCCGGCGTCTTTGAGTCCCTCGCGGTCGACGGGGTAGGACTCGAAGACGACCAGGGTGTCGAACAGGGACCGCACTCCGGCGGACTTCTGGATCTCGGCGAGCCCGTGGTGGTGGTGTTCGGCCAGCGCGGCCTGGCGGCGCTGGAGGCGGTCCAGGACCTCGCCGACCCGGTCGCCGGGTGCGTGGGTGACACGGACGGGCAGGGTGTTGATGAACATGCCGACCATCGACTCGACGTCCGTCACCGCGGGCGGGCGTCCGGAGACGGTCGCGCCGAACACCACGTCCTGGCGGCCGGTGAGCTGGCCCAGCAGCAGTGCCCAGGCGCCCTGCACCAGGGTGTTGACGGTGATGCCCAGTGCGGAGGCGCGGCGCACGAGTTCGTGGGCCTCCTCGGCGGGCAGCGCGACCTCGACCTGGTCGCGGACGCCGTCGTCGCTGTCCGCGGAGTCGGGGGCGAGCAGGGCCGGCTCGTCGATCCCGTCGAGTTCGGCCGCCCAGGCCCGTGCCGCCTCTTCGGGGTCCTGGCGGGTGAGCCAGGACAGGAAGTCGCCGTAGTCGCGGGGGGCGGGCAGCGCGGAGACCTCGCCGTCGGCGGCGTACAGCAGCAGCAGGTCCTGCATCAGCAGCGGGGTGGACCAGCCGTCGTAGAGGGCGTGGTGGGCGGTCAGGACGAGTTCGGGCCGGTCGGGGTCCAGGACGGCCAGGGCCAGGCGCAGCAGCGGCGGGGTGCCGGTGTCGAAGTAGGCCTTCTGGTCGTCGGCGAGGAACTCCTCGAACCTCGCCGTGCGTTCGCTCTCGTCGAGTCCGGTCAGGTCCAGGTGCTGCCAGGGCAGGGTCACCGACCTGGGAATCACCTGGACGAGGTCGCCGTCGGCGCGGTCGGTGAACGCGGCGCGCAGGACGGGGTGGCGGTCCAGAAGTGCCTGTCCGGCGCGGCGCATGCGTTCCGGGTCGACCGTGCCGGACAGGTGGAAGACGAGCTGGATGTGGTACGGGTCGAAGGAGGCGCCGGCGAGCTTGGCCTGGAAGAGGATCCCGGACTGGGCGGGGGTGGTGGGCCAGATGGTGGTGAGCTTGCCGAAGCGGGCCTCCCAGGCGTCGATCTCCGCCTGGCCCACCTGGACCAGGGGTGCGTCGCTGGGGGTGAGTCCGCCGGCGCCGGGCGTGGTGGCGTGGCGGGCCAGCGCGGTCAGGGCACTGGTCCACAGGCCGGCCAGTTCGGTGACGTCCTCGCGGGACAGGACGCCGGTGGGGAAGCCGAAGTAGGCGCTCAGTTCGTCGCCGTCGCCGGTGTCGGTGGCGACCGCGTTGATCTCCAGCGCGGACAGGACCGGCATGTCCGCGTCCGGTGCGGCGATCAGGTCGCGGTGGGTGGTGTCGGGTGCCCAGCCAAGGCCGCGCAGTTCCTCGGGCAGGTCGGCGCCGGAGGCCTTGCCGAGGTAGTTGAAGCCGATCTGCGGGCGGCGCAGGCGGGCCAGCCTGGGTGCGGTCCTCGCGTTGAGGTGGCGCAGCAGGCCGTAGCCCATGCCGTGGTCGGGGACGGCCCGCAGCTGTTCCTTGACGGCCTTGACGGCCCGGCCGGCGGCGGGGCCGCCGGCGAACGCGTCGGCCAGGTCGATGCCGGCCAGGTCGAGGGCGACCGGGTACATGGCGGTGAACCAGCCGACGGTGGAGGACAGGTCGGCGCCGGGCACCAGGTGGTCCTCGCGGCCGTGGCCCTCCAGGCGGACCAGCGTGGCGGCGGCGGGTGTGCCGCGGGTGCTGCGCCAGCGGGCCAGGGCCAGGGCGAGGCCGGTGAGCAGGCCGTCGTCGGCGCCGCCGCCGAAGACGGCGGGCACGGTGTTCAGCAGGGCGGCGGTGACGTCGGCCGGGAGCTGGACGCGGACGGTGTCCACGGTGGAGGTGACATCGCGTGCGGGATCCAGCGGGCGGGTGCCGAGCACGGGTTCGTCGCCGGCGAGGACGTCCTGCCACAGCGGCAGTTCGCCGACGCGTCCGGCGGTGGCGGCCTGTTCGGCCAGTGCGTGGGTCCAGCGGCGCAGTGAGGTGCCCGCGGGTGCCGGCAGCGGTTCGAGGCCGGCGTGGACCCGCTGCCAGGCGGCGGCCAGGTCGGGCAGCAGGATCCGCCAGGACACCCCGTCGACGACCAGGTGGTGCAGCACGATCAGCAGCCGGTCGGCCCCGGTGGTGCCGGTGAGGTGCACGAACTGGGCCATCACGCCCGCGTCCGGGTCCAGGCGGTCGGCGGCCGCGTCCAGTTCGGCCTGCACGGTGGCGGTGTCGTAGGGGACTTCGCGGATCAGCGCGGCGGCCTCGACGCTGCCGGGCTCCCGCATGCGCAGGCCCTTCTCGGCCCGGTCCAGGCGGGAGCGCAGCACGTCGTGCCGGTTGAGGACTGCCTGCAGGGTCGCGGCCAGGCCGGTGCGGTCGATGTCCTCGGGCAGGGTCAGCAGCGCGGACATGCAGAACCGGCCGATGGGGCCGCCCAGGGCCAGGACGTGGGCCGCGGTGGGCGGCAGCGGGGCCCAGCCCACGCCGCCGCCCGGCAGCTCGGCCAGCGTCACGCGTTCTTCCCCGCCCCGGTCCTCGACCAGTTCCGCGAGCCGGGCGACGGTGCGGTGCTCGAAGATCTCCCGGGTGGTGACCTGGACGCCGCGTGTCCGGGCGCGGGCCACGACCTGGATGGAGCGGATGCTGTCGCCGCCGCCGGTGAAGAAGTCGTCGTCGACGCCGACCTGTCCGGCGCCCAGCACGTCGGCGTACACCTCGGCCAGCACCCGTTCGGCGCGGGTGCGCGGGGCGCGGTAGGCGGTGCCGGTGAACTGCGGCTCGGGCAGCGCGGCCCGGTCGAGTTTGCCGTTCGCGGTCAGCGGGAGACGGTCGAGGAGCACGAGCTGGGCGGGCACCATGTAGTCGGGCAGCCGCTTGGCCGCGAACCGGCGCAGGTCGGCCACCGACACACCGGCGTCGATGCCCGTGCCGCCGTCCGCGTCGCCGTCCGCGGTTGTGGCGCCGGTGCGTGCCACGTAGCCGACCAGGCGCCGGGTGCCGGCGGGGTCCGCGCACACGGTCACCACCGCCTGGGCGACGGCGGGGTGCTGGGCCAGGACGGTCTCGATCTCGGTGGGCTCGATGCGGATACCGTTGACCTTGACCTGGTCGTCGGCACGTCCGGCGTACCTCAGCCGGCCCTCGGTGTCCCGGCGGGCCAGGTCGCCGGTGCGGTACATGCGGGTGCCGGGCGGGCCGTAGGGGTCGGGGACGAACCGGTCGGCGGTCAGGGCCGGCCGGCGGTGGTAGCCGCGGGCGAGGTGGCCCGCGACGTACAGCTCGCCGGTCACCCCCTGCGGGACGGGAGCCAGTTCGGGGCCGAGGACGTGGGCGCGCATGTTGGCCAGCGGGGTGCCCACCGCTACCGCGCCCGTGTCGCCGTCCTGCCCGGGGACGGTGAAGGTGGCGGCGTAGAAGCTCTCCGTCTGGCCGTAAGCGTTGACGACGCGGGTGCCGGGCAGGATGCGGCGCACCTTGTGGACCATGTCCGCGGAGAGCGCCTCACCGGCGAAGATCACCGTTTCGACGTCGAGCCGGGGGCCGGTGGCGCCGTCGGCGGCGATCTGGTCGAGCAGTGCGGAGAACACGGTGGGCACGGCGCTGATGGTGCTGCCGGACCAGTGGCCGCGTTCGGTGAGTTCGAGGACGTCGCGGACGATCTCGACGCTCGCGCCGCAGGTCAGCGCGGTGAAGATCTCGAAGACGGAGACGTCGAAGTTGACCGAGGTCGCGGCCAGCATCCGGGAGTCCGCCGTGACGTGGGTGCGCCGGGCCAGGTCCTGTACGCCGTTGAGGACGGCGGCGTGGGTGACGCAGACGCCCTTGGGGGTGCCGGTGGAGCCGGAGGTGAACATGACGTAGGCGAGGTGGTCGGGCCGCACGCCGCTTCGGTGCGGTGCGGCGGCGGGCCCGTCCGGGCCGGGGCCGTCGTCGAGGCCGTCGAGGCCGTCGAGGTGCAGGACGGGCCGTCCGTCGGTGGCCAGGGCGGCGGCGGTGGTCCGGTCGCTCACCAGCAGGGCCGGATCGGCGGTGGTGAGCAGCAGGTCCAGGCGTGCGGCCGGGTAGCCGGGGTCCAGGGGCAGGTAGGCGCCGCCGGCCTTGAGGACGGCCAGCAGGGCGACGACCAGGTCCGCGGAGCGGGGCAGGGCCACGGCGACCAGGACGTCCGGTCCGACCCCGCGGGTGCGCAGCACGGCGGCCAGCCGTCCGGCGCGCTCCTCCAGTTCGCGGTAGGTCAGTTCGGTCTCGCCGCAGACGACCGCGGTGGCCTCGGGTGTGCGGGCCGCCTGGGCGGTGACCTGCTGCACCACGGTCGTGCCCTCGACGGGTGCGGCCGTGTCGTTCAGGTCGGCAAGCCGCCGCTGTTCGGCCGTGGTGAGGATGTCCACCCGGCCCAGGCGGGTGGCGGGGTCGGTGACGACCTGGCGCAGTACGCGGACGTAGCGGTCGACGAGGCTCTGGGCGGTGGCGTGGTCGAACAGGTCGGTGGCGTACTCCAGTCGTCCGTAGGCGCGGCCCGAGGGGTCGGGGACGATGTTGAAGAACAGGTCGAACTTCGCGGTGTCGGTGCCCAGCGGGAGGGGGGTGGCCTTCAGGCCGGGCACCTGGAGCGGGGACCAGGCGAACTGCCAGGCCAGCATCACCTGGAAGAGCGGCTGGTAGGCGGTGGTGCGGTCGGGGTTGAGGAGTTCGACCAGGTGCTCGAAGGGGACGTCCTGGTGGTCGTAGGCGCCGAGCGCCCGGTCGCGGACCTGGTCCAGCAGGTCGCCGAAGGCCGGGTTGCCGGAGAGGTCGACGCGCAGCACCCAGGTGTTGGCGAAGAACCCGATCAGGTCCTCGAGCTGTTCGTCGGGGCGGCCTTCGATGGGGCTGCCGATGGTGAGGTCGTTGCCGGCGCCGAGGTGGTGCAGCAGGACCGCGAGCGCGGCCTGGGCGACCATCGGGGCGGTGGCGCCGTGTTGGGCGGCCAGGCGGCCGATCCCGGCGACCACCTCGGGTTCCAGTTCGAGGTCGACGTGGCCGCCGCGGTGGGACGCCGACGTCGGCCGGGGCCGGTCCAGGGGAAGCTGCACCGGTTGCGGCACCCCGGCCAGTTCGCCGCGCCAGTAGTCGAGTTGTTCGAAGGCGACGCTGTCGGCGTCGTCCTCGTCGCCGAGCATCTGCCGCTGCCAGAGGGTGTAGTCCTTGTACTGCACGGTGAGCGGCTGCCGGTCGGGGGCCCGGCCGGCGCAGCGGGCGGCGTAGGCGTCGAGGAGGTCGTGCAGGAACGGGGCCATCGAGGCGCCGTCGGCGGCGACGTGGTGGAAGACGAAGACCAGCACGTGCTCGTGGGCCGACAGGCGCAGGACGCGGGTGCGCAGCGGCAGGTCCGTGCCGAGTTCGAAGCCTTCGCCCACGAAGTGCCGCATCGCCTCGTCCGCCGCGTCGGCGCTCACGTCGAGGACGGTGAAGGGGTGGCGGGCCTGCTCGGGGGGCAGGATGCGCTGCTCGGGGGTGCCGTCCGCGTTCTCGACGAGCAGGGTGCGCAGGCTCTCGTGCCGGGTGGTGACGTCCTCGACGGCCGCGGCCAGGGCCGCGGTGTCCAGCGGTCCCTCGAGGCGCAGCACGAAGGGGATGTTGTACGTCGCGGACGGCCCTTCCAGGCGGTGCAGGAACCACAGCCGGCGCTGGGCGAAGGACAACGGGATCATCGAGCTACTCCTCAACGTTCATCTGTCGCAGCTGGAGGCGGTTCGACCTGCCCGACTTCTCGATCCGGGCCGCCAGTTCGGCGACGGTGGGACTGCGGAAGACGGTGGTGACCTTCACGTCGACGCCGAGCTCGTTGCGTATGCGGCCGACCAGCCGGGTGGCCAGCAGCGAGTGCCCGCCGTTGTCGAAGAAGTCGACGTCGATGCCGACCTCGTCGGTGCCGAGCAGTTCGGCGAACAGCCGGCACAGGACTTCCTCGTTGTGGTTGCGCGGTCCTCGCCCGGTGGCGGTGTCGGCCTGGTCCGGTGCGGGCAGGGCGCCCCGGTCGAGTTTCCCGCTGGGTGTGGTGGGCAGTTCGGCCAGCGGGATCAGTGCGGTGGGCACCATGTACTCGGGCAGGTGCTCGCGGGCCAGGGCGGTCAGGGCCGCGAGGTCCGGGCCGGCCGGGCCGGTGCCGGCGGCGGGCACCAGGTAGGCGACCAGGCGCTGGTCGCCGGGGCGGTCCTCGCGCACCAGGGCCACCGCGCTGTCGACGTCCGGGTGTGCGG
Organism: Streptomyces sp. NPDC001914; assembly: GCF_042891215.1. NCBI lineage: Bacteria > Bacillati > Actinomycetota > Actinomycetes > Kitasatosporales > Streptomycetaceae > Streptomyces > Streptomyces sp. NPDC001914. Next base: position 190,289 of record NZ_JBIASW010000012.1, read on the forward strand.
CCAGGGTCTGCTCGATCTCGCCGAGCTCGATGCGGAAGCCGCGGACCTTGACCTGGAAGTCGGAGCGGCCGATGTACTCGACCTGGCCGTCCCGGCTCCAGCGCACGACGTCGCCGGTGCGGTACATGCGGCTGCCGGGCGGGCCGAAGGGGCAGGCCACGAAGCGGCCCGCGGTCAGGGCGCTCTGTCCGAGGTAGCCGCGGGCGAGCTGGTCGCCGGCGAGGTAGAGCTCGCCGGTGACGCCGGCCGGGACGGGGCGCAGGGCCGCGTCCAGGACGTACACCTGGGTGTTCCACACCGGTGTGCCGATGGGCAGGCGGTCGCTGCCGGGCACGTACTGGTGGGCGGTGACCTCGACGGCGGCCTCGGTGGGTCCGTAGAGGTTGTTGGCGGTGCAGTGGGGCAGCAGTTCGGTGAACCGCTGGGCCAGGGCGGGCGGGAACGCCTCGCCGGCGACTTCGATCCAGCGCAGGGCGGTGCAGTCCTTGGCGGCGGGTTCGGCGACGAACGCCTCCAGCAGGGAGGGTACGAAGTCGGCGCCGGTGACGTGTTCGCGGCGTATCAGCTGTGCCAGGTAGGCGGGGTCGCGGCGTCCGTCGGGGCGGGCGATGACGACGGCGGCGCCGGCCTGCAGGGGGGCGAACAGTTCCGGTACGGACACGTCGAAGCTCGCCGTGGTGCTCAGCAGCACCCGGTCCTGGGGTGTGACGTCGAAGTGCGCGAGTCCCCACGCCAGCCGGTTCATGATGGCCCGGTGGGCGACGGGGACGCCCTTGGGGCCGCCGGTGGAGCCGGAGGTGAAGATGGCGTAGGCGGCGTTGTCCGGCGACAGGGTCCGCTCGGGGTTGGTTCCGGGCCGGGCGGAGACGTCCGGGAGTGTTTCGTCGAGGACCAGCAGGGGCTGTGCGCTGTCCAGGACGTGCCGTACGCGGTCCTCGGGCAGTTCGGTGTCGATGGGCACGTAGGCGGCGCCGGCCTTGACGACGGCGTAGATCGCCACCATCAGGTCCACCGAGCGGGGGATCTTGACGGCGACGAGCTGTTCGGGGCCGGCGCCGTGTGCGATCAGCCAGTGGGCGAGGCGGTTGGCGCGGGTGTTGAACTCGGCGTAGGTCAGCCGTTCGTCCTCGCCGATCAGGGCGAGGTGGTCGGGGGTGCGGGCCGCCTGGGCCTCGAACGCGTCGGGCAGGGTGGTGGCGGTGAGGGGGCGGGCGGTGTCGTTGATCTGCCGTACCAGCAGGTCGTGTTCGTCCTCGCCCAGCACCTGCACGGCGCCGACCGGAACGGAGGGGTCCTGGAGGATCTGTTCCAGTACGCGTACGAGGCGGGCGGCGATCTGTTCGGCCGCCGCGTGGTCGTAGAGGTTCTTCTGGTAGTCCAGGGACAGGCGCAGGTAGGGGTCGGAGGAGTTGAGGGTGAGGGGGTAGTGGGAGCCGGCGAAGGGGCGGATGGCGTCGATGGTGAAGCCGGCGGAGGTGTTCGCGTCGACGATGCCCTCGCGGTCGACGGGGTAGTTCTCGAACACCACGATGGTGTCGAACAGGGCGGGCAGGCCGGTGCCGCGCTGGATGTCGGCGAGGCCGTAGTAGTGGTGGTCGAGCAGGGTGATCTGCCGGTTCTGCAGGTCGGTGATGACGTCGCCGAGCGGGGTGTCGGGCCGGCACCGGGCCCTGGTGGGCAGGGAGTTGATGAACAGGCCGACCATCTCGTCGCTGCCGGTCAGGTCGGCGGGGCGGCCGTTGACGGCGGCGCCGAACACCACGTCGTGCTGCCCGGTCAGTTTGGAGATCAGCACCGCCCACGCGCCCTGCAGGAGGGTGTTGAGGGTGACGCCGAGCTGGGCTGCGCGGCGGGCCAGCTCGCGGCCCTTGTCGATGGACAGCGGCACCTCGACCCGTCCCAGCGAGGACGCCTGGCCCTGGGCGGTGAGGCCCGCGGCGACCAGGGTGGGTTCGTCGAATCCGTCGAGTTCGCTCTTCCAGCGGGCGGCGGAGGCCTCCTTGTCCTGCCGGGTCAGCCAGGCCAGGTAGTCGCCGTAGGAGCGGACGGGGGCCAGGGGGCCGGTGTCGGCGTAGAGCCGGACCAGGTCGGTGATCACCAGGGGTGAGGACCAGCCGTCGAAGAGGGTGTGGTGGGCGGTGAGGACGACCTTGGCCCGGTCGGGTCCGCAGGTGAGCTGGGCCAGGCGCAGCAGCGGGGGCCGGGTGGGGTCGAGCTGGTCGGCGCGGTCGGCGGCCAGGGCGGCGTCCAGGGCGGTGTTCTGCTCGGCCTCGCTGCGGCCGGTCAGGTCCAGGTGCCGCCAGGGCAGGGTGACGTGTTCGGCGACGACCTGCACGGGCTCGCCCTCGGCGGTGGTCAGGAACGCGGAGCGCAGGTTGGGGTGGCGCTCCAGCAGGGCCTGGCCGGCGGCCCGCATGCGGTCGGGGTCGACGTTGCCGGACAGGTGCAGCACGAACTGCATGTGGTAGACGTCGAAGGTGCCGTCGGCGAGCGCGGCCTGGAACTGGATGCCGGACTGTCCGGGGGCCTGCGGCCATACCTGGACCAGCGGGCCGTAGCGGTGTTCCCAGGTCTCGATGTCGCCTTGGGCGACGGTGACCAGCGGTGCGTCGCAGGGGGTGAGTCCGCCGGTTGGGCCGCTCGCGGCGTGGGCGGCCATGCCGTGCAGGACCTGCACCCACAGGTCGGCCAGTTCGCCGGCCCGTTCGCGGGAGAGGACGCCGGTGGGGAAGAGGAACGCGGCTTGCAGGCGGGTGCCGTCGGCGGTGTCGGTGGCGACGGAGTTGACCTCCAGCGCGGACAGTGCGGGCAGGTCCGCATCGGGTTCGGCGATCAGTTCGGCGGACCAGGACGCCGGTCCCCATCCCTGGTCGCGCAGGTGTCCGGGCACGTCGGTCTCGGAGATCCGGCCGAGGTAGTTGAACCCGATCTGGGGCACGGCCAGGTGGGCGAGCTGTGCGGCGGTCTCGGGGTTGAGGTGGCGCAGCAGTCCGTAGCCCAGGCCCTTGTCGGGGACCTCGCGCAGCTGTTCCTTGACCAGTTTGACGGCCTTGGCGGCGGCGGGGCCGCCGGCCAGCACGTTCTCCAGGTCGACGGTGCTGACGTCGACGCGGGCGGGGTACATGGTGGTGAACCAGCCGACGGTGCGGGACAGGTCGGCGCCGGGGACGGCGTCCTCCTCGCGGCCGTGTCCCTCCAGGCGGACCAGGGTGGGGGCCTTGGCGGTGCGCCAGTGGTCGACGGCCAGGGCGAGGGCGGCGAGCAGCACGTCGGTGCCGGTGGCCCTGAACGCGGCGGGCAGTGTGGTCAGTACGGCGTCGGTGACGTCGGCGGGCAGCTGGACCCGCACGGTGTCGAGGGTGGACCACACGTCGAGGGCGGGGTCGAAGGCGCGGCTGCCCAGCGGGGGGTTGGGGGTTTCGAGGAGGCCTTGCCAGTACGGGAGTTCGGCCTCCCTTCGTTCGGTGAGGGCCTCGTCGGCCAGGGCGGCCGCCCAGCGGCGGGCGGAGGTGGGGACCGGGGGCAGCTGGGGTGCGGTGCCGGTGCGGATCTGCTGCCAGGCCTCGGCGAGGTCGGCCATGAGGATGCGCCAGGAGACGCCGTCGACGACCAGGTGGTGCAGCACCACCAGCAGCCTGCCCTCGCCCGATCCGGCGGCGAACCAGACGAAGTCCGCCATGGTGCCGGCCTCGGGGTCCAGGCGGCCGGCCGCGTCGTGCAGTTCCGCGGTGGCCGCCGCCAGCGCGGCCGGCTCCTCCCAGCGGCCCTCGCAGTCGATCCGGCGCAGGTGGTCCGCCGCCCGTACGCTGCCCGCCGGGCGGGCCACGAGCTGGGGCTGGTCGCCGGGGACGAGGCGGGCGCGCAGCAGGTCGTGCCGGTCCAGGACGGCGTCCAGGGTCGCGGTCAGGTTGTCGGCGGTGATGTTTGCGGGCAGTTCGAGGACCATCGACATGGCGAACCGGCCGGTGGAGCCGCCGTGTTCGAACACGTGGCGGGCCACCGGCTGCAGCGGCATCGGGCCGACGCCGCCGCTCTCGTCCTCCTGGAGGACGGGGGTGCGGGCCGGGCGGGCGGCGGCGGTCTCGGCGAGGCGGGCCGCGGTGCGGCACTCGAAGATCTCCCGCGTGGACAGCTGCAGGCCGCGGGCGCGGGCCCGGGCGACGACCTGGATGGAGCGCAGGCTGTCGCCGCCGATGGCGAAGAAGTCGTCGTCGGCGCCGACGCGTTCGACGCCCAGGACGTCCGCGTAGGCGGCGGTGACGATCGCCTCGGCCTCGGTGCGCGGTTCGCGGTAGGCCTCGCCGAGGAACTCCGGTTCGGGCAGGGCGGAGCGGTCCAGCTTGCCGGTGGGGCCGAGCGGGAGGCGGCCCAGGGCCACGAAGGCGGCGGGCACCATGTAGTCGGGCAGGCGGGCGGCGGTGAATTTGCGCAGTTCGGCGGAGGAGGCTCCGGCCAGGACGTCCACGTCGCCGATGCCGCCGGCGCCGTCGTCGCCGACGGCTCCTTCGCCGGTGTGCACGACGTAGGCGACGAGCCGTTTGCCGCCCGCGGGCACCTCCCGGCTGATCACCACCGCCTCGCTGATCCCGGGGTGCTGGGTGATGGCCGCCTCGACCTCGGCGGTCTCGATGCGAAAACCGCGCACCTTGACCTGGCCGTCGCTGCGGCCCACGCATTCGAGCTGTCCGTGCGCGGTGCGGCGGGCCAGGTCGCCGGTGCGGTACATGCGCTCGCCCGCCGGGCCGTAGGGGTCGGCGACGTAGCGTTCGGCGGTCAGGCCGGCCCGGCCGTGGTAGCCGCGGCCCAGGCAGGTCCCGGCGACGTACAGTTCGCCGATGACGCCCTGGGGCACCGGGGCGAGGCCGGGGCCAAGGACGTAGGCGCGCATGTTGCCCAGCGGGGTGCCGATGGGGGCGACGTCGCTGTCCGGCCATTCCTGGGCGGAATCGAGGGTGAAGGCGGTGGCGTAGAAGCTCTCGCTCTGGCCGTAGGAGTTGACGATCCGGGCGGCGGGCAGGGCCTGGCGGATCTGCTTGACCAGACGGCCCGGGAGCACGTCGCCGGCGAGGACGACGGTGTGCACCTCGGGTGCGTTGGCGAGGTGGGGCACGAGTTCGCCGAGCACCGAGGGGACGCCGCTGAGGATGTGCCCGTCCCAGCTCTCCCGCTCCGCCAGGGCCGCCGCGTTCTCGACGATCTCGGCGGTGCCGCCGGTGCTCAGGGTGGTCAGCAGTTCGAAGACGGAGACGTCGAAGTTGACGGAGGTGCCGGCCAGCATCCGCCGGCCGGGCGGGGTGCCCAGGACGCCGGCCAGTTCGCGGACGCCGTCGGTGATGTTGCGGTGGGTGAGGGCGGCGCCCTTGGGCTTGCCGGTGGAGCCGGAGGTGTACATCACGTAGGCGAGGTTGTCCGGGCTGAGCGGTGCGCGGCGGGCCGTGTCGCCGGGGGTCTCGGCGGTGGGTCCGGTGCCGGTGTGCCCGTCGAGGCGGACGACGGTCTCGACGGTGTTGGCGGGTATCTCCTGCCAGGTGGCGGTGTCGGTGACGGCGAAGCGCGGGGCGGCCTCGGTCAGCACGCTGTGGGCCCGGCCCTTGGCGTGGGCCGGGTCCAGCGGTACGTAGCCCGCACCGGACTTGAGGATGCCGAGCAGGCCGATCACCAGGTTCTCGGTGCGGGGCAGGGCGAGGACCACCAGGTCCTCGGGTCCGGCGCCGCGGCCGATGAGTTCGAGGGCGACGGCATCGGCCCGCTCGTCCAGCTCCCGGTAGGTCAGGGTCCGTCCCTGGCAGGTGAGCGCCGGGGCGTCGGGGGTGCGGGCCGCCTGGCTCTCGAACAGGTGCGGGACGGTCTCCCCGGGCGTGGTGGCGGTGGTGCCGGCCGGGCGGGCGAGCAGCAGGTCGCGTTCGGCCGTGTCGAGGACGTCGACGGTGGCGATCGCGCGGGCGGGGTCGGCCACGAGGCGGCCCAGGACGCGGACGAAGCGCTGCGCGATGGCCTCGGCGGTGTCCTGGTCGAAGAGGCTGGTGGCGTACTCCAGGCGGCACTGCGCGCCGCCGGAGCCGTCCGGGAGCAGGTCGAAGAACAGGTCGAACTTGGCGGTGTCGGTCTCCAGCCGTTCGACCTGCACGTCCAGGCCGGGAAGCTGGAGCGGCGGCACGGGCGGCTGCCAGGAGAGCATGACCTGGAAGAAGGGGTTGTAGGCGGTGGAGCGGTCGGGGTTGAGGAGTTCCACCAGGCGTTCGAAGGGCATGTCCTGGTTGTCGTAGGCGGCCAGCGAGCGGTCGCGGACCTGTCCGAGGAGGTCGCGGAAGGTCGGGTTGGCGGAGAGGTCGACGCGCAGCACCCAGGTGTTGACGAAGAAGCCGACGAGGTCGCGCAGTTCCTCGTCGGTGCGGTCCGTGATGGGTGCGCCGATGGACAGGTCGTCGCCGCAGCCGAGGTGGTGCAGGAGCACCGCGAGCGCCGCGTGCATGACCATCGAGACGGTGGTGTCCGCTCCGGTGGCGAGTTTCTCCACCGCGCCCAGCAGGTCGGCGTCGATGCGGAAGGGGATCCGGTCGCCGGCCGGGCTCATCACCCGCGGGCGGGGGCGGTCCGCCGGCAGCGCGAGAGGCTGCGGCAGGCCGGCCAGCGCCTGTGACCAGTAGGCGAGTTGGCGGGCCGAGACGCTGTCCGGGTCGGACTCCTCGCCGAGCAGCTCGCGCTGCCACAGCGTGTAGTCCGCGTACTGCACCGCGAGCGGCTCCCAGGCGGGGGCGCGGCCCTCGGCGCGGGCCGCGTAGGCGGTGGTGAGGTCGCGGAACAGCGGCCCGAAGGACTCCCCGTCCACGGCGATGTGGTGCGCGACGACGACGAGGGTGTGCTCGTCGGGTGCGCAGCGCAGCAGCCGGGCCCGGATCGGCACGTCGGCGGCCAGGTCGAAGGTGGCGGTGGCCGTCTCGGCGACGGCCGCCGCCCGGTCCTGCTCGGTGACGTCGACGACGGCCAGGTCGACGGGCTTGTCCCCCGGTGCCAGCACCCGCTGGTGCGGGACGCCGTCGTCGCCCTCGACGATCACGGTGCGCAGGACCTCGTGCCGGTCGACGACGTCGGCGAGGGCGGCCCGCAGCGCGCCGGCGTCCAGCTTGCCGGTCAGCCGCAGGGCGAAAGCGCCGTTGTAGGTCGGCGAAGGGCCTTCGAACTGGTCCACGAACCACAGCCGGCGCTGCGCGAACGACAACGGGATCATTGGTGTTTTCTCCAAATCGGCGGAACCAGGAGGGACAGCGGCGGCTCAGCTCAGGTCGAGCAGGTCCAGCAGTTCGTCGTTGTAGAAGTCGTCGATGGAGCACGCGCCCGACAGGGTCGAGAAGTAGCGGTCGATGTGTTCCTGGTGGCCGACCAGGTGCCGCAGCATCTCCACGCGGCCCTCGGGCTTGAGCTCGGCCACGTTCAGGGCGCCCTGGTAGTGGCTCAGGGCCTCGCCGCTCAGGTCGTTCTCGTAGCGCTTGAGCGCGGTGCGCAGCGCGGCGTCGTCGTGGAGCTGGGTGCCGATGTGGGCGGTGAGGGACTGGGCCTGGGCGAAGGCCTCGGTGATGCCGCGGGCGGTGATGGAGTCCTTGTGGTTGACCGCGTCGCCGACCAGTACCCAGCCGGGGCCGTGGGCCTTGCGGAAGTAGTTCTCCTGGTGGCCGGTGCCGTAGATCTGCTCCACGCGCCGGCCCGCCCGCATCCGCTCGTACAGCTCGGGCGCGGTGGTGCGGAAGGAGTCGAGGTAGAAGGGTTCCACTCCCTTGCGGACCTCGTTGTAGAGGTCCTGCGGGAAGTAGGTCATCAGCAGGGTGAGGTCGTCGTTGGTGGGGATGACGCCGATCCAGCGGCCGGGCCGCTCGTAGAGTTCGAAGTGCGAGGGGACGTTCTCCCAGTAGCTGTAGTAGGTGCAGCTGACCCGCGGGTGCTCGATGACGTTGGGTGCGCCGGTCTTGCGGGCCACCAGGGAGCGCATGCCGTCCGCGCCGACGACCAGGCGTGCCCGCTCGGTCGTCTCGGTGCCCTCCGGGGTGGTGTAGCGCACGCCGGCGACCCGGTCGTCCTGCCACAGCAGGTCCTTGACCGCGCAGCCCTCGCGGAAGTCCACGCCGGCCTCGACGGCTCCCTCGGCGAGCAGCGGGTCCAGGACGTAGCGGCGGGGCGCGTAGGTGTGGGTCAGGCCGTCGACCGGCAGGGAGAAGCCCTCGATGCGCACTCCGGGGCCCTGGTAGCTCTGGCGGGTGATGGGCTTGCAGCCCGCGTCGCGGAGCTTGTCGAGCAGCCCCCACCGGTTCAGCAGCCCCATGCCCTGCATGTGGATGTAGTGGGAGGACAGGGTGTCCTGCGGGAACCGCGCCTTCTCCAGGAGCAGGACGCGGTAGCCCTGCCGGGCGAAGAGCATGGCCGTCGGCGAACCCGCGCAACGGGCACCGATGACAATCACGTCGTACATGGCGCGCCTCTCTAACCAGGTAGTTTTTGCACGCGGTACGGCCCGCGGGCCGAAGGGACCGGGGCCGGTCCGGCGTGCTAGCGGTGCAGCGGCAGGGATTCGATGTAGGCGGAGATCGACGCCACCGTCGGGTGGAGGAACATCTGGTCCATGGGGACCTCGGCGCCCAGTTCCTCCAGGAAGGCGCCCTGGATCCGGACCATGATCACGGACTGGCCGCCGAGGGCGAAGAAGTCGTCGTCGGCCGTGATGTCCTCGCGTCCCAGTTCCCGGCTCCAGATGGCGCGCACGCTGTCGGCAGTCATCACAGTCCTCGGTTCTTGAGGGTGTCGACCAGTGCCGCGCGGTCGACCTTCCCGTGCGGGCTCAGGGGAATGGCCGGTACGTCGACGAAGCGGGCCGGGACCATGTTGCGCGGCAGTGTCTGAAGGAGGCGGGCGCGCACGGCGTCCTTGGCGAGGGCGCCCGCCTCCGGTACCACGAACGCGGTCAGTTCGGCCTCGCCGGCGTCGGTGTGGGTGACCGCGACGGCGGCCTCCCGCACCTCGGCGAGCCTGCCGAGCGCGCGCTCGATGTCGGTGGGGTCGATGCGCATGCCGCGCACCTTGACCTGGGCGTCCATCCGTCCGGCGACGACGAGGTCGCCGGACTCGGTCACCCGGCCCCGGTCTCCGGTGCGGTACAGCCGGACCGGTGTGCCGTCGACCTCGACGGTGGTGAACCTGGCGTTCTCGGGGCCGGCGGCGCCCAGGTAGCCGGCGCCGACGCCGGTCCCGGCGATGCAGATCTCGCCGTCCTGTCCGGCCCGCACGGGGCGCAGCCGTTCGTCGAGGAGGTGGATGTCGGTGTTGTACGCCGGCCGGCCCACCGGGGCGATGTCGTGCTCGGTGCTGCGGTACCCGGCGAGGTCGAACGACGTGGCCACGTCGGTGCATTCGGCCACGCCGTACTGGTGCAGCAGGGTGCAGGTGTTGTTCTCGCGGCGCATCCAGCCGGTGAGCCGTTCGGGCTTGAGCGCCTCCCCGCCGAAGAGGACGTAGTCCAGGCGGGTGAGTGCGTCGCCGCCGCGCGCGGTCTCCCAGTCGATCAGCACGTACAGGGTGCTGGAGGCGCAGTGCACGACGCGGATGTCGTGCTCGCGCAGGATGCGGTAGGCCAGCATGGGGTCGAAGTTGCGGCTGGCCATCAGGTGCTGGGTGGCGCCGCAGAACAGCGGTGTCATCAGGGCGCGTTGGGACAGGTCGAAGCCGAACGCGCTGACGACGAGGTTGTTCGAGCCGCTGTGCAGGCCGTATTCGAGCTTCAGCCAGTTCATCAGGTTGAACCAGCCCTCGTGGCGCACCGCGGTCAGTTTCGGTGTGCCGGTCGAGCCGGAGGTGAAGACGGCGTAGCAGAGGTCGTCGCCGGTGACGGGGATGTCCGGGGAGGTGGCCGGCAGGCTCGCCAGGTGCTCGCCGAGTTCGTCGAGGTCGACGACGTCGGCGGCCGCCGCCTCGACCATGGCGGCGGTGTCCGGGGAGGCCACGATCAGGGCGAGGCCGGGGACCTGGCCCAGCAGGAGCTGGAGGCGGGCGGCGGGGTAGGCCGGGTCGAAGGGCACGTAGGCCGCGCCCGCCTTCAGTGTGCCGAGGATGGCGACGAGCAGGTCGACGGAGTAGTCGAGACAGATGCCCACCTTCGCGCCCCGGCCGTGTCCGCGCGCGGCGAGGAAGTGCGCGAACCGGTTGGCCCTCGCGTCGAGTTCGGCGTACGTCACCTGCCGGCCGGCCCGGACGACGGCGACGGCGTCGGGGGTGGCCTGCGCGTGCGCCTCGAACTGCTGGTGGACGACGGGCGCCGAGGGCAGGGCGACCCGCTTTCCCTGAAGGATCATCAACTGACTCCGATATGAGGGGTGTCCGGGGTGTCCGGTGGGGCGGGCCGCCGGCCCGCCACGCGGTACGGGCGCGGCGGTGCCTTCGGGTGGTGCGCTGTGCGGGTGGGGCGCGGCTGGTCCAGGCGGTGCGGTGTGCCGGTGGGCGCGGCCGGTTCAGGCGGTGCGCCGGTCGGCGGTGTGCGGGCCTTGGGCGGGGCGGGCGGTGGTGGGCCGGCTTGGGGCGGGGTGGCCGGGGGTGTGCCGGCCTGCGGTGTGCAGGTCCGGGGTATGCCGGTCGGTGGTGTCGAGCGTTCGGGTGACCCACTGCGCGACGGGCAGGCCGTGCGCGGCGGCCGCCCGGGAGTAGTGCTCCAGCTGGTCGGCGGACAGCTCGATGGTGAGCGTGGTGACCGGCTGCGGCTGTTCGGTGGCGGCCTGGCGCTGGTCGGTCGTGGGCGGCCGCTGTTCGGTGGCGGCCTGGCGTTGTCCGGTCGTGGGCGGCCGCTGTCCGGGGGTGGCCTGGCGCTGGTCGGTGGTGGCGGGCCCGGTGGGCCGGGGTGGCTGCTGCTTCCCGGTGCCGGTGCCGGTGCCGGTGTCGGTGCCGGTGCCGGTGCCGGTGCCGGTGTCGGTGCTGGTGCCGGTGTCCGGGCAGGTGGCGGCCGCTTCGCTCTGCGCGGCCAGGCCGGCGCGGACCGCCCTGCGCAGTTCGTTGCGCGACCATTTCTGCTGTTCGGCCCGGCGCAGCCAGTAGTCCTGCTCCGGAGGTGAGAGGCGGGTGACCTCGGCGTGGTGGGCGAAGCTGAGGCTGTCGCGTCTGCGGTGGTGCTCGAACCGGCGGGCCACCCACGCGTAGTTGCGCAGGGTCTGGTAGTCGAGCCCGGTGCGCTCGATCGCCTCCTTGTAGCGCCGCCAGCCGTAGGTGGCCTCACCGTAGAGCAGCCAGTCGGCGAGCCACCACGCGGACGAGTTGACCAGCTCGCGCAGGTTGGCGCCGATCCGCTCCCAGGACCGCTCCGGCAGGTTGGGAGGCAGGACCATCCCCGATTTCTGCACCGTGGCCTGCGATCCCACGAAGGACAGGACCGCGTCGCCCTGCGCCGGCGCACGGCCGGCGTCCACGGGCCCCGGTCCGGGCCTGCCCGTGGTTCTCACAGCCCCCGTCACAGCCTTCAACTCCCCACTCGAAGTGTCGTCCTGGGCGCGGACCGGGCGGGCGGACGACGGCGTCGTCCCCCGGCCGGGGCCGCGGGAGGGGCGGTGTTCAGTCCGCCGCCATGGCCTCCTGCAGGCTCTTGGGCCGCAGGTCGGTCCAGTTCTGCTCGACGTACTCCAGGCACTCGGCCTTGGCCGCCTCACCGAAGACCACACGCCAGCCCGCGGGCACCTCGGCGAACACCGGCCACAGGGAGTGCTGCTCCTCGTCGTTGACGACCACGTAGAAGCGGCCGTCCGCGTCATCGAAGGGGTTCGTGCTCAACTGGGGCACCGTCCTTGTCGGTCAGGGGGTGGCTCGGGATTCGAAGGATCGCTCGGCCGGGTGCGCGGGGCACCGGGCGCGGGTCCGCCGGCCGGCGCCCGTCCGGTCGACGGGACACCCGCGCTGTCCGGTCGACAGGACAGCCGGCGCCGGTGGCGGCCCCGGCGATGCCTCGAAACCGTAGGGAGCGCGCCGCCGGCGCTACAAGGGAGGCGGCCCTGCCGGCCGCCCCGGTGTGCGCCCGCGCCTGCACGCGGCGGTGATCCTCTGTACCGGGCCGCTTTCGTGTGCCACGATGCCGCGCCCGCGGACCGCCGGGCCCCTTGTCTCCGCCGCGCGCCCCCAGACCGCCGGGCACCTTGTCGCCGCCGCGCCCGCAGACGCCGAACCCTTGGCGCCGCCGGGCACCTTGTCGCCGCCGCGCGCCCCCAGACCGCCGGGCACCTTGTCGTCGCCGCGCCCGCAGACCGCCGAACCCTTGGCGCCGCCGCGCCGCCGCGCCGACGGGCCACCGGGCCGCCGGGCCGACGGGCCGACGGGCCGCCTTTCGCCGCCGCGCCCGCGGACCGGCCAGGCATCCCCGCGTCCCCTCCCCCGGCCCCGGCCGTATGTCCCCGCGCATCCCGGCTCGGCCGACCGTCCCCGCGCACCCCAACTCCCCGGGCCCGGCCCGGCGTCCGGTGACGGCTCGCCCGCGGGCGGGTCCAGGACGGCCTGAGGCTCGCTCAAGGGCCGCCTGACCAGCGGCAGAGTCCCCTCGGGTGCCGCGTCCGCCCGGCCCGGCCGCGTTCTAGGGTGCGAAGGGTGCGGCCCGATCCGAGGGGGAGCGATGGACGGCACACGAGACGCCCTGCGCCTGTTCGTGCTGCACCACGCGGGCGGCTCCCACGTGCTCTACCGCCACTGGGCGGCCGGGTTGCCGGACACCTGGGACGTACGGCTGCTCGACGCGCCGGGCCACGGACTCCTCCTCGACGTGCCGCGGATCGACGACGCCGGCCGCCTGGCCGACTTCCTGCTGCGCGGCATCGAGGCCGAACTGGATCTCCCCTGGGCCCTGTTCGGGCACAGCATGGGCGCCCTCGTGGCGTACGAGATCACCCGGCGGGCCGTGGAACGGGGCCTGCCCCCGCCGGTGTGGGTGGGTGTCTCCGCCCGCCCCGCCCCTCAACTCGCCCAGCGGCGACACCGGTTGCACGAGCTGGACGACGCCGGGCTGCGCGCGCGCCTGAGACTGCTCGGCGGCACCCCCGGCGCCGTCCTGGACGACCCGGACCTGTGGGCCCTGTTCGCCCCGGTCATCCGGGCCGACCTGCGCCTGGTGGACAACTGGCGTCCCGCTCCCGGCGCCCCCGCCCTGCCCGTGGCGCTGTCCGCCTACGCGGGCGCCGAGGACCACTCCGCCCCACCGCGGCGGATGGCCGGCTGGGCGGAGCACGCCGAACTCTTCCTGGGCCTGCGGGTCTTCAGCGGCGGCCACTTCTATTTCCAGGACGATCCCGCTCCCCTGCTGCGGCAGATGACACGGGACGCGGCCACGGCACTGGAGACGGCCCGCGCACAGCCGTCCGCCCCTCCCCCGCGCTGACCCCACGGAACACATCCCGGGGCATGGCCGTGCCTGCCCCCCTGCCTCGGCGCCCCCCCACGGGACACACACCCCGGGCACGGCCCGTACGCCCCCTTCCCCGCAGTGCCCCGGCGTCCGCGCACGCCCGCGCGGATGCCGCCGAGCCCCGGCACCGCCGCAGGGCCCGGCACCGCCGCAGGGCGCAGGCGGCCGCCACGACGATGACGGGCCACACCCGGCACACCCCAACTCCCCTCACCGCAAAGGCAGAACGACCAATTCCGGCCGCGCGCGGGCCGGACGGCGAACGGGCGGAGTGCTTCGGACCTGCGTCTTCGCGGACGCGGTGTCGCCGCACGAGTTGCCCTTGAGCCAGGTGACCTACGGTGCCGCCACGAACCGCACCTGCAGGAATCCAGCCAACGTGCGGACACGACGAGGAGACGGGGAAGCGACGATGACGATGCGGAATGGGCCAAGAGCCGGCGTGGTCGGTCTGGCGGCGGTGGCGCTGACGGCCACCGTCTTCACGGGTCCCGCCCGGGCATCGGGTGACACGGCCACGGGGGCGGCCGGTCACCAGAACACGCAGGCGGCGATCGAGGCGGCCGTCGCGGCCGGCATCCCCGGCGTGAGCGCCGAGGCGCGGGACGCGGCCGGGGTGTGGAAGAGCGCGGTGGGCGTCGGCAACCGGGCGACGGGCGCGCCGCGCGGCAAGAGCGACCGGTTCCGCACCGGCAGCATCACCGACAGCTTCGTGGCGACGGTCCTGCTCCAGATGGAGGCGGAGCGCAAGCTCAGCCTGGACGACCCGGTGGAGCGCTACCTGCCCGGCGTGGTCGCCGGGAACGGCAACGACGGCGGCGCGATCACCGTGCGCCAGTTGCTGAACCACACCAGCGGCCTGTTCGACTACCTCGCCGACGTGTCGTACTACCAGACGTACACCATGGGCGACAGCTTCCTGGCGCACCGCTACGACACCCTGACGGCCCAGCAGCGCCTGCAGGTGGCCTTCTCCCACGCGCCGCTGTTCCAGCCCGGTGCCCGGCACGCGTTCTCCCACACCAACGACCTGCTGGCGGCGCTGATCGTCCAGAAGGTGGCCGGCAGGCCGTACGAGGACGAGGTGCGCCGGCGCATCATCGGGCCCCTGGAGCTGAAGTCGACGTCCAACCCCGGCACGAGCAGTGAGCTGCCCCGGCCCAGCAGCCGCGGCTACTCCAAGCTGTTCTACGAGACCCAGCCGGACCGGATCGACGACGTCACCGAGCTGAACGGCTCGCAGAACTGGGGCGACGGCGACATCATCTCCAGCGCCCACGACCTGAACCTGTTCTACCGGGCCCTGCTGGGCGGCAAGTTGCTGCCGGCGCAGCAGCTCAAGGAGCTGAAGACGACCGTCGTCAACCCCGACCTGCCGATCACGTCGTACGGGCTCGGCATCGAGAAGCTGACGCTGGGCTGCGGGGACATCTGGTACCACGACGGGGGTGTGGTGGGGTCGCTGACGCTGGCCGCCTTCACCGAGGACGGCCGCCATCAGCTCACCTTCAACTACAACGGCGACTGGGACGCGTCGGGGATCATCCCCATCCTGAACGCCGAGTTCTGCGGCCCGGCGGCGGGCTGAGACCCCGCCCGCGCGGCGCGGCAGAGCCCGGCCGCGTCCGGCCGGGGCAGGCGGCCGCCTGCTGAACCGTGATCCGCCGGGTGCCCGCGAGAAGTCCGCGGGCGCCCGGCGGATCGCGTTTCCGGACCGACCACCGACCACCGACCACCGTCCGCCGTCCGCCGCCTGCCGCCTGCCGCCTGCCGTCCGCGTGGCCCGGGAGGTCACCGCGGAGCGTTAACCCACAGTTCATTGCAACAAGCTAGACCTCTGACGTTGCATTACATTCAGCTCGGTTGCAACAATTAGGCAGTGTTGAGCTGGAGTTACGCGCACATCGCGCATCAGACTTGTTGCCAGATCCATGAACGCAACGTAGCGTTTTCTGCATCGGAAAACACGAGTCCAAGGAGTCCCCGATGCAGAAGACCGAGTACGCGACGCAGCAGTTCGACACCCCCGCCCCCATCCGCGCCGAGGTGGACATCCCCGCCGGACGCATCCGGTTCATCGCCGCCGACCGGGCCGACACCGTCGTCGAGGTCCGCCCCGCCGACCCGGCCAAGAACCGTGACGTGAAGGCGGCCGAGGAGATCCGAACCGTCTACGGCGACGGTGTCCTGCGGATCGGGGCCGTGCAGGCGGCCCGCAGGTTCCTCGGGCACGCGGGGTCCGTCGAGGTCACGGTCATGCTGCCCGCCGGCTCCCGGGTGGAGGCGAAGGCGGCCGCCGCCGAGTTCCGCGGCGTGGGACGCCTCGGCGACGTCGCCTTCACGGGCGGGCACCGCTCGGTCAAGGTCGACGAGGCCGCCGGCGCCCGCATCGACGCCCACGACGGCGAGGTCTGGGTCGGCCGTCTCGAGGGCCCCGCCGAGATCAGTGTCCACAAGGGCGGCATCCGCATCGGCGAGGCCGTGCGCGGCACGGTCACCCTCGGCGTCCGGCACGGCGACATCACGGTGGGCGCCGCGCGCGGTGTCTCCGCCTCCCTGGACGCCCGGACCGGTTACGGCCGCATCGACAACTCCCTGCGCAACAACGGCACATGCGACCTGGACCTGCACGCCGTCACCGCCTACGGCGACATCACCGCCCGCAGCCTGTGAGCGCCCGCGGCCCCGAAGGAGCACCCCTGTTGACATCCTCCCCGCCCTAAAGGACGGGGATTCCCGCCTGACTGCCAGTGGTGACCGGCTGGGCCTTCGGGTGGGTTCCCCGTTCAACGGGCCGTGCCTGGCGTGGGATTTCCACTCCCGGACTGACCGGCCCTCCAGGGGCGTTTAGCCTCTCCGCCTGCCCGGCGGCGAGGATCACTCGCGACGCGTTGAGGTCACGATCATGCTCAGTACCGCAGCCCTCGCACCGCCAGATCCGCACGTGCAGCAGCTTCTTCCCATCCACGACCCAGCACACCGAGCACGTCTGCGAGGAGGGCAGCCAGCGGGAGACGATGCCGACGTGCCGGCCGTTGCGGGCCGCCTTCTCCTCCAGCACGCGGCGAAACATGCCCCACGCAGCATCGTGCACAGACTTGGCAAGACGCGTGCGGGCGAGGCCGGAGACCGCCAGGTCTTCGAGGTAGACCGCTTGGTTGTCGCGGACCAGCCTCGAAGCATTCTGGTGACACCAGTCCCTGCGCGCGTCGGCCACCCGGGCGTGGGCACGGGCGACCTTCAGCCGGGCCTTGGCCCGGTTCTTCGATCCCTTCGTCTTCCGGCTCAGCGCCTGCTGCGCCTTCCTCAGTCTCCGCTCGGCACGCCGCAGGAAGCGCGGGTTGTCAATCACCCGCCCGTCGGACAGCACGGCGTAGTGGGTCAGGCCAAGATCGATGCCGACCTCGGACGTGACGGGCGCGAGCGGCTCGGCCTCGACCTGCACGACGAAACTCGCGAAGTACCGGCCCGACGGATCCTTCATCACGGTCACCGACGACGGAGCCGACGGCAGCGAACGCGACCAGCGCACTCGCACATCACCGATCTTCGCGAGGTTCAATCGCCCGTTGTCCCGCAACCGAAACCCGTTCCTGGAGAAACGAACGGCCTGCCGGCTGTCCTTCTTCGACTTGAACACCGGAAGCCCCATACGGCGCCCTGGCCGCTTCCCCGACACCGACCCGAAGAAGTTCGCGTACGCCGCATCGAGATCACGAAGAGAGGACTGCAAGGCATCCACCGACACCTCGGCAAGCCAAGCCCGCTCAGGCGTCTTCTTCGCCTCCGTGATCACCCGCTTCGCCAGCACACCCGTCGCGACCCGCGACCCGTCCGCCCGGTACGCGGCCTTCCTCGCGGCCAGCGCATCGTTGTAGACCACCCGTGCACAGCCGAACGTACGAGCCAGCGCGACGCGCTGACCCGGAGTCGGCTCCATCCGGAAGGAATACCGCAGATACACGCGATCAACCTAACGACCGCCACTGACAACGCCGCTCCACCCAGGGCGAACCGGCTTTCCCTGCCCTGCCCTGCTCCGCAGGAGCCTCGTTTCCTCCCCGACCTGAAGGCCGGGTATCCACGAAGGAGACCTGATGAACGCTTTCCCGGAGCGGCCGGTCCGCGGCCTTCGTATTTCCCGGCGGGAAATGCGGGTGCCCTGCGGAAAAAGGGCGGCCTTCATTCGGTGAGGAAGTTCGACGTGCAACCGTTCGAGTGCCGCTCCGGTGCCACCCCAGGCAGCGCTGCGACGCTTATCGACGGTTATATGCACCGTTCTTTGGAGGCATGATGGCGCATCAGGCCGGTCAGACCGCGGGATCGCACGGCGGCACGGCGACCACCGTCGCGCAGGCGATGCCGCGGCCGGCACGCGCCACGGCGTCCGCGCCGCGCCGGGTCCCGGTGCTGACGACCAAGGTGGGCCTGCAGATGCCCGCCAAGATGGCCTACGACGAGTGGGAGCGGGCCGGCCGGCAGCTCGCCGACGTCCTCGACTCCTCCTCCTGGTGGCTGGGCGACTGGATGGTGTACGGCAAGGACCACTACACCGACCGCTACCAGCGCGGGATACGCGCCGCCGGCCTGTCGTACCAGACCCTGCGCAACTACGCCTGGGTCTCACGGCGTTTCGACCTCACCCGGCGCCGCGCCGCCCTGAGCTTCCAGCACCACGCCGAACTGGCCTCCATGCCGGTCGCGGACCAGGAACTGTGGCTGGACCGCGCCGAACAGCGGCAGTGGACCACCAAGCAGCTGCGTGGCGCCCTGCGCGCCGCACGCCAGGGCGAGCAGCAGCCGGCCGTTCCCGCCAGGGCGGGCCGCCGGCTGGAGGTTCCCGGCAGCCGTCTCGAGTGGTGGCACCAGGCCGCCCAGCAGCTGGGCGTCGACTTCGAGCAGTGGGTGATGGCCACACTGGACAGCGCCGCCGCGACCGCCCTGGAGGCTCCCGGCACCACCGCGGAGCGCCCCGAGGCGGCCGGACTCACGGGCGTGCAGGACGTGAGCGGGATCGCCGAGCAGCGGACCCGGCCGGTGGCCATCAGCGCCTGAGCCCGCCGGCGCCGGGACCACCGGGCGTCTCACGGCAGCCGGTTCATCAGCCCGGCGACCTCGCGCTTGTAGGTGCATCCGCTCTGCCCGAACGAAGCCTGGACCCGCTCGCGTACCTCGTCCGGCTGCTCCTGGCTGAGCTTGAACATGCCCTCGGCCCCCGTGACCGTGAACCGGAAGGCCCCGACGGCGGGCACGATCTCGCGGAAGTAGCCGAGCGAGTCGGTCATGTCCCAGCCGTCGCCGAACGCCTTCTCGAAGGCGCGCACGGTGGACTGCACCACCTCCAGCGTCTCCTCGGTCGAGTCGATCTTCTCGACCACGCCCCGGACGTGCACCGCGGTGAAGTTCCACGTGGGGGCGGCCGGGGTCTTCTCGTACACCGTGGGTGACACGTAGGTGTGCGGGCCGGTGAACGTCAGCAGCAGCACGCCGCCCGGCCGCAGCGCCTCCCAGTGCGGGTTGGCCCGGTTCATGTGCCCGAGCAGCGTGACTCCCCGCAGCCCCTCACCGGCGCCGCCGGCGTCACCGGAGGAATCGGGAGTGCCGGAGGAGTCGGGGGCGTCGGGGGCGTCGGGGTCGAAGATGACCGGCAGGTGCGTGGCGAAGGGACCGTTCTCGGGGCTGCCGTTCGTCACCGCGAGAGCCAGGGGGTTGTCGCGGATCAGATCCGCCGCCCAGGAATTATTCGGCTCGCGATAAAAGCGGGGCACGAACATTCGCATTCTCCTTTTCGGAAATCGGCACGTTTCGAGGGTCCCCGACCGTACGGCCGTCCCGCCGACAGGACAATGCTTCCACGTTCCGGGCGCCTGGAGAAGTCCTGAAGGAGTCCTCCAGCGGTTCTCGACCGCCCTTCGAGAAATACTCCGAAAACACGCCGATTCCGAAGACCCGGCCGCGAAGACCGCTTTCGGAGATCCGCTTTCCGCGGCCCGTTTTCGTAGATCCCTCTTTCGTTTCCCGCCCGTCCGTCCCGTCCGCCCGCCGCCGGACCGGTGCAGGGCCGACACAGAGCCGGTGCCGGCACGGCGGCGATACCGGCGCGCGGCGCGCTGCCCGCCGCCATGAGCGTGCGTCAGCGCCGGGCGCGGGCTTCCCGGCGGTCCCGGGAACGGTCCTCCCGGCGGTCCCCGGCGCGGGTTTCCGGGCGGCGCGGGCAAGGGCCTCTCCGCCGCCGCGACGCGAAGTCACCTCTCTCACCAGCGACTCCGCCGTCGCTCCAGCGTCCCGAGACCGGATCTCAGGATCGAGTTGCCAACATCATGGCAAGGTTTTGCCAAGCCGGAAGGCGTTGTGGGCCACCGGTCGATTTCAAGACGCATCGGGAGCATTCACATGGAGACAACGGGCAGGCGGAGCGAAGAGGTCTACGACGTGGTCGGTATCGGGTTCGGCCCGTCCAACCTGTCGCTCGCCATCGCTCTGGAAGAGCACGGGGCGAGCACTCCGCAGCATCCGGTCACCGCCCACTTCTTCGAGCGGCAGCCCGCCTTCGGCTGGCACCGGAACATGCTGCTGCCGTCGACGACCATGCAGATCTCGTTCCTCAAGGACCTGGCGACGTACCGGAACCCGCTGTCCCGGTACAGCTTCGTGTCGTATCTGCACGCCTCGAACCGGCTGGTGCAGTTCGTCAACAACCAGGACTTCTTCCCCACCCGCCAGGAGTTCCACCAGTACCTGGAGTGGGCGGCCGCCGACCTGGCCGACCGGGTCACCTACGGCGCCGAGGTCACCTCGATCCGGCCCGTCACCGGGGCCGGGGCCGCGAAGTGCGACCTCCTGGAGATCGAGGTCCGCACCGGCGACGGCAGTACCCGGGTGGTCGCCGCACGCAACGTGGTCATCTCGACCGGCCTGGTGCCGCGCATGCCGGACGGCGTGAGCTCCGACGAACGGGTGTGGCACAGCTCGGAGTTCCTCAGCCGGTTCAACGCACAGGACCCGCGGGACCTCCGGAGCGTGGCGGTGGTCGGCGCCGGCCAGAGCGCGGCCGAGATCCTCCGGTTCTTCCACGACACGCTGCCGCACGCCCAGGTCAGCGCCGTCGTCCCGTCCTACGGCTACGCCATCGCCGACGACACGCCCTTCGCCAACCAGGTGTTCGACCCCGGCGCGGTCGACGACCACTACTTCGGCACCGAGCAGGCACGGGACGCCTTCTGGCGCTACCACCGCAACACCAACTACTCGGTGGTCGACTCCGACGTCATCCGCGACCTGTACCGGCGTTCCTACGACGAGCGGGTGCGCGGCACCGAGCGGCTGCACTTCCGCAACCTCACCCGGGTCACCGACGTCAAGCGCGCCGGGAGCGAGACACGGGTGGGTCTGCGCTCGCTGCTCGACGACCGCACCGAGGAACTCGCCGTCGACGCCCTGGTGTTCGCCACCGGCTACGACAACCTGGACCCCGCCCGCCTGCTCGGCGACTTCGACCGGCACTTCCTGCGCGACGGCGCCGGCCGGCACCAGGTGGAGCGCGACTACCGCCTTCTGAGCGCGAGCGGTCTGAGCAGCGGGGTCTACCTCCAGGGCGGCACCGAGCACACCCACGGCCTGTCCTCGGCCCTGCTGTCGAACATCGCGGTCCGCAGCGGTGAGATCGCCGATTCGATCGTGCTGCGGCGCACCGAGCAGGAGCTGAACCGCGCCGGCACCGCGCGGGCCACCCGCTCGGCCGCCTGAAGCGCCGGGCCCGGCAGCTGTCTTGTTGACAGGACGTGACCCCGCGGCAGGACACTCGAGAACCCGCGCGCGAGAGCGCGGCGCGCCCCTTCGGGCCGGACGGGTTCACCGTCCCAGGAACCCGCATCACAGCCAAGTCCTTTCGTGCAGCCTTCCAGCGCATGTCCACCGGTCATGGGCTCCAGATCGTGACCGGGGCCCCCACAGAAGGAGTCGTGACCCATTGAGCTCCCATTCCCCGGTCGGCGGCCTCGTTCGGCGGGCGAGGGCGTCATGACCGTCAGCGCGCACCAGGCCCAGGTCAAGGCCCGATCCCTCGGCGACGCCCTGCCGTGGCTGGCCCGCCGCCAGGGCCGGACGGTCGTCGTCAAACTGGGCGGGCACGCCATGGTCGACGCGGACCTCACGGCGGCCTTCGCCCGCGACGTCGCCTTCCTGCGCTACGCCGGGCTGCGGCCCGTGGTGGTGCACGGAGGCGGCCCCCAGATCGACGCCGAGCTCGAACGGCGCGGCATGGAACGCGAGTTCGCCGCGGGCCTGCGCGTCACCTCGCCGGCGGCGATGGACGTGGTGCGCATGGTCCTCGCCGGCCAGGTGCAGCGCGAACTGGTCGGGCTGATCAACCGTCACGGCCCGCTCGCCGTCGGCATGACCGGCGAGGACGCCGACACCCTGACCGCGGTGCGGCACGTGCCGTGGATCGACGGGGAACCCGTCGACGTCGGCAGGGTCGGCGACATCACCGCCGTGGACACCACCACCCTGGACGGCCTGCTGGCCGCCGGCCGGATCCCGGTCGTCTCGCCGCTCGCCCGCAGCGCCGAGGACGGCCTGGTCTACAACGTCAACGCCGACACCGTGGCGGCGGCGCTGGCGACCGCGCTGGGCGCCGACGCGCTCGTCATGCTGACGGACGTGGCGGGGCTGTGCGCGGGCTGGCCGCACCGGGCCGAGGTGATCCCGCGGCTGACGGCCGGCGAGCTGGAAAAGCTCCTGCCGGAGCTGAGCGATGGCATGGTGCCCAAGATGGCCGGCTGCCTGGCGGCCGTGCGGGGCGGGGTGGGCGCGGCCCGGGTGATCGACGGGCGGATCGCGCACTCGGTCCTGCTGGAGATGTTCACCGACGACGGGATCGGAACGGTGATCGTGCCGGACCCGGACGACCAGGAGGTCCTGACGTGAACGAGCAGTGGCACCAGCGACAGCGGCCGCGGGCCGCCGGGCCGGCGGGCACCCTGCGCCCGGCCCCGGGCACCGGGCAGGCCCCGCAGCCGGCCGTCCTCGTGCACGAGTTGGTCACCGTGGCCGCGGCCGGCGGAGCGGAGACCGAGGAGTGCGCGCGCCGGCTCGCCGCCGCGCTGCCGCCCCGGGCCCGGTCCGCGCTGCTCGACGCCCTGACCCGGACGGGCCCCTGGCACGAGACCGTCCCGGACGAGAACCAGGCCGGCCCGGACGAGTACGAGACCGGCCCGGACGGATACGAGGACAGCCCCGACGGGTACGAGGCCGGCGGCGGGCTCTTCTTCGACGGACCCGAATATCCGCTGCCCGCGGCCCGCTCCCACCTGAGCCTCCTGCCCGCCTGCCCGGCACCCGGGCCGGACCGCCCACCCGCCGGCAGCGGCACCGACACCGACACCGACACCGACACCGACAACCGTGTCCCCGGCAACGGTGACGGTGACGGTGACGGCGCTGATGGGGGCGGGTTGTGGCCCGAGCCGTATGCCGGGGCGCCCGCCGCCGCCGTCGTCGTGCGGCTGCGGTTCGCCGACGTGGTCGCGTTGGAGCGGGCCGGCGCCTGCTTCGAGGGTGCCGTGAGCGACCCCGCCACGGGCATCCTCCAGGTCCCCGCGGACGCCGGCGTCGAGGCGCTGCGGGCCGTGCTCGCGGTCCTCGACGCGGCGGCGCTCGCGCCCGAGTCGCTCACGGTGCACTCCAACGAACTCGACGACGTCTTCGCCGCGTTCACCGGCCTGCTCTGAACCTCCGGACCCGGGGGGCAGGAGGATCGCCGCCGGCCCGGTGCGCCGGGCGCCGGGCGGTGGTGGCCGCGGGGTCAGGCGCCCGTGCCCTGTTCCTTGATCCTGCGCAGCAGGTCGGCCTGGTCCCGGGCCAGTTGGTCGATCCGGGTCTGCAGGCGCGCGGCCTCGGCCGCCAGGTCCGCCGGGGCCGGGTGGTGCGGACGCGCGGGTGTCAGGGTGGGGCAGTGGTTGAGGACCGCCTCCAGGCGGCGGCGCAGTGCCGGGCCCGGCTCCACGCCGAGCGTGCCGACCAGACGGCGGCGCGCGCGTTCGTAGACGCCGAGGGCCTCCGACTGCCGGCCGCAGCGGTACAGGGCGACCATCAGCAGGTCGTAGAGGCGTTCGCGCAGCGGGTGGGCGGCGGTGAGTCGTTCCAGGCCGGAGACGATCTCGGTGTGGCGGCCGCAGTTCAGGCTCGCCTCGTAGAGGGCTTCCAGGGTGGTCAGGCGCTGTTCCTCCAGGCGGTCCGCCTCGGCCGTGCACAGCGGGCCGTGGCAGGAGTCCTGCAGGGCTCTGCCCTGCCACAGGGCGAGTGCCTGGTCCAGGAGGCGGGTGGCGTCGTGGGGGTCGCTGGGGGCGGTGGCGCGGCCCTGGCCGGACAGGCGGGTGAAGCGGGCCACGTCGGTGGAGGCCCGGTCCAGGCTGAGCAGGTATCCGGTGGGCAGGGTGCTGATCCACTCGTGGCCGGGGGCGGGCAGCAGGCGGCGCAGCCGGGCGACGTGGGTGTGCAGGGCGCTGGGCGCGTTGGCGGGGGGCCGGTCGCCCCACAGTTCCTCCACCAGGCGCTCCACGGACAGTTGTTCGCCGGCGTGGACGACGAGGGTGGCGAGCAGGGCGCGCTGTTTGGGTCCGCAGGGGGTGATGCCGGTCCCGGTCCGCCGGTTGTGGACGCTCACCGGGCCCAGCAGCCGGAACTCGGTCGCCTCGATCACCTCGGCCGTTCCGGTCGCCCCGGCCGTTCCGGTCGCTGCGGTCGTTCGGGTCGCTGCGGTCGTTCGGGTGCGTGCGGGGGCGGGTGCGGTGAGGTCCAGGACGCTCATCGCGTCACCGCGGACGGGGCGCGGGCGCTGAGCAGGGCGGCGCGGCGCACGTCGTCCTGGATCTGTGCGGCGACGGCGGGGAGGTGGTCCTGGAAGTAGAAGTGGCCGCCGTCGAAGAGGTGCCGGCCCAGGAAGTGCTCGGTGGCATCGGCCCAGCCGTCCAGGCGGTCGGGCGGGGCCACCTGGTCGCGGGTGCCGCCGAACACCGACAGGGGCACCGGCAGCGGCGCGGTCAGGGGCGGGGTGCGCCAGGTCTCGCTCATGCGCAGGTCGGCGCGGATGGTGGGCTCGAACAGCTCCCACAGTTCGTCGTGGTCCATGACCTCGGAGGGGGTGCCGCCCATCGTGGTCAGTTCGTGGCGCAGTTCGGTGTCGCTCAGCAGGTGCCGGCGCACCGGGTCCCCGTCGGGGTGCAGGGTGCCGCGGGCGGAGATGCCGAGCCAGACAGGGGGTGTGCGGTCCTGGTCGAGGAGGCGGCGGGTCAGTTCGTAGGCGACGAGTCCGCCCATGCTGTGCCCGAAGAACGCGTAGGGGCCGGTCAGTCGGGTGTCCAGTTCGTGCAGGAAGTGGTCGAGCAGGGCGCCGGCGTCGCCGAGCGCGGGGCGCCGGTCGCGGGGGCCGCGGCCGGGTGCGTCGGGGATCCGCACGTCCCAGTGGGCGGGGAAGCCGGCGGGCCAGTCGCGGTACGCCAGGTGCGAACCGCCGGAGTGGTGGAACACGAACAGGCGCAGTTTCGGCTCTTCCGCCTTGTGCATGAAGACTCCATCGAGAGGACACTCCGGTGTCCGGCCCTGCGGCAGAACGGGCCCGGACCAGGGGTGGGACGGCGACGACAGCGGCGCCGGGGCCGCCGGGGCCGCTGTCCTCGAGCGGGCCTCGAACCGCTCTCGAGTCCGCGGGGCGTTTCCGCCCGCGTCGACGCGCCCGCCCGCGTCGGGGACGGCAGGCGGGCGCGGACGGGGAGGAGGATGTGCACGGGTGACCCTAGACGAGGCCGGCCTTCAAGTCCTTGGTGCTGTACGGGACTTCGAGTGCGGCTGCAGCGGTGTCCTGGGCTCCGGTTCAGGCGAGGTCGTCGCGGGTGACCCGGCGGTGCGTGATGCGCCACCGGCCGCCCGAGCGGACCAGGACGTCCTGCATGGCGTACACGTGCAGCGCCTTGGGGCCGCCCTGGCCGGGTGTGATGTGGACCAGCGCGGAGCAGCGGGTGTGCAGTGAGCCGTCGGCCTGCGGCCGTACGTCGAGGATGCCGACCCAGTGGTCCAGGCGGTTTCCGGCCCGCAGACGGTGGGCCGCGCCGGCCCGTACGTAGCCGGCCAGGGCGGTGCGGGCCCTGACCGGCGCGGGCCGGGAGGGCAGGTGCAGGACGGCGTCCTCGGCGAAGGTCTCGGCCCAGCGTTCGGTGTCGTGCGTGTCCAGCAGCCGCATCTGGTGTGCGTAGAAGTGCTGTGCCTGCGCGTACAGGGCGGCGAACTCCTGCCCGGGCAGGGCGGGTTCGGCGGTGTCGACAAGTTCGACGGTCATCTCAGGCCTCCGCTTTCATCCGCGTCCTTGAGGGGTGGGGGACGCCGGGGAGGATCCCGGGGGTGCCGCTCCCGGGGGTCCGCGTTCGGTGGGGACAGTCTTCGGGGCCGGGATCGAGCATCTTTCAAAACCGCCTCAAGTGCTCCCTGAGGCTGGTTCACCGGCTCCCTCTTCCCGCCGGCGCGGCCAGATCGGAGCGCGGGGCTCGCGGGGCGCTGCGCGCGGGTGAAGTCTGCTTGTGCCAGGGCGCGTTGCCCGGCGGGGCCGGTGCGGGCCCAGGTGTCCGGCGGGTCAGGGCACCGGCCGCCCCGGCTCCGTGGCCGGGGCGGGCGGTGGCGTACGCGGTGAGGTGCCGGGCGTATGCGGTGAGGTGCCGGGCGGGCGTCCTGTCATGCGCCGGGCTGGAGCCGGCCGGTGGCCGGTGGCCGGTCCGGCACCAGGGTCAGGTGGCGCCGGCCGGCCGCACGCACACGCGCCGTCCCGGGCCCCGCAGGCGCGGCACGCACCACCAACGGCGGCGCCGATGCCGGTGCCGGTACGGAGGTCGGGGCCGGTTCCGGTACGGGGGCGGGGGTCGGGGCGGGGGGCCGCGGGTGCTGGGCGGGGGCGGGAAGGGGGTGGGTCGCGGTCACCGCGTCCTTGAGGGCGTGGGCGAACACCTCGATGTCCTCGGCGGCGTTGTCGTGGTGGACGGATGCGCGGACGGCCGTGACGATGCCCCGCTCGGGCAGGTAGAGCGGGATCTCGTCGGCGACCGTCTTGCCCACCACGACGCCGCGGTCGGCGAGCCGGCGGCGCATCAGCGCGGCCGGCACGTCCTGGTGCCGGAAGGTGACGATGCCGCTCTGGAGGCGTCCGGGGGCGATCAGTTCGGTGCCGGCCGCGTCCTGGACGGCGGCGCGCAGGCCGGGGGCGAGGTCCCTGCCCGCAGGCGGTGGCGTGTGCAGGGCGAGCGCCCGGTTCAGCGCGGCGGCCGCGGCGCCGTGCGGCGGTGCCAGGGGCAGGCCGCCGTGCGGGGCCAGGGCCGTGCGCAGCCGCGGTGCCACGCCGGCGAATCCGGTGGCGTAGGGGCCCCGCAGGAACCGCCAGCCGTCCCCGGTCAGCAGGTGGCAGCCGATGCGGGCGGCGTCCAGGGGCAGTTGCCCCGCCGCGTAGGAGGCGTCGACGGCGTACAGGCAGCGGTGCGGGGCCAGCAGGCGGCCGATGTCCTCGACGGGATGGACGATGCCGCAGCCGGAGGGCACGTAGGGGACGCAGACGAGGGCGACGTCGCCGCCGATGTGCCGGGCCATCCACTCCAGGTCGAGGTCGCCGTCGGGGCGCAGCGGTACGACCTCCAGGCGGCAGCCGGTGCGCGCGCGCAGCGCGAGGACGGCGCTGAGGTTGGCGGCCGACTCGTAGGGAGTGGCCCAGACGCGGTCGCGCGGGCCGAGCGGCAGCCGGGACAGCACGGTGGCGAACGCGTCGGCGGCGCCGGTGCACAGGTGGGTGTCCGCGGGCGGCACGCCGAGCAGGGCGGCCAGCCGCTGGTGGATCTCCCGGTGCAGGACGTCCTCGAGGTGTTCGTCCAGCTCGCAGGGGCCGTAGCGGTCCTCGAAACGCGTCCACTCGGTGAGGACCTCCCGTACGGCCGCGGGCATGCGGCCCGTACCGGCCGGGTCGAGGTGGATCCTGCGGTCACCGTGGGATTTCTCGTTCACTTCAGGGGCCTCCCCCCACAGGTGAGGCAAATGATTGCCTAGTTCTTGGCAATACCTTGCCTTCACTGTCGGAGGTTTGGCAACCTCGGAGGGCACCGGCTCCGGCACGGCTCTAGTTGCCGGGCCACTGGCAAGGATCCCGACCCCGTCCGGCCCGGTTCTCCAGGAATTGCCAAGCGTTGCCAGAGCGTTTCCGGCTCTGCCAAGAATCCTCATTTCCCCAGCTCAGGGAAGCTTTTCTCAGGCAACTCGGCGGTGTCGGACCGGCTTCTGGGGCGTTCCTGGTGTGCACCTTGAGTCCGAATCGACCCATTCCCGACCCGTTTGCGAGCTTTGGTTGCCAATCTTCTTGGCAGAAGGTTGCCAAGCAACGAAAACGAGATTGACACACCGAGGAGCCCGCCATGAACCGCATCGCCCGCATCGCCGTCGCCGCCACCGCCCTCACCGCCCTCACCGCCGCGGGCGTCACCGCCGCCGACGCGATCGGCCGCCCGGCGACGGCGAAGACGGCCTCCACGGTCCAGGCCGGCGACATCAACTGGCCCACCGCCCCGGCCGCGATCCAGGTCGACACCCACTGGCCCGTCGCCCCCACCACGGTCCAGGCCGACACCCACTGGCCGACCGCCCCCACCACGGTCCAGGCCGACACCCACTGGCCGACCGCCCCCACCGCGATCCAGGCCGACACCCACTGGCCCGTCGCCCCCACCACGGTCCAGGCCGACACCCACTGGCCGGTCGCGCCGACCTCCACCCCGGCCGGTGACATCGACTGGCCGACCGCCCCGGCCGTCGCCAGCGTCTGAGATCAGTACCCCGGGCATCCGTGCCCGCCCCGTGACGCCCCCGCAGGCATGCGTGCCTGGCGGGGGCTTCGGCGTTTTTGGGGCGAAGTCGCGCGCGGGCCGCCCCGGGTGATCGCCGGCCACTCCCCCGCCCCGGGCCCCTTGGCAACCTCGCGCCCCGCGACCCGGCGGCGGCACCCCCTCGCCACCAGCGGCTCCAGCGCCGCTCGACCGCCTCAGGACGCCACCTCAGGCCACCCTTGCCACCATTCAGGAAACATTTTGCCAAGCCGGAAGGCTGTCATAAGGAGCGGGTACCGATGTCCATCTCCGGCCTCATCGAGCAGCAGGTCCAGGAGCGTCCCGACGCGGTCGCGGTGCACCATCCCGGGCTTCCCGGGCACAGTGGCGGCCCCGGCCGCGGCGGGCGCCTGACCTACCGGGAGCTGGGCCGCGCGGCCAACCGCCTCGCCGCCCATCTGCGGGCCCGCGGCATCGGCCGGGGCGACCGGGTGGTGACCTCGCTGCGGCCGGGCCCGGAGACGGTGACGGCGTTCCTCGGGATCGTGCGGGCCGGAGCGGCCTACGTCCCCCTCGATCCCGCGGAGTCCGCGCAGCGGCGGCGGGCGATCGTGCGTGACTGTGCGGCCGCGGCGGTGCTGACCGGGAGTTCGGGCGTCGCGGACTACGCGGGTCTGGACACGGTGGTCCTCGCGCTGGACGCCGAGGCGCCCGAGATCGCCCGGCGCTCGGCCGCCCTGCCCGAGCAGAGCACCGGCCCGGACGACGCCCTGTGCGTCTGGTACGCCCCCGGCGGGGTCGAGGGGGTCGTGGTGCCGCACCGGGCGGTGCTGGACCTCGTACGCTCCGCCGCTCCCCCGGGACCGGACCCGGCCGGTGCGGCGGGCCTGCCCGGGGCCGGGCCCGCCTTCGACGCGGTCGCCTTCGCGGTGTGGGGCGCCCTGGCGTCAGGGAGCCGCCCGGCCGGCGGACCGGACGAAGGCGACGGACCGGGTGAAGGCGGTAGGGCGGGTGAAGGCGACAGGGCGAGTGAAGGCGGCGGGCCGGGTAAGGGCGGGCCGGGTGAGGGCGGCGGGCCGCGGGCGGCTGAGCGGGCGGAGGAGCGGGTGGAGTTGTGCGGGCGGCGCTTTCGGCTCGGTGAGGTGGAGTCGGTGCTGGGCGCGCACCCGGCGGTGTCCGCCGCCGCGGTGTCGCTGCACGAGGACGCGGACGGCGGCGGGCGGCTGGTGGCCCATGTGGTGCCGGCCGCACCGGCCGCGGCGGCCGCCGATCAGGACGCGCAGACCGCCCAGTGGAAGGAGATCCACGAGGCGCTCCACGCCGACGCCGCGGCCCGTGGGCTGGGGGACGACTTCACCGGCTGGAACAGCAGTTACGACGCCCTGCCGATCCCGCTCGAGGAGCTGCGGGAGTGGCAGTACGCCGCCTTGGACCGGATCAGGGAGCTGCCGCGCCGGCGGGTGCTGGAGATCGGGGTGGGCAGCGGGCTGCTGCTGGCCCACCTCGCGCGTGAGGAGGAGGTCCAGGAGTACTGGGCCACCGACTTCTCCCCCGCCGCCGTCGCCGCGCTCGGCGCGCGGGTGGAGGCGGACCGTGTGCTGAGGGACAAGGTGCGGCTGGACTGCCGGGACGCCGAGGACACCGGCGGACTGCCCGCGGGCCATTTCGACGCGGTCGTCGTCAACTCGGTTCTGCAGTACCTGCCGAGCCTGGCCCGGCTGCGCACGGTCCTTGAGCGGGTGCTGCCGCTGCTCGCCCCCGGCGGCTCGCTCTTCCTCGGCGACGTGCGCAGCCTGGACCTGGCCCGCTGTCTGCAGACCGGGATCGCGCTGGCCCGGCCGGGCGGCGCCGGGGGCGACCGGGAGGCGCTGCGCCGGGGCATCGGGCACCGGGTGGCCACGGAGACCGAACTGCTGCTCTCCCCCGCCCTGTTCGGCGCGCTGGCACGGGAGCTGCCCGCGGTGCGCGCGGTCGACGTACGCCTCAAGCGGGGGGTGCACCACAACGAGCTGTCCCGCTACCGCTACGACGTGGTGCTCTCCACCGCCGAGCCGGTCGCCGACCTCGCCGGCGCGCCCGTCGTGCGCTGGGGTACGGACGGCGCGGCGGGCGGGCTGGAGGCGGTGGACCGGGTGGTGGCGCGGCGTCCGGCGGTGCTGCGTCTGGCCGGGGTGCCCAACCGGCGCATCCACGACGAGTACGCGGCGACGCGGTCCCTCTTCGACCCCCGCGAGAGCGTCGACCTGCCGCCGCAGGACGCCGTGGCACCCGACGTGGAGGCGCTGTGCGAGCGGGCCGAGCACCTGGGCTACCGGGCGCTGCCCACCTGGGGCGAGAGTCCCGAACTCCTCGACATCGTCCTGCTCGATCCCACGCGGGTGCCCCCGGGCGCGCTGACGGGCGTGTACGCGACGCCCGGGGGCGGGGCCCGGCCGGGCGGCGTAACGGGGTCCGGAGGCGGGACGGGGTCCGGGGGCAGGGCGGAGCCGGGAAGCGAGGCTGGGCCCGGTGCCGGTGCCGGAGTGGAGGGCGGTGCCGGGACGGGCGCCGGTGCCGGGACGGGGGCCGGTGCCGGGACAGGAGCCGGTGCCGGGACGGGGGCCGGTGCCGGGGTGGAGGGGTGGGCCAACACTCCGGCCGCTTTCGAGCACACCGTCGATCTGGAGGTCGTCCTGCGGGCCCATCTGCGCGAGCGGCTGCCCGAGCACATGGTGCCCTCCGCGCTGATGACCGTGCCGGAGCTGCCGCTGGACGCCGGCGGCGGGGTGGACCGCGCGGCGCTGCCGGTGCCCGCCCGCACCGCCGGCCGTCCGCTCACCCAGCCCGGCACGCCGATCCAGGAGATCGTCCGTGACCTGTTCGCCGAGGTGGTGGGCCTGCCCCGGCACCGGGTGCGGGCGGAGTCGGACTTCTTCCGCATCGGCGGTCACTCGCTGGCGGCGGCCCGGCTGCTGTCCCGGGTCCGGGAGACGCTGGGGGTCGATCCGGGCAGCCGGGCGCTGTACGAGGCGCCGACGCCGGCCGCGTTCGCCGCGCTGGTCGGTGACGTGCCCGCCGCGGTGATCGGGCCGGACGACACGGCCGGCGACAGCCGTGCGTTCTCGCTGCGGCTGCGCGGCGCGCTGGACCGGCGTGCCCTGGAGAGGGCCCTGGAGGATCTGGGGCGGCGTCATGAGGCGCTGCGCAACGTCCGGCTGGGCGCGGCGGGGACACGGCTGCGGGCGCTGGCGGCGGACGACCATCTGCTGGAGGTGGCGCTGCCCGCCGACTCGGTGGACCTGTGGTCGCATGTGCCGCTGGCCGCCGACCTGGCCCGGGCCTATGGGGCGCGGGTGCGCGGGGGCGCCCCGCACCGTTCGCCGGCCGGTCTGGACGCGGCG
Source organism: Streptomyces sp. NPDC001914 (assembly GCF_042891215.1). Classification (NCBI taxonomy): domain Bacteria; kingdom Bacillati; phylum Actinomycetota; class Actinomycetes; order Kitasatosporales; family Streptomycetaceae; genus Streptomyces; species Streptomyces sp. NPDC001914. The sequence goes on from NZ_JBIASW010000012.1 coordinate 221,923, forward strand.
CCCCGCGCGGTCTTCGGCGACCGGCTGCCCGCCGTGCTGCCGGGCAGCGGGCCGCGGTCCGCGCACGCCTCCTGGGGCACCCTGGAGGACGCCCTGGACGCGGACCTGCACGCGGAGCTGACGCGGTGGGCGGCCGGGCAGGGCGCCACCGTGTTCATGGTGGTGCACGCCGCGCTCGTGGCGCTGCTGGGGCGGCTGGGTGCCCAGGACCCGGTCACCGTGGCCGCGCCGGTCCCGGCCCGGGACACCGCGGCGCTGCGCGAGGCGGTGGGCCCCTACGGGCGGGTGCTGGCGCTGACGGTGGACACCTCGGGCGATCCGTCCTTCACCGAACTGCTGCGCCGGGTCCGCGAACGGGACCTGGCCGCCTACCGGGACGGTGAGGCGGCGCTGGCCGCGCTGCCCGGCGGGGTCGCGCTGTCGGTGGTGCAGGAGTGTGTGGGCCGCTTCGAGGCGGGCGGGCTGTCGGTGCGGGCCGAGCACTGCACGCCCGCGGTGCCGGCCGCGGACCTGGGGCTGACGCTCACCGAGCGGCAGAGCCCGGCGGGTGAGGCCGCCGGTATCGGCGTCACCGTCACCTTCCGCCACGAGACGGTCGGCGAGCGGGCCGCGGCCCGTGTGGCCGGTCAGCTCACCGCCGTACTGCGTTCGGCCCTCGGCGCGCCCGCCACGCCGCTGAGCGGGCTGCGGCTGCTGCCCGGGACGGCGGCCGGCGGCGGGGTGTGGGCGGGCGAGGAGGCGGCGCCCGCCCGGCAGGACGTGGCGGCGCTGTTCGCCGCGCAGGTGGCGCGCGCCCCGGGGGCGCTCGCGCTGGAGGGCCTGGACTACGCCGGACTCGACGCCCGTTCGGATCTGTTGGCGCACGCCCTGATCGAGCACCGGGCCGGTCCGGGCAGCTGTGTGCTGACCGCGCTGTCCTCACCGGCCGGGTTCGCGGTGGCCGCGCTGGCGGTGGCCAAGACGGGGGCCGCGCTGGTGCCGGTGGACCCGGCGCTGGACGTGGACGAGTCGCTGCACCCGGTGGTGCTGCTGCTGGACGAGACCGCGGACCTGCTGCTGCCGGCCGTGCCCGGCGCGGCGCGGCTGGTGCGTGAGGAGGGGGCCGAGCGGTGGCCGCCCGCCGGGCCCTGGCCGGTGACCGCGGCCGACCGGATCCGTCCGCTGCGCGCCGGCGACCCGCTCCTGCTGCTGCCCGGGGAGAACGGCACCGTCGCGGTGGGAGCCGAGACCGTCACCGTCACCGCGACAACGACAGCCACGACGGCCACGACGGCCACGGCCACGGCTACGACGACGGCGGCTACGGCTACGGCTACGGCTACGGCGGCGGATGCGGCGTGGCTGGTGCGCGGCTACCCGGACGGGGACGCGGCGATCGGACTGCTGAGCGCCCTGGCCGGCGGGGCGCGCATACACATCCCGGACCACTCCCTCACCCGGGACGTGCCGCACGAGGTGCTGGGGTGGCTGCGCCGGCAGGGGGCCCGGGTGGTGCTGGGCGGTGCCGACGACGTACTGAGCGCGCTGGTCGCCCTCGCCCGCGGCGAGGGCGCCGAGCTGACCGTGAGCGGCGGCTGGGCCGAGGCCCGGCTCGTCGTGGAACACACCCCGGGCGCCGCGGCCCGTCCCGCCCCCGGCCACCGCGCCTACCTCCTCGACGCGCGGCTGCGCCCGGTGGGCCCGGGCCAGACCGGCTCCCTGTACATCGCGGGCGCCGGGGTGGCCCGCGGTTACACCGGCGCCCGCGCGGCCGGCTGCGAACGGTTCCTGCCCGACCCGTTCGCCGCCCCGTCCGGCAGCCCAGCCGGCGGCACGGCCGGCAGTACGGCCGGCGGTGCGGCCCGTATGTGGCGCACCGGGCGGGCCGCCCGGCTCGACGAGTACGGCAATCTGCGGGTGCTGGACGTCCCGGCGCACGACGACCCGTTCGACGACGCCTGCGCCGTCTTCGTGGTCCTGACGGACGCGACCGGTCACCGGGCCCTGTGGCCGGCCGCCGCCACCGTCCCGCCCGGCTGGTCCCGGACGGCCACGAAGAACCGCTGAGAACGCTCGCCGGGAACTTCACGGAGGCGAGGCAGGGCCTGGGGGCGGGGCCGGGCCGGGAGGCGGGCGGTCACGCGCCGGGCGCGGCGGAGGCGAGGGCCGGGCCGGTCGAGGCCGGGCCGGCAGGAGACGGACGGTCACATGCCGGGCGGGGCAGGGCCGGTAGGCGGGACGGGGGTCACGTACCGGGCACGGCGGGGCCGGCAGTCGGGGCGGGGGTCATGTGCCGGGTGTGGCGGGGCCGGGCTGGGGGGTGGGGCGGGCGGTGGAGTCGGCCAGGGATTCGGCGAGGATGCGCCAGATGTCGGCGGCCAGGTCGATGTTGGCGCCGGCCTGGGCCTGTTCGGCCAGGTCCCGCAGTCCCTGGATGCCGCTGGGGTCGCCGGAGCGGATACGGAGCTGGTTGCGCAGGATGTCCAGGCGGACCCGGTCGCGGTAGCTCATCCTCAGGTCCATCTCGGCGAGTTCGCCGAGCAGGGCGTGGGCCTCGTCGTAGCGGGCCAGGAAGAAGGCGACGTCGGCCTTGAGCGCGAGCAGGTCCTGGCGCAGGCCGGGGGTGCCGACGAAGGCGAGCGCGGGTTCGGCGGCGGTCAGGCACCGCTCGGCGGCCCGGGGGTCCGGCGGCTGCTTCTGCAGGTACAGGCGGCTGGCGGTGAACCGCAGGCGCAGCCACAGGACGAGGTCCTCGCGGCTGCTGAACTTCTCCAGCGCCTCTTCCAGGTAGCCCTGGGCGGCGGTGTGGTCGCCCTGGCGCAGGCGCACCGCCGCGCAGGTCCACATGGCTTCCGCCCACAGGGTGTCGCTGCGGCCCGCGACGAGTTCGGCCAGTTCGTCGGCGTGGGCGCGGGCGTCCGGCATCCGGCCGGCCTCGGCCTCGACGGAGACCAGGGCCAGCAGCACGGTGGCGCGGTCCTCCGCGTCGAGGCCGTCCTCGCGGGCGAGGTGGTGGGCCGTCATGGCGGCGTCGAGGGCGGCGTTGATCTCGCCCAGGGTGCGCAGGCAGCGGGCCAGGCGGGTCAGGCCGCGCACCCGCAGGGCCACCAGTCCGACCGCCTCGCCGAGCTGGACCAGTTCCTGCAGGTACTCCCGTTCGCCGTCGTGGTCGCCCTGCAGGCGCCGCTGTCCGGCGAGCTGCCACAGGGCCTGCCAGCGCAGCACCGGGGCCTCGTGCCCCTCGGCGGCCAGGGCTTCGCGCAGGGTCTCCATCGCCGTGTCGGAGCCGGTGGAGGAGACCAGCGACAGGGCGTTGGCCAGGGAGCCGCCGGCGGGTTCCTCGAAGTCGGCCGGCTCCAGGCCCAGGCGTTCGGCGAGGTAGGCGACGGCCCGTTCGGTGGGCTGGCGGGCACCGGACTCCAGACGGGAGAGGTATCCGGTGGACATGCCGTCCCCGGCCAGGGCGGTCTGGGACAGGTCGCGGGCCTGTCGCAGTTTGCGGAGACGACGGCCGAACGCGGGCTGACGCAGCATGTGACCATTCCCTGGGACGGACGGGTGGGGGGTGGCGTGAGGGGCGGAGCGGGCGTGTCACCGCCCGGTGCCGCAACCGAGCGTAGGGGCCGGGCAAGGGGCGGGCAATGTTTTGCCAGGTGCCGTGCCCCGGGGTTCATGCGAACCTCACGGATTCCTCCGGCGTTCCTCGAGCGGCTCTTGAGCGGTTACGGGCAATGTCTCAAGCACCCGGGGCCGCTGCCTGCGCACCGGCCTCGTCCTCGTTCACCAGAAGCCGCCTCGTCCGCGTCCGTGGGAGTCCCCTCATGAAACACGCGGTTCTTGCCCGCCGCGTCGCCCGCGTCGCCCGCACGGGCCCGGCCGGCCGGCCGGCGCCGGTGTCCGCCACCTCCTCGGACGACGACATCAACTGGCCCTAGAAGACACCTGGCCGGCCCTGGAAATCACCTGGCCCTGGAAGTGGCCCGTTCCCCGCCGGCGTACGGCGCACCGGGTGCACCGGGTGCCGGGGGCGGGGTGCGGGTGTGCCGGGGGCGGGTGTGGTGTCGTCAGGGCCGGGCGGCTGACGCGCTCGCCCGTTGCAGGGCGTGGGCCAGGCCGCGGGGCGCGTGCGGATCGTCGTCGGGGCCGCCGACCACGACCAGCGGCGGGCGCACCCCGGCCCGGGTGACCTGCCGGGCCAGTTCGCAGGCGAGGGCGCCGGTGCCGGAGTAGCCGCCCAGGACCAGCCGGCCGGCGGTGCGGGCGAGGCGGGCCAGTGTCTCGGCCTGGGCGGGCAGCCGGCCCACGGCCGGGCGCAGCGCGGTCAGGGCCTCCGGTCCCCGGTAGTGCCGCAGCAGTTCGCGGTGTCCGGCGCGCGGCGCGCCGGGGGCGTCGAGCAGGCACACGGTGGCCGCCGCGGGCGCCTGCGCGGCGCGCAGCAGGACGAGAGGGGCCGTCTCCCCGGCGGCGGGGCCGTCGGGTACCGGGGGTGTGGGGGTCTTCGGCATCCAGGCCAGCACGTCCGCGACGGTGGTGGCCGCGGTCGCCGTCACGGGCAGCAGGCGCAGCAGCCGTACGGTGTGTGCCAGCAGGGTGCGGGTGGTGGTGTCGTCGATGAGGTCGCGGTCGTAGGCGCAGGTCAGGACGAGAGCGCGGTGGCTGTCGTGGCCGGCGCGCAGGCGCAGGGCGTATCCGGCGGGTGCTCCGGCGGCTTCCTGTTCCTCCAGGCGTATGCCGTGTGCGGCCAGTTCGCCGGCGTGGGCGGTTTCGGGGCCGGGTCCGCAGTCGAAGGCGAGCAGGCCGCCGGCCCGCGGTCCCAGGGTGTGGGCGGTGGCCGGTCCGGCGGGGGTGGCCCATTCGTAGGCGGACAGGTCCATCACCACATCGCGCAGGGTGCGCAGCAGGCGGGGCAGGGTGAGTGCCGGGTCGACGGCGACGCTCAGCGGCAGGGTGTTCTCGAAGGGGCCGGGGATGCCCTCGATGCCGTCCAGGAGCAGGCCGCGGCCGGGGAAGTCCAGGCCGAAGCCCACGGTGGCGGGTGCGGGCGCGGTGGCGCGGGCGCGGTAGAGGAGCAGGGCCCACACCGCCTGGAGCACGCTGCTCTCCGCCACCCCCCAGCGGGCCGCCCAGTGGGTCAGACGGGCACTGCTGGCCGGGGACAGCGCGGCACGCAGCACACCCGTACCAGCGCCGGGGCCAGCGCCCGAGCCAGTGCCGGTGGCGGTGCCAGTGCCCGAGCCGGTGGCGGTGCCGGTGGCGGTGTGGTCCGCGGGCCGGGCCGGGGCGGTGCCGGGTCCGGCGGGCAGGCGGACGGGCCCGGGCCGAGGACCGGGGGCAGCCGGGCCGGACGGGGGCGTGGGCGGGGCGGGTTGGCGGGCGGGGTCATACACGTGGCCGTCCGCGGGCAGGCCCGGACCGGACGAGGACGAGGACGGGGAAGGGGACGGGGACGGGGGTGGGGCGGACCGGTGGGCGGGGTCGTGCACGCCGCCGTCCGCGGGCAGGGCCTGGCCCGACGGGGACAGAGGCGGGGGCGGGGTGGGTCGGTGGGTGGGGTCGTGCCAGAAGTCGGGGGCCGGGCCCGGGTTCTGGGCGGCGAGCCGGCGGGCGCAGTCGCCGAGGTCGGGGCGGCGCTCCCCGCCGGGCAGTGCCCCGCCGGCGAGGTAGGCGCGGCAGCACTCGCGCATCAGCAGCCGCACGCTCCAGCTGTCCAGCAGGGCACGGTGATAGGTGAGCAGCACGTCGGTGAAGGGGGCTGCGGCATCGGCCGGGCCGCTGTCCAGCAGCGCCAGGCGCACCGCTGTGGGGCGCCGCAGGTCGAAGGGGCGGATCCGTTCACGGGCCGGGAGCACGGCGCGCCACACCGGTGTGCTGAGCGGGTAGCGGACGATGCCCGTCGAAGCGCGGTCGAAGACGACGGCACGCGGCCGCGGGTCCCACACGAAGGCGGTGCGCAGCACGCTCTCCCGTTCGCCGACGGCGTGCCAGGCCGCCTCGAAGCGTGCCATGTCCAGGGGGCCGTGCCAGCGCCAGAGGATCTGCTCGGCCTGGTGGCCGGGCCGGGCCAGGGCGTCGGCGAGCCGCTGCTGCTGCAGGGGGGTGACCGGCTCGGTACGCGGCAGGGTCCGGCAGGGCTGCCCGGCCGGGTGGACGGCCGCCGCGGTGCCGGGGCGGGGCTCGGGCGCGGCGGTGAGCAGGTCGGCGAGCAGACCGACGGCCGCGGGCGCGGGTGCCGCCCGCCCGCCGGGGAGTTCGACGGTGTGCAGGCCCTCCGCGTGGCGCACCAGCCGGCATCCCGGGTGCCGGGTTCCGGGACCGCTCTCCGCGACGCGGTGCAGGGCGCGGTGGAAGGAGGCGGTGTCCCAGATCCCGTGCAGTTCCATGGTGCCGTGGTCCCCCTGTTCGGGGTCGATCACCGCGCACACACCGGCAGACCGGTCACCGTTCATCGCCTCCCCCTTCCGGACACCCCCGTACCCGACGAGCAACTGCCCTTTCGGCTCAGGAAGCCGGCGCGGTCCCGGCGGGCCGGTGCGCGCCGACCGAGCCGGGCCCAGCCTCTTCACGCTAGCTCCGCCGCGTCCCCGTCGTCCGTTTTCTCCAGCGGCCCCCGAACGGTCCTCGATCCCCGGGCGGGCACGCCGGGAGGGCCGTTTTCACGGGAAGACGACGCCGTACACCGTAAGGCACCGGCACGTGGCCCCGGCCCCGGCACGGCCCTGACTCCGGCACGGCCCGGCCTGGCATCGGCATCCGGCGACGGGCTGCGGCCCTGGCTCCGGCACGGCCTTGGCCCCGGCATCCGGTGCCGGGCTGCGGCCCTGGCCCCGGAATGCGGCCGCGACTGCGGCACCGGACCGCGGCTGCGGCTGCGGCTGCAGCTGCGGCACCGGGCTGTGGCTGTGGCTGTGTCAGCTTGTCGCCGTCTGCCTCAGCTTGTCGCCGTCTGGGGCACGAGCAGGTCATGGCACTGCTCAATGCGGCCCGCGGCGTCGAAGCGGAGCTCGGCGACCAGCAGCCAGGCGGCCTCTTCGGTACGGGCGGTCGCGCGCAGGGCGACGACGTCATGGTCGGCGACGACGCTCTCGGCCCGCAGCCCCAGCCCCTCGGGCAGCGTCCGTCCGCCTGTCCCGCCGGCGCCCGCCCAGTGACGGGTGAGGTGATTGACCTCGCCCCGGTTGCCCGCCGCGACCAGCGCGAGGACGAGTTCCCTGTTGCGTTCGCGCAGACTGCGCGCGGTGAGGAGTTCGTGCAGCGTCCCGCTGAGGGGCTCGGTCAGCGCCGGCGTCATGACGAGAGGCCCTTCCACTGGTCCGTCATCCCGTACGGCCGTACGGGATGCCCGGAAATCATGGCTGTGCGTGCTGGAGCGGGAACGGAGAACGGGTAAAGCAGGCACGGCACGGACAACGGGCCCGGGCACTCCCCTCCGGAACACCTCCGGCATTGCCCCGCAGCCGCTTCCCCCTCCCCCTCTGTCCTCCGTCTTCCCTTTCCCCCTTTGCCCCTTTTCCCCTTTGTGCAGCGGGATCGGGATCGGGGGCAGGGCAGGCGGGGTGGGCTGGGCGCCGGCCGTGGCCGGGCGGCACCCGTCCCTCATGCCGCGAACAGGTCGAAGGTCGAGCCGTGGCGCGGTCCCGCCAGCAGGTCGAGCTGCGGGTCCACGGCCAGCATGGCCTGGTGCATGCGCTGCAGCTGCGGGGAGGGCTCCACGCCCAGCTCGTCGATGAGCCGGATGCGCAGCCTGCGGTAGACCTCCAGTGCCGTGGCCTGCCGGCCCGAGCGGTACATCGCCACCATGACCTGGGAGTGCAGGCCCTCGTGGTGCGGGTGACGGGCAGTCAGCTCGGTCAGCTCGGCGATCAGCTGGGCGTGGCGGCCCAGCCGCAGATCGGCGTCGATGCGCCGCTCCACGGTGACCAGCCGGCTCTCCTGCAGCCGCATCACCTCGATCTCCAGGACGGGACCGAGTCTCACGTCGACCAGCGGTGCGCCGGTCCACAGGTCCAGCGCCGCGCGGAACCGTGCCGCGGACACCTCGTCGTCGCCTTCCACGAACGCGGTCTGTCCCTGCCGGGTCAGCTCCTCGTAGGTATGCACATCCACACACCTCTTGTCGATCTGCAGCAGGTACCCGCCGTGCCGGGTGGCGAGAATGTCCTTCGCGCCGCCCGGCGCGCCCGGGCCCATCGCCGTGCCGAGCCGCCTGCGCAGCTGGAGTATGTATGTCTGAAGGGTCGTCAGTGCGCTCGCCGGAGGCTCGGTTCCCCAGAGTTCCTCCATGAGCGTGGGAACAGGCATGACCCGCCCCGGATAGAGCGCCAGCAGCGACAGGATCTGCCGCGGCTTGCCCGCTGTCGGAACGATGGATCCCCCGTTGACCTCGGCACTCAACGGACCCAGAACCTGAATCTCCATGGTGGCCTCCCCACCTCGTCGAGTTCCTCGTCCAGTTCCTTTTGTGGCCGGAAATCTCCGCCGCCAGGCACGCTAGCCGTGTCCGTGGCCCCCGAGCGTTTTCCTGTAGCGGTCCTCCAGCAGTGCTCCACGCCGGGTACGCCGCACCCACGGCGCACTCGAGAACACCTGTATCCGGACCGGAAATGAACTCTCGATTCCGGTCCCGCTCCCGGGCCCGACAGGACCCGGGCCGGGGCACGGCAGGGCAGCCCGGGGCCCGGCGGGGCGCGGCAGGCCGGGGCCGGGGCGGGGCGGGCCGTGGCGGGGCGGGGCGGGGCGGAGCTTTCGCGTGGGCCGGGTCAGCGTGGGCCGGGTCAGGCCGGTGCGGTGGCCGTCCCGCCCGGAGAGCCGTGCGGGGCGCCGCCCACGGGCGCGGGCGCGGGCGCGGGCGCGGGCAGGGCGATGGTGTGCGGTGCGGCCCGGTCCCAGGGGAATCCCTGGTGCAGTTCCAGGTGCGGGAGGGGGCCGTCGTCCGCGGGGACGGCCACCGCGGCCAGTACGTCGGGCACCGGTTCCAGTTCCAGGAACCGCCAGCGTCCGGCCGTGTCGTCGGCGGGCGGCCGGAAGGCGAGGACGCCGCGGTCGTCGTCCAGGGTGAAGGCGAACTCGTCGAAGGGCAGGCCCAGTCCCAGTCCGCGGGCCTTGGAGTAGGCCTCCTTCAGGGTCCACAGCCGCAGCACCCGGCGGTCCCGCTGCCGCCCGGGGGGCGCCTGCCGCGCCCAGTGCTGCTCGGCGGGGGTGAAGGTGGTCAGGATGGTCTCCAGGGCGCCCGCCTCGCGGTCCAGGCACTCCACGTCGACTCCGACGCGCTGCCTGCGCACGATCCCCAGCAGGCTGTAGCCGCCCGCGTGGGAGAGGTTGAAGTCGAGGTGCCCGCCGCCCCGGGGCAGACCGCCGGGCAGCGGCTGCAGGAAGGGCCGCCCGCGCGAGGAACGCCAGATGACCAGTTCGGCCTCCCCCAGACCGGCCTCCAGAGCCAGCGCGCGGCGGACCAGGGTGTGGGCGACGAGGTACTGCCGGCGGTCGCGTTCGAACAGGAACCGGGCGGCGGTCGCCCGTTCACGTTCGTCGAGCCAGTGCGAGGCCAGGATGCCGGTGACGGCGGGCGGCAGGGCGTCGTTGGGGCACAGCCACAGCTTCACCGGGGGCACCCTCTCGTGCTGCGCGGCCGGCCCGGTGGCGGACGGCTGGAGGGCGGGCGGCTGAGGGGCGGGCGGCTGGGGGGCGGGCCCGGCGGCGGGCGGCTGGGGGGCGGGCCCGGGGGGCGGCGGCGGGGCGGTGAGGGTCATGGTGTCGTTTCAGTCCGTCTCGGTCCGTCTCGGTTCGCCGTCCCACTGCGGACGGGGCGAGGTGGCGGCGGTGCGAAGACCCGCCGGGCCCGGAGCAGCCGGAGAACCGGCGATGCGCCACCGGCACGGGCGTCGGCGGCCCGCGGGCGGCGATACTCCACCGGCATCGGCATCGGCATCGGTGCCGATGCCGGACGTCGGTGGCCGGCAGGTGGTGGTGCTCCGCCGGTGGTGGCGGCCGGTCAGGCCGGACGCTCGGCCAGGAGCGCGGCGGCCTCGTCGACGCCGATCCGGTCACCGCGTACCGCGTCCAGGAGCGCGAGGACCTCCTCCTGCGACAGCGCGGGCCGCTTCACAGCGGCGGCAGGCGACTGCTCTGCGGCGTCGGCGGGCTGCTGCTGGGGCTGCGCGACGGCGTGGACGGGCTGCTGCTGCGCGGCGGGTGGCGCGGCCGGTGCGGGGATCGGGGTGTCCGGTGCGGCGGGGGCCGGGGCGCCCCGGGTGCGGGAGGCGATGTAGGCGGCCATCGCGGCGAGGCTGGGATGCTCGTGGACGGTGACGGGGCGTTCGCTCAGGCCGTAGACGCGGTTGACGCCGGCGGTGAAGTCGGCGGCCAGGATGGAGTCGATGCCCAGCTCCGCGAAGGCGGCGCCGCCGTCGATCTCCCAGGGGTCGCAGTGCAGGATCCGGGCCAGCTGGTGGCGCAGGACCTGCAGCACCGCGGCCGCGGCTCCCGCGTCCCGGGCCGCGGGGGCGTCGTCCGCGCCGCGGCGCAGGGCCGCCAGGTGAGCGGCCAGGAGCGCGGGGGTGGCGTGGGTGTAGAGGTCCGCGCCGGCGATCCGGATGCCGAAGTGCTGGTCGATGGCCGCGACGAACTCGATGGTGAGCAGGGAGTCCAGGCCCAGGACGGGAAAGGGCTGTCCGGGGTCGACCCGGTCGGGGTCGGCGTGCACGACACCGGCCAGCACGGCGGTGAGCTCGGCGAGGATGTCTCCGTGGCCGTCGGAGGCTGCCGTCGGCTCGCTGGTCATCAGGTCGTCCCTTCGTGGATACCCCGGCCGTCGGACCGGGTGGAGTGCCTCCCCTTGCACCGGGGAAGCGGAGCGGGGCCCCCGCACGACGGGGGCGGAAATCGCCCGCACCGCCGGTGAAGCGGCCCGGACGACGGCCCACCGTGTCCGCACCGCTGCCCAACGGCGGCGGACGGACCGGCTGCGGACCAACCGGCTGCGGACAGATGTCCGCAGCGCCGGCGGAGCGGCCGGACCGACTGCCGGCCCGTGTCCGCAGTGCCAGCGCCAGCACCAGCACCAGCACCAATGCCGGTGCCAGTACCGGCGGTGGAGCGAGCCGGGTGGTTGCCGGCCGTGTCCGCGGCACTGCCGGACGGCTGCGGGCGGACCGGCGGCGGGCGGATGTCCGCACCGCCGGTGAAGCGCGTGGCGGTGCCGGCCGCCCGTCGTGTCCGCGCCGCCGGCACATACGGCCGGGCACCCGCCGGGCGGCTGCCGTACGGCCGGGCGGCCGAGTGGCTGCCGTACGGCTGCTGTGCGGCCGGGTGGCTGCCGGGTGGCCGTACGGCTGCTGTGCGGCCGGGCGGTGGCTACCGGCTGCTGGCGATCCGGGGTGCGGCGTCCTGGTGGTGCGCGGCGCGGACCGGCACCGCCGGGGCCATCACGGCGGGCGCGGCGGGCGGGGTCTCGGGGGTGGCCATCAGGATCGAGTGCTGGAGCCGGCGCAGCCGCGGGGAGGGCTCCAGGCCCAGGTCGCGGCTGAGGGTGGTGCGCAGGTGGGTGTAGGCGTTGAGGGCCTCGCCGCGCCGTCCCGAGCGGTGCAGGGCGATCATGAACTGGGCGTGCAGGTTCTCGTGGGTGCGGTAACGGCTGGTCAGGACCGTGAGTTCGGCGAGGACTTCGCGGTGCCGGCCGAGCCGCAGGTCCGCCTCGATGCGCTGGTCGAGTGCGCACAGCCGGCTCTCCTCCAGGCGCCTGGCCTCCATGGTGAGCTGGGCGCCGGTCTGCACGTCCGCGAACGCCGAGCCCGACCACAGGTCGAGGGCTGCGGCGAGGGTGCGGGAGGCGCCCGCGAAGTCGCCGGCGTCCATGGCCCGGTAGCCCTGTCCCGCCAGGCGGTCGAACTCGCGGAGGTCGCTGGCCCCGCCGCCGGTGGCGAGCAGGTACCCGCCGGGCAGGGTGACCAGGACGTCCTTGGCGGTGCGGCCCGCGGGCCCGGCGCCGGGCTGCGGTGCGCCACCGCGGGCCAGCGCCGCGCCGATGAGTTCGCGCAGCTGCAGCACGTAGGTCTGCAGGGTGGTGCGTGCGCTGCGCGGCGGCCGGGCCGACCACAGCTCCTCGATGAGCGAGGCGACCGGCACCACGCGGTCCGCGTGCACCGCCAGCAGCGCCAGCACCTGGCGGGGCTTGGGCGCCGTGGGGGCGACCGACACCCCGTTCTCCCGTACGTCCAGTGCACCTAATACGTCGATGTCCACGCCGACTCCCCTGTCCCCGTGCGCTGCTGACACTCCAACATTAAAAAACAGCACAGACGGTATGTCAATACGAGACCGATCGTCCTGTTTTTAACAACTGTCGAGCAGAGCTGCAGCAACCCTCGAAGAGGGCCGCTCACGGGACAACTCCCCCGGAATATCAACCCTGTTCCGCCCGTGCCCGGCCCGCAGGCGGGCCGGTGCTCCCCCGGTCTGCGCCTGCTGGGCCTGGGTGTATACCGGGTAGATCAGACCGGATCCCACCTTCCCTCCCCCATCAAACAGACCGGAAGGTCTTCTCGTTGGGGTGCGGGCGGGTCACCTCGTGTGCCACCGGAGGGTCACCTCACCGCCGGCCGGGCGTCCCGAGGCGTTCGTCCCCGCGCAGCCACCAGCGCGGGCCTGCAGCCGGTGGCGCCACCTTGCTCCGTCCCGGTGCCGGCCGGCCGCGCAGGGCCAGCAGGACGACGGTCAGCGCGGCCAGTTCCTCCGCGGTCGCGGTGCCGCGCTCGACGCGCAGCGCCGGCTGCCCGCGGTCCACCTCGCCCATGGCGCCTCCTCCTCTGGCGCCACCCTCGGCCACACCACTCAAGAACCGCTGTCGGACCACTGGACGGCCCGCCCAGCAGCAGCCCACCGTCGCCCCGGCATGCTCCGGCGCGCCCCGGCATCTTTGTGTGCGGGCCGGTGCCGGGTGGTCAGGTGCTGCGTGTGCGGACCGCCGAAAGGGCCCGTGCCAGTGCCCGCGCGGTCTCAGGGGCGCTGCCCAGGCCGGTCATGACCACGGCCGGGGTGCGGCCCGTGCGTTGTGCGGTGCGGCGGGCGATGCCGTGGGCGACGGGGCCGGCCGGGCCCACCCCGCACAAGGTCAGCCGCCCCATGCCGGCGGGCAGGTCCGCCAGGGCGGCGGGCGGTGCCTGCGCGTCGGCCAGGGTGAGCGAGACGATGCGTTCCGGTCCCCGGTGGGCGCGCAGGAACAGGTCGTAGGCGCCGGGGGTGACGCCGGGGACGGTGACCAGGCACACGAGATCCGCCCCCGCCCGCCCGGCCCGCAGCACCACCGGCGCCCCGGGCGGGCCGGGCGGGCCGGCGGGCGGCGGCGGTGTCACGGCGGGCACCTGTGCGGTGCCCAGCAGGGCCAGGGCGTCGGCGACGGTGAACGTCTCGTGCACCCGGCCGGGCAGGCTGCGCAGCAGGTGCAGGCAGTGCGCGAGGATTTCGGCGGCGTCGGTGCCGGTGAACCTGGCCCGGTCGTAGAGGACGTCCAGCACGAGGGCGTCCTCGCCGTCGTGGTGCGCGACGAGGGTCAGGGGCAGCACGCCGGCGCCGCCCGCGCTCTGCGGCGCGCCCGCCGTGATGCCCTGTGCCGCGAGTTCGAGGCGCAGGTCCGCCGGCAGGTCGGGGTGGGTCTCGAAGCGGACGGCCGTCTCGGTCAGCGGGGAGCGGGAGGTACGCCCGCTCCACCGGCGGACCTGGTCGCCGCACACCCACGCGTAGGCGGTCAGGTCGAGGGCGGCATCGCGGGCCCGCACCAGCAGGTCCGTCAGCGGCGCGGCCTCCTCCACGGTGAGCGTCACCGGCAGCGGACCGCCCAGCAGCCCGGGGATACCGGCTGCGCCCCGCAGACCCATGTCACGTCCCGACAGATCCACACCGAAGGCCACCGGCAGCGGCCCGCCCGCCTTGGCCGCCCGGTACAGCAGCAGCGTCCACACCAGGTGCAGGGCACTGCTCTCCCCCGCGCCCCGGACCCCGGCCCAGGAACGCAGCCGCGCACTCTGCACCGACCCGAGCCGACGCCGGATCCGACCCGTCCCCCCAACCGGCCTGCCTGCCCCGTCCGTCCTCCCACCCGGCCTGCCTGCTCCGTCCGTCCTCCCACCCGCTCCGCCTGTCTCCCCGGCCGGGCCGGGCGGGTCTGCCGGGCGCGGCAGCTGGAGTTGGTCGGCAGGACGGGACGGGTCGGCCAGGTGGGGCGGGTCGGCCGGGCGCGGCGGGTCGGTCGGGGCGGCAGGGCTGAGCTGGTCGGCCGGGCCGGGCACGTCAGCCGGGCGCGGCGAGCGGGGCGGATCGGCAGGGCTCGGCAGGTCAGCCGGGCGCGGCGGGTCGGCCGGGTGCGGCGGGTTGAGCTGGTCGGTCGGGCGGGGCGGGTCGGCCGGGCGGGGCGGGTCGGTCGGGGCGGCAGGGCTGAGCTGGTCGGCCGGGCCGGGCACGTCAGCCGGGCGCGGCGAGCGGGGCGGATCGGCAGGGTTCGGCAGGTCAGCCGGGCGCGGCGGGTCGGCCGGGTGCGGCGGGTTGAGCTGGTCGGTCGGGCGGGGCGGGTCGGCCGGGCGGCCGGGGCTGGTGGCGGCGTCGGCCGGGGGTGCGGTGGCCGTCCAGAACTGCCGGGCCGCGGCATCGTCCTGACGGGCCAGCCAGTGGGCGTGGTCGCGGATGTCGGGGCGCCGGTCGGCGCCGGGCAGCACGCCGCCGACGAGGTAGGAACGGTAGAACTGGCGCACCAGCAGACGTGCCCCGCGCTCGTCGAGCAGCGCCCGGTGATAGGTCACCAGCAGCCGGGCGGACCCCAGCCCGCCACCAGCACCGGCGTCGGTGCGGCTCGCCGTACGGGCCTGGCCCGCGTCACCGGCGCGGCTCGCCCGGGGCGGGCCCTCGATCAGGGCGACCCGCAGCAGGGGCGGCCGGTACAGCTCGAAGCCGCGTTCGCGCTCGCGGCGCAGCAGGTCCTCCCAGCCGGCGCCGGTGTGCCCGTGGTGGACGACCTCGACGGCCGCGCGCTCGTGCAGCACCAGCCGGGGGGCGCCGGCCCAGTCGAAGGACGCCCGCAGCACCGCCTCGCGCTCGGCGAGTGACTGCCAGGAGGCGGTGAACCGGGTGAGGTCCAGCGGCCCCGTCCACTCCCAGTGGAGCTGCTCCACGAAACGGCCGGGACCGCCTCGTTGGCCGGCCGCCGCCGCGAGCAGCGCCCGCTGATGCCCCCGTACCGGGACCGTGCCCGCGCCGGGCGGCGCCAGCAGATCGGCCAGCAGGTCATCGGTGAGCGGCGTACCGGATCCGTCCGGGCCGTCCAGGCTGAGCGGGCTGAGCGGGCTGAGCGGGCTGAGCGGGCTGAGCCGCAGGAGATACCGGCCCGCACCCCCGGCCGGACCCGGCACCCCCTCCCGCGACACGCCGTCCCGCGGTGCGCTGCCCTGCGGCGCGTCGTCCGGCGCACCGTCCTGCGACACGCCGTCCTGCGGGGCGCCGTCCGCCGGTACGCCGTCCTGCGGGGCGTGGTCCTGAGGGGCGCCGTCCGGCGTGTCGTCCCGTGGGGCGCCGGCCGGTGTGTCGTGCGGTGCGTGGTGCCGGGGCGGGTCGTCTTTGGGCGCGTGCAGTTCGACGTCGTAGGCCTGGTGGGAGTGCGCGACGCGGGCGGCGACCGCCTCGGCGTCCGTGCGGGTCACTCCGCACAGTTCGAGGACGAGCGGCGACCGGTCGTGGGTGTCCCGCGGTTCGTGCACGACGGCGAGAACGGTCCCGTCGTACGAGTGATGACTCCTCATCCGCCCCCGGGAAACGGCGCACAGCGTTGCCGCAGCAGCCCTGTCCGCCTCCCCCGCCCTCCTTTTCGAATCGTTTCTGCACGGCCGGCCCGCACGCCGGCAACCCCCCGCCCGTCCTGTCCGCTCACCGCTGTCCGGGACCACGCCGTGCGGGGAAGTCCAGGACCCGTCCGCCGTCCGGCCCGCCCGCCGGGGACGGCCCGTGCGGTCGGTCCGCCGGGGACGGCAGGTACGGACCGTCCGTCAGGGGCGGGATGCGCGGCCGGTCCGGCTGCGGCGGCGCGGCGTCCACGGGATGCGCCCCGCCCGGGTCGTGGGTCTCGCCCTGGTGGTGGGTCTCGCTCTGGTGGTGGGCCTGGCTCACCAGGTAGCGCCCGTCGACGAGGTGGGTGGCGAAGGCCCACTGCCCGTCGGTGTCTTCGGTGAGCCGTGCTATTGGGGTGGCGTCCCAGGTGAAGCCGACGGCCGGGAACCGGTGCCGCATGCCGTGCCCGAGCGCCTTGACGTAGGCCTCCTTCAGGGTCCACAGGCGCAGGAACGCCTGCGTGCGTTCCTCCTCGGGCAGGGCCGCCAGCCGCCGGGCCTCCTCGGCGGTGCACACGTGCTCGCGCAGCGCCTCGAAGGAGATCCGGCGTCCGGCGGGCTCGGCGTCCACACCGAGCCGGCCGGTGCGGCTGACGCCGGCCACGATCAGCTCGTCGGTGTGGGCGAGGCTCACCTGCAGATCCGCGCCGAGCCCGCGCAGCACGGGCCGCCCGCCGGGCAGGGTGGCCAGGTCGAGCCGGCCGGCGGGGACCTGCAGGACGGCGGCGGCCGTGTGCTTGAGCACCATCCGCGAGACGGCGAGGACCAGCCGTCCGGCCGGGGCCGGGTGCTGCCGGTAGCGCGGCCAGTCGCGGCCCAGCAGGGCGCGCAGACCGGGATCGAGCAGGGCCGGCGTGAGCCACTGGCCCCAGGTGGTGTGCACCACCGCCCGTCCCGTCTCCTCGACGTGCTCCTGGACCTGCTCCCACGGCCCGTCGAGACCGGGCACGTGCACCGGCGCCAGCGGCGACGACGGGAACGGCGCCGCCGGTGCGCGGTCACGGCCGTGCCGGTGCCGGTGGCCGTGCGGGGCGTCCGCGCCGGCGCTCACCACGGCAGTCCCGTCAGGTCGTCCGGGTCGCAGTCCGGGTCGCAGTCAGCGTCGCCCGCCGCGCGCCGGGCCAGTTCGTCCCACACGTGTGCCCGCACGTCCGGCACGCAGGCGGGCACCAAGAGCCCGAGCCGCACGGTGATCCGCCCGAGCGCCAGCAGCGCCCAGCCGGTGCCGCCGAGGAAGGACCGGTCCGCCCGGGCGGCCTGTTCCCGCACGGCGCAGGTCCGGTCGGCCAGCACCAGCAGGGCCTGCCGGTCCGCCAGGGCCCGCGCCGCCGGGTCGGCCGGGTCGTACACGGCGCCGGCCGCCCACGCCCCACGCAACGCCCGCCGCTCGACGGCCAGCCTGCGGCCGATACGGGCGAGCGCGACGACACCGGCATCACCGACGTCGGCGCCGGAATCGGCGCCAGTGCCGGTATCGGCGGCGGCGCCGATGACACCGGCGGTGCCGGCAACCGGCGATGGCGTCACGGCGGCCCGCGGGCCGGCCCTGCCCGCAGCGGCCGGCAGCGTCACGGGAACCTGCGCGCCTGCGGTGCCGGCGGCGGGCGGCGGCCAAACGGCGCCGGCGACCGGTGTCGTCGCGGCGGTGGTGTCCTGCCCGCTGCCGGTGCCGGGGGCCGGCGAGGGGTCGGTGCCGGGGGCAGGGGCGGGGTCGGTGCCGGTGCCGTGAGGCGGTGTTGCGGGCGGTGTGTCCCGCCCCGGGCCGCCGCCCGTCTCGTTCAGCCTGCGCACGATGCGGGCCTGGGCGGCACCGGTGGCCGCCGGGCCGGCCCCGGCGAACGCCCGGTTGCGCACCGTACGGGCCAGGGCGCGCCGTTCGACGGTGTGACTGTCGAAACCGCACTCGTTCAGCACCAGTTCGAGATCCCCGAGCAGTTCCAGGGCGAGCTGGGGCACGAGATAGCCCGCGACCGCGGCGAGCAGCTCACCGTCACTCTCCGCCCGGTACGGGGCCGGTGGTCCGTCCCGGCCCGGGGCCGGGCAGGCGCGCAGGGCCGCCCGCGTCAGGCTCTGGCAGGCCAGCAGTTCGGCGAAGACGGTGGCCAGGACCGGGCGCCACTGCCGGGCCGCGGTCTCGTAGCGGCTCAGGCCGTCCACGATGCGGGTCACCGCGCGCAGGACACTGCCGGTGGCCGCGAGCAGCGCCGCCGGGCCGAGCAGGGCGGCCGCCGGATGCGGCACCGCAGCACTCGACAGCGGGCGGATGCTCCAGGCGTGGGCGAGGGCCAGGTCCCGGCGGAAGAGCGGACCCAGAGCGCGGGCCAGCTGGTCGGCGCCCGGCAGGTCCTCGGCACCGGGCAGAGCTGCGGGGGCGGCGGGCAGGGCGTCATAGCCGCCGGCCCACAACGCGGCACGTCCATAGGGATTGGCGGGATCGCGGACATCACCGAGCAGCGCCTCAAGACGCACCGCATGCCACACCGCACTCCCCGCACTCCCGGGCCCCCCGGCAGCCACCGCCTCGGGCCGCACCGCATTCCCGGGTGCCTCGGCGGGCGCCGCCTCGGGCCGCACCGCACTCCCGGGTGCCTCGGCGGGCGCCGCATGCCGTGCCGGGCCCGGGAACGCAGGCGCGGACGCCGCACTGCGGGGTGCCCGGGCCGGCATCGCGCTCCGGGGCGCCTGGGCCGGCGTCACGCTCTGGGGAGCCTGGGCGGGCGCCGTGCTCTGGGGTGCCAGGGTCGGCGTCGTGCTCCGGGGCGCCTGGGGCGGCGTCACGCTCTGGGGCGCCTGGGGCGGCGTCGTGCTCTGGGGTGCCGGGGGCCGTCCGGCCTGCCGGTGCGGCCGGGTGGGGTCCATCGCCAGTCTCCTCGTCGTCGTGAAGCCGGTCGCCGCAAGGTTGTCGCCGGGCGCCCTCATCGCAGCCGGCGCAGGGCGCTCTCGGCGTGCCAGCGCGCCAGGGTCAGCACCTCCGTGCTCGTGCGCCCGAGCCACTCGCGCACCTGGCGGCGGGCGTCGACGGGCAGCACCCCCGCCTCCGGGGCGTACTGCACCGCGCTCTCACGGAGCATCACCTGATGCAGGCAGGCCACCCGCACCCCGCGGGCGTCGGGCTCCAGGTACCACTCCCCGCAGTGCGCGGCGACAGGATCGGGGGTCACCGTCTGACGGTGGACGATCCGCCCGGCGGCCGGGAAGCACAGCCGTACGCCCTCGGAGACGACGGTGTCGCCGGTGCCGGGATCGCTGGTGTGCAGGACGGTCCGCTGCACACCGGGCTGGTCCTCGCCGACCTCCACGCGTTCGACGTGGGGAACGAGGTCCCCCCAGTCCCCGATCCGGTACAGGAAGTCATAGACGATCTCCGGGGAACCGCCGACGTAGAGACTGTCCTCGAAGGACAGCAGCAGCTCGTCCAGCCGGTCCCAGCGCTCGGCCGCCTCACGCACCGCCGCCAGCTCCGCCCGCACCTGCCCCTCAACCACCCCGGACGCGCCAGGCAGGCCGGGAAGGTCGGGCACCTCGGACGTGCCGGGTGGGCTGGGCGTGTCGGGGGTGCCGGGCGGGTCGGGGTTTTCCTGGTGCAGGGTCACCAGGCAGCGGCCGGTGCCGTCGGGTGACACGTTCCAGCTGCCGTACGTCGGCCCGCCGGGCGCGGAAGAGTCCTGGTGCTCGAACTCGATGCGGCGCTGTGCGGGGTGCAGGACGCGGCGGGCGAGCACGCAACGCACCTGGCCGTGGCGCAGCCGCCACAGCCGCAGACGGTCCCCGGCACTGTCGGCATCCACGCGTTCGACGTGGACGTAGGAGGGCAGCAGGACGGGCCAGCGCGGGGCGTCGGCGAGCAGCCCGTAGACGACGCCCGCGGGCGCCGCGACCTGGACGGTGTGCCCGACGCAGTGCCTGCGCTGCGACGACGACCGCTGCAACGACGACATGCGTGATCTCCTCCTCCCGGTGTGATCAACGCTGCACGGCCGCAGCTGAGCAGGACTCGATTCCCGCTGGAGAACACCGCAACACACAAGAAAAGAAGGCGGGTTGCGTCACCCCGCCCGGACCACGGCACCACCCACCACACCCACCACGTCCGCCGCACCCACCACACCCACCGCACCCACCACACCTGTCGCGGCCGCCGCGCTCGTGGGGCGGGCCGGGAGAGGGCCGGGGCCCGACATCAGGACGGAGCGCTGCAGCCTGGCCAGGGCGGGCGAGGGCTCCAGGCCCAGGGCGCGCACCAGGGTGGCGCGCAGCCGCCGGTAGGCGTCGAGCGCCTCACCGCGGCGCCCGCAACGGTGGAGGGCGAGCATGTACTGGCCGCACAGGCTCTCGTGCATGGGGTACTGGCTGACCAGCACGGTCAGCTCCGCCAGCAGCTCGCGGTGGCGCCCCAGCCGCAGGTCCGCCTCCACGCGCTGGTCCAGCGCGCACAGCCGGCTCTCCTCCAGCCGCCTGGCCTCCACGCGCAGCTGAGGACCGATACGGACGCCGGCCAGCGCGGGACCGCTCCACAACTCCAGGGCCCGGCGCAGCAGACGGGCAGCCCGGGGATGGTCCCCGGTATCCATGGCCCGGTACCCGCAGCCCGCGAGCCGCTCGAACTCCCGCACGTCACTGGCCCCGTCACCACACCTGAGCAGATAACCACCGGGAACGGTCACCAACACATCCCTGGCCCGCCCACACCCACCCACGCCCCGACCCGCACCCAAACCCCGACCCAAACCGTGGCCTGCACCCAGCCCCCGGTCCAGGACCCGGCCCTCACCTGCACCCGGACCCTCACCCCGACCCGAGCCCGCTCCGCCGCTGCTGCCGCTGCTGCCGCTGGCGCCGCTGCTGCTGCCGAGGGCGGTGGAGATGAGTTCGCGCAGCTGCAGGATGTAGGTCTGCAGGGTGGTACGGGCACTGCGCGGGGGCGCGGCCCCCCACAGCTCCTCGGCCAGCACCCCCACCGGGACGACCTGACCGGCCCGCAGCGCCAGCAGGGCGAGCACCTGACGGGGCTTGGGCGCCGCGGGAGTCACGGACACACCGTTGTGCCGCACGGCGAGCGTCCCCAGAACATTCATGTCCACGCCGTCCCCCTCTCCACCGGCACCGCCCGCAGCGGTCCCCTGACAGCCCAGTAAAAAACAGCACAAGCGGTATGTCAATGCTGAGTGCACCGCCCCCGCCCGGAATACACACGGACTCGAGGCAGCCGCAAAACCCACTCACCAACACACCAAAACCAGAGCGAAAACCCCCACAGAAACAACAGAACGACGACACGAACCGCCATCACCAGGCCCCAACGACCAGACCTCAAAGACGGTTTCCAGGGGTCACACTCCCCCCACCGACACCCGACACCGGCACCCCACGCCGACAACTCCCCACCATCACCGGCCCTTGAGGACACCACCCGCCAGGAGGACACCACGAGCCGGGAGCAGCACGCCCCGACGCCGACCCCCATCGACGCGCCCGCCCAAGCAGCACTCACCGACTCCCATCCACTTCGGTCACCACCACCCGCCGGTGGAAGCCGACTTCGGCCGCCCCCGCCTCCACCGCTCCCGCCGGAATCGCCACCCCGGAGCAACCCCCGCTTCCGTCGGCACCGCCACCCGGGGCAGCCCCCCTTCCATCGACACCCCGACTTGCGCCAATCCCCGTCGCCAACACCGGCCACAAGAAAGCGGGCCGACCGGGAGCAACACCCTTCGACGCCGCCGGCTCCTTCCGATGCCGCCGACCCGCCCAGCAGGCATCGCCGCCCTGGGACAACACCCGCCCGCACCACTCGCTCCAGGCCGCACTCGCCTGCCGGGCCCGCGCCGGCCGCCGGCTTCACCGACTCGGGACAACACCCGCCGGTTCCACCGCTTCCCTCGACCCCGCCGACTCGGAGCGGCACACACCGACTCCCGGCTTCCGCCGACACGCCCCCTCAGGAGCACTCGCCCGGCCCCCGCCGGCACAGGCCTCCCCCGACGCCCGGCCGCCACCACCGACCACAAACACCGAAACAGACCAGGAGCAGCACCCTTCGATGCCATCGGCACCCACCGATGGCGATGCCGCCAACCCTTGCCGCAGGCGGCCGACTTGGAACCCTCGGCTCCCGGCCTTCCCTGGCCCCGCCGACCACCGACATCACCAGATCGGGACGGCACCCGCAGACCCTCTCCCCTGATTCCCTCACCCCCACCGACCGCCGACCCGGAGCGCCCACTTCAACTCCCGGCTTCCGACAGCGCATCCATTTCGGAGAAACCCGCCTCCATCGGCCCCGCAGCCCCCACTGCCACTGCCACTGCCACTGCCACTGCCACTGCCACTGCCACTGCCAACGGCAACGGCAACGGCAACGGCAACGGCAACGGCAACGGCAACGGCAACAAGACACCACCGACCGGGGGCGGCAGCCGCCGATGCCGATGCCG
>NZ_JBIASW010000012.1:244296-252148 GCF_042891215.1 Streptomyces sp. NPDC001914
CCAACGGCAACGGCAACGGCAACGGCAACGGCAACGGCAACGGCAACGGCAACAAGACACCACCGACCGGGGGCGGCAGCCGCCGATGCCGATGCCGCCAGCCTCTCCCGTCGGCCGCCGGCTTGGAACACTCCCGGCTTCCAGCCCTCGTCGGCCCCGTCGAACACCGGCATCACCAGCCCGGGGGCGGCACCTGCCGACTCCAGGCTCCCGGCTCCCGGTTTCCGTCGACCTCGGCCTCGGCCTCGGCCTCGGCCTGGGACGGCATCGGCCGGCTCCCGCTTTCCATCAACCCCGGCCGATCACCGGCGGCGCAGCTTCGGGCGGCACAGGCTTCCATCTGTCCCGCCCACCACCGGCCCCGTCGACCGTCGGCATCGCCGGCCCACATCGGCGCACCCGCCTTCGAGCGACACGCGCCCGCCCGCTTCGGGAGACACGCACTCCCGTCGATATCGCCGCCGTCAGCGTCGCCAGCTCCCGCCGGCACTCCCGGCTCCTCTCGGCGCCACCGGCTCCCGGCGGCATACCGGGTTCAGACTCACCGAGACCGGACCACCCCCACCGGGCCGCCCGTTCTTCGCCCCCACCGGCGTCACCGGTTCAAGGCGCGCCCGTCACAAGGAAAGGGCGGCGCCCCGTCACCCGGCGGCTTCGTCCCCGGCTTCCGGCCCGCCCGCACCACCGGTGGCACCGGTGCCGCCGGTGCCGCCCGGCTCGACGCGTACCTGCTGCGGCGAGGCGGCCAGCAGCGGCAGCAGGAAGGTCCAAAACCGTGCGGTGCGCTCCAGCGAGACCCACTCCAGGTCCCAGCCGCTGAGCGTCTCGAAGCCGACCGTCGCGGCGACGACCGCGGCGGCCGCGTCCTCGGGCGAGACCCCGCCGGCCAGCTCCCCCTCCTCACCGGCCTGGACGATGAGGTCCCGCACCCACTCGCACCACCACCGCACCAGCCCCCCGGCCTCCCCGCCGCCCTTGAGGGAGGGATCGTGACTGAGCTTGAAACCGGCCCTGACCACAGGATCACCGGCCACCGCCGCGAGCAGCCGGCACGTCGCGTCGACCAGGGACTGCAGCAGGGTGTCCGCATCACCACGGCAGCCCGCCGCCATCTTCCCCACCACATCGGCCGCGGCCCCCTCCACCTCCCGCGCCAGCGCCTCCTTGCTGGCGAAATGGAAATGCAGCGCACCGGTGCTCACCCCGGCCCGCTTGCTCACCGCGGGCAGGCTGGCCAGCGCATAACCGTTGTCGGCGAAGACCTCGGCCGCAGCGACGATGAGGGCCTCACGCGTACGAGCCGCCCGCGCCTGCTTGACCATGTGCACCCTCCCTGCCGACCAACCCATTCCCGACACCCACTTTACCAAACCGCACGTCTGGTTGGTTATTGCTCCGCGGAACGACCCCCTCCCGGAACACCTCACCAACGAGGCCGGAGAGTTCCCAGCTCACCAGGGAGACACCCGGACAAGCAGCCACCCCCGCCGCCCCGCCCGCCCGCCGGGAACGGGCCACCCGGTCGGTTACCGGCCCGCCCCGGCCCGTCCGGCCACGGCGAAACCCGCACCCCGCACAGAGCGCCGCAAAACCTGCCGCCACCGCCACCCCCGGCCGCAGAAAGGACCGGCCACAGAAACCTTCCGCCAGGTTTGATTGAACGCCACCCGCACCCCCGTATCCAGCAGGCACCACCGTGCAGCCGGACGGAAGCCCGGAACCCGCACCCCGCGGGCACCGCCCCGGAGCCGGACGGACGGACAGGCCCGCATCCCGCGACCGGACAGAAGAGAAGAAGGCCGGAATCCGCATCCACGACAGGACGCGAGGCCGGAGTCCGCGGCCGGCCAGAGCCCAGAGGCAGGCGAAGCCCAGGAGCGGGCGGGGTCCGGGGGCGGGTGCCCCCGGGGGCGCGGAGCGCGTCGCGTCAGCCCGCCGCCGGCTGGGGCTGAGGCCGGGACGAAGACGGGGACTGATGCCGGGGCTGAGTGAACTGGGCCTGGGCGGCCGGGTGTTCGCCGGCTTCCTGGATGACGCGCAGCCCCCGGTCCGGCGCGATGTCCAGGTTGACCAGGGCGGCCGGGGTGGCGATCGCCGGAAGGACGTAACGGAAGAGAGTGGAGGCCCGCTCGGGCAGATCGGCCCAGTCGGCGTAGGCCTCCGACAGGTACTGCATGCCCAGCCAGGCGCCGAGGATGAACTCCGCCGTCTCGCGCGGATCGATGTGCGGCAGCACCTCGCCCTGCTCCTTGGCATCCGCGATCTTCGCCGTCACCAGCTCGGTCCACGCCGGCCACGCACTGCCGAACAGCTCCCGCCCCTGCACGTCCGCGGAGAGCCGGATACCCGCCATCAGCACGACATCCCGCGGAATCCGCTGAGCCAGCGTCATGCAGATGTCCACCAGCTCCTGGAGCTTCAGCTCACGCGGCATCCAGTAGTCGGCCGTGATCTGCGCGTCGATGACCCCGCGCGCCAGCGCTTCCTTGGAACCGAAGTGGAAGTAGAGAGCACCCTTGGTCACCTCCGCACGCTCGAGGATCTCCGCGATGGTCGCCGCCGCATAACCCCGCTCGGCGAACACCGCCGCAGCCGCCTCCACAACAGCGCGCCGGGTCCGTACCGCACGTTCTTGCTGTGCCATGGGACCCTCCAGACCAGCGAAAACAAAACCGAACGTGAGGTACCTTACCCCACCGTCGGCCTCCTACCCCGGACAGACCAAGCCAACCCGCACCCGGCCACCACCCCCCGCGCCCCAACCACCCCCACCCCGCCACCAGCCGCACCCACCACAACGCGAGCGCGCACCACCAGCACACACCGAACCCCGCACACACCGGGCCCCGGCACACGCCGAACTCCCGGTGGACACCGGCCGGCCCGACACCGTGAACACGACCGAGGTACCAACCGGCACCGCCCCATCGACGCGCACACCACTCGCACCATGCCCGCACCACGCCGGCCCTGCACCACCGGCCCCGCACCGTGCCAGCACCCCGCGACGGCACCCGCACCACCAGGACCACCCCACACTGTTCTCGGCGGCACCAAGGGAAGCCACTCCGCAGCGGCCGCCCGGCACCACCACCCGCCCCACGGCACCGGCCCGCACCCCAGCGACACGTGCACCACCGGCGCCCGCCCCACAGTGGCCGCCCGCACCACACCGCCGCCAACCGCCGCGCCGCCAACCACCCGCCGCCGGCCAACTGCCTTCTACGAACTGCCGTCTACCACCTCCGTCTGCCGTCTGAAACGGTCAGACCGCACCGCACCACACCTCACTGCACCGCACCGCCCCGCACCTCACTGCGCTGCAGTGCACCGCCCCGCCCCGCACGGCGCTGCCGGCGGCGGGTGGTCACCAGGCGGTGCGTCCGCCGTCCACCGGCAGGGTCGCCCCGGTGATGAAGCTCGCCTGCTCGCTGCACAGCCACGCCGCCGCCCGCGCCACCTCCTCCGGATCGGCCGCCCGCCCCGCCGGCGCCGACCGCAGAGCGCGCCCGCTCAAATCCGCATCCCGCAGCCAGACATCGACCATCTCGGAGCGGGTCAGACCCGGCGCCACCGCGTTGACCCGTATCCCGGACCCCGCGTACTCCACCGCGGCCGCCTTCGTCAGACCGATCACCGCATGCTTGGAAGCGATATAGGGCGCGCCGGTGGAGGAGGCGACCAGACCGCCCACACTGCTGGTGTTCACGATCGCGCCGCCGCCGCTCTCGAGCATCGCGGCGATCTCATACCGCATGCAGTTCCACACCCCGCGCACATTGGTGTCCATCACCGTGTCGTAGGCATCGTCGTCCAGCAGATGCAACGGCGACCTCTCCAGCCCCACCCCCGCATTGTTGAACGCCACATCCAGCCGCCCGTACCGCTCCACCACGAACTCCACCGCAGAGCGCACCTCCCCCGAACAGCGCACATCCGCCACCCGCCAGCCCGCCCTCGCCCCCGCCCCCTCCAACTCCCCCACCAGCGCACGCAACCGCTCCTCACGCCGCGCCACCACAACCACCACCGCACCCTGAGCCGCGAACACCCGCGCCGCACCCGCACCGATCCCACTGCTCGCACCCGTGATCAACGCAACCTTCCCCGCCAACAACAACCCCGCACCCCCACTCACCCCCACACCCCCAACCCCACACCCGCCACACAGACACCCGCACCCGCACCCCCACCGGCACCGGCACCGGCACCCGCCACACGGACGACACCCCCACCGACCGGCACCGCCCTCCCCACCGACAGCACCCCCGCCGCACCCCCGACCGCCCGCGACCCACACCAAATTCCGCCGCCGGCACCGCTGAACAGCGCTGCTCTCACTGCCGGCACCAGCCCCGCCGCATCCACGCTCACACCCGCACCCCCAACCACCCGCCACCCACACTCACGCCGATACCGCTGCCGGCACTGGTGACCGGCACCGCTCTCCCCGCCGGAACCGTCGGCCGAAACCGTCCTCCTCACCGCCGACACCCCCGCCGCACCCCCAACCGCCCGCCACCCGCACGGGCGGCACCCGCACCAGATACGGCCGCCGGGACCGTGGAGCAGCGCGCCCCTCCCGGCCGGCGACAAGCCCGCCGCACCAGCACCCGCCCCCGTGCCCGCACCGGCAGCCGGCTCCGTCCTTCCCCCCGGCACCGGTGACCAGGACGGTCCTGCCCACCGGCTACGACCCCGCCGCAACCCCAACCGCCCGCCACCCACACCGAATACCGGTGCCGGCACCGCTGACCAGCGCACCTTCCCGACCGGCATCGGCCCCGTACCCGCCCGGGCCGCACCCGCACCCGCTCCGTTGAGCAGGACCGTCTTCCCCGCCGGCACCAGCCGCGCCGCCTCCGCACCGACACCCGTGCCCGCACCGGCAGCCTGCTCCGTCCTTCCCGCGGGAACCGTTGACCGGGGCGGTCCTCCCCGCCGGCAACCGCCCTGCCCCAACCCCAACTGCCCGCGACCCGAACCGAATACCGCTGCCGGAACCGGTGACCAGCGTGCCCACCCGGCCGACACCGACCCCGCACCTGCCCGGGCCGCACCCGCACCCGCACCCGCACCCGCACCCGCACTGGCGGTCGGCTCCATCCTTACCGCCGGAACCGTTGACCAGGGCGGTCTTCCCCACCGGCTACGACCCCGCCGCAACCCCAACTGCCCGCCACCCGAACCGAACACCGCTGCCGGAACCGGTGACCAGCACGGCCTCCCGGCCGGCTCCAGCCCAGCACCCGCCCGGGCAGCATCCGCACTGACACCGCCGGAACCGTCGGCCCGGGCGGTCACTCCTGCGGACACCAGCCCCTCCGCACCCGCACCAACACCCGTGCCCGTACCGGCGACCGGCCCCAGCCCCGCCAGCATCAGCCCCGTCGCACGCCCGCTCACACCCGCCCGCCACCCACACAGACCGCCGCACCCGCACCCGCACCCGCACCGACACCACTGCCGGCACCCGCGGCCAGGACACTCTTCCCCGCCGGCACCAGCCCCGCACCAGCACTCACGCCCGCACACGCACCCGCACACGCACCCGTGCCCGCGCCGGCGAGGGCCGGGGTGCCGGTGCCGGTGCCGGTGCTGGTGCCGGTGCTGGTGGGGGTGGGGTGTTCCGGGGGCCACACCGTGTCGAGGGCGGCCTCGCGGTCCAGGGTGTGCAGCAGCGGTCCGTCGATCGCGTCCAGACGGTGCACCAGATGCCGCACCCCCGCCTCCCGCATCGCCTCACGCTGGAAACCGTGCCCCGAGGGGCTGGGATGCCCGATGAACGGCGCCCGCACCGCGCGGGCATGAACGGCGAACCGGGCCACGTCGTCGATGAACAGCACCCGGGAGGGCTCCAGCCCGAAACACCCCCGGGCGATCTCCGCGATCCCCGGCCGGAACCCGTCCGTGCACACATAACCCGGCCCGCTGAACCACGACCGCCAGCCCCCCAGATAGCGGTCGAAGTGCCGCTGCCCCAACCCCCCGTAACACACCACGTCCCACCCCAAACCCCGCAGCCGCCCCACCAGCCCCAAAGCACCGTCAGTCAGCCGCACCGGATGCTCCCGCACATACCGCTCACGCTCCGCGAAATACATCCCCGTCACCCGCCCCGCACCCACCCCCGACCCGATCGCCCGCGCCAGCACCTGCGCCGCCACCCGCCGCGGCTGCGACAGCACCGCCGACTCCAGCTCCCGCGTATAGGCCACCCCGTGCGCCACCGCGAGACGGCGGATCACCGGAGAGAACGTGTCCTCCAGCAGCACACCGTCCAGATTCACCGCCACCGCCCCAAGCCCCGACACCCCGGCCATCCGGCACCCCCTGGTCGCAGAACCCCACGGACACCGGCGGACACCAGCGCCCGTACCACCCGGTTCCCGCCCCGCACCCACCCGCACAGCACGCGAAAGAAAACCGTCAAGCAGGTTTCGACTTGGCGCACACCCCCGGCCGGGCAGGACTTTCCCCCGACACACCGCAAAAACGGAGGCAGTTATTCACGTTTCCACCATGAACTTGGTGAACTCTTTACCTAAGGCTTCCGGCCAACAAAACCGGTAGGTCCGTATCTTATGGAGGCGTCGGACACGGCTTCAAGACCGGGGGACAGCCATGAACCTGATCACCGCCGAAAGCAGCCCGCAGACAACCGTCTTACCCCGCCTGACCACCACGGTCCCCAAGGAATACGTCCACCGCGCCAGCCTCGCCGAGGTCTTCCTCACCTCCTGCACCGCCCACGGCGACCTCACCTACACCCTCACCGGACAGTGGCCCCGCGCCCACCCCTACTTCACCACCCCCGACGGCACCCACCACGACCCCCTCCAGGTCGCCGAGACCTTCCGCCAGGCCGGCATGACCATCGCCCACACCGCCCTCGACGTCCCCCTCGGCCACCACTTCATCCTCTGGTCCCTCAGCCACACCACCCACCCGAACACCCTCACCATCGGCCCCACCCCCACCGACTTCACCATCCACGCCCACTGCACCCACCTCAACCAACGCCGCAACACCATCAACCGCGCCACCCTCCACTACACCCTCCACCGCAACAACACCCCCATCGCCCACGGCAACGCCACCTTCACCACCATCAACCCCACCATCTACACCCGCCTCCGCGGCACACCCACCACGGCCGCAGCCGCGACCGGCACGGCCAACACAGCCGCCACCCCCGGGACAACACCCGGCACGCCCACCACAGCCAGAACCACCACCGCGGCCAGCACCACAACCACAGCCGCGGCAGAGGACACGACAACGACCCACACCGCGGCAGGCACAGCTGCGGCCGCGGCCGGCACAGCCGTCACCCCCGGGACAACACCCGGCAGCACAACGACGAGCAGCTCAACCCCAGCAGCCGGAACGGCCTGCACCTCCGGTACGCCAGGCACGGGTGCAACTGCGGCTACGAATACGGCAGCAACCACGATCACGGGACCGCGTCAGCCGATGACACCCGCCTCCGTCAACCGCCGCACCCCCGCCGACGTCGTCCTCACCCCCACCGGCCAGCCCCACCAATGGCTGCTCACCCCCAACCTCGACCACCCCACCCTCTTCGACCATGCAGGCGACCACATCCCCGGCATGGTCCTCATCGAAGCCGCCCACCAAGCCGCCTACAACACCGCAAACACCCCCCACTACACCCCCACCCACACCACCACCCACTTCCACCACTACACCGAACTCGACCAACCCTGCACCATCCACACCACCCACCACACACACCACAACAACCACACCACCACCGAAATCACCGGCACCCAAAACAACCAAACCACCTTCACCACCACCATCACCGCAACCACCACACCACCCACCA
>NZ_JBIASW010000013.1:0-238742 GCF_042891215.1 Streptomyces sp. NPDC001914
CCCGGTTACATTCCGAACCCGGAAGCTAAGCCTCACAGCGCCGATGGTACTGCAGGGGGGACCCTGTGGGAGAGTAGGACGCCGCCGAACAAATTGTGAAGAAAACCCCCGGACCGGGGATACCGGTCCGGGGGTTTTCTGCGTTCAGGAGCGGTTTCCCGCCCTTCGATTCGAGTCCTCGTCTCCCGACTTCGCTGTCTGACTTCCCTGTTCTCTTACGGCGTTACGGAAATCCACAGGGGGTCTACAGGCGACCCGCGGACTTCAGGGTCAGATAGGCGTCCGCCAGGGCCGGCGCGAGGTCGTCGGGAGTCGCGTCCACGACGGTGACTCCGCGACGCCGCAGCGTCTCGGCCGTGCGTTGGCGTCCCGCCTCCGCCTGGGCCGCGGCGGCAGCGTCGTACACGGCGTCGATGTCTCCTCGAGCCTTCGCCATGCCGGCGATGTGCGGGTCCGCGACCGATGCCAGCAGCACCGTATGGCGCTGAGTGAGGCCGGAGAGTACGGGGAGCAGACCCTCCTCGACCGGGGCCGCGTCGAGGGTCGTCAGGAGCACGATCAAGGAGCGTCGCGGCGTCGTCCGCAGGGCTGTCGCGGTCAGGCCGCGGGCGTCCGTCTCGACGAGTTCCGGTTCGAGCCCGGCCATCGCGTTGACCAGGGACGGAAGGACGTCGCCCGCCGCGCGGCCCTGGACGAGGGCGCGTACCCGGCGGTCGTAGGCGAGGAGGTCCACGCGGTCGCCGGCGCGGGAGGCCAGGGCGCCGAGGAGCAGGGCCGCGTCCATGGAAGCGTCGAGGCGGGGCACGTCGCCCACGCGGCCCGCGGAGGTACGTCCGGTGTCGAGGACCAGCAGGATGTGACGGTCGCGCTCGGGACGCCAGGTGCGTACGGCGACGGTCGTCCGGCGGGCCGTGGCGCGCCAGTCGATGGACCGGGTGTCGTCGCCGGGAACGTACTCGCGCAGGCTGTCGAACTCCGTTCCCTCACCCCGCGTCAGCACACTGGTGCGGCCGTCGAGTTCGCGGAGACGGGCCAGTTTGGACGGCAGGTGCTTCCGGCTGGTGAAAGGAGGAAGGACGCGTACGGCCCAGGGGACCTCGTGGCTGCCCTGACGGGAGAACAGGCCGAGCGGACCGAACGAGCGGATCGTGACGCGGTCGGCCCGGCGGTCGCCGCGGCGCGTGGGGCGCAGACGGGTCGTCAGGCGGCGGCGCTCGCCGGCGGGGACCGTCAGACGGTGACGGGAGGCTTCGACCTCGGTGCCGGGTTCCCAACTGCTCGGCGGCCAGGCGTCCCTGAGGTGGGCGCGCAGGAGGCGTCCGGAGGGATTGGTGACGGTGAGGGTGACGTCCGCGGGTTCACCGAGGCGCACCGAGGTGTCCCCGGAGCGGGCCAGGCCCAGGCGCCGTACGGGAGCCGCGAGGGCGGCGTCGCAGGCGCAGGCGAGGGCCAGGGGGACGTTCACGGCGAGGATGCCGGTCCAGCTGGGCGCCCAGATGCCGACGGGGAGTGAGCCCAGGGCCGCCAGGAGAGCGGCGCGTCCGGTGAGTGCCATCAGCGGGGGACGGGGACGTGGGCGAGGATCGCGTTGATGACGGAGTCGGCCGTCACGCCCTCCATCTCGGCCTCGGGGCGGAGTTGTACGCGGTGGCGGAGGGTGGGCAGGGCCAGGGCCTTGACGTCGTCGGGGATGACGTAGTCGCGGCCGGTCAGCCAGGCCCAGGCGCGGGCGGTGGCGAGCAGGGCCGTCGCACCGCGCGGGGAGACGCCGAGCGTGAGCGACGGCGACTGGCGGGTCGCGCGGCACAGGTCGACGACGTAGCCGGTGATCTCGGGAGAGACCGCCGTCTTGGCGACCGCGGCGCGGGCGGCTTCGAGGTCGGCGGGGCCGGCGACGGGACGCAGGCCGGCGGCGCGCAGGTCGCGCGGGTTGAAGCCTTCGGAGTGGCGGGTGAGGACGTCGATCTCGTCCTGGCGGGAGGGCAACGGGATCGTCAGTTTGAGCAGGAAGCGGTCCAGTTGGGCCTCGGGGAGCGGATACGTTCCCTCGTACTCGACCGGGTTCTGGGTCGCGGCGACCAGGAAGGGCTCGGGGAGCGGCCGGGGTGTGCCGTCGACGGTGACCTGGCGTTCCTCCATCGCCTCCAGCAGGGACGACTGGGTCTTGGGAGGCGTGCGGTTGATCTCGTCGGCGAGCAGGAGGTTGGTGAAGACCGGGCCGGGCTGGAAGGAGAACTCGGCGGTGCGGGCGTCGTAGACGAGTGAGCCGGTGACGTCGCTCGGCATGAGGTCGGGGGTGAACTGGACGCGCTTGGTGTCGAGTTCCAGCGCGGAGGCGAGTGCGCGGACGAGCAGCGTCTTGGCCACCCCGGGGACTCCTTCGAGGAGGACGTGTCCGCGGCACAGGAGGGCGACGACGAGGCCGGTCACAGCGGGGTCCTGGCCGACCACGGCTTTGGCGATCTCGGCGCGCAGGGCTTCCAGGGAGGAGCGGGCGGTGTCCGCGTCCCCGGAGTACCCGGTGTACCCGGCGTTGTCAGTGGTCGGGTCCATCATGAAATGCGTACCTCTCTTTCGAGGGCGTCGAGTTGGTCGGCGAGGGAGACGAGGGCCGCGTCGTCGCGGGGCGGCGGCCCGAAGAGGAGCGGGAGCAGGGCCTGTGGGTCGCCGTGGACGTGGGTGGCCAGGGCGGGGAGCAGGGTCTCGGGCGCGTGCGCCTGGACCGGGGGGACGCCGATGAGGGGGGCGAGGCGGGTGCGGGTGGCGGAACGGAGAGCGGTGGCCGCGCGGTCGCGGGCGGCTGCCTTGCGGTAGAGGCGGGCGCGGCCTTCGGCGGTCTCGGAGGCGCGGACCACGACAGGAAGCCGTTCGGGTACGAGGGGGCCCATGCGGCGTGCCCGCCACAGTGCCGCCACGACGGCCGCGATGAAGAGTTGCAGGGTGCCCCAGAGCCAGCCCGGGGGGAGCAGGTCGAAGAAGCTCTGGCCGTCCTTGCCGGTGGCCGAGTCGTCGGAGAGCGAGGGGAGGTACCAGACCAGATGGGTGCGGGAGCCGAGGAGCTGGAGCGCGAGCGAGGCGTTGCCCTGCTCGTCGAGACGGTCGTTGTAGAGGATGTCGGGGGCGCCGAGCACGACGGTGTCGCCGCTTCCCGAGGGGGCCGGCACGCGTACGAGCGTGGCCAGTCCGTCGCTGGGGTAGCAGGTGTCGGCGTCCGGGTCGGTGGTGCTGTAGCGGATGCCGCCCGTGTCGGCGCTGCCCGCTCTGCGGGCGGCGGGCAGACCGCAGCGAGGGGAGAGCGTCGAGTCGAAGCTGACCGCGGGGTCGGCGGTGACTTCGGGCGCGAGGACGCCGAGCGAGGGCGATCCGGGGGAGATGAGGACCGTCCGGCCACCGGAGGGTTCCGTCGTCGTGTGCAGGAGGGTCTGCTGCCGCTTGGTGAGCAGGTCGGGGGACGCGATCAGGAGGGTGGTGTCGGGGCCGGCCGCGGAGCGGGCCTCGCCGAGGGTGGTGACCACGCGCGTGGAGACCCCTCGGTCGGCGAGGAGCCGGACGACGGCCTTGCTGCCCGAGGGGTCCGCGGAGCGCGGGTCGAGGCGGCCGTGCCGGGCGTCCGAGCGGACCGCGGCTATCGCGACGGCGGCCGCCAGCAGGAGGACGAGCGCGAGGACGACTCCGCGCGTGCGCGTCCAGAACTGGCGGGCGGTGGGCGAGGACGAGGTGGGGGCGAGGGCGGCCTCGGTCATGAGGCGGCCCCCGGGCGGTCGTCGTGTGCCGTCCTCCGGGGCGTTCCGGCGGCGCTGTCCGCGAGGACGGGCCTGGTGCGCTCCAGGTCGCGGTCGAGTTCGGTGAGGCGCTGGTACGCGCGTGGGTCGCCGGAGCGGCCGCCGTACGTGATGTCGTCGAAGTCGCGTGCCGCGGCGCGCAGCCGGTCGGCGTGGGCGGGCAGGGAGCGGCTCGCCTCCTCCGCCGCCTCGTCGGCCGTGCGGCCGGGGCGGGGATCGAGCAGGGCGCGTTCCTCCAGGGACCGTACGACGGCGCGCATCCGTTCCTGGACGGCCTGGTTCCAGTGGCCCTGGGCGGCGTGCGCCTCGGCGGCGGCGCGGTGTTCGGCGGCGCTCCTGGGGCGGTCGTCGAAGAGGGTGGCGGAGGAGACGCGGGTGCGGTGCGGAGTGCCCAGGCGCCACCACAGGGCGGCCACGACCGCCACGACGGCGAGGACGATGACGATCAGGCCGAGCGTTCCGCCGGGCGTCGCGGAGGAGGCGGCGCCGAACAGCCGGTCGACCCAGTCCCAGAAGGCGTTCAGGGCACGCTGGACGAGGCTTGGGTCGTTCTCGTGGTACATCCGCTTGGACAGTTCGCGTCGGGCCGCCTCCCGTGCGGCCTCGCGCGGTGTGGTCACCGGTGGTGTGTCGTCGCGGGACAGCGCGAGGACCGCCGTCGCACCGGTGTGCGGCCCCGCGAGTACCGCCGTGAGAACTCCCCCCGCCCCGTTCACCGCATCAACTCCCTGGTGTGGTGCCGGTGGTGCCGTATCCCTGGAGTCCGGCGGCCCGGGCCAGGTCGAGGTCGAGGGCCTCGCGGCGGATGCGCCGGTCGATGTACAGGAGCACCGTGACCCCCGCGGTGATCGGGAAGGTGATCATGGATCCGATCACCGAGCCGATGCCACTGATGATCAGGTAGGTCCAGCCGAGGTCGCCGCCGGAGCTGTCGAGGAAGCCGGTCACGCCGTCGCCGCTCAGTGCGGCGGCGAGGACGGCGAACGGGATCACGATGATCGACGCCACGATGTTGGCGATGAGGGTGGCGAGGAGCTGGATGCCGAACACCCGCCACCAGGAGCCGCGGACGAGTTTCGCGGAGCGGCGCATCGACTGCACGACGCCCTGCTTCTCCAGCATCAGGGCGGGGGAGGCGAGCGAGAAGCGGATCATCAGCCAGAGGGCGACGACGCCCGCCGCGAGGGCGCCGAGGAAGGCGAGCGCGACGCCGGCGTCGGTCGAGCCGCCCGCGGCCACGAGCAGACCCGGCAGTGCGCCGGCGGTGAGGATCGCGACGGCGATGAGCGGGAG
The DNA here is from genome assembly GCF_042891215.1 of Streptomyces sp. NPDC001914. NCBI lineage: Bacteria > Bacillati > Actinomycetota > Actinomycetes > Kitasatosporales > Streptomycetaceae > Streptomyces > Streptomyces sp. NPDC001914. The sequence continues at coordinate 5,076 of NZ_JBIASW010000013.1, forward strand.
CAGCAGGGTCAGGCCGAACAGCTTGGCGAGCTGGGGGCGGGCGTCGCGCCACGCCTCGCCCGTGGTCACCGGCTTGCCGATTACGGCGCGGCTGGTCACCGAGGTGAGCAGGGCCGTCGCGATGATGGTGCCGAGCAGGGTGACGAGCAGGACGAGACCGGAGCTGAGCAGGGTGTCGCCCATGGCCCGGCTCAGCTCGTCGAGCGTGGCGCTCGGGTCGTTGAGCGCTTCCGTGTCGGTGCTGTCCAGGACGAAGCCCTGGAGCAGGATGACGGCGACCTGCGTGACGACGGCGACGGCCAGCGAGATGCCGAGGACCGTGCGCCAGTAGGTGCGCATGGTCGACACCGCGCCGTCCAGGATCTCGCCGACGCCGAGCGGGCGCAGCGGGATCACCCCGGGCTTGGCGGCGGGCGGCTGTGCGTTCCAGGCGCCTCCCCAGCCGGGGCCGCCTTGTCCGGGGCCTCCCCAGCCGCCGGGCCCGCCCTGTCCGGGGCCTCCCCAGCCGCCGTATCCACCGCCCTGGCCGCCCGGAGGCCGTCCGCCCCAGCCCTGGCCGGGCGCGGGGGGCGGCGGGGCCTGCGCGGGCCCCTGTGCCCCGGGAGCGGACCACTGGCCGGGCGGGGGCTGCTCCTTGGACCACTTCGAAGGCTGCTCGGGCGGGTTCGCTCCGTCCTGGTCCGCGGGCCGCGGGGTGCCGGACGAGTCCGGCGCCTCTTCGCCGGAGGGGGCGGATCCGGGCGACGCCCAGCCCGGAGTGTCGTTCATCGTCGCTCCTTCACGGTGCCCGTCCCGCGGTCGCGGCGGCAGGTTGACAGCCATCGTGTCACGCCGTGCCCCGCAAGGGACGGGCCCCCGTATGGGCTGCACACCTTCAATAGTCCGGCGGGTACGGGGCAGACTGGGCGAATGGCCGATCACTACGCGCAAGCCCGCGAGGACAGCGGACCGACGGAGATACCCGCGATCCGCTGGCACGAGCCGCCCGAAGGTCCCGTCGTGGTCCTTCTCGACCAGACGCGGCTTCCCGCGGAGGAGGTCGAGCTGGTGTGCACGGACGCGCCGGCGCTGGTGGAGGCGATCAGAACGCTCGCGGTGCGCGGGGCGCCGCTGCTCGGGATCGCCGGTGCGTACGGCGTCGCGCTCGCCGCCGTACGCGGCTTCGACGTGGAGGAGGCCGCCCATGCCCTGGCCGGTGCCCGGCCGACGGCCGTGAACCTCGCGGTCGGTGTGCGCCGGGCGCAGGCGGCCCACCGCGCGGCGCTGTCCGCGGGCGGGGACGAGGCGGCCGCCGCGGCGGCGGCACTCAACGCGGCGCGGACGCTGCACCGCGAGGACGCCGAGGCGAGCGCCCGGATGGCCGGGCACGGCCTCGCGCTGCTCGGCGAACTGCTGCCGGGCGGCAGCCACCGGGTGCTCACGCACTGCAACACCGGCGCGCTGGTCTCCGGCGGTGAGGGCACCGCGTTCGCCGTGGCGCTCGCCGCGCACCGGGCGGGGCAGTTGCGGCGGCTCTGGGTGGACGAGACGCGGCCCCTGCTGCAGGGCGCCCGTCTGACGGCGTACGAGGCGGCTCGCAGCGGGATGGCGTACACCCTGCTCACGGACAACGCGGCGGGCTCGCTGTTCGCGGCCGGTGAGGTGGACGCGGTGCTGATCGGGGCCGACCGCATCGCCGCCGACGGTTCGGTGGCGAACAAGGTGGGGAGCTATCCGCTCGCGGTGCTGGCCCGGTACCACCATGTGCCGTTCATCGTGGTGGCGCCGGTGACGACCATCGATGAGGACACGCCCGACGGCGCGTCCATCGAGGTCGAGCAGCGCGCGGGTCATGAAGTGACGGAGATCGCAGCTCCACAGGTCCCGGTGGCGGGCGCGGAGCCGGGAGGGGGTATACCTGTGGCACCCCTGGGGACCCAGGCGTACAACCCGGCGTTCGACGTGACGCCGCCGGAGTTGATCACGGCGATCGTCACCGAAGAGGGCGTTGTTTCGCCCGTGACGGCTGAGGCTCTCGCCGAGCTGTGTGACTTGTCACGCCAGGTAACGATTTAGTTAATGGGATGATGTCGTTTATGAAGGGACGAGTCCTTGTCGTCGATGACGACACCGCACTGGCCGAGATGCTCGGCATCGTGCTGCGTGGTGAAGGTTTTGAGCCGTCTTTCGTAGCCGACGGCGACAAGGCGCTGGCCGCCTTCCGCGATGCCAAGCCCGACCTGGTGCTCCTGGACCTCATGCTGCCCGGACGGGACGGCATCGAGGTGTGCCGCCTGATCAGGGCGGAGTCCGGGGTGCCGATCGTGATGCTCACGGCGAAGAGCGACACCGTCGATGTCGTGGTCGGCCTCGAGTCCGGCGCCGACGACTACATCGTGAAGCCGTTCAAGCCAAAAGAGCTGGTGGCGCGGATCAGGGCGCGGCTGCGCCGTTCGGAGGAACCGGCACCCGAGCAGCTGTCGATCGGCGATCTCGTCATCGACGTCGCCGGTCACTCTGTGAAACGGGAAGGCATGTCGATCGCGCTGACGCCGCTGGAGTTCGACCTGCTGGTCGCTCTGGCGCGCAAGCCGTGGCAGGTGTTCACGCGTGAGGTGCTCCTGGAGCAGGTCTGGGGCTACCGGCACGCGGCGGACACCCGTCTGGTCAACGTGCACGTCCAGCGACTGCGCTCCAAGGTCGAGAAGGACCCGGAGCGCCCGGAGATCGTGGTGACCGTCCGAGGCGTCGGATACAAGGCAGGACCGAGCTGACATGTCATGGGACAGTGCCGCTTCGGCGTCCGCTGAGCTGGGGGATCGTTCGGGGCGGCCTGTCGGCCGGGTGAGGGGCTCCCGCTGGGAGCGGTTCTTCGAAGGAGGACTGCTCCAGGGCGGGGTCCAGGGCAGCCCGGTTCTCCGGCTGCTCATACGCTGGGTGCGCCGTCCGCTGCTGCCCGTGATGCGGCTGTGGCGGCGCAACATCCAGCTCAAGATCGTCGCGACGACGCTGCTGATGTCGATGGGCGTCGTCCTGCTGCTCGGCTTCGTCGTGATCGGGCAGGTCCGCAACGGTCTGCTGGACGCCAAGGTGAGGGCCTCGCAGAGCCAGGCCACCGGTGGTTTCTCGGTGGCCAAGCAGAAGGCGGACTCCGCGGCGACGGCGAACGGCGACGACGGCTCGGCCGCGGACGGCCGGTCGAAGAACGTCAGCCAGTGGATGACCGACCTCGTCGTGTCCCTGTCCAGTGGCGGGCAGGGCGCGTTCGACGTGGTCACGCTCAACTCCACCGCCTCGGGCGACGGCAGCGGCGGTCTCGCACCGCGGTACTCGGGTCAGGTCGACCCGACCGTGAGCGTCCCCGAGAACCTGCGCGCCCGGGTCGACAGGACCACCGCGGCGGCGCAGAGCTACACCCGTGTGGTCTACAAGGACGGCCGGGAGTCCCAGCCGGCGCTGGTCATCGGCAAGCAGGTCAGCGACCCCAACGGGGACGCGTACCAGCTCTACTACCTCTTCCCGCTGACGCAGGAGGAGAAGTCGCTGAGCCTGGTCAAGGGCACCCTCGCCACGGCCGGACTCTTCGTCGTGGTGCTGCTCGGGGCCATCGCCTGGCTCGTGGTGCGCCAGGTCGTCACCCCGGTGCGGATGGCGGCCGGGATCGCCGAGCGGCTCTCCGCCGGACGCCTCCAGGAACGTATGAAGGTCACCGGCGAGGACGACATCGCGCGTCTCGGCGAGGCCTTCAACAAGATGGCGCAGAACCTCCAGCTCAAGATCCAGCAGCTGGAGGACCTGTCGCGCATGCAGCGGCGGTTCGTGTCCGACGTGTCGCACGAACTGCGCACCCCCCTGACCACCGTGCGGATGGCCGCCGACGTCATCCATGACGCGCGCGTGGACTTCGACCCGGTGACCGCGCGGTCGGCCGAACTCCTCGCCGACCAGCTGGACCGCTTCGAGACGCTGCTCGCCGACCTGCTGGAGATCAGCCGGTTCGACGCGGGCGCGGCCGCGCTGGAGGCCGACGCCATCGACCTCAGGGAGGTCGTACGACGGGTGGTCGGCGGGGCCGAACCGCTCGCGGAGCGCAAGGGCACGCACATACGTGTCGTCGGCGACCAGCAGCCGCTGATCGCCGAGGCGGACGCCCGCCGGGTCGAGCGGGTGCTGCGCAACCTCGTCGTCAACGCCGTCGAGCACGGCGAGGGCAAGGACGTCGTCGTCAAGCTCGCCTCGGCGGGCGGAGCGGTCGCCATCGCGGTCCGCGACTACGGCGTCGGGCTCAAGCCCGGCGAGGCGACCCGGGTGTTCAGCCGCTTCTGGCGGGCCGACCCGGCACGCGCGCGTACCACCGGCGGCACGGGACTCGGACTGTCGATCGCCCTGGAGGACGCACGGCTGCACGGCGGCTGGCTGCAGGCCTGGGGCGAGCCGGGCGGCGGTTCGCAGTTCCGGCTGACCCTGCCGCGCACGGCCGACGAGCCGCTCAGGGGATCACCGATACCCCTGGAACCCAAGGACTCCCGGCGCAACCGGGGACTCGACGACGCCGGTCTGCCGCACGGCGGCGCCACGAAGCGCGCCACGGTTCCCGTACAGCAGGCAGGGTCCGCCGCGGATCCGATAGCGCAGCGCGGGGCCATGGCTCCGCGGCTGGCCGGGGCCTCGCCCACGGCCGATCCGACGGCGCTGCCGGGCAACGGCGCCCGCGTGGTGCCCCGGCCCGCCGGGGCGCTGCGGCGCCAGGAGGAGACATCCGGCACCGGCCGGGAACGGACCGCGCAGGAGCGGGGGCGGGACGGCGAGACGCCGGAGGAGCTCGGACATGGGGAGGCATTTCGTGGGCGCTGACCGCGGGGGGAACGGCGTCCGCGGACGCCGTTCGGTGAGCGTCATGGTGTACGCCGGCTGTGGAGTCCTGCTGCTGGCGGGGTGCGCCTCGATGCCGGACAGCGGGGATCTGCGCGGGGTGGAGTCCACCCCGCGCCAGGACTCGCAGGTCCGCGTCTACGCCATGCCGCCGCATCCCGGTGCCTCGGCGGCGGAGATCGTCCAGGGCTTCCTGGAGGCGCTGACCAGTGACGACGCCAAGTACGAGACGGCCGGCAAGTATCTCACCGACAGCGCTCGCAAGACGTGGAATCCCTACCATTCGACGACGGTCCTCGCGGGCGCGCCGGAGCCGGTGGGAGCCCCCTCGGGGACCAAGGAGGGCAGCCGTGACGTCCTGTTCCGGCTGAACGGCACCAAGGTCGCCACCGTGGACGCCCGGCACGCGTACGCGCCCGACTCCGGGCAGTACAGCGGATCGGTCCATCTGACCAAGCTCAAGGGCAGCAAGCAGTGGCGCATCGACGGGCTGCCGCAGGGCGTCGTGATGGGCACGTCGGACTTCCAGCGCAACTACGTCTCCGTCAACAAGTACTACTACGCGTCGAACGGGACCTCAGGGACCGGCCGTCCGCTGGGGACGGTCGCCGACCCGGTCTACGTGCGCGCTCAGGTGGACCCGATGACGCAGATCGTGCGCGCCCTGCTGAAGGGGCCCACGCACTGGCTGAACCCGGTGGTCAGATCGAGCTTCCCCTCGGGCACGGAGCTGAAGAACGCCGACGTGTCGCTGTCGCCCGACGACCGCAACAGCGTCACCGTGCCGCTGAACGCGAAGGCCGACGGGGTCGGAAACCCCCAGTGCCGGCAGATGGCGGCCCAGATCCTCCTCACCCTCCGGGATCTGACCCCGACCGGCGTCGACGAGGTGGAGCTCGAACGGTCGGACGGCTCGCAGCTGTGCGTGCTGACCAAGGCCAAGGCCGAGAGCGTCGCCTCGCACGGTACGGGCGAGCACCCCGAGTACCAGTACTTCATCGATCACGAACAGCGGCTCGTGCGGATGCCCGGCGGCAACCGCGACAAGAAGCCCGAGCCGGTGCCCGGCGCGCTGGGCGAGGGCGGCAAGAAGCTGCGGGCGGCCGCGGTGTCGCGCGACGAGGACACCGCCGCCGGGGTGTCGGCCGACGGCCGCAACCTGTACGTCGGATCGCTGGTGCCGGGCGGTTCGCTCGCCGAGCCGGTGGTGCGCAGCCAGGGCACGACGGCCGACGACCGGCTGACGACACCGAGCTGGGACGCGCGCGGCGACCTGTGGGTGGCCGACCGCGACCCGAAGAACCCCCGGCTGCTCCTGCTGCGCAAGGGCGAGGGCGAGCCCGTCGTCGTGCAGGCGCCGGAGCTCGACGGGCGCATCGAGGCGGTGCGGGTGGCCGCCGACGGTGTGCGCGTCGCGCTGATCGTCGAGAAGGACGGCAAGAGCTCGCTGCAGATCGGACGCGTCGAGCGGTCCGCCTCGGACGAGCCCGACGGGGCGTTCATCTTCGAACCGCGTTCCGTCGCCCCCCAGCTCGAGGAGGTCACGGCCATGTCCTGGGCCGGGGACAGCCGCCTCGTGGTGGTCGGCAGCGAGAAGGGCGGCGTGCAGCAGATGCAGTACGTCCAGGTCGACGGTTCCACTCCGCTCGGGACCTCGCCCTCCGCGCTGGCCAACGTCAAGGAGATCGCCGCGTCCGAGGACGAGCAGCTGCCGCTGGTGGCGCACTCGGAGGCGGACGGGATCGTGCGGCTGTCGGCGGGCGAGCAGTGGCAGAAGGTGGTCCAGGACGGGACGGCGCCGGTCTATCCGGGGTAGCGCCGTCGTGCGTCGCAGGCGGGCTCGTCCGGTTTCCGGGCGGGCCCGCCGCCGTTTCCGGGTGCCGTCCACAGGCGGTGCGCCGGGGTTTTCCACAGGGGTGGCCGGGCGGGCCGGGCGTTGGCACAGTGGTGGCCATGCGGGGGTGGTGGCGGGACCTCACGGATCTGGTGCTGCCGGCCGAGTGCGGAGGCTGCGGGAGGCCTCGCACGGTGCTCTGTCCCGAGTGCCGTGACGCCCTGACCGGGGCCGCTCCGTGCCGGGTGCGGCCGGTGCCCGAGCCGGCGGGGCTGTCCGTGGTGCACGCGGCGGCTCCCTACGGGGACGAGGTGCGGGCCATGCTCCTCGCGCACAAGGAACGGGGCGCGCTGGCGCTGGCGGCGCCCCTGGGAGCGGCCCTCGCGGGGGCTGTACGGGCAGGTCTGGGGTCTGCCGGACGTCCTGGTCCGGCGGGGCGTCCCACGGCCTCGCAGGGACGGCAGGGGTTCGGGAAGGGGAACGTGCGGGGAGAGCGGGCGGGGTCGGACGGCGGCGGTGCGCGGGTACGGGAGACCGGGACCGGCGGCGGCGGTCGTGTCGGGCCGGCCGGGGCGGGGCGCGGGTCCGTGCTGCTGGTGCCCGTGCCGTCGGCGCGGTGGGCGGTCAGGGCGCGGGGCCACGATCCGGTGCGGCGGATCGCGCTCGCGGCGGCGGCGGAGCTGAGGCGCACCGGGACACCGGCCCGGGTGCTCGGTGTGCTGCGGCAGCACAGGGCCGTGGCCGACCAGTCGGGGCTGAACTCCCGTCAGCGGGCGGCGAATCTGGCGGGCGCCCTGGAGGTGGTCGCCGGTGGTGAGCGGCTGCTGGCGGAAGGGGGGCGGGTCGTGCTGGTGGACGACCTGATGACGACGGGGGCGTCGCTGGCGGAGGCGGCGCGGGCGGTGCGGGCCGCACGGCCGGGTGTGCGGGCGCTGCGATGGACGGGTGAGAGGACGGGACCGGTGGAGGTGTACGGGCGAATCGGGGGTAGGGAGCAGGCCGAAGGCAGGAGTGGTGAAGCGGTCTGTTCAGCCGTGATCGCGGCACCGCCCGACGCCTTCGAAATAAACCGGAACTGACCGTGAACTTGCATCGTTGCAGGTAACGAGAGGGTCAATTCACCTGAACGGAGGTACGTATCAGTAGAGGGTGACGACATCCGTCCGGGCGAGATATGTTCGGTTGTGAGGCAATGGCGCTGGCCGTACCTCGCGCATCCGAGTGCCGAAGCGTGACTTTCCGGCAATCACCCGTATCGGTGGGGTGGAGATCTTGTCCTTGGGGGAGGAGGAGGTGAAAGTCACCGAGTCCGAGGTTCCGGGGCTCACCGGAACCTGGTGCAAAAGGGAGATGCTCCGCCAGTGGAGCGGGGCTATCCGGGAACGGAGTTCTGCGTGGACATCGTCGTCAAGGGCCGCAAGACCGAGGTGCCTGAGCGGTTCCGCAAGCACGTGGCCGAGAAGCTGAAGCTGGAGAAGATCCAGAAGCTCGATGGCAAGGTGATCAGCCTCGACGTCGAGGTGTCCAAGGAGCCCAACCCCCGACAGGCCGACCGCAGTGACCGGGTGGAGATCACGCTCCACTCCCGCGGGCCGGTGATCCGGGCGGAGGCAGCGGCAAGCGACGCGTATGCAGCACTCGACCTGGCCGCGGACAAGCTCGAGGCCCGGCTGCGCAAGCAGCACGACAAGCGCTACACCCGCCGTGGCAACGGCAGGCTTTCGGCGGCCGAGGTCGCCGACGTCGTCCCGGGGGCCGCGACCCTGAACGGCAGCGGTGACGTCGTCCGCGACGAAGAGCCGGACGCCGTACCCACCAAGAAGATCGGCTCTCTGGAGATCATGGGGGAAGGCCCCTGTGTCGTCCGGGAGAAGACCCACGTGGCCGCACCCATGACGCTCGACCAGGCGCTCTACGAAATGGAGCTGGTCGGGCACGACTTCTACCTCTTCGTCGACTCCGAGACGAAGGAGCCCAGCGTCGTCTACCGGCGCCACGCGTACGACTACGGTGTCATCCACCTCAGCACGGACCCGATGGTCACCCAGGGCGGAGCGGACGCGCCGGGGGGCGCGCTCGGCGGCTGACCGTCCTCGACGACGGACGGCCGACCGTCCTCCGTGACGGATGAGTCGGTGCCCCTGGAGCGCGAGTGCGCCCCCAGGGGCACCGGTGTGCGACCACTTCACGCCCCGCTCCGTCACCCCGCCGCCGCCCGGACATGGAATCATGGCCGCACCGGCCCAACCGGTGGGTCGTTGCCTTGGGTTGGCGATGCCACGGGAACACAGGCCACGGCCTTCAGGGGGAGGAACGATGGCGGACAGCTTCGGACCGATGCGTGCCGGCGGCACCGATGGCGGAGGCGTCGCCTCCGGCCTGGACGGGAGCTCCTCGCGCGAGGAGCCCATCAGGGTGCTCGTCGTGGACGACCACGCCCTCTTCCGCCGCGGTCTGGAGATCGTGCTCGCGGCCGAGGAGGACATCCAGGTCGTCGGTGAGGCGGGGGACGGGGCGGAGGCGGTCGACAAGGCCGCCGACCTGCTGCCCGACATCGTGCTGATGGACGTACGGATGCCCAAGCGCGGCGGTATCGAGGCGTGCACCTCCATCAAGGAGGTGGCCCCCAGCGCGAAGATCATCATGCTGACGATCAGCGACGAGGAGGCCGACCTCTACGACGCGATCAAGGCGGGGGCGACCGGATACCTCCTCAAGGAGATCTCCACGGACGAGGTGGCCACGGCCATCCGCGCCGTCGCCGACGGGCAGTCGCAGATCAGTCCGTCGATGGCGTCGAAACTCCTCACCGAGTTCAAGTCGATGATCCAGCGCACGGACGAGCGCCGGCTGGTGCCCGCGCCGCGGCTCACCGACCGCGAGCTGGAGGTCCTCAAGCTGGTGGCCACGGGGATGAACAACCGCGACATCGCCAAGGAACTGTTCATCTCCGAGAACACCGTGAAGAACCACGTGCGCAACATCCTGGAGAAGCTGCAGCTGCACTCCAGGATGGAGGCCGTGGTCTACGCGATGCGGGAGAAGATCCTCGAGATCCGCTAGGCGTCACCTTCGGGGCGGCGCCAGGTGCCGCCCGAGGGCCCCGCCGGACCTCCGCCCGTCGTCACCCCACGATGCGCGCGAGCTCCGCGGTCAGCGGTTCGCGCAGGTCCGGGGCGTCCACCCGCTCGACCCGGACCGCCGTGCAGTCCACCCAGTCCGCGGCCTCCGCCAGGGCCTGGGCCACCGCCGGGACCGCCTTCGCCCCGTCCAGGGTGACCTGCCGGGCGACCAGCGTGCTGCCCTCCCGCGCCGGGTCGACCCGGCCGACGAGCCGGCCGCCCGCGAGGACCGGCATCGCGAAGTAGCCGTGGACCCGCTTCGGCTTGGGCGTGTACGCCTCCAGGCGATGCGTGAAGTCGAAGATCCGCTCCGTGCGCGCCCGCTCCCAGATGAGGGAGTCGAACGGCGACAGGAGTGTCGTGCGGTGACGGCCGCGCGGGACCGTCTCCAGCGCCGCCGGGTCCGCCCACGCGCTCGCGGCCGGCCTCGCGCCCGTGCTCCCCGCGCCGCCCTTGCCGGCCGCCGCCCTGCCCCAGCCCTCCACCGTCACCGGGACCAGACCCGAGTCCGCGATCACCGCGTCGACCTGCTCCAGCTTGAGGCGGTGGTAGTCGGCGATGTCCGCGCGGGTGCCGACACCGAGGGACTGCCCGGCCAGCAGCACCAGCCGGCGCAGGCACTCCCTGTCGTCCAGCTCGTCGTGCAGCAGGTGCTTCGGGACGGCACGCTCCGCGAGGTCGTAGACCCGCTTCCAGCCGCGCCGCTCCACGCACACCACCTCGCCGTACATCAGCGCGCGCTCGACGGCCACCTTCGTGCCCGACCAGTCCCACCACTCGCTGGTCTTCTTCGCCCCGCCCAAGTCCGTGGCCGTCAGCGGGCCTTCGGCGCGGAGCTGCTTGACGACCTGGTCGTAGGCGCCGTCGGGCAGCTCGTGGTTCCAGTGCGGACGGGCGCGGTAGGCGCGGCGGCGGAACGCGAAGTGCGGCCACTCCTCCACGGGCAGGATGCAGGCCGCGTGGGACCAGTACTCGAAGGCGTGCGGTGCCGGGCCCGCCCCGCCGGACGGCGCGGACGTCCAGTACGCCTGCTCCACCGTCTTGCGGCCGACGGCGCCGAGGCGGGCGTACGGGATCAGTTCGTGGGAGCGGGCGAGGACGGAGATCGTGTCGAGCTGCACCGCGCCGAGGTGCCGCAGGACTCCGCGGACGCCCGCCCTGCGGTCCGGGGCGCCCAGGAAACCCTGCGCCCGCAGAGCGATACGGCGGGCTTCGTCCGCGGAGAGTTCGGTGGTGGGACGCGGGAGACTCGTCATGCCCACACGTTAGGCGGTGCCACTGACAACCGGGGCGCCCACCGGCGGATCGCTCACCTGGCCGGCAGGTAGGGCGCCGTCGACGGCAGGCCCAGGTCCGACGGGAGCAGCGAGCCCACCCAGCAGTCCCTGCGTACGCCCTTGTTGTTGATGGCGGAGCGCAGGGTCCCCTCGATGGTGAACCCGGCGCGTTCGGCGACCGCGCGGGATCCGGCGTTGCCGACCTCGGCACGCCATTCGACGCGGTCCACGGACAGGTCGGTGAAGGCCCAGCGGGAGGCGGCGACGGTGGCCTCGGCGATGTAGCCGTTGCCGCGGTGCTCCTTCGTCGCCCAGTACCCCACCTCGCCGACGCCCAGGGAGCGCATGGTGATGGAGAGCATGCCGACCAGCTCCCCGGACGGGAGGAAGACACCGAAGGCGAAGGCCGAGCCGTCCGCCCAGCCCTCGGGAACGATCTGGTCCGTGAAGCCCGACGCGTGCTCGCGCAGATAAGGGGACGGGATGGTCGTCCAGCGCTGGATGTCGGGATCCTGGGCGGCCTCGAAGACGGCGTCGGTGTCGTCCACGTCCACGGGGCGCAGGACGAGACGGTCGGTGGTCAGCGTGACGGGGTCCATCGGCCGATTCTGCTCGGGCAACCGGAAGGATGCCATTCCTTTGCCCTGGGTGACCGGTTCGCTACTTTTCGCTGAGCGAACGCGGCACCTTCGGCGACCCCTGTCCGTTGTCCTGGTGGCTGTCCCCGGCAGACCTCCCGGCGCGGTGTGGTCCTCGCTTACGATGGCCGTTGCTCAAGCTGTGATTTGAAACTGCCATTGAAACCGACCGTCCCAGGCCCGACCGGCAAGGAGACAAACCCCCGTGTCCGTCCTCTCGAAGATCATGCGTGCAGGCGAAGGCAAGATCCTGCGCAAACTGCACCGCATCGCGGACCAGGTCAACTCCATCGAAGAGGACTTCGTCGACCTCTCCGACGCCGAGCTGAGGGCCCTCACCGATGAGTACAAGCAGCGGTACGCCGACGGCGAGAGCCTCGACGACCTGCTGCCCGAGGCCTTCGCCACCGTCCGCGAAGCGGCCAAGCGCGCTCTTGGCCAGCGTCACTACGACGTGCAGATCATGGGTGGCGCGGCGCTCCACCTCGGCTATGTCGCGGAGATGAAGACCGGTGAGGGCAAGACCCTCGTCGGCACCCTGCCCGCGTATCTGAACGCCCTGTCCGGCAACGGCGTCCACCTCATCACGGTCAACGACTACCTGGCCGAGCGCGACTCCGAGATGATGGGCCGCGTCCACAAGTTCCTGGGCCTCGAGGTCGGCTGCATCCTCGCCAACATGACCCCGGCCCAGCGCCGCGAGCAGTACGCGTGCGACATCACGTACGGCACGAACAACGAGTTCGGCTTCGACTACCTGCGCGACAACATGGCGTGGTCCCAGGACGAGCTCGTCCAGCGCGGCCACAACTTCGCGATCGTCGACGAGGTCGACTCCATCCTCGTCGACGAGGCCCGTACGCCGCTGATCATCTCCGGCCCGGCCGACCAGGCCACCAAGTGGTACGGCGACTTCGCCAAGCTGGTCATCCGCCTGAAGAAGGGCGAGCCCGGCAACCCCCTGAAGGGCATCGAGGAGACCGGCGACTACGAGGTCGACGAGAAGAAGCGCACCGTCGCGATCCACGAGTCCGGCGTCGCCAAGGTCGAGGACTGGCTGGGCATCGACAACCTCTACGAGTCGGTGAACACCCCGCTCGTCGGTTACCTGAACAACGCCATCAAGGCCAAGGAACTGTTCAAGCTCGACAAGGACTACGTCGTCATCGACGGCGAAGTCATGATCGTCGACGAGCACACCGGCCGTATCCTCGCCGGCCGCCGCTACAACGAGGGCATGCACCAGGCGATCGAGGCGAAGGAAGGGGTGGACATCAAGGACGAGAACCAGACGCTTGCCACGATCACCCTCCAGAACTTCTTCCGCCTCTACAAGCGCCACGACCACAACGGCAAGGAAATGCCCGGTCTCTCCGGCATGACCGGTACCGCGATGACCGAGGCCGCCGAGTTCCACCAGATCTACAAGCTCGGCGTCGTCCCGATCCCGACCAACCGGCCGATGGTCCGCAAGGACCAGTCCGACCTGATCTACCGCACCGAGGTCGCGAAGTTCGAGGCGGTCGTCGACGACATCGTCGAGAAGCACGAGAAGGGCCAGCCGATCCTCGTCGGTACGACGTCGGTCGAGAAGTCCGAGTACCTCTCGCAGCAGCTCTCCAAGCGAGGTGTCCAGCACGAGGTGCTGAACGCCAAGCAGCACGACCGGGAGGCGACGATCGTCGCCCAGGCCGGCCGCAAGGGCGCCGTGACCGTCGCCACGAACATGGCCGGCCGCGGTACGGACATCAAGCTCGGCGGCAACCCCGAGGACCTCGCCGAGGCGGAGCTGCGCCAGCGCGGCCTCGACCCCGAGGAGCACATCGAGGAGTGGGCGCACGCCCTGCCCGCGGCCCTGGAGCGGGCCGAGGCGGCGGTCAAGACCGAGAAGGACGAGGTCCACGACCTCGGCGGGCTCTACGTCCTCGGCACCGAGCGCCACGAGTCGCGGCGTATCGACAACCAGCTCCGCGGTCGTTCCGGCCGTCAGGGTGACCCGGGCGAGTCCCGCTTCTACCTCTCCCTGGGCGACGACCTGATGCGTCTGTTCAAGGCGCAGATGGTCGAGCGCGTCATGTCGATGGCGAACGTGCCGGACGACGTGCCGATCGAGAACAAGATGGTCACCCGCGCCATCGCGTCCGCCCAGTCGCAGGTCGAGCAGCAGAACTTCGAGACCCGCAAGAACGTCCTGAAGTACGACGAGGTGCTCAACCGGCAGCGCGAGGTCATCTACGGCGAGCGCCGTCGCGTCCTGGAGGGCGAGGACCTCCAGGAGCAGATCCAGCACTTCATGGACGACACGATCGACGCCTACATCTCGGCCGAGACCGCCGAGGGCTTCGCCGAGGAGTGGGACCTCGACCGGCTGTGGGGCGCCTTCAAGCAGCTCTACCCGGTGAAGGTGACCGTGGACGAGATGGAGGAGGAGGCCGGTGACCGTTCCGGTCTGACCGCCGAGTTCATCTCCGAGTCCATCAAGGACGACATCCACGACCAGTACGCGGCCCGCGAGGAGCAGCTCGGCTCCGAGATCATGCGTGAGCTGGAGCGCCGGGTCGTGCTGTCGGTCCTGGACCGCAAGTGGCGCGAGCACCTCTACGAGATGGACTACCTCCAGGAGGGCATCGGCCTGCGCGCGATGGCCCAGAAGGACCCGCTGGTCGAGTACCAGCGCGAGGGCTTCGACATGTTCAGCGCCATGATGGACGGCATCAAGGAGGAGTCCGTCGGCTACCTGTTCAACCTGGAGGTCCAGGTCGAGCAGCAGGTCGAGGAGGTCCCGGTCGAGGACTCGGCGCCGTCCCTGGCCAAGCAGGAAGCGGTGCCCGCGGGCGCGGCGCGTCCCGAGATCCGCGCCAAGGGCCTCGACGCCCCGCAGCGGCCGGACCGGCTGCACTTCTCGGCGCCGACCGTGGACGGCGAGGGCGGCATCGTCGAGGGCGACTTCGCCAGCGACGAGCCGGTGCGGTCCGAGGCGGACGGCCTCACGCGTGCGGAGCGCCGCAAGGCCCAGAAGGGTGGCGTGCGCCGCCGCAAGAAGTGAGTGACGGTCGCCTGCGGCGGGCAGTGCCGCCGTACGCGACCGGATGACGCGGGAAGGGCCGGACACCAGGTGTCCGGCCCTTCCCGCGTCCGGGGCCGGTGGGCCGCCCTTCTCCGTGGCCCGGCCTTCGCCGTGGCCGTGGAGGTGGCTTTCTCCGGGGTCCTGAGGAGGGCCTCGTTCAGTCGTGGGCGTGGGGTGCTCGGGGGCCGCCGAGCTCGATCGCCGTGCAGCGCCAGCGGAGGTCGGGGCCCTGTTCCAGCCGGAAGGCCATGGCGCGGAGCTGGTCGCCGGCGCCGATGCGGGCGAAGGCCTCGACGGCGTCCGGGCGGGCCACGTAGTAGCCGATGTCCCGGACGACGGGGCGGACACCGCGCGTGCGCAGCGGGCCGCGCTCGGCGAGCCGGACCAGTTCGTCGTAGGCCCGCCCCGCGGTGTGGCGCAGCATGCAGTGGACGGGGCGGGCGCCGCTCAGCACGGCCAGCAGGCGCTCGGCGAAGACGTCGGTGGGACGGGGTCCGGGAACGTGGCGGGGCCCCGGGGCGGGGCGCCGCGACGCCCCGGGGGACGCCGTGGCGAGCGTCCTGGCCTCACCCGGCGGCAGGGTCCTCGTCCGGGCCTCACCCGGCGGCCGTCCGCCCGTCCGCTCCCAACCCGGCGACGGGGCGTCCGTCCGGGCCGTGCCCATCGCCGAGGCGCCCGTCCGGGCCCCTCCCGTAGCCGCGCCCGTAGGGGCCTCGTCCGGTGGTGTGGTGGTCGTGGACGGCGCGGGGGACGGGCTCGTGTCCTGGGGTGGGGTGCCGCCCGGGCGGGTGGCGGGCGTGCCCGTGCCCGGGGTGCGCGGTGGGGCACCGCCGGGGCGGCGGGAGTCGTGACGGCCGGGCGGACGGGTGCCCGGGTGGCGCCTGGTCCTCGTCATCACCTTGTTCATGCGTCGTCCCCGATCGTCGTCCGGACCGGCGATACCCGCCGGTAACTTTCGTGTCGGGGATCTTGTACGAGCCGGGAAGGGGCCGGCGCAAGGACCGCGGGGGCGTGCCGCGGCCGCCGGAAAGTTCACCTATCAGGGTTGCCCGGAGGTGCCGGACCCTTGGCGGAGAAGGGGAGGACCGGGTGAATCGCGGGCGCGGGGTGGACGCCGCGGAGAGCGCGGCCGGGACCTCGAAAGGGGACGCCCGCACGTATCCTGAAGGCCCTCATCGAGGCGCGGGACCGCCCTCCCCGGAGTGCTCGCACCGCGTGACCCTCGGAGCCCCGACTACGAAAGCGGCCAGCCATGCGCGTCTACGTCCCCCTGACCCTCTCCGGTCTCGCCGAGGCGTACAAGACGGGAGAGCTTCAGTCGGGACCGTTCACCGCGTACGCCGTCACGCCCGCCCTGCGCGAGTGGTACGTCTCCGACGACATCGAGGAGCTGGAGTACGCGGCGCTCAGCCGTGCCGCGCTGGCCTCGCTGCGGCTCCTCGCGGCCGATCCGGAGGCCGTGCGGCGCCGGGTGGTCGTCGCGGTCGACGTCCCGGACCGGGCGGCGGCCGCCGACCCCGACCGCGGGCTCGACCCCGCGGCGCTCGGTGAGGTGCGGGTCTCCCAGGACGTGACCCTGGCGAAGGCCGCGGCCGTGCACGTCGACGCGGACGACGCCGGGACCGACGTGACCGCGGCCGCGGCGGCGCTCGGCGCGGCGGACGCGGGCGACGACGACGCCCAGTTCGTGGTCGACGGGGCCGAGGACCACGAGCTGCTGTGGTTCGCCACGCAGGAGGTCCCCGGCCTGGTCGGACTCGGGGAGTAGCCGCCCGGATTCGGCCCACGACGACGCGTTGTCGGTGGTGGCGGGTACGTTCTCGGTATGGGGAAGCAAGGAAACGCGCACATTGTGTGGGACTGGAACGGCACGCTGTTCCACGACAATGACGCGATCATCGGGGCGACGAACGCGGCGTTCGCCGAGCTGGGGCTGGAGCCGATCACCCTGGAGCGGTACCGGGCGATGTACTGCGTGCCCGTGCCGAGGTTCTACGAGCGGCTGATGGGGCGGCTGCCGACGGACGCCGAGTGGCAGATCATGGACGACACCTTCCACCGGTACTACGCCGAGCACCGCCGGGGGTGCGGGCTCACCGCCGGGGTGCCCGCGCTGCTGGCCGGGTGGGAGGCGGAGGGGCGCAGTCAGTCCATCCTGAGCATGTACGGGCACGAGGAGCTGGTCCCGCTGGTGCGGGGCTTCGGGATCGAGCCGCACTTCCTCCGGGTCGACGGGCGCACCGGGCCCTCCGGCGGCAGCAAGGCCGAGCACATGGTGCGCCACCTCGCCGCCCTCGCGGGTGTCCAGCCGGCCCGCGTGGTGGTCATCGGCGACGCGGTGGACGACGCGACGGCCGCACGGCACGTCGGCGCCGGGGCCGTTCTCTACACCGGGGGTTCCCACAGCCGCGCCAGCCTGGAGGAGGCCGGCGTTCCCGTGGTGGACAGCCTGGAGGAGGCCGTCGAGGAGGCCGGCAGACTGGCCGTCTGACGGCCCCGCCCGCCTCTCCTCCCGGACCTCCCGGACAGGACGCCCGCCCCCGGACCGCCCGCCGACCGGACAGGACGCCCGGCCGCCTCCCGGACCGCCCGCCGACGGGATCCGTCCGTCAGCTCACCGGAGCCTTCGAGCGCAGCACCTTGAGGAACTCGCGCATCCAGGCTGAGTGGTCGGGCCAGGCGCGGGCGGAGACGAGGGTGCCGTCGACGACGGCCTCCGCGTCCTGGAAGGTCGCGCCCGCCGCCTGCATGTCGAGCTCCAGCGCGGGATAGGCCGTGACGCGGCGCCCGCTCAGGCTGTCCACGGCCGCGGTCAGCAGCGGCCCGTGACAGATCTGGGCCACCGGCTTGTCCGCGTCGAAGAAGGACTTCAGGATCTTGCGGAGTTCGAGGTCGTTGCGGAGGTACTCCGGGGCGCGCCCGCCGGGGATGACCAGGGCGACGTACGCGCCGGGGTCGACCTCCGCGAACGCGAGGTCCGCGGGCCAGGTGTAGCCGGGCTTCTCGGTGTACGTGTCGAAGCCGGGCTCGAAGTCGTGGACCACGAACTGCAGCTTCTTGCGGGTCGGGGCCGCGATGTGGACCTCGTACCCCTCCTCGCGCAGACGCTGGTAGGGGTAGAGGACTTCCAGCGACTCCGCCGCGTCGCCGGTGACAATGAGGATCTTCGCTGCCATGGTGCTGCGCTCCCGTCGGCCGTCCTTGCGCGTCGCGTTCGCCGTCCCCGTCAACCTGCCTCCGGGGGAGGCGCTTGCCAAGGGGCAGAACACGGTCCGTAGGACGAAGGTAGCCCGCGGCCGGCCCGCACTGCATGACGCCGCTCTCTTCGTCCCTGTGCATAGTGTCAAAGTTCCACCCCCGGTTTTGTACACATACGGCTCATGACGACCCCCCGGTCGGGGGCGATAGCCTGGTGGCGTGATCAGCGCGATATCTCGCGGGGGCATCGTCGCCCCTGCCCCGCGCCCGGAGCGCACGGACGACATCCGTGACCGGGCGCCGATCGCTGATCTTCACGGGCGGGACGGGATCACGGCGACGTCCGTGCGCGCGAGCGGAAACGCGGCGAGCGCTCACGGCGACGCGATCCGTACGTCGACGGCACCCGGGGAACGGACGGCGCCGAGAGCGGCGTCACCGTCTCCGGAACGGTCCAGAATGGCCGATACGCCCCCGCCCGTCTCCCCTTGCGGCATAGCGTCGAACCGGACCGGAAACCCCGCGTCACGGCGTTGTACCGGAAGCGACGAGACCGTATTTCCTTCAACGTCACGCAACGGCGCGCGACAGGAGCCAGAGGACAATGCAGACCAAGCTGGACGAAGCCAAGGCCGAGCTGCTCGAGAGGGCCGCCCGGGTAGCTGAGAACAGCCCGGTCGGGGGGCACCTACCGACTGGGACGACGGGCGAGGGCACCCCCGACCGGGACACCGTGCTCGCGTTCCTCCAGCGCTACTACCTGCACACGGCCCCGGAGGACCTCACCGACCGCGACCCGGTCGACGTCTTCGGAGCGGCCTTCTCCCACTACAGACTGGCCGAGACACGCCCTCAGGGCACGGCCAACGTGCGCGTGCACACGCCCACCGTCGAGGAGAACGGCTGGACCTCCAGCCACTCCGTCGTCGAGGTGGTCACCGACGACATGCCCTTCCTCGTCGACTCGGTGACCAACGAGCTGTCCCGCCAGGGACGCGGCATCCACGTCGTCATCCACCCGCAGTTCGTCGTCCGGCGCGACCTCACCGGCAAGCTCATCGAGGTGCTGCCCACGCGGCCCTCCGCCGAGAACCTGCCGCACGACGCGCACGTCGAGTCCTGGATCCACGTCGAGATCGACCGGGAGACCGACCGCGCCGACCTGAAGCAGATCACCGCCGACCTGCTGCGCGTCCTGTCCGACGTCCGTGAGGCCGTCGAGGACTGGGAGAAGATGCGCGACGCGGCGCTGCGGATCGCCGAGGAGCTCCCCACCGAGCCCACCGCCGACGACCTGCGCGACCAGGAGGTCGAGGAGGCCCGTGAGCTGCTGCGCTGGCTCTCCGGCGACCACTTCACCTTCCTCGGCTACCGCGAGTACCAGCTCCGCGACGACGACTCGCTGGCCGCCGTCCCCGGCACCGGGCTCGGCATCCTGCGCTCCGACCCGCAGCACGGCGAGGACAGCCACCCCGTCAGCCCGTCCTTCGAGCGGCTGCCCGCCGACGCCCGGGCCAAGGCCCGCGAGCACAAGCTGCTCGTCCTGACCAAGGCGAACAGCCGCGCCACCGTGCACCGGCCGTCGTACCTGGACTACGTCGGGGTCAAGAAGTTCGACGAGAACGGTGAGGTCATCGGGGAGCGCCGCTTCCTGGGCCTGTTCTCCTCCGCCGCGTACACCGAGTCCGTGCGCCGGGTGCCCGTCGTCCGCCGCAAGGTCGACGAGGTCCTGCGCGGTGCCGGGTTCTCGCCCAACAGCCACGACGGACGCGACCTGCTCCAGATCCTGGAGACGTACCCGCGCGACGAGCTGTTCCAGACCCCGGCCGACGAGCTCCGGGCGATCGTCACGTCCGTCCTGTACCTCCAGGAGCGCCGCCGGCTGCGGCTCTACCTGCGCCAGGACGAGTACGGGCGCTACTACTCGGCCCTCGTCTACCTGCCCCGCGACCGCTACACCACCGGTGTGCGCCTGCGGATCATCGACATCCTCAAGGAAGAGCTCAACGGCACCAGCGTCGACTTCACGGCCTGGAACACCGAGTCCATCCTGTCCCGGCTGCACTTCGTGGTCCGGGTCGAGCCCGGCACCGAGCTGCCGCAGCTCTCCGACTCCGACAAGGAGCGCATCGAGGCCCGCCTCGTCGAGGCCGCCCGCTCCTGGGCCGACGGCTTCGCGGAGGCGCTGACCGCCGAGTGCGGCGAGGAGCGTGCCGCCGAACTGCTGCGCCGGTACGGCAACGCCTTCCCAGAGGGCTACAAGGCCGACCACTCCCCGCGCTCCGCCGTCGCCGACCTCGTCCACCTCCAGGCGCTCGGCCAGGAGCCCAGCAAGGACTTCGCGCTCAGCCTGTACGAGCCGGTGGGCGCCGCCCCCGGCGAGCGCCGCTTCAAGATCTACCGCACCGGTGAGCAGGTCTCGCTCTCCGCGGTCCTGCCGGCCCTGAACCGCATGGGCGTCGAGGTCACCGACGAGCGGCCCTACGAACTGCGCTGCTCGGACCGTACGACCGCGTGGATCTACGACTTCGGGCTGCGCCTGCCCAAGTCCCTCAACGGCAACGGCGACTACCTCGGCGACGACGGCCGCGAGCGGTTCCAGGCGGCGTTCGCCGCCACCTGGACCGGACAGGCCGAGAACGACGGCTTCAACGCCCTCGTGCTGAGCGCCGGGCTCACCTGGCGGCAGTCGATGGTGCTGCGCGCCTACGCGAAGTACCTGCGCCAGGCCGGTTCCACGTTCAGCCAGGACTACATGGAGGACACCCTCCGCAACAACGTCCACACCACCCGGCTGCTCGTCTCGCTGTTCGAGGCGCGGATGTCGCCGGAGCGCCAGCGCGCCGGCGTCGAGCTGACCGACGCGCTGCTCGAGGAACTGGACGCGGCCCTCGACCAGGTCGCCTCGCTGGACGAGGACCGGATCCTGCGGTCCTTCCTGAACCTGATCAAGGCGACCCTGCGCACGAACTTCTTCCAGCGCAGGGCCGACGGGACGCCGCACGAGTACGTCTCGATGAAGTTCGACCCGACCGCCATCCCGGACCTCCCGGCGCCGCGCCCGGCGTTCGAGATCTGGGTGTACTCGCCCCGTGTCGAGGGCGTGCACCTGCGCTTCGGCAAGGTCGCGCGCGGCGGTCTGCGCTGGTCCGACCGGCGTGAGGACTTCCGCACCGAGATCCTCGGCCTGGTCAAGGCGCAGATGGTGAAGAACACCGTCATCGTGCCGGTCGGCGCCAAGGGCGGCTTCGTCGCCAAGCAGCTCCCCGACCCGTCCGCGGACCGCGACGCGTGGCTGGCCGAGGGCATCCGCAGCTACCGCACCTTCATCTCCGCGCTGCTCGACATCACCGACAACATGGTGGCCGGCGAGGTCGTCCCGCCCGCCGACGTCGTCCGGCACGACGAGGACGACACGTACCTCGTGGTCGCCGCCGACAAGGGCACGGCGACGTTCTCGGACATCGCCAACGAGGTCGCGCAGTCGTACGACTTCTGGCTCGGCGACGCCTTCGCCTCCGGCGGCTCCGCCGGGTACGACCACAAGAAGATGGGCATCACCGCCCGCGGCGCCTGGGAGTCCGTGAAGCGGCACTTCCGGGAGCTCGGCGTCAACACCCAGACGCAGGACTTCACCGTGGTCGGCGTCGGCGACATGTCCGGCGACGTGTTCGGCAACGGCATGCTGCTCTCCGAGCACATCCGCCTGGTCGCCGCGTTCGACCACCGGCACATCTTCATCGACCCGACCCCGGACGCGGAGACCTCCTACGCCGAGCGCCGCCGTCTGTTCGAGCTGCCGCGCTCCTCGTGGGCCGACTACGACACCGAGCTGATCTCGGCCGGTGGCGGTGTCTTCCCGCGCAGCGCCAAGGCCATCCCGGTCAACGCGCACATCCGTGAGGCCCTCGGCATCGAGGCGAACGTCGCGAAGATGACGCCGGCCGACCTGATGCGGGCCATCCTCCAGGCGCCCGTCGACCTGCTGTGGAACGGCGGCATCGGCACGTACGTGAAGTCGTCCGCCGAGTCGAACGCCGAGGTCGGGGACAAGGCCAACGACGCGATCCGCGTCGACGGCGCCGACCTGCGCGTCAAGGTCGTCGGCGAGGGCGGCAACCTGGGTCTGACCCAGCTCGGCCGGATCGAGTTCGCCCAGCACGGCGGCAAGATCAACACGGACGCCATCGACAACAGCGCGGGTGTGGACACCTCCGACCACGAGGTGAACATCAAGATCCTGCTCAACGCGGTGGTGGCCAACGGCGATCTGACCGTCAAGCAGCGCAACAAGCTGCTCGCCGAGATGACCGACGAGGTCGGCGCCCTGGTGCTGCGCAACAACTACGCGCAGAACGTGGCGATCGCCAACGCGCTGGCCCAGTCCCCGAGCATGCTCCACGCCCAGCAGCGTTTCCTGCGCCACCTGGTCCGCGAGGGGCACCTCGACCGGGCGCTGGAGTTCCTGCCCAGTGAGCGCCAGATCCGTGAGCGGCTCAACGCCGGTCTGGGTCTGACGGGTCCGGAGACGGCGGTCCTCCTCGCGTACACGAAGATCACGGTCTCCGTCGATCTGCTCGCCACCTCGCTGCCCGACGACCCGTACCTCCAGAACCTGCTCCTCGCGTACTTCCCGACGGCGCTGCGCGACCAGTTCCGCGAGCAGATCGAGGGGCACGCGCTGAGCCGCGAGATCGTGACGACCGTCCTGGTCAACGACACGGTCAACACGGGCGGTACGAGCTTCCTGCACCGTCTGCGCGAGGAGACGGGTGCCTCGTTGGAGGAGATCGTCCGGGCGCAGACCGCGGCCCGCGCGATCTTCAACTCCAGTGCGGTGTGGGACGCGGTGGAGGCGCTCGACAATGTCGTCGCCGCCGACGTGCAGACCCGCATCCGGCTGCACTCGCGCCGTCTCGTGGAGCGCGGCACGCGCTGGCTGCTCAACAACCGGCCGCAGCCGCTCCAGCTCGCCGAGACGATCAGCTTCTTCGCCGACGGCGTCGAGCAGGTGTGGTCGGAGCTGCCCAAGCTGGTCCGCGGTACGGACCTGGAGTGGTACCAGCAGATCTACGACGAGCTGTCGGAAGCCGGTGTGCCGGACGAACTCGCCACCCGGGTGGCGGGGTTCTCCTCCGCCTTCCCGGCGCTGGACATCGTCTCGGTGGCCGACCGCACGGGCCAGGACCCGATGGCCGTCGCCGAGGTCTACTACGACCTCGCCGACCGTCTCGGCATCACGCAGCTCATGGACCGCATCATCGAGCTGCCGCGTGCCGACCGCTGGCAGTCCATGGCCCGCGCGTCGATCCGCGAGGACCTGTACGCGGCCCACGCGGCGCTGACCGCCGACGTCCTGGCGGCGGGCAACGGGGCCGCCACTCCCGAGCAGCGTTTCGAGGACTGGCAGGAGAAGAACACGGCGATCCTCGGGCGGGCCCGCACGACCCTGGAGGAGATCCAGGGCTCGGACTCGTTCGACCTCGCCAACCTGTCGGTGGCGATGCGCACGATGCGGACGCTGCTGCGCTCGCATTCCTGATCCGTACGTGAATGGGGGCGCCCCGAGCCGGTCATGGCTCGGGGCGCCCCCGTTTCACGTGTGCGGGAGGTGCGCTGCGGCCTCTGCCGGCCTTCGGTGATTCTCCGAAGAAACCCCGGCTCGCGATTTACCTATACCTGATAAATAAGACATTTAGCTTAAGGTGGGCTCGACCGACGGACAGAGCTGTGGAGGATCCGGACCTGTGACAGTGCATCTCACCGAGGGCCGGGCCCCCGTCGCGACCCTGCCCTCTCCCGTCGTCCGCCCCCGCCCCGTCCGGAGTGTCCCGAGGGTCCGCCGGCTCGCCCTGGAGGTCGCCCGGTTCGCCGTCGTCGGCGGCAGCGGGGTCGCCGTCAACATCCTCTTCTTCAACCTGGCGCTGCACGGCCTGGAGTGGGCCCCGATGGCCGCCACGGTGGTCGCGAGCTGTGTCGCCATGGGCACGAACTATCTCGGCTTCCGCTACTTCGCCTACCGGGACCGGGCCTCGCGCACCCGGCGCCAGATCGTCCTCTTCTTCGCGTTCAGCGGCCTCGGTGTCGCCATGGAGAGCGTGCTGTTCTACGCCGGCTATCAGGGCCTGGGGGTGAGCGGCCCGCTCGGCTCGAACATCGCCAAGGCGCTGTCGATCGTCCTGGCCTCGGCGTTCCGCTTCATGGTGTACCGGACGTGGGTGTTCCAACACGCGAAGAACGGGCGATAACGCCCCAAAGTGGGCCGCACTGTCTACGATTAATAGGATGAACGAGGATCAACCTCGCGCGTCCGCCGAGCGCCGCGCGTCCACCGGGTCCGGACCGAGGAGACCTGCCGTCTCCGTGGTCGTCATCGTCTACAACGACGCCGCCCGGCTGCCCACGGCCGTGCGCTCCGTCCTGGACCAGACGCTGCACGACGTCGAGGTGATCGTCGTCGACGACCGGAGCACCGACGGCTCGTACCAGGTGGCGCGCGGGCTGGCCGCGGCGCACCCCGACCGGGTCCGCGCCTGCCGGCTGCCCGAGAACAGCGGCGGCTGCGGCGCCCCCCGCAACCGCGGCATCACCGAGGCCCGCGGCACCTACGTCGTCTTCCTCGACAGCGACGACGTCCTGGAGCGCAACGCCTGCCGCAACATGCTGGAGGCCGCCGAGGCCACCGGCGCGGACCTGGTCTCCGGGCTGTGCGTGCGGGTGCACGTCGACTCGCGCACCCGCAAGGAGGTCAAGTGGTACCCCTGGCTGTACCAGCGCACCCGGACCCTGGAGTCGATCGCCGAACTGCCCGACCTGCTGGTCTTCGACACCCTGTCGACCAACAAGTGCTACCGCAGACGGTTCCTGCTCGACGAGGGGCTCCGCTTCCCGGTCGGCATCCACTACGAGGACCTGCTCTTCTCCGCCCAGGCGTACGCCACCGCCCGCCGGATCACCCTCATCCCCAACCGGGTGTACGACTGGAGGGTCGCCGACAAGGCCGCGGCGAAGTCCATCAGCAACCGGCGTGACGAGATCGCCAACTTCACGCACCGCATGGAGATCCACCGCAGGGTCGACCAACTCCTGGTGGACAGAGGACTCCCGGAGCTGAAGTTCGCCAAGGACGTCAAGTTCCTGAAGCACGACCTCGTCCTGCACCTGCGCGAACTGCCCTTCCGTGACGCGGCGTTCCGCGAGGAGTTCGCGGCGATCGCCCGGCGGTACCTGGAGTCGATCGACCGCGCCGCCTTCGACGAGACCGAACCCGTCCAGGCCATCTGCGCCTACCTCCTCCAGGTGAGCGACTGGGACAACCTGCTGCCCGCCGTCGACACGCTCACCAACCGCGACAAGATCTCCTCGCCGCTCGTCGAGCGCGACGGCCGCGTGTACTGGTGCGCCGAGCACCTCGACGACCCCTTCGGCCGGCATGTCCTCGACGTCACCGACCTCGGCCACCACGTCAAGCAGGTCGACCGGATGTTCCTGCGCAACGCGCTCACCTCGTACGAGAGCGGCGGCGGCACCGTCAGGCTCGCCGGGCGCGTCACCAACCCGCTCGGTGTGATCCCGCCCGGCGCCAGGCTCTCCGGCGAGCTGGAGTTCTACGCCCGCCGCCGGGGAGTGCGCTTCCAGACCTTCCGCTTCCCCGTGGCGAACGTGCGGCACGCGGGCGAGACCGTCGCCTGGGAGGGCTCGGCCGACCTCCTGGCGGTGCGGCCGCTGGGCATCGTGGACGCCGTGTGGGACGTACGGCTCCACCTCGACGTCGACGGCGTGCGCACCAGCACGAGGATCACCGCCGCCGAACCCGGCCTGGTCTCAGGTCGGTTGCCGGTCCGGCCGCGGCTCACCCGGCTGGTCGCCGACCGCGTGGAACCGGTCGTCTCCTCACGCGGGCACCTGTCCTTCCGGCTGGTCCCCGACAAGAGGGCGAACGCCCTCGTGCAGCGCGGTGTGCACGGCCGGGCCGTCACCCTCGCCAAGACCGGCTACCGCAAGGCCCGTTCCCTGCGCAAGGAACTCACCTCCGGCCCGGCCAAGATCCGCCTCTACCACGAGGTGTTCAGCCGGCTGCCCCTCCGCAGGGGCCTCGTCGTCTTCGAGAGCCACCTGGGCCGCCAGTACAGCGACAGCCCCCGGGCGCTCTACGAGGAGATGCGCCGCCAGGGGCTGGAGTTCGAACCGGTCTGGTCCTACAGCGACAGCACGGCCGGCTTCCCGGAGGACGCCACCCTCGTACGCCGCTGGTCGCTGCCCTATCTCAGGGCGCTCGCGCAGGCCGAGTTCTGGGTGGACAACCAGAGCTACCCGCTGAAGCTGACCAAGCGGCCGGGCACGACGTACATCCAGACCTGGCACGGCTCCGCGCTCAAGCGGATGGGCTTCGACGAGGCCGAGTGGAAGCTCAAGTCCCGCGAGGCGCAGGCCGAACAGCAGAAGGTGCTGGACCGCTTCGACCGGTTCCTCATCCGCTCCGAGCACGATGTGCGCACCCTCGCGCGGGCGTTCCGGCTGAAGGAACGGACCCTGCTGCGGGTCGGATACCCGCGCAACGACGCGCTCGTACGGGCCAGGCAGCGCGAGGCGGCCGGAGAAGGGCGCGAACGCGGGCCGCTGGCGGCGCATCTGGGCATCCCCGACGACCGGCAGATCCTCCTGTACGCCCCGACGTTCCGCAGCCGCGGCAACGGAAAGAAGCGGTTCGAGCTGCCCTTCGACGTCGAGCGCTTCGCCGACACCTTCGGCGACCGCTACGTCCTGCTGGTCCGCTCCCACTACCTGAACCACGTCGTGCTCCCGCCGTCCGTGCGCGGCCGGGTCCTCGACGTCACCGCCCACCACGACATGACCCCGCTGCTCGCACTCGCCGACGGGCTGATCACCGACTACTCGTCCGTGATGTTCGACTATGCCCTCCTCGACCGCCCGATGTTCTTCTTCGCGTACGACTACGACGCGTACGTGCACGAGGACCGCGGCACCTATTTCGACCTGCTGGAGCGGGCGCCGGGGCCGGTGGTGCGGACCGAGGACGAACTGCACACCGTCCTCGGCTCGCTGGAGGAGCAGAGCGTCAAGTACGCGCCCAGGCGCGAGCAGTTCCTCGCCGACTTCGGCGAGTACGACAAGGGGACGGCGGCCCGCAGTGTCGTCGACGAGTTCTTCGGGCACTGGAGGCGCGGATGACCGGCAGCCCGCAGCGGGACATCTTCTTCGTCTCCAACAGCGTCGACGAACTGGGCGGGGTGACGAGCTGGTCGCACCAGATGGCCCGGCTCTTCACCGAGCGCGGCCACCGGGTGCACGTCGTGGGCGTCACCGAGCCCGGCGTCCCCCAGGAACTGGGCGAACTTCCCTACCCCACCACGACGTTGTACGACGTCCACCCGCCCCGGGTCGGACCGCCGCGCGGCCTCAGGGGGCGGCTCGACGTCGCCGAGCGGAGGCTGCGTGCCGAGCGGGCCGCGGGCATGCGGGAGAAGGCGGCCGAGCTGACGGCGCTGTTCCGCGGCGCGCGCCCCGGTGCCGTCGTGATCGTCACCCAGGTGTGGGCCATGGAATGGGTGGAGCTCGCCGACACGGGCGGGGCGACCGTCATCGGGATGAGCCACGAGTCCTACATGTACTCCCGGACGACCTCGCGCTTCCGGAGGGTCCTGAAGCACTACAGGGACGTCGACCGGATGCTCGCGCTCACCCGTGAGGACGCCGACCTGTGGATCGGGCAGGGCATGAACAACGTGTCCTTCATGCCGAACCCGCTGCCCTTCATGCCCGAGACGCCCTCGCCGCGCACCGGGAACGCCGTCGTCAGCGTGGGCCGGCTGACCGACCAGAAGGGCATCGACATGCTCCTCGACGCCTGGGCCGAGGCCGCCCCGCTCCACCCCGACTGGCGGCTGCGGATCTACGGCTCCGGCGAGGACGAGGAGATCCTGAGGAAGCAGTGCACCGCCCTCGGGCTCGACGACTCGGTCGACTGGATGGGACGCACGAGCGATGTCCCGGGCGCGCTGCGCGGCGGCTCGGTCTTCGTGCTCTCCTCGCGCGGCGAGGGCTTCCCGCTCGCCCTCATGGAGGCGATGGCCGCCGGTCTGCCGTGCGCCGCCTTCGACTGCGCGCCGGGCGTCCACGAGATCGTCCGCGACGGTGAGGACGGCCTGCTGGCCACCCTCGGCAACACCGGTGAACTGGCCCGCCGGCTGGACACGCTGATGTCCGACAAGGTGCTGCGGGACTCCATGGGCGACGCGGCGCGCGTGAACGTCCAGCGCTTCACGACGGACGAGGTCGTCCGCCGCTGGGAGGACCTGTTCACGTTCCTGGAGCGCTGAACGGGCGGAACGGGCTGAACGGCCTCAATAGGGGGAACGGGCCCGGGGCGGAACGGGCCTGACCCAGAACGGCCCGGGCCTGACCCAGAACGGCCCGGGCTTGACCCGGAGCGGCCCGGGCCTGACCCAGAACGACCCGGGGCGGAGCCGCCGACGGCCCCGCCCCGGGTCACTGCGCACCGGGTCACCCGCCGGGCGGGACCCGCCGCGTCTACTTGCCCGTGAACTTCTCGTACTCCTTGAGGACGTCCGCGGTGGGGCCGTCCATGCGCAGCTCGCCGCGCTCCAGCCACAGGACGCGGTCGCAGGTGTCGCGGATCGACTTGTTGTTGTGGCTGACCAGGAACACCGTGCCCGCCGTCTTGCGCAGCTCGCGGATGCGGGCCTCGGAGCGCTTCTGGAAGGAGCGGTCACCGGTCGCCAGGGCCTCGTCGATCATCAGGACGTCGTGGTCCTTGGCCGCCGCGATGGAGAAGCGCAGCCGTGCGGACATGCCGGAGGAGTAGGTCCGCATCGGCAGGGTGATGAAGTCGCCCTTCTCGTTGATGCCCGAGAAGTCCACGATCTCCTGGTAGCGCTCCTTGACCTGCTCGCGGGACATGCCCATCGCGAGGCCGCCGAGGAAGACGTTCCGCTCGCCGGTCAGGTCGTTCATCAGGGCCGCGTTCACGCCGAGCAGCGAGGGCTGGCCATCGGTGTAGATCCTGCCGTTCTCCACCGGGAGCAGGCCCGCGACCGCCTTGAGCAGCGTGGACTTGCCGGAGCCGTTGGTGCCGATCAGGCCGATGGCCTCGCCCCGGTAGGCGGTGAAGGAGACGCACTTGACCGCGTGGACCTTGCGGACGCCCGACGCCTTCTCGGACTGCTTGCGGCGCAGGATGCGGTTGAGCGCGGCGGTGGCGCTGCCCCGCCCCGCGCCGGTGCCGTTGACGCGGTACACGATGTCGACGCGGTCCGCGATGACGGTCGGGATGCGCTCCGCGGCGGCAGCGGGGGCGGCCGTCGCCACGCTCGTGGCGTCCTGCGGCTCGGTGTCCTGCGCGATGATGTCAGCCACGGCCGTACGTCTCCTCAGCCTTCCAGAAGTAGATGAAGCCGCCGACGCCCGCGACCAGTGCCCAGCCCACCGCCAGTGCCCAGACGTGGTGGGGGAGCTGGTGCGCGTGGAAGCTGTCGATCAGCGAGAAGCGCATCAGGTCGATGTAGACGGCGGCCGGGTTGCTCTCCAGCGCGACCTTCGCCCAGTGGGGGATGCTGTTGTGGCTGAGCACCTTGTCGATGCTCCACATGACGCCCGAGACGTACATCCAGGTGCGCAGGACGAACGGCATGAGCTGCGCGATGTCCGGCGTCTTGGCGCCCATCCTGGCCATGATCATCGCGATGCCCGCGTTGAACGTGAACTGGAGCACCAGCACGGGCACCGCGAGCAGCCACGAGGCGGCGACCGGTACGCCGAAGCAGAGCAGGATGACGACCAGCGCGGCCATCGAGAACAGGAGCTGCTGGAGCTGCTGGATGGCGTACGACACCGGCAGCGCGGCGCGCGGGAAGTGCAGGGCGCGGACCAGGCCGAGGCTGCCGGAGATCGCCCGGGTGCCCGCCATGATCGAGCTCTGCGTGAAGGTCCACACGAAGACGCCGGTCACCAGGAAGGGGACGTAGTCCGGGACGCCGTGCTTGGTGCCGAGCAGGATGCCGAAGATGAAGTAGTACACGGCCGCGTTCAGCAGCGGGGTCATCACCTGCCACACCTGGCCGAGCTTGGCCTGGCTGTACTGCGCGGTGAGCTTGGCGGTGGCGAACGCGGTGATGAAGTGGCGCCGTGCCCACAGCTGGCCGACGTACGCGGGCAGGCTCGGGCGCGCGCCGCTGACGGTGAGGCCGTACCGGGCGGCGATGGCGGCGGCGTCGTCGGCGGGGGCGACGGACGACGCTGTCGGGGGCGGTGTGTTGAGGACCTGGCTCACATCCGTCGCTTTCGCTCGGGGGGTGGGGGTGCGCGGTCGGTCCCGCAGCGTTTCCAACGGCTCTTCCTACCGTTTTCTTGCGTCGGAACGGGACCGTATCGTCGTAACGCGAGAGTAGGCCCAGTCGACGTCGGAACGCAACCGTTTCGTCGTAACGCCCTATGCTGGTCCGTATGACGACGAACGCCGACACAGCCGCGAGTGCCGCCACGCCCGCGCCTGCCGACGGAAAGCCCAGGCGCCGCCGGGCTCCCGCCGGTGCGGCCGTCCTCCGCGAGGACGTGACCGAGGCGATCCGCGCCGCCGTCTTCGAGGAACTCGCGTCCGTCGGGTACGCGAGGATGTCCATCGAGGGCATCGCCCGCCGGGCGGGCGTGGGCAAGACCGCGGTCTACCGCCGCTGGCGCTCCAAGCTCCATCTCGTGCTCGACCTGGTCTCGGCGATCGCGGTCCAGGGCCTGCCCGCACCGGACACCGGGTCCCTCGAGGGCGACCTGCGGCTGCTGTACGAGGTCACCTCGCGCGCCCTGCGGCACCCGGTGGCCGGCCAGATCATCCCCGACCTCCAGGCCGAGGCGGCCCGCAACCCCGAGATCGCGGACGCCATGCAGGCGGCGCTGCGGGAGGGCCAGCAGTCCGTGGCGAGCGGGATCGTCGCCTCGGCCGTCGCGCGCGGCGAGATCCGCGAGGGCGTCGACGTCGAACTGGCCCTGGACCTGATGTCGGGTCCGCTGTACTGGCGCTCGGTCGTGGTCCGCGGCCCCAAGGTCCCGAAGGCCTACCTCCCCAGCCTGGCCCGCGCCACGGCAGCGGCGCTGAAGGCCCTCTGACCCGGACACGCCGGGCTCAGGCGCCTCGGCGGCCTCCGCTCAGACCAGGTCCTCCCGGTCGGGTTCCTCGCGAGCCGGTTCTTTCCGGGCCGGTTCCTCGTGGGCCGGCCGCTCGGCGGACAGCCGGACCGCGAGATCCATGAGCTCGCCCGCCCGCAGTACCCGCCCGCCGGCGCCCGGCAGGGGCACGTGCAGCGGCTCGCTCCAGCAGGCGGGCACGGCGCCCTCTCCGTACACCGCCCCCGCGAGCGCACCCGTCACCGCCGCGACGGTGTCCGTGTCGCCGCCGAGGTCGACCGCCGCGCGTACGGCCTCCTCGAAGGAGTCGGTGCTCCGCACGGCCCACACGGCCGAGCCGAGGCAGGGCCACACGGCTCCGTTGAACTCGGTCGCCAGGTCGGGGTGCCAGTCGTCGGCGAGGACGGTGGCGTAGCGGGCCCGGTGGTCCGGGTGGACGGCGTCGAGGGTGTCCGGGAGCGCGGTGAGTGGGTCCCGCCCGAGCAGGGCGACGCGGATCAGTTCGTGGAGGATCGCCGTGCCCTCCCAGGCGGCACGGTCGCCGTGGGTCAGCGCGGCGATGCGGCGCGCGGCGGACATGGTGGCGTCCTTGCCGTACGGGGCGAAGAACACGGCGGAGGTCGACGCCCGCATCAACGAGCCGTTCCCGGCGCCGCGTTGGTTGGTCTGGAAGTGCAGGGCGGCCGCCAGGTCCCAGGGGTCGCCGCTCGTCAGGACCGCCTCGGTCTGCAGGCCGATGTCCTTCGGGTCGGCCGCCGCCCACCGCCGGAACCGGTCGAAGACGTCCGGGAGTTCGAGACGGCCGTAGCGGATCAGCGACTCGCCGACGAGGACGGCCATCTGCGTGTCGTCGGTCGCCTCGCCCGGGTCCCATCCGCCGCCTCCGCACATCTCGCCGTCCTGCCCGGGCACCGGGAAGCGCCGGCTGAACGCGCCTTCGGGGCCGAACTCGAACGGTGCTCCGAGGGCGTCGCCCACCGCGGAGCCCAGGACGGTGCCGGTGGCGGTCATGGGGCGAGCGTACGGGGTGACTCGGGGGGCCCGGCCGGGAGGGGAAGGCTGGACCCGGCGGCGACCCTGCCTCCCCGTCCGGACGACGTTCTCCGGGCGGGTGCGGCCTAGGCCCGTCGTGCGGACGGGTGGTGGTGGAGCCAGCCCGACCAGGCTGAGGTGATCATGTCGTCGACGTCGTGGCGGGCCTTCCAGTCCAGTTCTTCGGCGGCGCGGGCGGCGGAGGCTACGACGCGGGCCGGGTCGCCGGGGCGGCGCGGGGTGGTGACCGGGGGGAGGCCGTAGCCGGTGAGGGTGTTGATGCGGTCGATCATCTCGCGTACCGAAACGCCCTCGCCGCGGCCGATGTTGAGGGTCAGGGAGGTCCCGGGGGAGGCCGTGAGGGTGCGGGCCGCGGCCACGTGCGCCTCGGCCAGGTCGACCACGTGGATGTAGTCGCGCACGCAGGTGCCGTCCGGCGTCGCGTAGTCGTCGCCGAAGACGCGCGGCGCCTCGCCGTCCGTCAGCTTCTCGAAGACCATGGGGACGAGGTTGAAGACGCCCACGTCGGCCAGCTCGGGGGCCGCCGCGCCCGCCACGTTGAAGTAGCGCAGACAGGCCGTGGACAGGCCCGTCGCGCGGCCGGTCGCCCGCACCAGCCACTCGCCCGCCAGCTTCGTCTCGCCGTACGGGCTCATCGGCGCGCAGGGGGTCTCCTCCGTCACCAGGTCCACGTCCGGCATGCCGTACACCGCGGCCGAGGACGAGAAGACGAACGCGCTCACGGACGCCGCGGTCACGGCCTCCAGCAGGACGCGCAGGCCCTCGACGTTCTCCCGGTAGTAGTGCAGGGGCAGCTCCACGGACTCCCCGACCTGCTTCTTCGCCGCCAGGTGGACGACACCGGTGACGGAGTGCTCGGTGAGCGTCCGGGCGACCAGGTCGCCGTCCAGGGTCGAGCCGGTCACCAGCGGAACGTCCGACGGCACCCGCTCCGCGATCCCCGTCGACAGGTCGTCGTAGACCACGGCCTGTTCGCCCGCCTCGCGCAGCGCGCGGACGACGTGCGCCCCGATGTAGCCGGCGCCGCCGGTGATCAGCCAGGTCATGTGCGGCCGTTCCCCTCGTGAGCGGGTCCGTGGTGCCGGACCCTGTTGCTGCGGCCGGGGAGGGGCGGGCGCGCGTGACGGTGTCCGCGTCCGCGCCTCGCGTCTCCGCGTCCGCGTATCAGTGAAGCAGGCGCCGGAGCCTTCGGGAGACCACCGCGGTCACGCCCCGCAGGCCGGACGCCGTCCGCAGCCCGAGCGCGCCCGCGTGCGTCCGGTAGGGCTGTACGAGGAGAACACCGTGGTGAGCGTCGGCGACCACGCGGCGGCGCAGCAGACCGGGGCCGCCGAGGGCGTGCGCCGACACCTCCCGGCTCGTACCGTCGTGAAAGCGCACGGCCAGGCGCAGATCCCAGACGCCCGCGCCCAGCGCCGACAGCTCGACCGGCGTCTGCGCGCACCAGGAGTCGCCCTGCGGGTCGGCCACCAGGGCCGCCGTGGCGCTCAGGCCCACCCGCCCCTCCTCCCGGTGGACGAACTCCACGTCCACCGAGTCGGGACCCGCCTCGGCCGTCCGCCCGTACAGCTCGTGCAGGCGCAGCCGCAGCCGGGTGCCCCGAGCGCGGGGACGCAGTTCCGCGTCGACGGCGATGGGCAGCAGATGGGCGGGCCGGCCGAGGAAGTGCTCCAGGGTCACCTCGGGAAGGCCGGCGGACCACACGGGCGTGCCGTCGCCGTCGCGGGTGTAGGGCGGGAGCAGGCGGGCCGGACGGGCCGCGAGTTCCCTCAGGCGGGGCAGGTCGCGCGGGGCCGGACTGGCGAGGATCACGCGGGCGACGAGGCGGCCGGGGGCCGACGGGTTGTCGCCGAGGTCGGCGGCGTCGAACGTCGACAGGTAGGCCCGCGTGTGGTCCCACCAGGCGTCGCGGTAGCCGGGGCCGCGCAGTTCGAGTTCGCGCGTGTACATCCGCAGCTCGTGGTCGAGGAACTTGGCGCGCACCGCCCGCGCGAGCCGCTTCTCCCCGGCGCCCAGGAGGATCTCGTAGGCCGCGCTGTTCGCCTCGGTCCGCGCCCGCCAGTTGCCTATGCCGGCGCGGTCGAGCGAGATGGACAGCCGGTCGGCGGTCCGCCTGACGTGCCAGACGTACACCGTGTCGGGGATCAGCGCGATGCGCGGCGCGGCGGCCAGCACCCGCGCGGTGAACACGAAGTCCTCGTAGGGGTAGCGGCCTTCGGGGAAGCGGATGTCGTGCTCGCGCAGGAAGCCGGTGCGGTACAGCTTGTTGACGCAGAGGGTGTCGTGGGCCAGCCGAGGGCGGTTCGAGGGGCGGGATATCAGGGCGGGCCGCGCGTAGAGCGCGCGCTCCCAGGGGACCTCGCGGCCGGAGGGCAGTTCGCGGCGTACGCACAGCCCGGCGGCGACCTGGACGTCGTGTTCCTCGGCGGCGCCGAGCAGCGCGTCCACCGCGCCCGGCGGCAGGACGTCGTCGCTGTCCAGGAACATCACGTACGGGGCGGTGGCCGCGTCGACGCCGTCGTTGCGCGGGCTCCCGCAGCCGCCGCTGTTGACCGGCCTGTGGATGACCCTCAGGCGCGGCTCCTCCTCGGCGAGGGCGTCGAGGAGGGCGGCGCTGCCGTCCGTCGAGCGGTCGTCCACGGCGATCACCTCGCGCACGGCGGGACCCTGCGCGAGCGCCGAGCGCACGGCGTCCGCCACATGGGCGGCGTCGTCGTACCCGATGACGACGACGCTGACCTTCGCCTGGTGAGAGTTCATGTGATCCACGGGGCCGGAATCATGAGGATTGCGGTAATTCTCCGTCAAGGGTCGGTCACTGTCGCGTCCGGAGCCCGGCGGCAGCCGCGTGGGTCCTCCGTTCCCGTCCGGCCGGCGCGGTGCCGCGCGGTGCGGCCGCGGGCAGGCCCGACCGCCACAGCCGTACGAACGACACGCCCGCCGCGGCCGCCAGCAGGCCGTTGCGCACGAGCATCAGCAGACAGCCCGTCCAGGTGCTGCGCACCACGTCGCCGTACATCCCCGGGTACACCACCGAACTGACCGCCGTCGCCGCGAGGATCAGCACGGCGACCGGGCGCTGGGTGGTGTGCCGCGCGGTCAGGCAGACGGCGCAGAGGCCCAGCAGCCACACCATGTACTGGGGGCTGATCACCCGGCTGGTCACGGTGAACAGCAGGACGGCCGTGAGCGCCGCGTCGTACGGGGTGGCCGTCGTCCAGCGCCGTGCGCGGACCCGCCACAGCAGCACGAGCGCGAACGCGGCCACGGTCAGGGCGAGCGAGCAGGCCGCGACCGCACCGGTGTACGGACCCACGAACTCCATCGCTCCGTACTGGTAACGGGCGGTCCCCGGCCAGCCCGCGTGGCGCGCGAAGCCCAGGACCGTGCCGCCGAGGGACTCGATCTGGACACCCCGGCCGCTCTGCTGGCGCAGGAAGTCGAAGGGGCCGCTGAAGAAGGCCGCGAGGACGGCGAGCAGCGCGGCCGCGGTGACCACCGCCGAGGCCCACGCCTCACGGGTGCTCCGGCCCCGGGGGGTTCCGATCAGGGCGAGCGCGGGCCACACCTTCACCAGGGCCCCCGCCGCGGCGAACGCCCCGCCCACCCGCGGGCGGCGCGCGAACGCCAGCAGGGAGACGACCGCGAGGGCCGTGACCTGCACGTCGTACCGGGCGAGCGGGATGTGCAGCAGGAGCGGCAGGCCCAGTACCCACAGCCAGGCTCCGCGCGCACTGCTGCCGGGCCGCAGTCCGGCGCGGGTGAGGACGGCGGCGATCACCGCGTCGGCGGCGAGCGTGCACGCCACGAACGCGGTGAAGTACGTCAGTCCCGGCAGCAGTCCCGGCGCGAGCAGGACCGGGCCGGCGCCGGGCGGGTACTGCCACAGGCGGTCGCCGACCGGGAACGTGCCCTGGGACAGCACGCCGTACCAGTGGAAGTACAGATGGCCGACCTCGCGGGACACCCCGCCCCTGCCGAGCGGGGCGAGCTGGTCGTGGGCGAGGAGCCACAGCATCAGGGCGCGGGTGGCGAGCCAGGCGGCGGCGAGGGCAAGCGGGCGGCGGTTCCGGAAGGCGCTCATCAAGCCCGGATCGTAAGCCGCATGGATGGGTCATAGCGCGTGATACGCCGTCAATACCGGCCAAAGGTTGTTAATAGCAAAAAATCGCCCCCATGGTGTTTGCGTGGATGAGGCCGCCGGCGACTCGGCGTCCGGCGGCCCGATGCCCGGCCGCCCGGCGCGGCGGGGCCCCCCGTGAGGAGGCCCGGCGCCCAAGGGCCCGGCGCCGTGACGCGGCGGCCGCCGTCGCGTCCGTCCTCGCGCCCGTCCTGGTGATGCTCGCGATCGGCCTGTGGGGGCTCGACCGCGGCGGCATGTGGCGCGACGAGGCCGTGACGTTCCAGGTCGCCCAGCGCTCGGTGCCCCAGATCTGGCAGCTGCTGCACTCCGTGGACGCCGTGCACGGCCTGTACTACCTCCTCATGCACGCCGTCCTCGCCCCGCACCCCGGCGAGGTCGCCCTGCGCCTGCCCTCCGTCTGCGGCGCCGCCGCGACCGCCGGACTCGTCGCGGCGCTAGGCGTCCGTCTGTGCCGCCCGCGGGTCGGCCTGTGGGCGGGTCTGCTGTACGCCGTCACGCCCATGACCGGCCACTTCGCCCAGGAGGGCCGTTCCTACGCGCTCGTCGCGGCCGGAGCGGCCGGGGCGACCCTGCTGCTGGTCGGGGCCGCCCGGTCCGCCCGGCCCGGCCCCTGGCTCGCCTACGGGGCGACGGTGGCCGTCACCTGCCTGCTGCACGAGATGGCGCTGCTCCTGCTCCTGGCCCACGCCCTGACGCTGGCGCTCGCCCGGGTGCCCGCGCGGGTCTGGCGGGCCTGGTTCCTTGCCGCGGCGGCCACGGCCCTGGTGCTCGCGCCCCTCGTCTGGGTGTCCCACGCCCAGTCCGCGCAGGTCGCCTGGCTGCCCCGCACCGGCCTCGTGAGCGTGCGGCGGCTGCTCGGGCTGTTCACCGGACCGGCCCGGCTCGTGATCGTGCCGTACCTGGTCCTCGGCGCCCTCGCCTTCCGGCCCGAGCGGACCCCGCGCGGCACCCTCTCGCTCACGGCCGTCGCC
Organism: Streptomyces sp. NPDC001914; assembly: GCF_042891215.1. Taxonomy (NCBI): domain Bacteria; kingdom Bacillati; phylum Actinomycetota; class Actinomycetes; order Kitasatosporales; family Streptomycetaceae; genus Streptomyces; species Streptomyces sp. NPDC001914. The sequence continues at coordinate 42,389 of NZ_JBIASW010000013.1, forward strand.
CTGCCCCTGGCCGCCGTGCCGCCCGCGGTGCTGCTGACCGTGTCCCACTGGCGGCCGCTCTACGACGAGCGCTACGTCCTGTACGCCCTCGCCGGGGCCCCGCTGCTCGCCGCCGCCGGAGCCGACCATCTCGCGACGCGGCTGCCGCGGCTGCTGCCCCACGCCGTCACCACCGGCGTCCTCGCCGTGACCCTCGTCCTCGCCGTCCAGCTTCCGCTGCTGCGCGCCGACCGCAGCCCCGACCGCCGCCCCGACGACCTGGCCGCCGTCTCCGCCGTCGCCCACCGCGAGCTGCGCCCCGGCGACCCGGTGCTGTTCCTGCCCTCCCTCGCGCGGCGCGCCGCCCTGGCGTACCCGAAGGGCTTCCGCGGCATCCACGACATCGCGCTGAGCGTTCCCGCGCCCGCGTCCGGCACCCTGTACGGCCGCGAGGCGGATCCCGCCGAACTGCGCCGCAGGCTCGACCGGCTCGACCGGGTTTGGCTGGTCGCCGCGCCCTTCGCGGCGCGCCGGGCCTGGCGGCCGGCCGAGGAGACCGAGCGCCTCAAGCTCGCCGTGGTCCGCGAGCAGTTCGAGCCCGTGGAACGGATCGTGCGCCGGGGCGTGACGCTGCGCCTCTACGTGCGCCGCTCTACGTACATCCCGGAGCCTCGGACAGGGCCGCCTCGTCCAGTGCCGCCGTCAGCCGGTCCAGCCGGGCCCGGAGCTCTCGGATCTCCTCCAGGTCCGCCCCGGTAGCGGCCGCGATCCGGCGCGGCACGTCCAGTGCCCGCTCCCGCAGCGCGGACCCCGCCTCGGTGAGCCCCACCTGCACGGACCGCTCGTCGCGGGCGCTGCGCTCCCGCCGGACGAGACCCGCCGCCTCCAGCCGCTTCAGCAGCGGCGACAGCGTCCCCGAGTCGAGCCGCAGATGTTCGCCGACCTTCTTCACGGGCAGCTCGCCGTGCTCCCACAGCACCAGCATGACCAGGTACTGCGGGTAGGTGAGCCCGAGGTCCTTCAGCAGGACGCGGTAGACGCCGCCGAAGGCGCGTGAGGCGGCGTTCAGCGAGAAGCAGATCTGCTCGTCGAGGCGGAGGAAGTCCACCGTGGCGGGGGCCCCGGGGCTCGGGGCGGGTGTTGCGGTCATGCCCTCAGGATAGCTCTAGCGAGCAATTAAGTTGTGCACAACTGAATTGCGTGCTCTAATTCTGGTCGTGGGGCCGCCGGACCGGCAGCCCCCGCCACGATTCCGACCTGAGAGGGATGGTCCCCATGGACGCGCTCTACACCGCCGTCGCCACCGCCACCCACGGCCGCGAGGGCCGTGCCGTCAGCTCCGACGGCACGCTCGACCTCGAGCTCGGCATTCCGGTGGAGATGGGCGGCAGCGGCAAGGGCACCAACCCCGAGCAGCTCTTCGCCGCCGGGTACGCGGCCTGCTTCGCGAGCGCCCTCGGCCTGGTCGGCCGCGCCGCGAAGGTCGACGTCACGCAGGCCGCCGTGACCGGCGAGGTGGGCATCGGCAAGCAGGGCGAGGGTTTTGGCCTGGCCGTCACGCTCCGCGTCGAGCTGCCCGACACCGTGGACGAGGAGACCGGCCGCAAGCTGGTCGAGCAGGCCCACCAGGTCTGCCCCTACTCCAACGCCACCCGCGGCAACATCCCGGTCGAGCTCGTCATCGAGTAACCGGCACCGAACGGGCCGGTGCCGGAGGGTTCGTCATCGAGCGGCACGGACCGCCGCACCGGCCTTCGCACCGGTACCCGCACCACCCTTCGCGCCGGCTCCTGCACCGGCCGCCGCACCGGTGCGGGTGCCGGGCCCGATCCGGGCCAGCACCTCCCCGGTCTCCCGGCTCCACGCCACCACCGTCACCTCCTCGGGCACCGGCCGCCAGCGCGTCAGCAGCAGCCAGCGGGCGTGGTACCGGCGGGCGACGGCCATGCGCCCGGCCCTGGTCGAGGACGGGTCGAGATAGGCGCGCACCGCCGAGAGCCGGCGCAGCCGCTCGCTCTCGGCGAGGGCCGGGTCGGGCCAGGCGGGCGCCGCGAGATCCGGTCCGTAGCCCGCGAGCAGATGGACCGAGTAGTACCCGTCCACGATGACCGCCTCGCCGGGCCGGATGTACCGGGCCGCCCAGTCGTACGTCGGCCAGTGCGGCGGCTGTGCGAAACCGACCGGGTCCAGCCAGCGCGGCACCACGGCACCGGCCTGCACCGTCAGGAACCCGGTCAGCGCGGCGGCGGCCGCGACCGCGCCCAGCACCCGCCGCCACGGTCCCCACGGCCGCGGCTCCGCCAGCTCGACGCCGAGCGCGAACTGCAGCGGCACCAGCGTGAGCCCGAGGATCCTGCCGTACGTGTAGTGCCCGCTCACCCAGCCGTACGCCACCACCGCGCACGCCAGCACGAACATCAGCACCAGCGGATCGCGCCACCCGTGCCCCTCGCCCCGCCGTGCTCGCCGGGCCCGCAGCCACAGCGCGGGCACCCCGGTCAGCGCCAGCCAGAAGTGGCCGGGCATCCCCTCGTACAACTGCTCGTGCATGGCGTCCACGCTGTGGTCCCCGGTCAGCGCGAAGACGTCGAAGTAAGGCCACGCGGACGCGACGAGGAGCGCCACCACGCCCGCGAGCAGCCACCGGCACACCACCGCCGGACGCCGGCCCCGCTGCCGGGCCGCCACGAACGCCACCCCGCCCAGCACCGCCGCGATCGACGTGATCGGGTGCACGAGCAGGATGAGTCCGTACAGGACGCCGAGAGCCGCGTACCCCCACCAGCTCCCGAGACCGGCCGGGCCGACGAACCGGACGAGGCCGCCGCCGCCCGCCGCGCGCCGACCGGTGAACGCCCAGGCCCAGAAGGCCAGCCCGATGGCGAACGTCGAGGGATAGCCCAGGTTGCCGGTCATCGACATCAGCCCGAGGTAGCCGCTCCACCAGGCCCGCTCGGTGCCCCACAGCAGCACCATCGCGAACAGGCACAGGACCGGCGCCGCGCGACGGGGTGTCAGCACGCGGGTGAAGCGGCCGATGCCGGTCAGCAGCACCAGCAGGTTGACGGGCCCCGACAGCCGCACCACCGCCCAGCCGCCGAGTCCGGTCAGCCGGGCGAAGGCGCCCTGCGCCACCGCGTAGGGCGAGTAGTACGGGCTGCCCGCGCCCGGCAGGTCCGCCATCGGATGGCGCGGGTGCAGCAGATCCGCCCGCAGGCGTTCGACGACCGCCGCGTGCTGGCCGGCGTCGCAGCACAACGGGGTCCGCCAGTACGCGAGCGTCATCACCAGCCAGAACACGCCGCCCCAGACCTGGTACGGCGTCGGACGCCTGCGGAACCGGCCGCGCGACGCGGTCGCACCGCGGACGGCCTCCCGCCGGGTGACGACGTCGGCGCTCACCGGGCGGCGGGGGAACAGGAAGCGGCGGTTTCCGGCATCTGCCGTATATGCCCGCCCCGACCCGTCGCATAGCCCTTGATCACCTCATCGGGCGACCTCGGACTCCCTCCTCTGGGGGCCCGGAAGCAGACCGCCGGGCAGCCGCGCGCCCGGGCGGGCCAACAGGTCGAGAAGCAGCGGGAGGCCCACCGCCGGCAGCAGCCACAGCAGCACGATCAGCCGGTCGCCCCAGACGTTGATGTCGGGGTGCGCGGCCTGGTTGAGCACCCCGGTGCCCGCCGCCGCCATCAGGAAGACGGCGAACGTCCGATGCCTGCGCAGCGCCCCCCACCCGGCCGCCAGCACGGCCGCGAGGAACAACGGCTCCCAGAGCTGCCGGCGTGTCCACTCGATCCAGAAGGCCGACTCCAGATGGAGGAACTCCGGCCACGGATGGACGCGGTCCGGACGCGCGTAGTGCCCGGTGAGCAGATCCTGCAGGCTCTCCGACTGGGACGGGTAGTGCAGCGCGTTCGCGAGCAGCACGGTGGCCAGCACCCCGCAGCCCGCCACCACGCCCAGCGTCCGCAGCGGCCCGTCCCACCGGCGCCGCCGCGCCAGGAGCACCGCGCAGGAGAGGCCCAGGCACAGCCCGAGGAACAGCGCCTGCGAGTGCTTCACCGTGAACAGGACCGCCTGACAGCCGCCGACCAGCCAGGTCCCGGCCCGCACGCGGCCCTGTAGGACCAGCGCGCAGCCCCACAGGGCCGCGAGCGTCAGGGCCATCATCAGGCCCTCGGTCATCGGGCGCATCGCCGTCGTACCGCACGGCAGGACGTAGTAGAGGGCCTGCCCGGTCAGCGCCGCGCCGGTGGACACGCGCAGGGTCCGCAGCAGCAGGAAGACGAGGACGCCCCCGGCCACCGTCACGGCGACGGCCGAGGCCCACAGGCCCCAGGTCACGCCCAGCACCGTCACGAACGGCACCAGCAGCACCGGATACCCGGGCCGCGCCTCGAAGATCCGCATGAAGCGGGGCGGCATGAACGGCACGGTGTGTTCCGTCGTCCTCCCCGCCGCCAGCCGCGCGGACACGCCCCGCCACTGCTCACGGCGGCACTCGGCGACGACCCGCCGGGTCGGACTCGGGCGGTGGAAGCGCACCACGTCGACCGCCTGGTTGCGCCGGGCGACCGACGCCTTGCCCGCGCAGACGTAGTCGATCGTCAGGGCGGCGGCCTCCTGCTTGCTGTAGCCGCCCAGGTCCAGCGCGTACGACAGGTAGTTCTTGGTGTCGGGGGTGTCCCGGTTGGTGGTGTTGGCGAGCTGCAGGACGGCGAAGACGACGGCGATCAGGATCACCCGGGCCCGGGCCGAACGCGGGGCCCGCACCCGGAACCGGTGGAAGGCGCTCACGACGAGGCGAGGACGTCGTGGCCCGCCTGGGCGGGCAGCGGGGCGATCGTGGCCGGCGGCAGGGACCGCTCACCGAGCATCAGGGTGCGCACCACCCGCTCCGCGGCCCGGCCGTCGTCGAACTCGCAGAACCGTGAACGGAATCCCGCCCGCAGCCGCTCCGATTCCGCGTCCCGCCAGGCGCCCGAGGCGAACAGCCCCGACAACTCCGTCTGTGAACGCGCGACATGACCCGGGGCGTCGGCCGTGATGTCGAAGTAGGCTCCCCGGCTCGCCGCGTACGCGCCCCAGTCGTCGGCGAGGATCACGATCGGCCGGTCGAGGTTGGCGTAGTCGAACATGAGGGCCGAGTAGTCGGTCACCAGGGCGTCGGAGGCCAGCATCACGTCCTCGACGCGCGGTTCGTCCGTCGCGTCGAGGACGACACCGCGCCGGTGCAGTTCGGCCAGCCCCATCCCGCGCGCCGGCCCCTCCGCGAGGGAGGGATGCAGCCGTACGACCAGGGTGTGGTCCGCGCCGAGAGAGTCCGCGAACGCGGCCAGGTCGAGCCGCTCGGCATGCCCGCCGCGGACGTACTCGCGACGCGTCGGCGCGTACAGCACGACACGGTTCCCGGCCGGGACACCGAGACGCGCGCGGGCCGCCTCCCCGTCCTCGGGCCGGGCCCGCACCAGGACGTCGTTGCGCGGACTGCCGCTGCGCAGCGAGGTGAAGTGGCACGGGTAGGCGCGGTCCCAGACCAGCTCCGAGTGCCGGTTGGCGACCAGACTGTGGTCCCAGCGGTCGGCGCGGCGCAGCATCTGCGGCACGTCGACGCCGTGCCGCGCGCCCGGCTTGTGCAGCAGGTCGGCCCCCATGTACTTCAGCGGGGTGCCCTGGTGGGTGTGGATGTGGACGCTGCCGGGGCGTTTGACCAGCGCGCCGGGCCAGTTGACGTTGTTCACGAAGTACGTGGCCCGCGCGGTGATCCGGCGGTAGGCCGGCGAGTCGAGCAGGACGTGTTCGGTGTCCGGCGGCAGCAGCGCCGCCTGCTCCGCGTCGCGCACGACCCACACCCCGCGTACGTGGGGGGCGAGTTCGCGGGCCGCGGCGTACACCGCGGCCGGGTCGCCGAGGACCCCCCGGTGCGAGAACGCCGAGTACACCGCCAGATGCGGGTCCAGGGGCCGGTGTCCGTGCACCGCGGACCAGCCCCGCCTGACCCGCGCGGCGACGGCCCGGCGGATCTGCTGTCCGCGCCGGCCCAGTTCCCGGCCCGCCCGGTCCGCCTGCCGCCGAACCCGGTAGCGGGTGAAACCGCCCTCCAGGACGCGCAGTTCGGGCGGCACCGGCCCGCTCCCGTGCTTGCGGAAGAGCGCGGCCGTCAGCCGGAAGAACTCGGCCTTGTCCTCCTCGGGCAGCCGGTCCTCCTTGGAGAGGATGTCCAGGCAGTGCTCGCCCATCTTGTGGTGCAGATACGGGCGCCAGCGGGCGAGCTCCGGCCGGGCGCCGACGAACGCGAAGACCCGCTCGTACTGGTCGTGGATGTCGAAGTGCTTGCGGCTGGTGGTGGACAGGATGTTGCCCTGGCGCCGCTGGCGGTAGGCCAGACAGATCCGGTCCAGGGCCGCGATCCGCTCCGCGCTGAGCATCACCGGGAAGGTCCAGGGCGTGTCCTCGTAGTACCCGGGCGGGAACGCGAAGCCCTCCCGTTCCACGAACGCGCGGCGGTAGACCTTGTTCCACACCACCATCAGCAGATCCAGGATCTCCGGGTGTTCGGCCGCGGAGAAGGTGCCGGGGCCGGCCTCCGCGAGGACGCGCGCGAGCACGTTCCTGCGGGTGCCGCCCCACCAGTAGGTGCGCGCGTAGTCGAAGACCAGCACGTCGGGGTCGGCGGTCTCCTCCAGGCGGTCGGCCATGGCACGCAGCGCGCCCGGCGTGAGGGTGTCGTCGCTGTCGAGGAAGAACAGGTAGTCCCCGCGGGCGAGCGGCATCCCGGCGTTGCGGGCGCGGCCGAGCCCCACGTTCTCCGGCAGGTGCAGCACTTGTACCCGGGGGTCGCGGGCCGCGTACTCGTCGAGGATCGCGCCGCATCCGTCCGGGGAGCAGTCGTCGACGGCGATGACCTCGATGTCCGTGTACGACTGCTCCAGGACCGAGTCGAGACACTCACGCAGGAAGCCCTGCACCTTGAAGACGGGGACGATGATGCTGAAGCGGGGCACGTCAGCTCCTTACGAGGGTGGACGCGGCGGGAGCCGGGACGCGTTCGGCGAGCGGCAGGACGGGCGGGATCGTCTCGGGCGACTCGCCCAGCAGCACCCTGCGCACCACCCGCTCGGCGGCCCTGCCGTCGTCGAACTCGCAGAAGCGCTCACGGAAGCGGGCCCGCAGCGCGGCGGCGGCCGGATCGGCCCAGGAGCCGTCGGTGAACAGCGCGGCCAGCTCGTCCGGAGTGCGCGCCACCTTGCCCGGCGGCTCCTTCATCACGTCGAAGTAGACGCCCCGGGTCTCCCGGTAGACGTCCCAGTCGTCCGCGTACACGACGACCGGGCGGTCGAGGTTGGCGTAGTCGAACATGATCGACGAGTAGTCCGTGATCAGCGCGTCGGCGGCCAGGCAGACGTCCTCGGAGGAGCGGTGCCCGGTCACGTCGATGATCCGTCCGCTGCCGCGCCCGCGGCCCTCGTCGTAGAAGTAGTGGGCGCGCAGCAGGACGACGAACTGTTCGCCGACCGCCTCGCAGAACGCCTCCAGGTCCAGCCGGGACTCGAAGCCGGTGCTGTGGTCGCGGTGCGTGGGCGCGTACAGCAGCGCCGTCCGGCCCTCCGGCACCCCGAGCCGTTCGCGGACCCGGGCCACGTCCTCGGCGGTCGCCGTGCAGTAGACGTCGTTGCGCGGATAGCCGTACTCCAGTGCCTCGTAGCCGCCCGGGAAGGCCCGTTCCCACATCTGGGTGGAGTGCCGGTTGGAGGAGAGGTTGTAGTCCCAGCGGTCCACCCGGGCCAGCAACTTGGTGAAGCTGCCGGTCGCGGCGGCCACCACCGGGAACGTCGACTGGTCGACGCCCATCCTCTTCAGCGGTGTGCCGTGCTGGGTCTGGAGGTGCACGCTGCCGGGGCGTTTGACCACGCCGTCCGCGAAGTTGGCGTTGTTGACGAGGTACTTGGCGCGGGCCAGCACCTCCCAGGCACGCCGGCTGCCGATCACCGCGTGCTCGACGTCCTTCGGCAGCGCGTCGACCGCCTCCGGCTCGACCAGGAACACCGACCGGATGTGCGGGGCGAGTTCGCGGGCCTTGGCGTGGATCGCCGCGGGGCTGCAGGCGTAACCCCGGCCCCAGTACGCGCAGTACACCGCGAGGTTCTCGTCGAGGGGGCGGCGCAGCTGGAGGGCGTAGCGCGCGCGGGTGCGCAGCGTCCGTCCGCGGGGCACCCGGCGCAGCGCGCCCGAGACGGCCCGGTTCGTGCCGCGCAGCGCGCGGAACCCGCTGTAGGCGCCCGCCGCGAGCAGCAGGTGCTGCACCCCGAGACTGCCCGCCGGAGCCCGGAATCCGGCCGGACGGTGCCGCCGGTAGAGCTTGCCCGCCCGGCGGAAGAAGGCCCGGCGGCGCCGTGCGGGCACCCGGGCCGGGTGCGCGGCCGTCTTCAGGACCAGGGAGAAGAGCTGGCCGAACAGTGCCTTCGACCGGGCCGTGGGCAGGGTCCGCCGCGAGGCGTGGACGAGGACCCGCTCGACCTGGTCGAGGAGTTCGAAGTGGTGCTCGCCCGGCGCGTTGAGCCGGCTGCCCTGGCGGCGCAGGTGATGCCGTACGCACACCGTGCGCAGGACGGCCGGCCGCCCCGCCGTCACCGTCACCAGTCCGCCCCAGCCCGTGTCCGTGAAATGCCCCTCGGGAAAGGCGAGTTCCTGCTCGGCGATGAAGCCGCGGCGGTACACGGCGCTCCACGCCGGAACGTGCACGCCGAGCACTTCCGGGGCCTTGTCGAGCGGGGGCGTGCTCGGCTCGCCCTCCCACCAGTGCACCCGCTGATGCCCGAAGTAGAGGACGTCCACACCGTCCGGGAGTCCCGCGTCCAGGGCGTCCAGGGCACCCGGCACCAGTTCGTCGTCGCCGTCGAGGAAGAGCAGGTACGCGCCCTTCGCCGCCGCGATCCCGGCGTTGCGCGCCGCGCCCAGTCCGCCCGACGGCGGCGAATGGACCGGGACCACCCGGGGGTCCCGGTCCGCGTACACGGCGGCGAGCGCCGTGGCCGGGGAGTCCGGCTCGTCGCAGACCGGGATCAGCTCGAAGTCGCCGAAGGACTGGGACAGCACCGAGTCCAGCGCGCGGGCCAGGTGCCCGGCGACTTCGAAGGTGGGCACGATGACACTGAAGCGGGGCATTCTGCTCTTTCTCTCAAGGGGCGCCGGACGGGGGGTTCATCGCCCGGGGCGCCCGGCCGGACGCCAGGTGGAGGGCCGGGTGGGCGTGGGCCGCGAGGGACTGGAGGACACGCGGACTCCGGGTCAGAGGGTCTCGGCCGACGGAACGGCGGCTCCGGGAGCCGGGACGCTCCCGAGCGGCCGGTCCGTGCCCGGGACGCTCCCGAGCGGCCGGTCGGGGACCGGGACGGTTCCGGGTGAGTGGCCGGAGTCCGGGACGCGACCGAGCGGCCGGTCCGAGTCCGGGGCGCCCGCGAGCGGCCGGCCGGCGTCCGGGACGCTCACGAGCGGCCGGCCGGACCCGGGCACGCGTGCGAGGGCCGCCTCGGCCGAGGGGACCGGGTGGCGTTCGGCGAGGGGGACGAACGGCGGCAGTCCGGCGCTCTCGCCGAGCACCACATGCCGTACGACCCGTTCGGCGGCCCGCCCGTCGTCGTAGGGGCAGAACCGCTCGCGGAACGCGGCCCGCAGCCGCGCCGACTCCGGGCCGCGCCAGTGCCCGGTCGCGAAGACGTCGATCAGCTCGTCCTCGCCGTGCGCGAGGGCTCCCGGCGGGAAGGCGCGCACGTCGAAGTAGGTGCCACGGGCCGCCTCGTACGCCTCCCAGTCGTCCGCGAGGACGACGATCGGCCGGTCCAGGACGGCGTAGTCGAACATCAGCGACGAGTAGTCGGTCACGAGCGCGTCCGAGGCGAGGCACAGCGACTCGATGCTCGGGTGGCCGGTCACGTCGATGACCCGGCCGCCCGCCGTCTCCGCGAGCGGCGCCCCGTAGGAGTGATGGGCGCGGGCCAGCACGACGAACCGCGGGCCCAGCTCGCGCAGCACCCGCTCCAGGTCCAGGGTGCGCGGCCGGCTGTGCCGGTAGTCCCGGTACGTGGGCGCGTACAGCACGGCGACCGTGCCCGCGGGGATGCCGAGCGAGGCGCGCAGCCGGTCCACGTCCGCCGGAGTCGCGTGCTGGAACACGTCGTTGCGGGGCAGCCCGTACTCCAGCGTCGTGTACGAGGAGGGGAAGACGCGCTCCCACACCAGCGTGGAGTGGCGGTTGCCGGACAGGCAGTAGTCCCACGTGTCGGCACCGCGCAGCAGCTCGGCGAAGTCGGTGCCGCGGGCGGCGGCCGGACGGTCCTGGAGATCGAGCCCCATCCGCTTCAGCGGTGTCCCGTGCTGCGTCTGGATCATGATCTGACCGGGCCGCTTGACCAGCCGCCGGTCGAAGTCGACGTTGTTCACCAGGTACTTGGAGCGGGCGAGCGCCGTCCAGTACCCCGCCGTGCCCGGACGCAGCCGCCGCGTCCGGTCCGGGATCGTGTCGTGGTGCTCGGGGTGTGCGATCCACGCGGTGCGGATGTGCGGAGCGAAGCTGCGGAACGCGGACTCCAGTGCCCCCGGGTTGCAGCCGTGGCCCCGGCCCCGGTAGCTGGAGAAGACGGCACGGTCGGCGCGCAGCGGCAGTCGGAGCTGTACGCGGTAGTGGAGGCGGAGCGCGGCGGCGCGCACCGCGCGGCGCAGCCCGGCGGCCGACCGCACGGCTCTCTTCCTGACCCGCGACAGGAACGACAGCAGTCGGTACGTGCGATGCGTGCCGAGGCCCACCAGCGCGTGGCGCAGCCGGGTGCCCGGACCGGCCGGCGCACCCGGGACGCGGTAACGGCGGTAGTGCGCGCGGGCCTTGCGCAGGAACTCGGCCCGGGCCGCGCGCGGCAGCCGGTCCCGCTTCACGAACACCGTGGCGAAGTGGTCGATCATGCGCCGGAACAGCACCGGACGCCACCGGTCCAGCTCCGGGTGCGCGGCGACATGCGCGAACACGCGGTCGTACTGCTCGAAGACGTCGAAGTGCTTGCGGCTGCTGGTGCCGAGGATGCTGCCGTGCCGCCGCTGGCGGTAGTGCACGCAGACCCGGTCGAGCGTCGCGATCGTCCCGGCGGACATCAGCGCCGGATACGTCCAGGGCGTGTCCTCGTAGTAGCCGGGCGGGAACCTGAAGCCCGCGCGCTCGACGAACTCCCGGCGGTACGCCTTGTTCCAGACCACCATCAACAGCTTCAGCAGTCCGGGCCGTTCCTCCAGGGCGAAGGGCGCCGGGCCCTCCTCGGTGAGCTGCGCAGCGGCCTTGTTCCGTACGACCTCGCCCGACCAGTACGTGCGCGCGTAGTCGTACACCAGGACGTCCGGGTCGCCCGTCTCCTTGAGCCGGTCCGCGACCGCCCGCAGTGCGTCCGGGGTGAGCGTGTCGTCGCTGTCCAGGAAGATCAGGTAGTCGCCCGTGGCGCGTTCGAGACCGGCGTTGCGGGCGGGCCCGAGGCCCACGTTCTCGGGCAGGTGCACGGCCAGCACCCGCGAGTCGCGGGCCGCGAACTCGTCGATGACCGCCCCGCAGGCGTCGGGTGAACAGTCGTCGACCGCGATGAGTTCGAGATCCGGGCAGGACTGTCCGAGCACGGATTCAAGGCACTCGTGCAGGTACGCCTGAACCTTGTACACGGGGACGATGACACTGAACCGGGGCACGGGACATCCATGGGTCGGCGCGGGCATACCTGCCCGGGAACGGCCGAAGGGGTGACTTGGTTACGCCAGATGTGGCATCCGGGGGACGCGGGGTGAACGCCGAGGGGCGGGCCGGTGTCCGGCCCGCCCCTCAAGCACCCACATGATCGGCCTACTTGACCGCGCCCGCCATCACTCCGGAGACGAACTGCCGCTGGAACGCGAAGAACACGGCCAGCGGGATCACCATCGAGATGAAGGCACCCGGCGCCAGCACGTCGATGTTGTTGCCGAACTGGCGTACCTGCGTCTGGAGAGCGACCGTGATGGGCTGGCTCCCCGAGTCGGAGAACACCAGCGCGACCAGCATGTCGTTCCACACCCACAGGAACTGGAAGATCCCCAGCGAGGCGATCGCGGGACCGCCGAGCGGCATCACGACCCGGGCGAACAGCCGCAGTTCGCCCGCGCCGTCCAGCCGGGCCGCCTCCAGGAGCTCCCTCGGGATCTCCGCGAAGAAGTTCCGCAGCAGGAACACCGCGAAGGGCAGCCCGTATCCGACGTGGAAGAGGACCACGCCGATGACCGATCCGAAGACGCCGATCTTCCCGAAGAGTTCGGCGATCGGGATCAGGGCCACCTGCACCGGGACGACCAGCAGTCCGACCACGCCGAGGAACCACCAGTCGCGGCCGGGGAACTCCATCCAGGCGAAGGCGTAGCCGGCGAGCGAGCCGATCACGACGACCAGCAGGGTCGCCGGGACCGTGATCAGCACGGTGTTGAGCAGCGAGTTGGTGATGTCGCTGTTCTCCAGGAGCTTCTGGTAGTTGTCCACGGTGAGCTGCGAGGGCGCGCTGAACACCTTCCACCAGCCGCTGCCGCTCATGTCCTCGGAGCTGCGCAGCGAGGACAGCAGCAGTCCGATCGTCGGCACCAGCCAGAACAGGCCGACCAGCACCAGGAAGACGCGTACGACGGTGCCGCCGAGTCCGCTCGCGATCCGTGAACCGAGCGAGGGGCGCGCCCTGCTCACCGCCGTCACGGGCGCGGTCTTCGCCAACTGTCCGGCATGCGTGCTCATCGCCGCACCTCCCGCCTGAGCCGCCTCACGTTGAAGGCCATCACCGGGATCACCAGCAGGAGCAGGAACACCGCGATGGCGCTCGCCACGCCCGGCCTGCCCTCCGAGAAGCCCTTGCGGTACAGCTCGAGGGCCAGCACGTTCGCGTCGTCCTGGGAGGAGCCGGGGGCGATGATGAACACCAGGTCGAAGACCTTCAGCACATTGATCATCAAGGTGACGGCGACGACCGCGAGCACCGGTGCGAGCAGCGGCACGGTGACCCGGCGGAACACCTGCCACTCGTTCGCCCCGTCGACCCGGGCGGCCTCCAGGAGTTCGCGCGGCACACCCGCCAGGCCCGCCGCGATCAGCACCATCGCGAAGCCCGCCCACATCCAGACGTAACTGCCGATGATGGCCGGCGTGACCAGGGACGGTCCCAGCCAGTCGACGCCGTTGTACGGCTCCGCGAAGTTGCTCGCCGGGAGCCGCAGCCGTGCTCCGTCCGCCTTGCCCGAGAGCGAGAACGTGCCGTCGGCGCCCACCTTCGCGGAGTCGACGACCTCGCCGTCCTTGACCGCCTCGATCCTCATCCCGGAGTAGCCCAGCTCGCCCGGGTCGACCTGGCCGAGCCTGCCGACGCCCTTCCCGCGGGTGAAGTCCTGCCAGGCCGTGCCGGTGACCCGGCCGGGATCGCCGGCCGCCCACACCGCCTTCCCGGCGCTGTCGGGCATCTGGTCCGGGGCGACGCCCACCAGCGGCAGGGCGACGGACTGCCCGGTGCGCACGGCGTCCCGGGTGATGAACCCGCCCCCGTCGGCCGTGAGGGGCGACTTCCGGCCCGGGTGGGCCTTCGGGAACGCCGACGACGGGGCGAAGGTGTCGTGCACCCCCACCCACACCGCGTTCGCGACGCCCTTGTCCGGGTCCTGGTCGTACACCAGCCGGAAGATGATGCCGGCGGCGAGCATCGAGATCGCCATCGGCATGAAGACGACGAGCTTGAACGCCGTTCCCCAGCGCACCCGTTCGGTGAGCACCGCGAAGATCAGGCCCAGCGCGGTGGCGACCGTCGGGGCGAACACCACCCAGATGACGTTGTTCTTGAGCGCGGTGCGGATGCCGTCGTCGGTGAACAGCGCCCTGTAGTTGTCGAACCCGGCGAAGGAGTCGCCCTGTTGGTCGTAGAAGCTGCGGACGACCGAGTACCCGATCGGGTAGACCACGAGCGCGCCGAGGAGCACCAGGGCGGGCAGCAGGAACAGCGCCGCCACCGTCCTGCGGGTCCCGGTCACGCTCTTGCGTGTACGGGCCGGGGGCACCGGTGCGGTGCCCCCGGCCGTCGCCGACGTCATGTCCGGATCAGCCCTTGTAGGCCGCTGCGGCGTCCGATTCGAGCTTCGCCTGCGTCCCCGCCACGTCCTTGGGGTTCTTCAGGAAGTCCTGCAGGTCCTTCCACTCGCCCTTGCCGGGCGTGCCGCCGAAGGCCTGCGGGGCCTGGTCGGACATGTCGAAGCGGAAGTCGTCGCCGGCCGCGATCAGCGCCTTGGCGATGGCCTGCTGGACGGCGTTGGGATACGCGGACTCGGGCACGTTCTTGTTGGGGGAGAGGTAGCCGCCGAGCTTGGCCTGGATGGTCGCCGCGTCCGGCGAGGCGAGGAACGTCAGGAGCGCCTGGGCCGCCTTCGAGTCCTTCAGGACGACGGCCGCGTCACCGCCGCTGACCACCGGCGCCTTGTCGCCGACCGCCGGGAACGGGAACACCTTCGCGTCCGTCCCGATCTTCGCCTTGGTCTCCGCGATGTTGACGCCCACGAAGTCGCCCTCGAAGACCATGCCCGCCTTCGGCTGGTCGCCGCCGGTGAACGTCTGCGTGACCGAGGCCGGGAACTCCGTCTGGAGCGCGCCGTCCGGGCCGCCCGCGATGAGGTTCTTGTCGCCCCACAACTGGGCCAGCGTGGTCAGCGCGTCCTTCACGGACGGATCCGTCCACTTGATCTTGTGCTGGGCGAGCTGGTCGTACTTCTCGGGTCCCGCCTGGGAGAGGTAGACGTTCTCGAACCAGTCGGTGAGCGTCCAGCCGTCCGCGCCGCCGACCGAGACCGGGGTGACTCCGGAGTCGTAGACCGTGTGCGCGGTTGCCAGGAACTCCTTCCAGGTCTTCGGCTCCTTGGCGCCCGCGTTCTCGAAGACCTTGGTGTTGTACCAGACCAGGGACTTGTTGGCGGCCTTGTAGTACACGGCGTACTGCTTGCCGTCGACCTTGCCGAGGTCCTGCCAGCCCTGCGCGTAGTTCTTCGTCAACTGCGCCTGCGCGTCGGGGCCGACGGGCTTGGCCCACCCCTTGTCGACGGCCTGCTTCACCGCGCCGACCTGGGGGAGCAGCGCCACGTCCGGGGGCGCGCCGCCGGCGATCTTCGAACCGAGGAAGTTGATGATCGGGTCCTGCGCCGGTACGAAGGTGACCTTCGCGCCGGTGCGCTTCTCGAACTCGGCCAGCACCTTCTTGAAGTTGGCCTGTTCCGCACCGGTCCAGACGGCGGCGACCTCCAGTGAGGCCCCGTCGAGCTTGGGCAGGGTGACGGAGCCCGCGCCACTGCTCTCCGTGGCCTTGCCCCCGTCGCCTCCCTTGTCGTCATCGCCGCCACCGCACGCCGTCAGCGTGAGCGCACCCGCGACGACCGCGGCCGCGGCGGCCTGCACGGCTCTGCGCGAGCGGCGGGTGGAGTGATCGGGCGACCTGCGTATCTGCGGAATGCTGCGCATCACTGCCCCGTTCTTCGTTCTTCGTCGAACGTCAAAGCGGCTGCTGCCCGGATCACTCCGGTCTACGCCTGCCCGGTCGAGGGCGGCAAGACCGCCGGTCGTGTCAAGTGGGCGATCGTGACGGGGTCGTGACGTCACGTCATGGCGAAGCGATGCGGCGGGCCCGCTCGGCCGGAGAGAGACCGAAGCGGCGCCGGCTCTGTGACGTGCGGAGTCGCGGGCCGCCGGTCGCGGATTCCGGGGGTGCGGGCGTCCCGGTTGCGGGGTGCGGGGTGCGGGGGCCGGGGTGTCCGGCGCGGGGCCGCGGGGCGCGGGGTTGAGGTGTCCGGGGTGCGGTCGGGGTGTCGGGGCTGGGGACCGCGCGCAGCGGGGTGCGGGGGCTGAGGTGTCCGGGGGTGTCGGGGCTGGGGGCGCGCGCAGCCGGTTGCGGCGGTCGGGATGCCCAGTGCCTTGGTCGAGCGGGTGAGCCGAAGTGTGCCGTACAGCTGCTGGACCCGGCGTGCGGTGGGTGTCGGGGCCGGGGACAAACCGGAAGCGGGGTGTGGCGGTCAGGGGGTCCGGCGTGCCTGGGCGCCCGGGGGGTGGCGGGTGTCCGGGGTGCGGTGGGTGTCCGGGTCGGGGGCTCCGGGGCGCGGGTCGCGCGGTCTGGAGCCCCCGGCCGCGGATCACAGCAGCGAGGGCATCTCCGTGGCGGAGACGGAGCGCGCGGCCCGCTCCAGGGCGCTGGCGAGCAGGGCCAGGTCCGTGGGGCCGTTGCCCAGTTCGCGCACCGGGCGGCGGGCCGGCGGGTCGCCCATGCGGTGCCACTCCAGGGGGACGACCGTGGGACGCAGGGTCGCCGTCCGCGGAATGCGACCCGTGACCCGCCCGCCCTGGAACGAGGTCTCCCGGCCGTCCGGGAGCCGCAGCCGGCCCCGCCCGGGGGCGGGTTCCTCGGGTCCGGGCGACGGCGCGTCGAGGGTGACGCGCAGCGCGGTGGAGCGCGCCAGCTCCGACGTGGCCGTCCGGGTGTCGCCGCCGGTCGCGGCCACGAGGTGCACCCCGAGCCGGTCGCCCTCCCGGACGACGGCCTCCAGGGCCCGTACGACCGAACCGGCCGCCGGGCGTCCCGGCGACCCCAGCGGCGGTGCCAGCAGGGCGTCCAGATCGTCCACGACCACGACCAGGCGGGCCAGCGCGGGGCCCGGATCGCTCTCCCGGCGTCCGGCGGCCGGGCGCAGCCGCAGCGTCGAGGTGGACGGGGTGTCGAGGTCCGAGGCGCCCAGGGACGAGGTCCCGCCCGGTGAGCTTCCGCCCGAGCGCTGGGCCACGATCCGGCCGGGGACCGTCCGCCCGGCGTGCCACTCCGCGAAGCCGAGCCGGCCCAGCAGTTCGGACCGCCGCTTCAGTTCGGCGCTCAGCGACTGGGCGAACTCCCGCATGCGGACCGGGTCGTTGGCCGTGAGATGGGTGCTGACGTGCGGCAGGTCGGTGCAGACCTGGAGGCCTTCCCCGCCACTCGTGCCGCCGTGGGCCGCGGTTCCGTCGCGTCCGTCCATGAGGACGATCCCGAGCCGGTCGGGCCGTTCGGCCGCGGCCAGGGAGGCGGCGACCGAGCACAGCAGTTCCGTACGGCCGCTGCCCGGCGGGCCTTCGATGATCAGATGCGGGCCCTCGACGGGCAGGTCCACGGCGACGGGACCGCGCGGGCCCGCGCCGAGTACCGCCCGCGCCCGTCCGCCGAACGCCTCGCTGTCGTCCGCGGCGTCCGCCCAACGCGCCATCAGGGAGGCGGGAGTGGCCCGCGCCAGCCCCAACTCGTCGAGCAGACGGGCCGTCTGGGGCAGGGGCGCCGACACGCGCGGGTGCCGGTCCCCGATCGTGCCGTCCGTCCGCAGCGGGGCGAGGGACCGGGCGAACCGCTCGGCCCAGGCGAGGGACACGGCGTCCACGGCGGCGACGGTGCCGTGCCCCACGGGGCCGCGCGGGAACGGGCCTCCGCCGCCCGAGGCCGTCCGGGACGCGCCGGCGTCGGCGCGGCCGCCGGAACCGGTGTGCCGTCCGGACGCGGGGCGCGGGATGCCCGTGTGGGTGGCTCCCCCGTGCCGGGCACCGGAGTGCGCCGAGGAGGTGTGCGCGGCCGGGGAACCCCGCCCGGCGCCGTCGGACCGGCCGTCCGGCGCCCCTTCGGGGGCGTGCTCGCCGCCGCCCGGCGCCACCCGCATCAGCCGCAGTGCCGTGGCCACGTCCCCGCTCAGCAGCGCCACCGCCCCGCAGGCGCGGAACGCCGACGACACCGCGCACGCCGCCTCGTAGGTCTCCGTCACCGGCGACGCGGGCGAGGCGGCGACGGTCTCGGCGAGGCACACCAGATGGATTCCGGCCCGCGAGCCCTCGTGCGCCAGGCGCGTCAGCCCCTCGCGCACGTCGGCGCCCCCGGGGTCCCCGTCCACGATCACCACCGTGTACGGGCCGTCGTACCCCTCGTCGATGTCGTCGGCCCGCGCCCAGGACGGCCTGCGTGCGGCATCCCGCGCACCGCCCTCGCCGGACGGGAAGGCGCCTCCGGCGCCGGTGTCGTGCGCCGCGGACCGGGCGGCCGGGACCGTGGCACCGGAGCCCTGGGGCCGCGGACGGCGGACGCGCGGCGCGCCCTCCGCCTCCGCCAGGTGGTCCTCCAGGCGGCGCAGCAGCTCGTCCGTGCGGGCCGCCGCCTGCTCACGGTCGTACGCGAGGAGCAGACGGCAGTCCTGGCCGTGCGCCGGACGCAGATGGGGGAGCCAGCCGAGCCAGGACCACTCGGCGGTGCGCTCCTCGACCGGACGGGCCCGGTCGGTGCTGATGAGGACGATCTCCAGGGTGTCGGGGGAGTGCAGCGCGGCGAGCTGTGCGACGACCGCGCGGGCCAGCCCCGACAGCCGCGCCCGCGGTCCTGCCAGGCCCAGTGAACCGGCCTCCCGGAGCCCGGCGGTCACCGGCACCGCGGGCAGCAGGCCCGAGCCGTCCGGCGCCGCGCGGTCGGCCGTGCCCAGCCGTACCGTCAGGGCCTCGGGGTGGCCGGGGCCGCGCTCCCACAGCCGGGGACCGGGGCCGAGCGCGGTGAGCAGCAGGGTCGCCGGATCGGGCCAGCTCTCCGGCGAGCGCCGCACGGCGGGGAGGGGTTCCCCGACCGCGACGGCTCCGTCCTCGTACGTCTCCCGTGCCTGGGCCGGTCCGCCGCGGCCGCCCGCCAGACGCCGGGCCCACGCGCCGATGCCGCCCCGCCTGCGGGCGTCCGGCGGCAGGTCGGTGCCGCGTGTGGGCGTGTCCGTGCGCGGCGCCGGGATGTCCGCGCCCGGGGCGCCGGACGTGTCGAAGGCGTCGGGGCCGAAGGTCTCCGCGCCGTTCCGATCGGCGCTGTCCGGGCCGCCGGAGCCCGCGAGCCCGCCCTCCGCGCGCGCGGACGTGCCGGAGCCGTGGCCCTCCGTCGTCGAACTCCGCGGCCCGCTCTCGATCCGGGGTGCCCGGCCCTGTTCCGGTACGGCGAGTGGCACCGCCCGTCCGTGCTCCAGCGCTCCGGGGACTCCGCCCGCCGAGGCACCCCACTCCGCGGTCCCGTAGGCGTGGTGCGTCTCGCCCGCGGGCGGCAGGCCGCCTCCCTGGCTGAGGGAGGCGCTCTCTCCGCGCGCGTGCGGCACGGCACCGCGCGGCTGGGGGACACCGCCTTCCCCGGAACCCGGCGACGCGGCGGAGGCCGCGCCCGGTCCGGGGGCGGTGCCGCCGGGTGAGACTTCCGCCGTGAAGCCGCCGGCGCCCGCGGGAGCCTCGGGCGCCGCCGGGGGCGCGGAGCTCGCGGAACCCGGGGAGGCCGTGCCCGGCCGAGGGGAGGGGAAGGTGCCCGCCGGTGTGCCTGGCCCGGCGTGCCCGCCGGAACGGGCGGGCGTGGAATGCGGGGAGGCCGGGCCGGGCCGGCCCGTGCCGTCGGCGGCCGGGCTTCCGTGTCCGGGGGACCCGCCGGAGCGGGCGGGAGCGTCCTCGGCGGAGCCGGTCCGCACGCGTACGTGGCCCTCGCCGTCCGGAGCCGTCTCCGCGTGGCCCGGGCCTCCCGGCGGGGCGAGCCGCAGGGCGGACTCGCCGACGCGCAGCAGCGCGCCCGCGGTGAAGGCGACGGGGCGGCCGCCGACGCGGGAGCCGTCGAGTGTCGTGCCGTTCGTGGACCCGAGGTCGGCGACCGAGACGCGGCCCTCGGGGGTGACGGTGACCGCGCAGTGCAGCCGGGAAACGTCCGGGTCGTCCAGGGGCACGTCGGCGTCGGCGGAGCGCCCGATGCGGATCTGGCCGCCGTGCAGCAGGTGCACACCGCCGGCGTCCGGTCCCGCGACCACATGGAGCTGGGCCGAGACGTCGTCCAGGTCGGGACCGGGTTCGGCGGGCGCGCCCAGACTGAGCACGGCACCGTCGGTCAGCGGCGGCTCGCCGAGCGTGCAGCGCTGGGCGTCGAGCCGCTCCGCGCCCGCGTAGAGCACGATCTGACCCCCGCCGGACTCACGGCCCCGCTCGCCCTGGGAGATGCCCCCGCCTCCCCCGACCGCCGCGGCCAGCCCCGAGGCGACCGCGGCCAGCGCCGTCCCGGCGGGCGCGGTGACGAGCACATCGCAGGCCGTGGCTCGCCCCCGCGGCTCCGAGGGCGGGCCCAGCGGGTCTACGACGGTCAGCCGGATCTGCATCGCCGTCAGGGGTCCCTTCAGCACAGGCGCCCGCGACGAGGCTGCGCTGCGGTCCCCCACCGCAGATCCCCCACCGCACACGGGCACGTCGGCCAGTAACTGGAGGCATCCTCGCACCTGCCACCGACAACACGCCCGCCCCCCACCCGTAAGTGATCTTGATTGGTCGGCTCTGCCCGTAAAAGTTCCTGACCAGTGCCCGCCCGATGTCGGCTTGAGATCGCTCACGCCCGGTCCGGGCAACCAAGCGACCGGAGTGAGCGTCTTTCCGTGAACACGTGCGAGCGGCATTTCCGTCGAACGGGGACGGCCGTGTCTGCGTAAGCGCTTATGCGAACCACAGGTACGCACGGGACCTATGGGAAAGCACACGGGCAGGACAGCCCGTTGCCGGGCAGGGCGGCACTAGAGTGGGTCGGAAACTCCTGTACCACGGTGATCACGGTGGACGGACCAGGCAAGCAAGCAACAGGGAGCGCATGACGTGCGGCCGGTAGGGAGCAAGTACCTCCTTGAGGAGCCGCTGGGGCGCGGCGCCACAGGCACGGTCTGGCGCGCCCGCCAGCGGGAGACCGCCGGCGCCGAGGCGGCCGTCGCGGGAC
Organism: Streptomyces sp. NPDC001914; assembly: GCF_042891215.1. Lineage (NCBI taxonomy): Bacteria > Bacillati > Actinomycetota > Actinomycetes > Kitasatosporales > Streptomycetaceae > Streptomyces > Streptomyces sp. NPDC001914. Next base: position 63,187 of record NZ_JBIASW010000013.1, read on the forward strand.
AGCCCGGCGAGACCGTGGCGATCAAGGTCCTGAAGGAAGAGCTCGCGGGCGACGCCGACATCGTGATGCGCTTCCTGCGGGAGCGCTCGGTGCTGCTGCGCCTGACCCACCCGAACATCGTGCGGGTGCGCGACCTCGTCGTCGAGGGCGATCTCCTCGCCCTGGTCATGGACCTGATCGACGGCCCGGACCTGCACCGCTACCTGCGCGAGAACGGACCGTTCTCGCCCGTCGCGGCCGCCCTGCTCACCGCCCAGATCGCCGACGCGCTCGCCGCCAGCCACGCCGACGGCGTCGTGCACCGCGACCTGAAGCCCGCGAACGTCCTGCTCATGCAGAACGCCGGCCAGATGCACCCGATGCTGACCGACTTCGGCATCGCGCGGCTCGCCGATTCCCCCGGGCTGACCCGGACCCACGAATTCGTCGGCACGCCCGCGTACGTCGCCCCGGAGTCCGCCGAGGGACGCCCGCAGACGTCCGCCGTCGACATCTACGGCGCCGGCATCCTGATGTACGAGCTGGTCACCGGGCGCCCGCCCTTCGGGGGCGAGTCCGCCCTCGAAGTGCTGCACCAGCACCTGAGCGCCGAACCGCGCCGCCCCTCGACCGTCCCGGACCCGCTGTGGACCGTCATAGAGCGGTGCCTGCGCAAGAACCCCGACCAGCGCCCCAGCGCCGAGAACCTCGCCCGCGCCCTGCGTGCCGTGGCCGCGGGCGTCGGGGTGCACGCGTCACCGGCGCAGATCGCCGCCGCCGAGGGCGTGGGCGCACTGCTCGGGCCCGACCCGGACCCGGCGCCGGTCCCGGACCTGCCCCCCGGCTCGGCCGACGCCACCCAGGTGCTCCCGCACGGAGCCGGCTCCTTCGACCCGTACGGCGCCACCAGCGTGCTGCCGCACACCGCGGGCGCGGCCGACCCGACCGCCGTGCTGCCGCCCGTGCCGCAGAACCAGCCGGGCGGACAGTCCGGACAGAGCGAGGACCCGCACCCCTGGCAGAACCAGCTCCGCGCGGCCCGTGACCGCAACGAACAGACGCAGGTCCAGTACCTCGACCCGAACGAGGACCCGCTGCGCCGCCGCCCCCAGCGCCAGGTCAACCGGCCGCAGGGGCAGCCCCAGCAGCAGCGTCCGCAGCGCGGCCAGCAGCCGCCGCCCGGATACGGTTATCCGCAGCAGCAGCCCCAGCAGCAGTACGCGCCGCAGCACCAGCAGCAGCGCTACGCCCCGGCGCCGCAGCAGCAGCCCCAGCCGCAGCGGTACGCGCCCGAGCCGCAGCGGCCGCAGCAGCCCGCCCCCCGCCAGCCGCGTGAGCCCCGCCAGGGCAGCGCCAACCCGATGAAGATCCCCGGACTCGGCTGCCTCAAGGGGTGCCTGTTCACGATCGTCATCCTGTTCGTGGCCGGCTGGCTGATCTGGGAGTTCAGTCCCCTCCAGGACTGGATCGGCACCACGAGGTCCTTCTGGGGCGAGCTGACCCACTGGTACGACCAGGTCAGCGGCTGGATCGGCGATCTCGGCTCGAAGGACCCCTCGGGCACCTCGGGCAACTGATCCGGACGGCCCCGGGGAGCCGACTCTGGGGATTTGTCGACATCTGAAGGGTGATTTCGGTCCCGGGCGTGAAGGTTGCCTCCGCGGGCGCGTACTTTAAGCGGCAACACGCGTCTGTAGGAGCAGTCTTGGCACGCAAGATCGGCAGCAGGTACACCGCGCACCAGATCCTGGGGCGGGGGAGCGCCGGCACGGTGTGGCTGGGCGAGGGACCCGAGGGGCCCGTCGCCATCAAGCTGCTGCGCGAGGACCTCGCGTCCGACCAGGAGCTGGTCGGACGCTTCGTGCAGGAGCGCACCGCGCTGCTCGGCCTCGACCACCCGCACGTGGTGGCGGTGCGCGACCTGGTCGTGGACGGCAACGACCTCGCCCTCGTCATGGACCTCGTGCGGGGCACCGACCTGCGCACCCGGCTCGACCGGGAGCGCCGGCTCGCCCCCGAGGCCGCCGTCGCGATCGTCGCCGACGTGGCGGACGGACTCGCCGCCGCGCACGCCGCGGGGGTCGTCCACCGCGACGTGAAGCCCGAGAACGTCCTGCTCGACATGCAGGGCCCGCTCGGCCCCGGCGGCTCCCACCCGGCCCTCCTGACCGACTTCGGGGTGGCCAAGCTCATCGACTCGCCCCGCCGGACCAAGGTCACGAAGATCATCGGCACGCCGGACTATCTCGCGCCCGAGATCATCGAGGGCCTGCCGCCGCGTGCCGCCGTCGACATCTACGCCCTGGCGACCGTGCTCTACGAGCTGCTCGCCGGGTTCACGCCGTTCGGGGGCGGACACCCCGGAGCCGTTCTGCGCCGCCATGTCACCGAGACCGTGGTCCCGCTCCCGGGCATCCCGGACGAGCTGTGGCAGCTCATCGTGCAGTGCCTGGCCAAGGCGCCCGCGTCCCGGCTGCGGGCCTCCGAGCTGGGCGCACGGCTGCGGGAGCAGCTTCCGCTGCTGGCCGGGATGCCGCCGCTGGACGTGGACTCCCCGGACGCGGACTCCGTGGACGGGGACGAGGAGTACGAGGAGAGCGCGGAGCCGTCCGCGCCCGCCGCGGCGCGTGAGCGGCGCGGGGCGGTGCCGCTCGTGCCGGGGGCCGCGCCGGACTCGAACCGGGACACGCACACCTCCATGCGGGTGCCGGCGCCCGACGAGCTGGCCGGGGGTGCCCGGGGGACGGCTCGCGTGCCGCGGGCCGCGGGTGCGCCGCGTCCCGGCTCCGCGCGGCACCGGGCCTCCGCCCGGCGGCGGCGGATCACCCTGGGGGCGGCGGCCGTCGTTCTGGTGGCCGCGGCCGGGGTCGGCACCTGGCTCGCCACCTCCGGTGACGGCGACGCGGCCCCCCAGGACACGAAGAACTCGGCCCCGGCGTCCCCCTGACCCCACCCCGGCCCACGGAAAGCCTTTCCTCGCCCCCTCCGCCCCTACCCTCCCCCAAGGTCTCGGCTTCGCTCGACCAGGGGGGACCCCCATCGTCCCCGGGGGCGCTGCCCCCGGACCCCCGCTCCTCAAGCGCCGGAGGGGCTGAACTTTTCCCCGCCGGGGAGTTCCAGCCCGTCCGGCGATTGAGGACGAGGCCGTCCAGGCCGAAGCGGGGGTCTGGGGGCGGCAGCCCCCAGGGCCGGGACGGGTAGGGGCGGAGGGGGCGAGACTCGCTTCTGCCTGGTGCCGGGGGTCGACGGGGCTCCTCGGGGACGAGGGGCGAGGCCCGGTTGTCGTAGCCGTTACGCTGGAGGCGTGGCAGTCGTCGATGTTTCCGAAGAGCTCAAGTCCCTCTCCTCGACCATGGAGTCGATCGAGGCCGTCCTGGACCTCGACAAGCTGAGGGCAGATGTCGCCGTGCTCGAGGAGCAGGCGGCCGCGCCGTCCCTGTGGGACGACCCGGACGAGGCGCAGAAGATCACCAGCAAGCTGAGCCACCTCCAGGCGGAGGTCAGGAAGGCCGAGGCGCTCCGCGGGCGCATCGACGATCTGGGCGTGCTCTTCGAGATGGCCGAGGAGGAGGACGACCCGGACACCCGCGCCGAGGCCGACGCCGAGCTCGTCTCCGTCCGCAAGGCGCTGGACGAGATGGAGGTCCGTACCCTCCTGTCCGGCGAGTACGACTCCCGTGAGGCGGTCGTCACGATCCGCGCCGAGGCCGGCGGCGTCGACGCCTCCGACTTCGCCGAGAAGCTCCAGCGCATGTACCTGCGCTGGGCCGAGCGCCACGGCTACAAGACGGAGCTGTACGAGACCTCGTACGCCGAAGAGGCGGGCATCAAGTCCACCACCTTCGCCGTGCACTCGCCGTACGCGTACGGCACCCTCTCCGTCGAGCAGGGCACGCACCGCTTGGTGCGCATCTCGCCGTTCGACAACCAGGGGCGCCGCCAGACCTCCTTCGCCGGTGTCGAGATCCTGCCGGTCGTCGAGCAGACCGACCACATCGAGATCGACGAGTCCGAGCTGCGGATCGACGTGTACCGCTCGTCCGGTCCCGGCGGCCAGGGCGTCAACACCACCGACTCCGCGGTGCGCCTGACCCACCTCCCCACCGGCATCGTCGTCTCCTGCCAGAACGAGCGGTCGCAGATCCAGAACAAGGCCTCGGCCATGAACGTTCTGCAGGCCAAGCTGCTCGAACGGCGCCGGCAGGAGGAGCAGGCCGCGATGGACGCCCTCAAGGGCGACGGCGGCAACTCCTGGGGCAACCAGATGCGTTCGTACGTCCTGCACCCGTACCAGATGGTCAAGGACCTGCGTACGGAGTTCGAAGTCGGCAACCCCGAGGCCGTGTTCGGTGGCGAGATCGACGGCTTCCTGGAGGCCGGAATTCGCTGGCGCAAGCAGCAGGAGAAGTAGGAACACGACCGAGGCGGGTTCGGGCGGACGATTTCCGCCCCCACCCAACCTCTTTGTCGACAAGGCAACTGCCGCCCACCGGGCGGCAGTTGCCTTCTTTTGTAGGGGCAGTATGGGTTTTCCGTCACAGTCACATGTCCCCAGGCCAGGCAAACAATGCCGTTCCGGACATCGCGTACGCAACGACCTTGACGCTGCTTTGAAAACTGGGAAGGGTGACGGGTGGCATGCGTATCACCGGGGCGCATGTGAACCGGGGGGTCGAACGAAATCTCCTGTGACGCCGTGGCCCCGGACGCTGCTCCATTGACGATCAGCTACTGGGGGTAGCAGGCAGATGACCAAGAAGACGCGGATCCGCGTGGCGCGGATAGCCGCCGGCGCGGTGATTGCCGCCGGTGCTTCACTGACCGCGGCGGGCGCCGCCTCGGCGCTCGACCTCAATGTCGGTCTCACCGCGACCACCGCGGACGACCCGACGGCGGACCCGACGCCCACCGACACGGGTATTCCGACCGAGAGCACCGAGCCGACCGAGCCGACTCCGACGGAGCCCGAGCCGACCGAGCCGGCTCCCACGGAGACCGAGCCCACCGAGCCGGCCCCGACCGTGACCGAGCCCACCGAGGACCCGGACCCGACCGACCCGGCCGACCCGACCGACGAACCCGGCGGCAGCACCTCCGCCCCCGCCGAGGGCGGCACGGGCGGCGGCGGCAACGACGCCGACCCCAACGGTGGATCCTCCGCCCAGGAGGAGGGCTCCTCGGCCCTCACCGACACCGGTTCGGACACCCAGGCCCAGGGCCAGGACGGCGCGCTGGCCGAGACCGGTGCCGGTCAGACCACGTTCCTGATCATCGGTGCCGCCACGATGATCGCCGGCGGTGTCGGCTTCCGTCTGCTGCCGCGCCTCGCGGGCGGCCGCGGCGCCGCCGCCTGACGTTCCACACGTACGACGCAGGGCCCGGAGCAGCTCGCTCCGGGCCCTGCCCGTGTTCAGGGGCGACGACGGCCGTGCCGGACCGTCCTCGCGGCGCTCACACCGTCTGGTGGGCCACCAGCGCCAGTGCCGCGATCAGTATCGCGAGAAGGGCGATCAGTGCCATGGGGTTGAGTCCCGCGAAGGGGCTCTCCTGCTGGAGTCGCTGCCGGTTCGCGCGGCAGACGGGGCAGCGGCCCTCGCTGACGGGTGCCGCGCAGTTAGCGCAAACCAGTCGGTCGTACGTCATGCGCCGGCCCTCCTTGCGACGTCTCCGCGCACGCAGCGTTCTCGCGTACACATCGCTCTCTTAACGCTGCGGCGAACGCAACCGTTCCCCTACCACTGTGCCAGGTTCCGCGGAATTCGGCGCGGCCCTCCTTGTCCTGCCCCGTCCGGAGTAGCCTCAGCCCCTCGGATCAGGTGTGAATCGCGCCTCAGATCCGTGACAAATCGTGCAAGCCGCGCGCAACCCCGTACGCCGACTGCGCTCGCACACCCGGTTCGCGTATGGTCACGCACACCTACCCCCGGCGACCCGTGGTGCACCCGTGATCCGATTCGACAATGTCTCCAAGGTCTACCCCAAGCAGACCCGCCCCGCTCTCAGGGATGTCTCCCTGGAGGTCGAGCGCGGAGAATTCGTGTTCCTCGTGGGGTCCTCCGGCTCCGGAAAGTCCACCTTCCTGCGGCTGATCCTCCGCGAGGAGCGGACCAGCCAAGGCCAGGTGCACGTCCTGGGCAAGGACCTCGCGCGCCTCTCCAACTGGAAGGTGCCGCAGATGCGCCGCCAGCTGGGGACCGTCTTCCAGGACTTCCGTCTCCTGCCCAACAAGACGGTCGCCGAGAACGTGGCCTTCGCCCAGGAGGTCATCGGCAAGTCCCGCGGCGAGATCCGCAAGTCCGTGCCCCAGGTGCTCGACCTCGTCGGCCTGGGCGGCAAGGAGGACCGGATGCCCGGCGAGCTGTCCGGTGGTGAGCAGCAGCGTGTGGCCATCGCGAGAGCCTTCGTGAACCGGCCCAAGCTCCTCATCGCCGACGAGCCGACCGGAAACCTCGACCCACAGACCTCCGTGGGCATCATGAAACTGCTCGACCGGATCAACCGGACGGGCACCACGGTCCTGATGGCGACGCACGACCAGAACATCGTGGACCAGATGCGCAAGCGCGTCATCGAGCTGGAGCAGGGCCGTCTCGTCCGCGACCAGGCGCGCGGCGTCTACGGCTACCAGCACTGATCATCGTCCACGGAAAGGTCTGAGGAAGACGCAATGCGCGCGCAGTTCGTTCTGTCGGAGATCGGTGTCGGTCTCCGCCGCAACCTGACCATGACCTTCGCGGTCGTCGTCTCGGTCGCCCTCTCGCTCGCCCTGTTCGGCGGCTCGCTCCTGATGAGCGACCAGGTGAACACCATGAAGGGCTACTGGTACGACAAGGTCAACGTCTCGATCTTCCTCTGCAACAAGAGCGACGCCGAGTCCGACCCGCACTGCGCCAGGGGCGCGGTGACCAGTGACCAGAAGAAGCAGATCGTCGCCGACCTGGACAAGATGTCCACAGTCGTCCAGAAGGTCACCTACGAGTCCTCGGACCAGGCGTACAAGCACTACAAGGAGCAGTTCGGCGACTCCCCGCTGGCCAGCTCCCTCACGCCGGACCAGATGCAGGAGTCGTACCGGATCAAGCTGAAGGACCCGGAGAAGTACCAGGTCATCGCGACCGCCTTCGACGGCCGGGACGGCGTGCAGTCGGTCCAGGACCAGAAGGGCATCCTGGACAACCTGTTCGGGCTGCTCAACGGCATGAACTGGGCCGCGCGCGCGGTGATGGCGATGATGCTCGTCGTCGCCCTGATGCTGATCGTCAACACGGTGCGCGTCTCGGCGTTCAGCCGGCGGCGCGAGACGGGCATCATGCGGCTCGTCGGCGCCTCCGGCTTCTACATCCAGGCGCCGTTCATCGCCGAGGCCGCGGTGGCCGGACTCATCGGCGGCGGTGTGGCCTGCGGATTCCTGCTGATCGCCCGGTACTTCATCATCGACCACGGTCTGGCGCTGTCCGAGAAGCTCAACCTGATCAACTTCATCGGCTGGGACGCCGTGTTGACCAAGCTCCCACTCATCCTCGCGACGAGTCTGCTGATGCCCGCCCTGGCCGCTTTCTTCGCATTGCGCAAGTACCTGAAGGTGTGACGCATCCCAACAGGGCCGTACCGTCAACCGGCGGTGCGGCCCTTCGCGTTGTCCTAGACTCACCGGCATGTCAGGCCGTGACCTGTTCTGCGAGCCCCGCCGCATCCGCCGCGGGGCGGCCCTGACATTGGTGTTCGCGAGCGTCCTCGTCGCCGGCGCGGCCACCGGTTCGTTCTCCGACACCGCCCGGAAGACCGAGGCCGGCACGCCCGGTTCGGCCTCCGCGCGCCGTCACGACGAGGTCACCCGGGCCGCCGCCCAGGCGATGGCCGACGGCAAGTCCCCCATGGAGGCGGCCGAACGGGCCGTCAGTCGCAGCGGGGACCGCTGGGGCGCCGTCTACTCCCAGGGCGAGTACGAGGAGTTCGAGGAAGCCCTCGACGGCCAGTACACCGGCGTCGGTCTGTGGGCCCGCCGCGAGAGCGACGGACGGATCGAGGTCACCCGCGTCAGCGCCGGCTCACCCGCCGCCGCCGCGGGCATCCGCAAGGGCGACCTGCTGCGCACCGTCGACGGCACCAGGGTGGACGGCCGGCCGGTCACCGAGGTGGTCTCGTTACTGCGCGGCGACGCGGACGACGCGACCGCCGGCACGAAGGTCTCCCTCGGCCTGGAGCGCGGCTCGCGGTCGTGGAGCCGGACCCTGCGCCGCGCCCGGCTCTCCACGGACTCGGTGACCGTCAGCAGCCTTCCCGGCCGGGTCACCCTGATCAAGGTCGACGCCTTCACCAAGGGCGTCGGCGCCGCCGTACGCACCGCGGTCGGCCGGGCTCCGCAGCGGGCCGGGATCGTCCTCGACCTGCGCGGCAACTCCGGCGGCCTGGTCTCCGAGGCCGTCACCACCGCCTCCGCCTTCCTCGACGGCGGCCTCGTCGCCACGTACGACGTGAACGGCGCCCAGCGCGCCCTGCACGCCGACGCCGGCGGCGACACCGCGAGACCGCTGGTCACACTCGTGGACGGCGGCACGATGAGCGCGGCCGAACTGCTCACCGGGGCCCTCCAGGACCGCGGACGCGCGGTCGTCGTGGGCACCCGGACCTTCGGCAAGGGCTCGGTCCAGATGCCCAGCCGGCTGCCCGATGGCTCCGTCGCCGAGCTGACCGTCGGCCACTACCGCACCCCCGCGGGCCGCTCCGTCGACGGCCGGGGCATCACCCCGGACCTGGAGGCGGACAAGGAGTCGCTGCCCCGGGCCGAGACCGTGCTGAGCGGCCTCGGCGACCTTTCCGGGCCCACCAGGTAATCGGCTTTCCCCCGAGCCCCCCTGTAGTGCGAAAATGGCCAGCACTATGAGCAAGGGAATGTACGTACCGAAGGAGTCCCAGCCCAAGCAGGGCGGGGCTGCCGCCAAGTCCAAGGACGGCGAGAAGGGCGGCAAGCGCAAGATCGTCGCGCAGAACAAGAAGGCGCGGCACGACTACGCGATCATCGACACCTACGAGGCCGGGCTCGTCCTGACCGGCACCGAGGTCAAGTCGCTGCGCCAGGGCCGGACCTCGCTGGCCGACGGGTTCGTCCAGATCGACGGCGGCGAGGCGTGGCTGTACAACGCCCACATCCCGGAGTACAGCCAGGGCAGCTGGACCAACCACTCCGCGCGCCGCAAGCGCAAGCTGCTGCTGCACCGCGAGGAGATCGACAAGCTGTCCGTGAAGTCCGAGGAGACGGGCCACACGATCGTCCCGCTCGCCCTGTACTTCAAGGACGGCCGGGCGAAGGCGGAGATCGCGCTCGCACGGGGCAAGAAGGAGTACGACAAGCGGCAGACCCTGCGTGAGAAGCAGGACCGGCGCGAGTCGGACCGGGCCATCGCCGCGGCCAAGCGAAGGCAGCGCGGCGAGTAGCGCGCCGGAATAGGCTGGCAACCTCGTGCGTCGATCACGTACGATGGCAATGCACCCCGCAGAGGGCGCGGGTTCCTCCCCGGAGGGACCGAGCTTTGAAAAATCAACATGGGGATGATCGGTTTCGACAACGGCTGTTGAAGCAGGGGAAGCGTGTCGAGGAAGCGGCAATGATCTCGTAAACCATATGTCGCAAAAAATAATCGCCAATACCAAGAGCGATTCCCAGTCCTTCGCCCTCGCTGCCTAATAAGCAGTGAGTGAGGGACCCTAAAGGGTGTCAGCCCGGGAGTGTTCCCGGCCCGGATCCTGGCATAATCTAGGGAACTAAACCATCTGGCCCGGTCACGGGGTCAGATGGGAAATCAAACAGTGGCTGAGCCCGTCGGCGACTTGTTCGCGTGATCGCCGGGGCTGAGAAAATCGCAGCGAACTGCACACGGAGAAGCCCTGATTTTGCACCGTTGGACGCGGGTTCGATTCCCGCCATCTCCACTCATCCCATGTGGGCACGGGCCCCGTCGCTTTCGAGCGGCGGGGCCCGTGTCATGCCGTGTGCAATGCATGGCATGACCTTCGGGAGGGGCCGTTGTCGGAGATTCGGGAGCGTCCGCCGGAGCGGGACACGACCGGTGAGGGGGCCGCAGGTTCCGTGAGAGGCATCGAGGACCGGAGGGGACGACCGTGACCGGACGGCAGGAGCCGTACTACGTCTGCTACGACGGGGACTTCGGGCTCAGCGGGCTGGCCGAGGTGTTCGCCCTCTCACCCGCTGCCCCCGAGAACGCCCGCGCGGCACTCGGCCTCGTCACGGCGAAGCTCGACGCGTACGACCGTGAGACGCCCGTGGACAGCGTCGACCATCTCGACGCGGATCAGCGGAGCATCCTCGGTTACGACACCAGCCACGACGAGTGGGGGTACGCCGACGATCTGCGCGACGACGTGCGCACACTCATCGAGTCGCCGCTCTCGGACGAGGCGATCCGGACGGTGTGGCGAGCCGCCGCCGGGGGCGTGTGGGATCCGGCGGCGCATGGGACGAGCACCCGTGACTGGCTGCGGTGCGTCGAGGAGACCTGTGCCGCGCGCCCGCCCCGGAAGGTCCCCGGGCGGCGCCCGGCACCTTCCCCGCTGTGGGACGCCCGGCCGCCGTCGGCCGACGAGGTGCGGGACGACGTCGTCGCGGAGATCCGTTCCTGCCGCGAGTGGCCGGCAGGTTCCCTCCCTTCCCCCGACACTCTGTCGGCCCTCGAGGAGGTGGCCGTCCACGCTCACCCCGAGCTGGCCTTCCGGCTCTTCCTCCGCGTGCTGAAGGCGTGCTCCGTGCGGATCGGCAAGGAGCGCTACGACCGGTTCCAGGCGCTGGGTGACAGGTTCGGCCACCACTCTTCTCTGATCGACACCGGTCTCGACGTCGTGTGGCCGCCCATCGACCCCGCCCGCCGGGACGCCATCTGGGACTTCGGTCTCTCCGGCCTCGCCGGGCAGGCCCACCAGGAATGGCACGGAAACCGGGAGGACGTCCGGAGGGCGGCCGAGGGCGACGACATCGGGCAGACCCCGGGCTCCGCGGCGGCCGTCCTGCTGGACGACGCGCTGCGCCTGCTGCGGTCCGCGCTGCCCGACGCGGCGGTGTCCGCCCTGTGGTCCGGGGCCGCGGACTGGCCGCGGAGCACGGACGGCCGGGACCGGCTCCGGCTGATCGCGGACGTGTGCCGTGAGCGGCTGAGGGAGGTCGCCCCCGCGTACGGACCCGTCGTGGCGCCCGCCCGTACCGAACTCGCCGACACCGTGCTGCGCGAAGTCCGCGAGACGGCGCCCATGGTGGCGGACAAGTCCGTCAGCCACCACTGGCGCCCCGTGCCCGCGACGGAGGTCATGGACGCGCTGGAGCACGTGGTCACCCGGATCGATCCCGATCTCGGATTCCGGTTGTTCCTCCGTGTCCTCGGCAGGCTGAGCGTGTCCCTCACCCAGGAGCAGTACGATCGGTACCAGGCGATCGGTGAGAGCTTCGGATACGGCGAGTACCACGTCTCCGACGTGGACCACCTGGTCGAGACCGACTGACCGGCCTCGGCGCAGGGTGAACGCGGGCGGCGGCCGCCGCCCGCGTGGTCGTACGGGGCTGCCGTCCCGAGTGCCGTCGACCGCCCGGCCTCGTGGCATGGCTCCTCAGGAGTTCAGCATGCGCGGTGCCGTGCTCGCGCGTTCCGTCATCCGGGGCGTGAGCAGGGTCGCCTCGGGGCACGGCGTGCCGTTCAGCTTTCTCATCAGCAGGTCGACCGCCCGTCCGCCCACCTCGGCCGACGGAAGGGCGATCGAGGTGACCGGGACGCGCAGACTCCCGGCGAGTTCGTCCGGACAGATCGCGGTGACGGACAGATCCGCCGGAACCCGCAGACCGAGCTGTTCGAAGGCGTCGATCAATGGTTCCAGGACCGGCTCGTTGTGGACGACGACACCGGTCAACGCGGGCTGCTCGCGCAGGAGTTGCTCGGCGATCCGGCGCGCGGCGGCCGGCGAGGCCTCGCAGGGGTGGACGGACGAGGCCAGACCGCCTCGGTCGGCGGCGGCCGTGAACCCCTGCACCACCCGCTGCGCGAACGCGGTGCCCCGCACGTACACCTCGGGCGGCGACCCGACCAGCGCGACGACCCGGTGCCCGAGCCCCGCGAGCCGCTCCACGCACAGCTCACCGGCCGCCTTGAAGTCCAGGTCGATGCAGGTGAGCCCGTCGGGGGCGGCCGGGAAGCCGATGAGCACCGACGGCCGCTCCAGCGCGCGCAGCAGCGGCAGCCGGGGATCGTGGAGCTGGACGTCCATCACGATCAGCGCGTCCACCAGCGCGGTGTCGGCCACCCGCCGCAGTCCCTCCTCCCCCTCCTCCTGGGTGAGCAGCAGGACGTCGTGGTCGTGCAGCCGGGCCGCCGTCACCACCGACACGGCGAACTGCATCACCACCGGCACATGGATGCCCGCCCGCAGCGGTACCACCAGCGCCAGGACGTTCGACCTGCTGCTGGCCAGCGCCCTGGCCCCGGCGTGCGGCCGGTAGCCCAGCCTGCGGATGCTCTCCTCGACGCGCTGCCGGGTCTCCTCGGAGATCGGCCGCTTGCCGCTGAGGGCGTAGGAGACGGTGCTCGGGGACACCCCGGCGTGCCGCGCCACATCGGTGATCTTGACCATCAGTCGGACTCCAGCTCGACGGAAAGGAAGCCCGTCCCCGCGCGGGCCCGTGCCTCGCGTCCGCCCGAGGCGAGCCCCCAGGGCCTGGACGGATCGCTGCAGGACGCGCGCAGGGTGTTCCCCTCGCGCACGACGGTGAAGGTGACCGGACCGACCGGCACCGACACCCGGGCGCCCCGCTCCAGGCCGTACGCGCGCAGGGTGACCCCGTCGGCGTGGTCGTAGTCGGGGCGGTCGTCCACCGCGCCGACCGGGATCACCGCGCCCGGCCGCACCAGCAGCGGCACGCTGGTGAAACCGTGCCGTTCGCGCACCCAGCGCGGTCCGGTCACCGGCGGTCCGCCGAGGTAGGGGGTCCATGTCCCCTCGGGCACGTAGTACGAGACGTCCCCCTCGTCGCTGAAGACCGGCGCGACCAGCAGATCCGGGCCCAGCATGTACTGCCGCTCCAGATGCGCGCATCCCGGATCGTCCGGGAACTCCAGGACCATCGCCCGCATCATCGGCACCCCCTCGGCGTGGGCGGTGCGGGCGGCCTCGTACAGATACGGCATGAGGCCGAGCTTGAGCCGGGTGAACAGCCGCAGGACGTCCACGGCCTCCTCGTCGAACAGCCAGGGCACGCGGTACGAGGACGAGCCGTGCAGCCTGCTGTGCGAGGACAGCAGCCCGAAGGCGATCCACCGCTTGAACAGCGCCGGCGTCGGTGTCCCCTCGAAGCCGCCGATGTCGTGGCTCCAGAACCCGAAGCCCGACATGCCGAGGCTGAGCCCGCCGCGCAGCGACTCGGCCATCGACGCGTACGTCGCCTCGCAGTCGCCGCCCCAGTGCACCGGGAACCGCTGGCTCCCCGCGGTCGCCGAACGGGCGAAGACGACGGCCTCCTCCTCCCCCCGGTGTTTGCGGAGCACGTCGAACACGGTCTGGTTGTAGAGGTACGTGTAGTAGTTGTGCATCCGCTCCGGGTCGGCGCCGTCGGCGTACGCCACGTCCACCGGGACCCGCTCGCCGAAGTCCGTCTTGAAGCAGTCGACACCCTGTTCCAGCAGCGCCTCCAGCTTCGAGGCGTACCAGTCTCTGGCCGCCGGGCTGGTGAAGTCGACCAGGGCCATGCCCGGCTGCCACAGGTCCCACTGCCACACGCTGCCGTCGGGCCGCCGCAGCAGATGCCCGAGCGCCCGCCCCTCCGCGAACAGCGGTGAGCGCTGCGCGATGTACGGGTTGATCCAGACGCAGATCCGCAGGCCCTTGTCCTTCAGCCGCGTCAGCATGCCCGCCGGGTCGGGGAACACCCGTGGATCCCACCGGAAGTCGCACCAGTTGAACTCGCGCATCCAGAAGCAGTCGAAGTGGAAGACGGACAGCGGGAGTTCACGGTTCCGCATGCCGTCGATGAAGGAGGTGACGGTGTCCTCGTCGTAGGAGGTGGTGAAGGACGTCGACAGCCACAGCCCGAAGGACCAGGAGGGCGGCAGGGCCGGACGACCGGTGAGCGCCGTGTACTTGCGCAGGATGTCCTTCGGGGTGGGGCCGTGGATGACGTAGTACGTCAGTTCCTGTGTCTCGGCGCTGAACTGCACCCGGGAGACCGCCTCCGAGCCGACCTCGAAGGAGACCCGGCCCGGGTGGTCGACGAAGACGCCGTAGCCCGCGTCCGTGAGATAGAACGGCACGTTCTTGTAGGCCTGTTCGGTGGCGGTGCCGCCGTCCGCGTTCCACATGTCCACGACCTGGCCGTTCTTGGCCAGCGGCCCGAACCGCTCGCCGAGGCCGAAGACCTGGGTGCCGACGCCGAGGTCGAGCTGTTCGCGCAGATAGTGGGCGCCGTCCGCGTCCCGCATGATGCCCATGCCCTTGGGGCCGCTGCTGGTCAGGGTCCGGCCGTGCGCGAGGAAGTCGATGTGCCAGGGAGTGGTGCGGGCGACCCGGACGGACAGGGCGCCCGCGGTCAGGGTCGCGTGGTCCTCGTCGTACTCGGTGTGCGGGGTGAACCCGGTTCCGTACAGCTCGAACCGGGGGCCCCGGGGCTCCTCGCCCTGGAAGTGGGTGAACGTGACGCCGATGACGTCGGGCATCGGTGCGTGGGCGCTGATCGTCACGACCGGTCCCTTCAGCAGGTCGCCGCGGTGCCGTATGGGCTGCGTCGGCGCGTGGATCTCCAGGCCGCCCGGGCCCGAGGTCACGTCGAGGACCTCGACCGGGTGGGCCGCGGTGACACCGTCGCGCAGCAGCCAGTAGCCGTCCGTGAACTTCACTGTCCTACCCCTTACTTCACTGCGCCGACGGCGATGCCGCGGGTGAGGGTCCGCTGGAAGAGCAGGAAGAAGACGAGGGCGGGCAGCACGCCCAGCAGGGCGGCCGCGTTCGTCATCGTGGCGTCCATCAGACGCTGCCCCTGGAGGACGCCGAGGGCCACCGACACGGTCTGGTTGTCGTTGGAGATCAGCATGACCAGCGGCAGCAGGAACTCGTTCCACGTCCAGATGAAGAAGAAGACGAGGAGCACGCCGATCGTGGGACGGCTGACCGGGACCACGATCCGCCACAGCACCTGCCACCGGCCCGCCCCGTCGATCCGCGCGGCCTCGATGATCTCGCGTGGGAAGCGCCCGAGCACGGCGGAGAGGAGGTAGGTGCCGAAGGCCGTCTGGATCACCGTGAACACGATGATCACGCTGAGCCTGGTGTCGTAGAGGCCGGCCTGCTTGCTCAGGTAGTAGAGCGGGTAGACCAGCGCCTCCTGCGGCAGCGTGTTGGCGAGGACGAAGAAGGCGAGCACCCAGGCGCGGCCCTTGATCCGGCCGATGCCGATCGCGTACGCGTTCAGCACGGACAGCACCGCCGCCAGGACCGCCACCGACCCGGCGATCAGCACCGAGTTGAGGAGCTTGCGCCCGAAGTCGACACGCTGCCAGAAGTCCTCCAGACCGTCGAGGTAGAGCCCGTGGGGGAGGCCGAGAGGGCCGTGCGCGGAGTACTCGGCGGGCGACTTGACCGCGTTGAGGGCGACCACGGCGAACGGCAGCACCATGAACAGCGCGCCGATGACGAGAGCCGCGAGCACCGGGTAACGGCGGAGCGCGGTCATGGGCGGACCCCTTCCTCGGCGTCCTCGGCGCGGGTCTGGAACCGCAGGCCGATCAGCGCCAGCGCCAGGATGATCACGGTCAGCACGGTGGAGATCGCGGCGCCGTAGCCGACCTGGGTCTTCTCGAAGAAGGTGGTGAAGGAGAAGTACGACGGCACGTCCGTGGCGCCGCCCGGGCCGCCCTTCGTCAGGACGTAGACCGCCCCGAACACCTTCAGCGCGGCGATCGTGCACCACAGCAGGACGACCGAGATCTCCGGGCGGATCTGCGGCAGCGTGATGTGCCAGAACCGCCGCCACCAGCCGGCGCCGTCCAGCTCGGCGGCCTCGTGCAGCCCCGGGTCGACGCGCTGCAGGCCCGCCATGAAGACCACCAGCGGGAAGCCGAGCTGCACCCAGACCATCACCCCCATCACGCTGTACAGCGCGATGTCGGGATCGCCCAACCAGTCCTGCCGCCAGGAGCCCAGGCCGACGGCTTCGAGCAGCGCGTTGAGCGAGCCGTCGTCGGGCGCGAGGATCCAGCTCCACACGATGCCCGCGACCGCGATCGGCAGCACCTGGGGGAGGTAGTAGCAGGCCCGCAGCACCGCCACGATCCTGCTGCCGAAGTGCTTGCCGACGTAGTCGAACAGGGCCGCGGCCAGGACGAGTCCGACGGCCGTCGGGACGACGGCCATCGCCAGCACCATGAACAGGCTGTGCCGGAACGACGCCCAGAACTCGCTGTCGTCCATCAGTTCGCGGTAGTTGGCGAGCCCGGTCCACGAAGGGGTGCCGACGCCCTGCCAGTCGGTGAAGCCGATCGCGGTGTTCATCAGGAACGGCACGACGACGACGGCCGTGAAGGCGATCACGCCGGGCACCAGGAACAGCGCGTAGGACGTGCGCGGGCGGCTCGGGTGACCGGCCCGGGCCTTCAGGCCGGTCACCCGCCCGCCCCGTTCGGCGGTCACCGTCATCGCTGCGGTACGCCCTTGTCGTACGCCTTCTGGAGGTTGTCCAGGTAGGCGTCCGGCTTCTCGCTGCCGGTGATCAGCTTCTGCGTCTCGGAGACGAGGGTGTCGTAGAAGCCCGCCACCGGCCAGTCCGGATAGAAGGCGAGCCCGTCACGCCCCGAGAGGGTGTTGTAGTCGGCTATCAGGGTCTTGGTCTTCGCGTCGGTGATCGCCGCGGTGTCCGCGGCCACCGGGACACCGCCCTTGTTGCCCAGCAGGTTCTGGATCTTCTTCGACATGGTGATGTCGATGAAGTCGTAGGCCAGCTCCTTGTTCTTGGCGCCCTTGGGGACCACCCACAGGTTGCCGCCGGAGCCCAGGGTGAGGTTCGAGCCGGGGAACAGGCCGGAGTCCCAGTCGAACTTCGCCTCCGACTCGAAGCGGCCGTACCACCAGCTTCCGGAGAACAGGATCGGCGACTTGCCCTGGAGCCAGGACACGCCCGCGTCCTCGGCCTTGGTGCCGCTGGACTTCTTGGAGATGTACCCCTTCCTCACCCAGTCGGCGAAGGTGTTCGCCGCGTAGCTCCAGGCCGTGTCGTGGAAGTCGGCCTTGCCCTTGTACAGCTCGTACGTGTCGACCCAGGAGCGGTCGGCCTTGGAGAGGGCGAGCTGGTAGAGGTACTGCTGGGCGATGTACTCGGCGCCCGCGTTGGCGAGCGGGGTGACGCCCTTAGCCACGAACGCGTCCATCGCGGAGACCAGTTCGTCGTACGTGGCCGGCTCGGCGATCCCGTACTTCTTGAAGAGGTCCTTGTTGTAGAAGACCATCGTGTACTCGGCGTAGTTGGGCACGCCGTACCACTTGCCGGAGCCCATGACGCCGTTCGTGTCGTACCGGCTCGTGGTCCTCACGCCGGCGCTGAGCTTCTTGTCCCAGCCGCGCGCGGCGGCCTCCGCCGTCAGATCGGTCAACAGCCCCTGCTTGGACAGCAGTCCGGCCGTCGCGTTGCCCTTGTTGTACTCCATGAGGTCGGGGGCGTCGTTCGAGTTGAGGACCATGGGCGCCGTCTTCTGGATCTGCTCGAAGCCCTTCTCCTCGAACTTCACCTTGACGCCGGGGTGTTGCGCTTCGAATTCCTTGATGGCCTCGTTCCAGGCCGCCCCCATCGCGCTGTTGGGCGCTTCGTAGTGCCACAGTCTGAGTGTCCTGCCGTCCGAGGAGCCACTGTCCGAACCGCCGCAAGCCGTCGCCAGCAGGGCACCTGTCAAGGTCACCGCCACCGCCGCCGCCCTGCGCCGTCGTGTCGTCGACATCCACTGCCTCCCGAGGAGTTGGATGGGTATCGGGCCCGCCATGCACCGTCGTCGAATCGTTTCGATGCATGGCGTCGAAGCGCTTCGACGGGGGAAGGTAGGTGCCGCCCGTGGGCACGTCAATGGGCTGAACCGGAATTGGGGCAGGGGTTCGACGGGTCGGACGGCGTGGGGGGCTACGGGGTATGCACCGGGTCGGGTTCGGGGCGGTGCTGCCGGGATCGCGGGGTGTGTGCCGGGTCGGGTTCGGGATGGTGCTTCCTGGTGCGCGCCGCGCCCGTCCTCGCGGCCAGGGCGGCGATCGCGAGTGCGGTGGTGGCCGCCGCGACCGGGACCGTGTAGCCCGCGGCCGGTGACCAGTGCTCCACCATCCATCCGCCCGCCGCGGAACCGCCGGCTATCCCGCCCAGCAGGCCGGTCACCGCGAGCGTCATGCCCTCGTTCAGCCGGCCCTCGGGCGTGCGCCGCTGGACCAGTGTCATGCCGGTGACCATGGTCGGAGCGGTCGCCATGCCCGCCACGAGCAGCGCGCCCGCGAGCACCGGGAGCGAGCCGGTGAGCCGGACGGCGAGGAGCGGCAGCGTCAGCAGCACGGCCATGGCGCCGACACACACCGCGTAGCGCCGGGCGGCGAGAGTGTCGGCGTCGAACGGGGCGGAGCGCGCGGAGGCCTTGAGGGTCCCGGCGGACCCGCCGGGCCCGGAAGAGCCGGCCGCGTGGCCGGCGGACGTCGTGCGGCCGGGCGACGGAGCCTCCCGCTGAAGCACGCCGAACAGCAGGCCCGCCAAGCACGATCCCGCCGCCTGGAGGGCGAGCACCACGCCCGCGGCGGAGCTGTGTCCCCGCTCGTCCGCGAACGCGATCGTGGCCACCTCCATCGCGCCGAACACCACACCGGTGGCGAGGAAGGAGAGCAGCAGCGGAGGCATTCCGGGCGCGAGCGCGGGCGACCCCGGTGCCGCGGCCGGCCGGGGCGGCGGCTGCGTCGAACGCTGCGCGGTGAAGAGCAGGACGCCCGTCATCAGCAGCGCGGACGCCACGAGCATGCCCGCCTCCGGGGAGACCGCCGTGCACAGGAAGGCCGCGAGCACCGGGCCCAGCATGAAGCACAGCTCGTCCACGGCCTGTTCGAAGGAGTTCGCGGTGTGCAGCGCCGCCGCGTCCCCCTTCAGGAGGTGGGCCCAGCGCGCGCGGGACATCCCTCCCGTGTTGGGGGTCGTCGCGGTGGCGGCGTACGCGGCGAAGAGGGTCCAGTCGGGCGCGCCGAAGCGAACGGACGCCACCAGCCCCGTCCCGCCGAGCAGCGCGAAAGCCGTGGCGGGCACGGCCACCCGGGCCTGCCCATGCCGGTCGACGAGCCGCGCGGTCCAGGGAGCCACCACGGCGGTCGTCGCCAGACCCGTCGCGGTGACGGCGCCGGCGAGCGCGTACGAGCCCCGCGCGCCGGCGATCATGATGACGGCGCTCACGCTGAACATGCCCATGGGCAGCCGGGCGACGAGGTTCCCGAGGGTGAAGGCGCGGGTGCCGGGCAGCGCGAACAGTCGGCGGTACGGGGAGAGCGGTGACATGGGTGAACCGTCGCCCGGGGCTGCGGGAACGGTCCAACACTTACTCCGTCGCGATTCACGCACTTGGGTTGTAGATTCGCGTGATGCCTGGTCAACGCCCCTTTCCCGGTCATCTGGACCTCCGTCTGCTGCGCGCCTTCCTCGCCGTCGCCGAGGAACTGCACTTCACCCGTGCCGCCGCCCGCCTGTACGTGGCCCAGCAGTCCCTGAGCCGCGACATCCGCCGGCTGGAGCGGGAGCTCGGGACGGAGCTGTTCGTGCGGACGACCCGGCAGGTGACGCCGACGCTGGAGGCCCAGCGGCTGCTGCCGTACGCGCGCCGGGTGCTGGAGGCGCACGACGCGCTGCTGGACGCCTTCGCACGGCCCGGCGGTGAGGAACGCCCGCTGCTCGTCGATGTGAACACGCCCGGTCTGGTCTCCAGCCGCATCCTCGACCGGGCCCGTGAACTCGCCCCCGGCAGCGAGCTGATGGCCCGGTACGAGACCGGGCTCACCGGCGCGGCGGCGGACCTGCTCGCCGGCCGTCTGGACGTGTCGTTCGGCCGCTTCGCGGGACTCGACCCCGCGGTGCGGGCCCGGCTGGAGCACCGGATCGTGCGCTACGAGCCGATGGCCGTGGTCCTGCCCGAGGACCATCACCTCGCCGCCCTGGACGCCGTGCCGCTGTCCGCGCTCGCGGGCGAGACCGTGTACGCGGGAGCGGGAAATCCCCGGACGCTGGAGTGGACCGACCTGGCACATCACCTTTTCGAGGGACGGGGTATCAAGCTCGCGTCACCCGCACCGGTGGCCGTCGGACCTCAGGAATTCAGCCGGATCATGGCGAAGTGGCGGAATCCCGTTCTGGCCGTGGTGGAGTTTCCGGCCATGCCCGGCTCGGTGACGAGGCCGCTGACCGATCCCGTACCCCTGTCACCAGTGTCACTTGTGTGGCGCAAGGGACTTGTTCATCCCGGGATCGATGCGCTTGTACGAGCTGCAGACGAACTCGCGAGCGAAGAAAAGTGGCTCCTGAGTCCCCGAGAAGGATGGATTCCGGCCACCGATGCCCTCATTTTCATGAGAGGTACATGAGACGTATCTGTACGAGTCCCGCCCTGCGCTACATTCCTGCCTCCGGGCGCGGTGTGATATTGGGGGCGCTTTGGGCCGGGTGGGGGCTCGGTCCGCACGACATGGACAGCATTTGCCCGGAGTCGTCGCGCACCCGTGAGCAGTCCCATGGGGGGATGCACGTGCGCGTGGAGAACTGGCGGAAAGACGCCCAACCGGCCGAGCGGGACATCGACCAGCGGGACGGACGTCGCGTCGATCCGTCACCTGTGCGGAAAACCGGAGAGACGACCGCCCGGTCGCGGTCCGGCGGAACCCTTTCGTGGCCGGATATGGGGGTTGGCATCAGTCCTGAGCGTGGGGAACGCGTCGAGCGAGCAGTCGGCGGACGTCCCGAGCGAATCCTGGAGCCGGAGACCGAACTGCTCGTCGGTCGTGTGCCGGAGGCCGACGCGCCGGCCGGCAGCCGGCCCGTTGCGGCAGCCACGTCCACGCGTGAACCGGGGGCCGCCGGGTCGGGCTCCGGAGGCACGGTCACGGCGGAGCAGCCGTCCCGCACCCGTACGACCCAGGTGCGGCCCTTCTTCACCGACGGACCCACCTTCGACGACGGTCCGACGGCCGGGCCGCCACCCGACGCCGAGCCGGCCTCCGACCCCTGGGCGCCCGCTTCCTGGGCGGAGTCCGACACCCGGGAGAGCTCCGGTGAACCGGCGAACGGCCACGACCCGCACGAGGTCACCATCCAGCTCGACAGAGCGGGTGATGAGGCCGCCGCCCGGTCCGGCCGCACGGCGGCCGGCCGGCCGGGCAAGGACGCCCCGGCGACGGCCGAGGCCGCGGACCGCCCCGTCTTCGTAGACGCCTCCGGCCGCCGCAGCCGTCGCTTCCGCCGTCTCGGCATGCTCGTCGCCGTGGCCTGCGCGGTCTACGCCGTCGTGATCGCCGCCACGCTCGTGTCGGGCAACTCGAACGCACCCTGGCTCCCGGTGCCGGGCCAGGAGGAGGACACACCCGCGGGGAAGGTCGAGACCTCGCCGCTGCCCACGCAGCGGGTGCACCCCTCCGGCACGGGCGCCGCCCCCGTGCCCGGCGGGGCGCCCAGGGCCTCCGACGGCACGACACCCTTACCGAGTTCGACGGCCACGGGCGCCTCCGCCTCCGCCACCGCCACAGGTGCCTCCGGCGCCCCCGGGCCCAGCACGTCGGCGACGAAGAAGCCGAACCCCGGCACCACACCCAAGGACCCGGACCCCGACCCCGAACCGTCCGCCTCGGCGGACGGCCAGCCCACGGCCTCCGCCCCGGCGACCACACCCGGCGGCACGCCCGCGCCCACGGAGACCACCGGCACCACGGGTGCCGCCGGAGCGGGGGCCGGAACCGAATGAGCGGCCTCCGCCGACGCGCACCCGCCGGACCCACCACCCTGCGACAGGACCGCGACGCCCCGCGCCGCCGCCTGCCCATGCGGTTCCTGCTGCCCCTCCTCGTCCTGCTCGCGATGATGGCGATGCTGATGCTGCGCGGCTACGTGCACAGCGAGATCCTCGCCGACCACCGCGTGCGGCCCGAGGCGGCCACGGACGAGGTGCCGCAGAAGATCCTCGACGGCGGCCCGGTCATCGACACCCGCAGCGGCCGCACGACCAGCCTCAGCGTCCCGGACCACCGTCTCGTCCTCACCTTCGACGACGGCCCGGACCCGACCTGGACCCCCAAGGTCCTGGACGTCCTCAAGGCGAACCACGCCCACGCCGTCTTCTTCGTCACCGGCACCATGGCCTCGCGCTACCCGGACCTCGTCGAGCGGATGGTGAAGGAGGGCCACGAGGTCGGCCTGCACACCTTCAACCACCCCGACCTGTCGTACCAGTCCAGGAGCCGGATCGACTGGGAACTGTCGCAGAACCAACTGGCACTGGAGGGCGCGGCGGGCATCCGCAGCTCCCTGTTCCGTCCTCCGTACTCCTCGTTCGCCGACGCCATGGACGACAGGTCCTGGCCGGTGACGCAGTACGTCGGCACCCGCGGCTACATCACCGTCGTCAACAACACCGACAGCGAGGACTGGAAGAAGCCGGGCGTCGACGAGATCATCCGCCGGGCCACGCCCAAGGGCGGCAAAGGCGCCATCGTCCTGATGCACGACTCGGGCGGCGACCGCCATCAGACCGTGCAGGCGCTCGGCGAGTTCCTGCCCCGGCTCCAGGCCGAGGGCTACCGGTTCCAGAACCTCACCGAGGCACTCGACGCGCCGAGCGCGAACACCCCGGTGACCGGCCTCGACCTGTGGAAGGGCAAGGCCTGGATCTTCCTGGTGCAGGCCTCGGAGAGGACCACCGACGTCCTGGTCGTCGGCGTCGCGATCATCGGCGTGCTGGTCTTCACCCGCTTCGGGATGATGCTCCTGCTCTCCGTCCTGCACGCCCGCCGGGTCCGCCGCAAGGACTTCCGCTGGGGGCCGGAGCCGGTCACCGAACCCGTCACGGTGCTGGTCCCGGCGTACAACGAGGCCAAGTGCATCGAGAACACGGTGAACTCCCTCATGGCGAGCGAGCACCCCGTCGAGATCATCGTCGTCGACGACGGATCGAGCGACGGCACCGCCCGCATCGTCGAGGACATGCACCTGCCGAACGTACGCGTCGTGCGCCAGGTCAACGCCGGCAAGCCCGCCGCCCTCAACCGCGGCCTGGCGAACGCCAGTCACGACATCATCGTGATGATGGACGGCGACACGGTCTTCGAACCGGCGACCGTCCGCGAACTCGTCCAGCCCTTCGCCCACCGCAGGGTCGGCGCGGTCGCCGGCAACGCCAAGGTCGGCAACCGGGAATCCCTCATCGGCTCCTGGCAGCACATCGAGTACGTGATGGGCTTCAACCTCGACCGCCGCATGTACGACCTGCTGCGCTGCATGCCGACCATCCCCGGCGCCGTCGGAGCCTTCCGCCGCACCGCGCTCGAACGGGTCGGCGGCATGAGCGACGACACCCTCGCCGAGGACACCGACATCACGATGGCCCTCCACCGCGACGGCTGGCGGGTCGTCTACGCGGAGAACGCGCGCGCCTGGACCGAGGCCCCCGAGTCCGTGCAGCAACTGTGGTCCCAGCGCTACCGCTGGTGCTACGGCACCATGCAGGCGATCTGGAAGCACCGCCGCGCCCTGATCGAACGGGGCCCGTCGGGCCGCTTCGGCCGGATCGGCCTTCCCCTGGTCTCCCTGTTCATGGTCCTGGCCCCGCTCCTCGCGCCGCTGATCGACGTCTTCCTCCTGTACGGCGTCGTCTTCGGCCCGACCCAGAAGACGATCGTCGCCTGGCTCGGCGTCCTCACCATCCAGGCGGTGTGCGCGGCGTACGCGTTCCGCCTGGACAAGGAACGCATGACCCATCTGATCTCGCTGCCCCTGCAGCAGATCCTCTACCGGCAGTTGATGTACGTCGTCCTGCTGCAGTCCTGGATCACCGCCCTCACCGGCGGCCGGCTGCGCTGGCAGAAGCTGCGCCGCACCGGCGTCGTGGGCGCGGCCCCGGGATCGGCTCCGGGCCCGGCCCCAGGACCGGTCCCGCAGCAGCCGGCGTCGCACGGCGGGAACGAACGGAGGCCGGTCGGATGACCACGCACGACCACCCGGCGGGGTCGACTCCGCCGCTGGGCACCCCGAAGCCGACGGTCCCGCAGCCGCGTACGTACCCGGGAGCGCCCGCGGACGACTGGCTGCGGCCCGGGCCGTGGGAGGGTACGGACGCGGCGCACTTCCCCGAGCCGGGGCCACTTGCCGGGACCGCCGCAGGGCCGGACCCGGCGGGCGTGGCCGCGCCGGATCCAGGGGCCTCGACGGCGTCGGAGCCGGGGACCGTCACAGGAGCGCAGCCGGGGACCGCCGCAGGAGCGGAACCGGGGGAGAAGCCGGCCCCGCGTCGCCCCGGCCGGGACCGCTACCTGGACCTGCTGCGCTCCATGGCACTGGTCCGCGTGGTCGTGTACCACCTGATGGGCTGGGGCTGGCTGACCGTCGTCTTCCCCTCCATGGGCGTGATGTTCGCGCTCGCCGGCTCCCTGATGGCCCGCTCGCTGAGCCGGCCGCCGCTGAGCGTGATCAGGGGACGCGTACGGCGTCTGCTGCCCCCGCTCTGGGCGTTCAGCGCGGTGGCGCTGGCCATGATGTTCGCGGGCGGCTGGAACCCCCTGCACGACCCCGACCACGGCGGCACGTGGGGCCTGATCGACCTGCTCAACTACATCGTCCCGGTCGGCGCTCCGCCCTTCCCCTGGAGCGTCGGCTCCAAGTCGGGCCTGCTGGAGGACACGTGGGCGGTCCAGAGCGCGGGCGTGCTCTGGTACCTGCGCGCGTACCTGTGGTTCGTGGTCGCCTCCCCGCTCATGCTGTGGGCGTTCCGCCGTGCTCCGTGGGTGACCGTGCTGGCTCCCCTCGCCCTGACGGCGGTGGTCGGCACCGGGCTGGTCACCATCCCCGGCGAGACCGGCAACGCCGTCACCGACTTCGCCGTCTACGGCGGCTGCTGGATCCTGGGCTTCGCCCACCACGAGGGAACGCTCGTGAAGGTCCCGCGCTACATCGCCATCTCCTGCTCGGCCATGGTGATGGCCTTCGCGCTGTGGTGGGCCTCGGGCCATCTGGGCCCCGACGGCTGGGACTTGAACGACATCCCGCTGGCCGACGCGATGTGGTCCTTCGGTTTCGTGGTGATCCTGCTCCAGTACAGCCCGTCCTGGCGGGAACTGCCGGGCCGCCTCGCCCGGTGGGACAAGCTGGTGACGCTGTCCAACAACCGCGCGGTCACGATCTACCTGTGGCACAACATGCTCATCATGGCCACGGTGCCGGTCCTCGACCAGCTCTACAACCTCCCCTTCATGGACAACGAGGGAGCGACGGCGGCCCTGGACTCCACCTACACCCTGTGGATGTTCGTCCTGGTGTGGCCGCTGATAGGCCTGACCATCCTGGCCGTCGGCTGGATCGAGGACATCGCGGCCAAGCGGAGCCCGCGCCTGTGGCCGAACGGGGCCAAGGGGCGCGGGGGCGGGGGGCGTTCGCCGGGTCGGGGGCATCGGGCGAAGGCCTAGCGGCCGCTGAAGCCGGACGACGAGGGTGTTCCCCGAGCCGGTACTTCCCCGCATCGGACGCGTGGGGACACTCTCGTCCTGTTTCCTCCCGCGATATCACTCAATCGAAGGTTCTGCGTGGCTGTTTGGTCCCGCTATGAACCTCTATATCCGCCTGCCCGGCCCCCTTCGTCGTGGTGCGGTGCCGGTGCTCCCGCTAGCGTGACGTGCCGCCTCCTCCCGCCCCCCCACGCCGCCAGGAGCCCCGTGAACCGCCGCGCCCGCCTGCTCTCCACCGCCGCCCTGCTCCTGCTGACCGCCTGCGGTGGGGGTGAGGGGGAGCGGGGGATCTCGGGGGTGGGGGGTGCGAGGTCGGCGGGGCCGGGGGTGAGTGCGACCGCCTCCCGGGGGCGGCCCGCCATCGTCTTCCCGTCCGACGCGCGCAACGTGTTCGAGGACCGGAAGAGCGGGGATGCCAGGAAGGATGCGGTACTGGCGGACAACGCCGAGCGCATCAACTCCATCGACGATGCGATCTTCCGGGGAACGGTGAACACCGAAGCCCTCGGCTTCTACAGCGCGGAAGGCGCTCTGGGCAGCGCCCGGCTGTTCATCAAGGGGTACCTGGAAGACGGTCGTTCATGGACGGGGACCACCCGCTATTTCGACCGCCGGGTCAGCTTCCACCCCGACGGCAGCGCGGCTGTCGTGTACTGCTCGGACGAGAGCGACTCCTTCCTCAAGAACCGGACGACGAACAAGCCCGAGAAGACGCCGACCTCGGCGGACAGCTACGTGCTGTACAACACCAGGCTGGTCGAGAACTCGGACGGTGTCTGGCAGACCACAAACGTCATCTCGAAGCGGGGCGCCGCGCAGTGCCGGCCGTGAAGCGGTTCACCGGTTCGGCGGCGCTCACAGCTCTCCTCTGCTGTGCGGCGCTCGGCTCCGAGGCCGCGTATGCCGGTGGCCGTGCGGGCGAGAGCAACGAGCGCACCGCGCTCCAGCCGAGCGGAAGCGCGACAGCTGACGGCATGCTGTCCGCCGCCGCCGGGGCTGTTGTGTTCGATCGTTCGAGGAACGGGGGCGGGGTGACCACTGGGCCCGTGACCTCGGCCTCGGGCAACTGGGCTCCGCCCGCCTGCTATTACGCCCCGAAGTACACCCCGGCCCAGATGCGGACGTACAAGGAGTCGATCTGGGGCGTCGAATCGACGGGGTACCAGTGGGACGCGAGTCAGCGCGACACTTACGTGAACGGGCATCCTTACAAGGACTTCAACAAGGCCAGGTCCGGCAAGGGCTACTGGTGGGACGCGTACGTCACGCCGGGCCACGAGGGCGACCCGGCCGCCTCCACGTGCACGGAGGACAACTTCTGGGTCGACAAGGGCGCGGCCCCACCGGCGGACATCCCGGAGGCGATCACTCCGGAGATGCTGGCGCAGCTCGCGTACGCGGAGATCCGTGTGCCGTCGACGAAGGTGGACCTGGCTCCGGCGGGGACGACGAAGGTGAATCTGCCGACGTGGGCGTGGCTGGACACGGCGAAGTTCAAGCCGGTGTCAGTGACCGCGTCGGTCCCGCTGCTGAACGTGACGGCGACGACGACGGCGGAGCCGGTCTCGCTGCGGATCGAGCCCGGTACGGGGGACGCGCAGACGTATCCCGCGTCCGGCGTCTGCGAGATCACGGGAGACCGTATCGGCGAGGCGTACGCGAGGGGCAGGGCCGGGGAGACACCTCCCTGCGGACTGCGGTACCTGCGTTCCTCGGGCGGGAGTTCGTACCGGTTGCAGGCCACCCTCACCTGGCGGATCCACTGGACGGGCACCGGCATACCCGGCCCGCGGAACCTGCCGGACGGCACCTTCGGGGCAGGCCAGGACGTCGTCGTACAGGAGATCCAGTCCATCAACCGCTGAGTCCGGCTCCACGGACTCCCTGGGATCCGGAGAGAGCAGAGGGCGTGGCGGAGCGGTTGGCTGTCGACGGTGACGAGCTGTCGCACTTCATGAAGATGCTCGGCAAGTCGACCGAGTCGTTGCGGGGACTGCGCAGGGCGTTGGAGGACGCCACGGTCACCGGTCTGGGAACGGACGACCTCGACTGCGCCTGCGAGGAGTTCCAGGACAACTGGAAGTACGGGGCCGACCAGATCGGCGAGCAGACCGAGGACCTGGCCGAGATCATCGGGAAGAGCCGGGACAGCTACCGCGAGGTGGACCAGGCCCTGGAGCGGGCGCTGAGGAAGGCCGGTAACGGCAGGGGCGGCGGTACGACGTGACGTACGCGCCCGAGGACACGGGGGCGGCGGCCGACCCGCGGACCCTCGCCGACCACGACAGGCCGCAGGGGCTCAAGTCGGTTCCGCGTATGCCCAACCCCGACTACCCGCATCTCGGGTTCAACCCGGTGCCGGGCAGTACGGAGACCGTGAGCGGACTGAGCAAGAAGCTCACGGGGTGCGCGAAGGTTCTCGAAGAGACGCACGGGCTGGTCACGAGGCTGATGGACGGCAGCTACTGGAAGGGCGACGCGGCGGTCGCCTTCCGCGAGCAGCTGGGCGGCGGGCCGCTCCCCCTGAACCTGCGGAACGCGGCGCACTCCATCCGGAAGGCGGCCGGCCAACTGGGCCGCTGGGAAGGCGAACTCGACGACTTCCAGCGGCGGGCCAAGCGACTCGAACAGGACGCGAAGGACGCCCAGGGCGCCGTGGACCGGGCGAAGGGTCACGCCACGAAAGCGGGTGACAGCCCCGACCTGGAAGGGAAGGGCGCCGCGCACGACGAGGCACGGAAGGCTCTGACCAAGGCGAACACGGCGGTGGACGACGCCGAGGACGCTCTGCGCCGGATTCGCGGCAAGGCGCGTGAACTCGCCGAGGAACACGAGCAGCGGGCCCGTCTCCGCGCGGGCAAGATCCGCGACGCCACGAAGAAGCTGACTCCTCATGAGCAGGGTTGGTTCGACTCGGCCCTGGACTGGGTCACCGAGAACCTGCCGGACATCCTCAGCACGCTGGGGGCTGTGATCGGGTTGGTTGCGTTGTTTGTGGTGTCGGGTGGGGCGTTGGCTGCGGCGCTCTTGCTTGCCACTGCTGCCTTGAGCGGCACGGCACTGGCGTTGCGGGTCTTTGGTGATCCGACGCTGCGCGAATCCCTGTGGGACGGATTCACCAAGGGCGAGTTGGACACTGACTTCTGGAGCAACATCGTCACGGTCGGTGGTGACGCGCTCGGCGTGCTTCCCGGTGTCGGCGCGGTAGGCAAGGGAGCCGCAATCGCCGGTCGAGCCACTGGTGAGGCGGGAGAAGCCTTGACGCTCACCCAGCGAGCGGGGCGATTCGGTGCGGAAACCATGGAGCACGCGAAGTCCATCGCAGACCTGGACAACGCACTGCTCGGCTTCACTGTCCGGGGCGCTCGAGCCGCTCCCATCGCCAGGGCTGTCGAAGTCACTTCGGCCTCGCTTGGTGTTGGTACGGCGGGGTTCGGCCTGGTCACAGCCGCTGTCGACGCTGATGACGACGGGCTCAAGGACGGCTCCGTGGCAAGCATTGACGGAGCGCGATTCGGCCTTGATACCGGTGTTCTTGTGAGTCTTGCCCGACATGTCTTCTGAGTCGGAACAGAGAGAAGAGCTTGCCTTATGGATCCAACGGACTACCGCACTGCCTGGGACCATCCGCCGACCAGGCGTGCGTGGCTTCAGCACATGATCATGATTGCCGGACGTCTGATCGGCTGGCTCGTCGTCTGGGCCGGAAGCCTGTTCCTCACCCTGGCAACACCACGTTGGATCGGTTGGCTGTTTCTCGTTCTGCTCGTCTATGCGACCTTCCGAGCCGTCCTCCAACTCGCCTACATCCGACCCTCCATCCTGATCCAGCGTGTCCTCTGGCAGTACCCCTGGCAGTTCCTTTCGGATGTGCCCCGGGGGCGGAACCGGCATCCGGCGGTTGAAGAGGACGAGATGTGGCTGGAGTTGCCCAATCCCGAGGAGCCGGGGGAGCGGATTCCACTGCTGTTCCTTTCCGGGATGCGCACCTTCTGGTGGATGCGACGGTTCGGCACGGCTCGTACGAAGCCGGAGCTGAAGGCGGAGATCGAGCCGCTCTGGTTCGCCGGTGACCCCCGTTTCATCGCCGTCATCGCGGCTTCCCGGCGAAAGGGCGAGGGCCCCAAGCGCCTGCACCTGCTCTATCAGCGCACGGCCACGGGCCGCCGCGGCATCGAGCCGACCGACTGGAACGCGAGCTCGGCCGCCCTCGAACGGGCTCGTCGTTCCGGCGCTCACGTCCCCGACACGGTACGCCCGCACTCGCAGCCTCACTGACTCGTACTCGCACTCGTACCAGGGAGGATCCGATGACCACGGCCCCTCATTTCACCGTCGCGGACTCGGCCGAAGATCCCGAGGCCGAGATCTGGTTCGCGGAGCCCGCCGGCTTCACCGCGGTGCCTCTGGACGCGCTGCATCCCGAGCCGGGCTCCGCGGCTGCGGAGCAACTGATTTCCGCCTTCGCGCCGTTCCTCGAAGCGGCTCCCGACGAGTCGGCACGGCAGCAGTTCATCGCGCTGTTCGGGCAAGGGCAGAGACTGCTGGGTGCGTTGAGAGAGACCGGAACCGTGCATTGCTCGATCGGGTTGCACAGGGACGACGTCGACGAGGGGGCCGAGGGCGGTGGCGGGCCGCTGCTGTCGTTCTTCACCGTCTCCTGGCGGGACATCGCGGTGTCACCGCGAGCCGTGACGGCTGCCCGTGCGGTGAGCGGGCTCGACGCCAGGACACCCGTCGAGTACGCCGAACTCCCCTGCGGACCGGTCACGTTCAGCGAGACCGTCCATACCCCCGGAGCGGTCGAGGGACTTCCAAGGACCCCCTTGCTCCAGCTCCGGGCCCACCTGCCGCACCCGGACTGCAAGCGACTGGCCGTGCTCACGCTGAGCACGACCGCCGTCGGACGCCGCGAGCACTATTGGGCGATCCTGCACCGGATCGCGACACTGGCCGGTTTCGCCAATCCGCTGCGTCCCGCCTTGTCCGAGGCGCCGTAACCGGGGTCGAGTTGCTCCGAGGACGACAACTGGAGGCGGACCGCCCGTTGTCCGCCGCCGGCATCCGCTCGGCAGGGTTCGCGTTGGTGTCGTCTCGCAGGCCCCGTTAGCGTGTTGGTGCCTTCCGCACCCCATGCCCCTCTGGAGTCTGCCCGTGAACCGCCGTTCCCATCTGCTTGTCACAGCCACTGTCGGAGTGTCAGCCGCACTGATTCTGTCCGCGTGCGGCGGGGGTGGTGACAAGCCGGAGGCCAACGACAAGATCGTCGGCGGGGACGCCGGGAGCAAGAAGTCGGCCGCGCCCAGCGCGAGTGCGACGCAGCCGACAGGTCGACCGAGGATCGAGCTGCCATCGGATCTCACGCTGACCTTCGAAGGGTCGAAGACCGGCGACGACATCAAGGACGCCGTCCTCGCCGACAGCGCGGAGAACATGCGGGCCGTGGACGCGGCGATCACCGGGACGGATCCCAAGGGTGAGGCGATCGGGTACTACAACACCGGCAAGGCTCTCGAGGCCGCGTTGACCTGGGTCGACCAGTTCAAGGACGCGGGTTCGACTCTCACTGGTGAGGCGCGGTACTACGACCGGACCGTGACTCTCAAGGGCAAGACGTACGCCTTGCTCACGTTCTGCGCGGACGAGAGCAAGGGCTATACCAAGGACAAGAAGACCAACAAGGTCAACAAGACTCCGGTGACGAAGAACAGTTACGTCTTTTACAACACACGCTTGGACAAGAACTCGGACGGTGTGTGGCAGACATCGCAGATCGTTTCCGTCAGGGGGGCGGATCAGTGTCAGCCGTAGGGAGGCCGCACGGTCCGTGACGCTCTGCGGTGCCGTATCCGGCACGTGAGGCTTTCCCGGAGGCGCCCTGGCCAGGGGGCGAGTTGCTTTGCGGACAGCAACTCGGCGAAGCGTCCTGCAGGTGGTCTCGGCTCAACCGGAGCCTCTCGCATGCCATTTGGGCACACTATGGGCTTCTTTGGTCCATCACTGTTACTGGCTTGGCACCATTCGCGCTGGTGTCGTCGCACAGGCCACCGCTAGCGTGTTGGTGCCCTTCCGCACCCCACGCCGCACAGGAGTCCGCCGTGAACCGCCGTTCCCGTCTGCTTGCCACAGCCGCTGTCGGAGCGTCAGCCGTGCTGCTTCTGTCCGCGTGCGGCGGAGGTGGTGACAAGCCGAAGGCCAACGACAAGATCGCCGGCGCGGACACCGGGGACAAGGAGTCGGCTTCGCCCAGCGCGAGCGCGACGCAAGAGGCGGGCCGACCGAAGATCGAGCTGCCCGCCGACCTTCACTACACCTTCGAGTGGCGTAAAACAGGCAACAAGGACAAGGACGCCGTTCTGGCCGACGGTGAGCTGTTCATCAAGGCCACGGACCAAGCGATCGCCCGTCAGGACGCGCTCGACCCCGCCTACCGGTTCTACTCGGCGGAGGAGCTCGCGGCCGCGACGCAGAAGTACGTGCAGCGATTCGTGGACCACAAGGCCCGCACCACTGGTACCTACCGCTTCTACAGCGAGTCCGTGACCCTTCAGGGCGATGGGGCGGCGGCGCTCACGTACTGCGAGGACCAGGGCAAGGCGTACAACAAGTACGTCAAGACCGGAAAGGTCGACAAGACTCCGGTGACGAAGAACAGCTACATCTTCTACAACACGACGTTGAAGCGGAATTCGGATGGCGTCTGGGTGACGCAGGACATGCTCTCGGAGAGGGGCAGCGCCAAATGTCAGCCGTGAAATGGCGCGGGGCTTTGAGCGGCTCCGCGATCGCGATACTTCTCCTGGTCAACGCCAACTCGGCCGTTGCCGACGACGACTTCGGCAACGGGAGTCAGAAGCCTGGCGGTACCAACGCCTCCGGTAACAGCGACGGCAAGGGCAACCTCACCGCCACCGCGGGGGCCGTCGTGTTCGACCGGTCCAAGAACGGGTCGGGGGACTCCTCCGGGCCGGTGACCTCGTCCTCCGGTGACTGGACACCGCCGGCCTGCTATTACGCTCCGAAGTACACGCCGGACGAACTGCAGAAGTACCTGGAGCCCATCTGGAACGCCGAGTCCACGGGTTCCCAGTGGGACCAGGAACAGCGGGACAAGTACGTCAACGGCGGCGAGGCCAAGGACTTCAACAAGGAGAAGACCGGCAAGGGCTACTGGTGGGACTCGTACGTCACGCCGGGCCGCGAGGGTGACCCGGGCGCGCTGAAGTGCACCAAGGGCATCTTCTGGGTCGACGAGGGCGCGGCCCCACCGGCGGACATCCCGGAGGCGATCACTCCGGAGATGCTGGCGCAGCTGGCGTACGCGGAGATCCGTGTGCCGTCGACGAGGGTGGATCTGGCTCCGGCGGGGACGACGAAGGTGAATCTGCCGACGTGGGCGTGGCTGGACACGGCGAAGTTCAAGCCGGTGTCTGTGACCGCGTCAGTCCCGCTGCTGAACGTCACCGCGACGACGACGGCGGAGCCGGTCTCGCTGAGGATCGAGCCCGGTACGGGGGACGCGCAGACGTATCCCGCGTCCGGCGTCTGCGAGATCACGGGTCACGGTATCGGCGAGGCGTACGCGAAGGGCAAGGCCGGGGACATACCCCCGTGCGGGGTGAAGTATCTCCGCTCCTCGGGTGACGGCTCGTACAAGCTGAGGGCCACCATCACCTGGAAGATCCACTGGACGGGCACCGGCGTGACAAGGGCACGGAACCTGCCGGACGGTACCTTCGGGGCGGACCAGGACGTCGTCGTGCAGGAGATCCAGTCCATCAACCGTTGAGAGGCGGGTGTCTCTCAGTGACGAACAGAACCGGAGCGAGCGGTAAGTGACGTCACCTCAGCCTGTCGGCAGCGGAAGCGTGTTCGGCCTGATCACACCCGAGGACTGGTACCGCATCCCGCTTCAGCCGCAGGAGCAGCGCGAGGCATCCGTGAGCGCGCTGATCCGGCGCCAGTTCGCCGGCGTCGACGATCAGCCTGTTCTGCGTCGCCAGGCCGAGGAACATCTGACCGGCGCCGCCCTCGCGGGTGCCGACCAGGGCGGAGTGGTGCTCTACCTCTCCTTCCTGGCGGCGGCCGGCATCCCGTTGTCCGCCTCGCTTCTCGTTTCCCGCGTTCATGAGCGGTTCGACAGCCTTGATGTCGTCGCAGCACTCACCGGTCAGGGTGAAGTCGTACCTGTGACCCTTCCCGCGGCAGGACGGGCGGCACGGCGCCGGCGTACCGAACGATCCCGCGAGACGAGGAAATTGGGATCGGATTTCGACGACACGATCGTTGAGTACTTTGTTCCCGCACCGCTGAACGATGAGACCTTGATGCTCACGTTCAGCACGCCGATGGAGCCGATCGCCGACGCGATGGTCGAGCTGTTCGACGCGATCGCGGGCACGTTGCGCTGGCAGGCGCGGATCGACGGCAAGGGAGAGCCGGCATGAGCGAGCGTCTCAGGGTCTCCACCGACGATCTGCATACGGTCGGAACCGGGCTGAGAACAGTGGCAACGGAGTTCGAGGGGCTCGACAGGCTCATGGAGTCCTATGACCGACGCACGGTCGGACACAAACTGCTGCATGAGAGACTCCAGGATTTTTCCGACGACTGGGACGACAACCGCGAAAAGATGATCAAGGACATCGAGGCGCTGGGAACCATCGCGAAGGAAGCGTCCAAGGCGTACGTCGAGCTGGACACGGCGCTCTACAGCGCTCTGGTCGGAAAGAGGCAGAAGACGTGAGCCGTCCGGCCGACCATCGTTGGGAAGTGCTGGACGAGAGCGGTGACCCCGTTCCCGGCGATGTGCAGGAGCTCAAGGCGCTGGCGCGCCGGTTCACGGCCACGGCCAAGACGATCTCCGACACCGCTGCCGCGCTCCGTCGGGTCGGAGACCAGAAGAGCTGGGATTCGAAGGCGGGCAGGGAGTTCGCCGACAAGGCGGGCGATACCGCCAAGACGGTGAGCAGGGCGCACGGCCGCTATGAAGAGGCCGGGGCTGCGCTCAAGGAGTACTACACCGACCTCGAGACCATTCAGAAAGAGGCGGACCGGCTCCTCGGGCAGGCTGAGACGCAGAGCGCGGATCTGGCATCCGCCAAGTCCCGGGCGGACAACCCGCCCGAAGGGGCGGACGACGCCAGCCAGGACAAGCTCGACAAGAAGGTGACCGACCTGCGGGACGGCCTGGACGGCCTGCGCGGCAAGTTGGCGGTTTTGAAGTCTCGCCACCAGCACGCGGGCGACACCGCGGCGAAGCGCATTCACGACGTGGCGGAAGGCGACGGCCTGAACGACGGTTGGCTGGACGACCTGCGTGACTCGCTGAACTTGATCAGTAAGGCCGCCGGGGCTGTCGCGGCGGTGTGCGGAGTGATATCGCTCCTGGTCGGGTGGATTCCCGTCATCGGACAGGCGATCGCCGGAGTCCTGGGCACGATCGCGCTCGTCATGACGGCTCTGTCCCTCATCTGCCACGTGCTCCTGTGGATCAACGGTGACGGGTCGTGGCAGGACGTGGCCCTGGATGTTCTGGGGCTGGCGACCTTCGGGATCGGGCGGGTCTTCTCGTCGGGAGCGAAGCTCGCCGCCACCGTCGGACGCAGCAAGGTCTGGACGGCCGCGACGCAGTACGTACGCGGCTGGAATCCAGGGCTCAGCTCGGCGGCACGTCGGACTCTCGTCCAAGAGATGGTGGGAGCGCGTGCCGGAGCCGTCACCCGCGCGGTACGACCGGACGTCAGCCTCGGAGCCGCTTTCAAGGGCCTGCCGCGTTCCATGGCCGATGACTTCGGCACGATCCGGAGCAACTGGCGGGATCTCTTCAAGGTGGGTGACAACGTCGCGGCTGTTCGGAACGCCTGGAACGTGGGCGGGGCCCGCGGTCTGGCCAGTATGTATGTCGGGCCAGGCATGGTGGACGAGCTCGGCCGTATGAGGAACGTCAGCTCGACCGACCTCGACTTCATCGGAACGCCGGACGCGTTCAAGCAGGCACTGCGCTACAACTCCTGGGCGCTTGCCGCCACCGGCACCGGAGCGAGTTCCGACTCATACAGCTTCCAAGGCATCTTCGAGGGTGAACCGAAGATCGATGTCACCGGCCCGGACGCCTCTCTGGCCGGAAGGTGACCGCCATGGCGCTCGGTGTGGAGGCTTCTCAGCACGGCTGGAGTGAGTGCAGGGTCGAGCTGCCGGCTCCCGAAAGCTGGTTGGTTCTCGACCTCGCCGTTGACCAGCCGATGCCATGGGCCCATACAGCCGCGGAAGACCATGTCGGCGCGGACGCTTCCGTGGATCGACGCGACGCCTTCGCCGACGAAGTGCTGTGGTACTGGGGTGCCGCGATTCGGCAGCGAGCAATCTGTGCGGCACTGTTGGCCCCGGCGGACGGACCCGTGCTGGCGAGCTACTTCGTGAGGGAAGTGGCGGTCTCCCAAGAACTGCTGTGCCTGGAAGCCCTCCGTCGAGAGGTCGAGCTGGCTGAAGGGCCCTTCTTCGGGAGCCCTTCGATCTCGGAGGTCGACCTTCCGGTGGGATCCGCGGTGCGGGTGCATCGTATGGAGCCAAGTGCCCCTGAATCCGCGGAGGGGGAAGTGATCGAAGGCGTCGCCCACTACGTCCTGCCTCGGCCGCACCCCGTGGTGTTGGAGGCCCGGCTGCTCTGGTCTTCCATCGGCCTCGGCGCGGAGCTGGCGACGGTGGCCGATGCCTTGGCCGAATCAATCAGGCTCGTGTGAGTCCGGCCTGCTGCCCGAGCCGAGCCGTACACCTGGAACGGTGATCCCGAACCTCTCCCACGGGATCAGAGCCAAGGGCATCCAGCTGAATCCGATGGCGAAGACACTCAGGAGTACGGTCAGACCCGCGGGGAGGATTCTCCCGAACTGGGCCACGATCACAGAGACGACCAGCAGATATACATCAAAGACAAGAAGAGCCAGAACGTCTGCGAGGGCCTCGGTCGGTCGAAGCCGCGGCTTGTCCTCGGTCCCCTTCACGAGACCCGCGATGATCAGCGGGACCAGCAGCCCGGTCAGGCCGCCCGCGCCGATGCCGCCGATCACCAGGCTGTTGCGGCCGTCAGCGGGCACCAGGTCCGAGAGGCCGGAATCATCCGCGAGGCCGGTAGCCAGGGAAACGCCCGCGAAGGCTCCGAGGGTCATGGTCGCCAGGACGCCGATGACTGCCGCGGCGAACGCCGCATTCTGAGCCTTCGTGCGCTGCGGGCTTCGCACCTCGGGCCGTCCGGGCCCAGATCCAGCGGACATGGAGTCTCCCGTTCTTCACAAGTGCGACCGACGATAGTGGGCGTCACCAGGGAGGTCCATGACGGCAGCCGTGCCCGGAGAGGCGACCGTCGAGCCCGCGGCTAGTCCTCCCACACCTCCGTCAGCCCGAACGCCGTGAAGACCGTCGGGAGTTGGAAGACCACCGTGTGGCTCACCGCTGTGGGGGTCGTCGTGAAGACCTGGAGGGTGTGCAGGCGGTGGGTGTCGGTGCCGGGGGCGCGGACGTACGCCGCCAGGGCCGGCTGGCCGTTGGCCGAGGTGGGGCGCAGGCGCCAGTCAGTGCCGCGCATCGCGAAGACACGGGCGATGAAGGCGACGTAGGCGTCGGGGCCGACGTACCAGTTGAGGACCGGCGGCATCTCCAGGACGACGTCCTGGGTGAGCAGGGTGCGCAGGGCGTCGAGGTCGGCGTCCTCGAAGGCGCGCAGATAGCGGTCGATCACCGCGCGCCCCTCGTGGTCCGGCGGTTCCGTCACCTCGTCCTCGGTCAGGCCGGCCTCGCCCAGTCGCGCGCGGGCCCGTTGGAGCGCGCTGTTCACGGACGCCGTCGACGTACCGAGCGCTTCGGCCACCTCGGTCGCCGGCCAGGCCAGTACGTCACGCAGGATGAGGACGGCACGCTGGCGCGGAGGCAGCAACTGCATCGCGGCGATCAGCGCGAGACGCAGGCTGCCCCGGGCTGCCACCACCCCCGCCGGATCCCCGGTCCCGGCCCCTGCTCCGGTCCCGAACACCAGCCCCGGGGCTCCCGTGTCCGGGAAGGGTTCGAGCCACGGCACCTCCGACCCCAGTGTCATCGGCGCCCCCGGATCCTCCAGCGCGCCGACCAGACCCGACGGCAGAGGTCTGCGGGCGCGGCCGCGCAGCGCGGTCAGGCATCTGTTGGTGGCGATGCGGTACAGCCAGGTGCGCATGGACGCACGGTCGGCGTCGTAACGGTCGTACGCGAGCCAGGCCCTGAGCATCGTCTCCTGGACCAGGTCCTCGGCCTCGTGCACCGACCCGAGCATCCGGTAGCAGTGCGTCAGCAGTTCACGGCGGTAGGGCGCCGCCCGCCTCTCGAAGCCGTCACGGTCGCCGTGACCGTCACGGTCGCCGTGACCGTCGGGGTCACCGTCCCGCCGGCCACGGTCACCCTGCCGGCTGCGGTCATCGTGCCCGTCACGGTCGCCGTGCCCACCGTCACGCCCGTCGCCATCGCCGAAACCGCCGCGACCCTCGGAGCCTTCCGTCCCGTCGGCATCGCCACCGCCGTCCCACCGGTCGAAGCCCACACCGTCCCGCCGGTCCAAGCCCACACCGTCCCGGTCCAACCCCACGCCGTTTTGGTCCCGGCCCCCGCCGCCCCGTATCCCCATCATCCGCTCCTCGGCCGTGTCCCCGCGTTCACCGGTATCTACCTCCGGGACCGCCCGGACTCATCGTCCCGGCACCGATGACTTCCGGGTGGTGTGCGGGTACGTACCGGCGTCGCATCCGTTCGAGGGAAGGAATCATCATGAACAGCAGCGCCACCGAGGACCGCCAGGACATCCGCGGCGTCCTCGACCGGCTCTACTCCGCCTGGGCCGACGGTGACGCCGACGCGTTCGCCGCGCTCTACACCGAGGACGCGACCGTCGTGATGCCGGGCGTCTTCAACGACGGGCGGGAGGAGATCCGCGCCTACATCGCGGCCGGCTTCGAGGGACCGCTGAAGGGATCCCGGCCGCTCGACGAGCCCCGCCGGATCCGGTTCCCGCGGCCCGGCACGGCCGTCGTCGTCAGTGAGGCCGCGGTACTCCTGGCCGGGGAGAGCGAGGTCCCCGCCGACCGGCGGCGGCGGGCGACCTGGGTACTCGTCCGCGACGCCGCCGACGGGACCTGGGCCATCACCTCGTACCACAACTCACCCGCCTGACCCGGGCGTCACCCGGCCCCGGCCCCGTCCTCACCGCCGGGTCCGGGGCCGGGTGAGAGCAACGTTCCCTTCAGGTCACTCACAGCCACAGGGCCGAAACGAGCCCTCCCTACCTTCGGGAAACAGCAGGCCAGTAAGCACGGCCGGTAAGCCCGGAGAACCAATGGAGGCGTGAGATGACTGCCCCAGCCACGAGTACGGCCCCCGCGAGGGGCGGTCGCTGGATCGAGGAGTGGGACCCGGAGGACGAGGTCTTCTGGGCGGAGAAGGGCGAGAAGGTCGCCCGGCGCAACCTGTTCTTCTCGGTCCTGTCCGAGCACATCGGGTTCTCCGTGTGGACCATGTGGTCGGTACTGGTCCTGTTCATGGGACCGGAATACGGACTCACCCCGGCCGACAAGTTCCTGCTCACCTCGATGGTGACGCTCGTCGGCGCGGTGGTGCGGGTGCCCTACACCTTCGCCGTCGCGCTCTTCGGCGGCCGGAACTGGACCATCGTGTCCGCCGGTCTGCTGCTCGTGCCGACCGTCGCCGCGTTCGTCGTGATGGAGCCGGGAACCTCCTTCACCACGTTCCTCGTGGTGGGCCTGCTGGCCGGTGTCGGC
Source organism: Streptomyces sp. NPDC001914 (assembly GCF_042891215.1). Classification (NCBI taxonomy): domain Bacteria; kingdom Bacillati; phylum Actinomycetota; class Actinomycetes; order Kitasatosporales; family Streptomycetaceae; genus Streptomyces; species Streptomyces sp. NPDC001914. Next base: position 102,699 of record NZ_JBIASW010000013.1, read on the forward strand.
GGCGGCAACTTCGCCTCCAGCATGACCAACATCAACGCCTTCTTCCCCCTGCGGAAGAAGGGATGGGCGCTCGGCCTCAACGCGGGCGGCGGCAACATCGGCGTCCCCGTCATCCAGCTGGTGGCACTCGCCGTCATCGGGGCGGCCGGCGGACCCAGGGTGCTCCTCGGGATCTACATCCCGCTCGTCGTCGTGGCCGCCGTCCTCGCCGGCCTGTTCATGGACAACCTCACCCCCGTGAAGAACGACACCGGCGCGGCCCTGGACGCCGCGAAGGACCCGCACACCTGGATCATGGCGTTCCTCTACATCGGGACGTTCGGGTCGTTCATCGGCTACGCCTTCGCCTTCGGCCAGGTGCTCCAGGTCGAGTTCGGGCGGACACCGCTCCAGGCCGCCTACCTCACCTTCATCGGCCCGCTGCTCGGCTCGCTGATCAGGCCCGTCGGCGGCTGGCTCGCCGACCGCTACGGCGGCGCCAGGATCACCCTGTGGAACTTCGTCGCCATGGCCGCCGCGACCGGGGTCCTGGTGTTCGCCAGCAGTGAGAAGTCGCTGGCGCTGTTCGTCTCGGTCTTCGTGGTGCTCTTCGTGCTCAGCGGGCTCGGCAACGGGTCGACGTACAAGATGATCCCCGGCATCTTCCAGCGGAAGGCCCTGGAGGCGGGCCTCGAAGGGGAGGAGGCCGCCCGCCACGGACGGCGTCTCTCCGGCGCCGCCATGGGTCTCATCGGCGCCGTGGGCGCGCTCGGCGGTGTCGGCATCAACCTCGCCTTCCGCCAGTCCTTCCTCAGCTCCGGCTCCGGCACCGGCGCCTTCGTCACCTTCCTCGCCTTCTACGCGGCCGCCTTCGCGGTGACCTGGGCCGTATACCTTCGCCGCCCGGCCGCCGAGCCGGGGGCAAGTGCCACCGCCGAGGCGAAGCCCCAGCTCAGCTACGCCGAGGTGTGACGTAACACGCCGGACATCACCTTGATCCGAGCCTGTCACGGTCCGTTGACAGGCTCGGATCAGCCGCGACGTACGACAGCCAGCACAGACCCGTACGACGACTCGACGAGCGCGAGACGAGAGCCCATGTACGACGAACAGCAGCGACCCGAGCACGGGCCACTCTCCGGGTTCACCGTGGGCGTGACCGCCGCGCGCCGGGCCGACGAACTGGGCGCGCTGCTCCAACGGCGCGGTGCCACCGTCGTGCACGCGCCGGCCCTGCGGATCGTGCCCCTCGCCGACGACGGTGAACTCCTCGTCGCCACGAAGGAGTTGATCGACAACGCCCCCGACGTGGTGGTGGCCACCACCGCCATCGGCTTTCGCGGCTGGGTCGAGGCCGCCGACGGCTGGGGCCTGGGCGAGGAACTGCTCGCGCGGCTGCGGAGCGTGGAACTGCTCGCCCGCGGGCCCAAGGTCAAGGGCGCGGTGCGGGCCCAGGGGCTGACGGAGGAGTGGTCCCCGTCCTCCGAGTCGATGGCCGAGGTCCTCGACCGGCTGCTCGAGGAGGGCGTCGACGGCCGCCGTATCGCCGTACAACTGCACGGGGAACCGCTGCCCGGGTTCGTGGAGTCGCTGCGGGCCGCCGGGGCCGAGGTCGTCCTCGTGCCGGTGTACCGGTGGATGCCGCCCGAGGACATCGGCCCCGTCGACCGGCTGCTCGACGCGGCCCTCACCCGCGGGCTCGACGCGCTCACCTTCACCAGCGCCCCCGCCGCCGCCTCCCTGCTGTCCAGGGCCGAGGAACGAGGTGTGCACGCGGAGTTGCTCGCCGCGCTGCACCACGACGTCCTGCCCGCCTGCGTCGGCCCGGTCACCGCGCTGCCGCTGCAGGCCCTCGGCATCGACACCGTCCAGCCCGAACGCTTCCGGCTCGGCCCCCTCGTACAACTGCTGTGCCAGGAACTGCCCGGCCGGGCAAGGGCGTTGCCCATCGCCGGGCACCATGTGGAGATCCGGGGGCACGCGGTGCTGGTCGACGGGGCGCTGCGGCCCGTCCCGCCCGCCGGGATGTCGCTGCTGCGGGCCCTCGCACGGCGGCCCGGCTGGGTGGTGGCGCGGTCCGAACTGCTGCGCGCGCTGCCGGGAGCCGGCCGTGACGAGCACGCCGTGGAGACCGCGATGGCCCGGCTGCGCACGGCACTCGGCGCGCCCAAGCTGATCCAGACGGTCGTCAAACGGGGCTACCGGCTGGCGCTCGACCCGGCCGCGGACGCCAAGTACGCCGACGCCTGAGTCCGCCGGTGCCGCAGCAGGGCACGGGCGAGGCAGGCCAGAGCGAGCGTCGACAGCAGGGCCCGTACGACGTTCCAGGTCACCCAGGTGTCCTCGAACCGGTCGCGCACCGCGGCCGGATCGGCGATCCGCGCGGGGTCGCCCGCGTTCGCGAGGTCGTTGTTGAGCGGCACGTTGACGGTCACGGTCACCATGAACGCGAGCGTGTACGCGGCGAGCGCGGCCAGCACCCACCACCGGTCCGGCGTGCCGCGCGACCGCCAGGCGGCGACCGCCGTCAGGATCGGCGCCCCCAGGAAGCCCAGGAAGAAGACCGGGTTCTGGATCACCTCGTTGATGTTCCGCATCACCTCGATGAAGACGCGGTCGTCGCTGCGCGCCAGCGCCGGCATCACCGCGCAGGCGAAGACGTAGAAGGCCCCCGCGACCAGGCCCGTCGCGACCGTGGCCGCACCCAGTACCCCCGCGGCGGTGTCACGCCGCTCCGTGCTCTCGTTCGTCATGTCCCTCAGTCAACCGGCGGGCCGGAGCCGGTGACATGGCCGAGGAGCGCGGCCGCATACGCGGGCGTCCACGGCACGCTCCGCCGTCCGTCCGGTGAGCATCCGGTACGGGACCGGTGCCGAGTCTTCCGGCGGGGCGCCGGGGCATGCACTGTAGGGGGTACAGCGGCAGGTGACCCCAAGGCGGTGACAGGCGCATGGCATCGGGCATGGCCACAGCCTCGTACGAGCTGCGGTTCGACTCCGGGCGGATCTGCCTGGACCTGACGGCGACCACCCATCCCGAGGAACGCCTCGACTCGGCCGCCCGGTTGAGCGCCTGGGTCCTCGCGTCCGGGCTGGTGCCCGTGGGCACCGTGCTGGCCGCCGTGGACGACGCATGGCTGCTCGGCTTCCGGGAACTGCGCGGACATGTCGCCCAGTTGGTGCGCGGCGAGCTGGACGGACGGCCCGCGGACGGCGCGCTCGCCCGCGTCAACGCCGTTGCCCTCGCGGCTCCGCCGGCCCCCCCGGGCCGTCCGCGCCGCCGACGGCTCACTGTGCCGGGGGCTCCGCATGCCGCCGTACTGCGGTGAACTACTGTCTGTGGTGGCCCGGGACGCCCTCGATCTGCTCACGGACCCGCTCGCGCGGGCGAGTCTGCGGCAGTGCGAGGGCGACAACTGCCCGATCGTCTACCTCGACACCTCGCGCGGCCGGCGCCGCCGCTGGTGCTCGAGTGAAGTGTGCGGCAATCGGGAGCGGGTTGCCCGGCACCGGCGCCGGGCGGCCCTGGCCCGGGCCTGATCACACCCGTCCGTGACTTTCCAGTGACGTGAGGTGATCGGTATGCATTCTTTTCGGCGTCTACACATCTTCACCAGAAAAAATCCTGAACACTTTGAACACTCGCGTACCGGCACACGTACCCGGTGATGAGCGACCGACTGGGGGAACCCCCGGACACCGGAGGTAGGCGTGCGCAAGGATTCAGCCGTGGCTGATGAACACAGGCCAAGGGCCCGACATCGCATGTCTCAGCAGTCCTCGTCGACCGAACCCGACGAGGAGCTGATGCGTGCGCTGTACCGGGAACACGCGGGGCCCCTGCTGGCCTACGTGCTGCGCCTGGTGGCCGGAGACCGGCAGCGCGCCGAGGACGTTGTGCAGGAAACACTCATCCGTGCCTGGAAGAACGCCGGCCAGCTCAATCGAGCGACCGGTTCGGTACGCCCCTGGCTGGTGACGGTCGCCCGGCGCATCGTCATCGACGGCCACCGCAGTCGGCAGGCCCGGCCGCAGGAGGTCGACCCGTCGCCGCTGGAGGTCATCCCCGCGGAGGACGAGATCGACAAGGCGTTGTGGCTGATGACACTGTCGGACGCGCTGGACGACCTGACCCCTGCTCACAGGGAAGTTCTGGTCGAAACTTACTTCAAAGGGCGTACCGTCAATGAGGCGGCCGAAACGCTCGGCATTCCCAGCGGCACTGTGCGCTCACGGGTTTTCTACGCCCTGCGGTCGATGAAGCTGGCGCTTGAGGAGCGGGGGGTGACGGCATGAACACGTACGGGGGTTACGGAACAGGTGGTCCGGGAGCCATGCAAGGTCCACGAGGACAGCAAGGGTCCGGGGACAACATTCACGAGACTGTCGGCGCCTACGCGCTCGGCATCCTCGACGACATCGAGGCCACGGCCTTCGAGGAGCATCTCGCGTCCTGCGAGTGGTGCGCCCAGCAGCTCGACGAGCTCGCCGGGATGGAACCGATGCTCGCGGCCCTCGCCGACCTGCCCGCCTCGCAGGGCAGCCCGGCCATCGCGGAGTCCCTCTCGGCCCGCCCGAGCCCACGGCTCGCGGAGCGGCTGGTGGACGAGGTCTCGCAACGCCGCGCCCAGAAGCGCCGGCGCGGCATGTACCTGGTGGCCGCCGCGGCCGCGCTGATCATCGGCGGCCCGCTGACGGTCATGGCGGTCAACGGAGGCAGCGACACCGGCACGAACATGCCGCAGGCGCACGCCACCAGCCCGGCCAAGGCCGCCTTCGAGGTCATGACCGACAAGGCGTCGGCCACGGACCCGAAGACCAAGGTCAGCGCCGTCGTCGCCATCGAGCCCAAGGACTGGGGCACCCACGCGGTCCTCCAGCTCAAGAACGTCACGGGCCCCGAGAAGTGCTCCCTGATCGCCGTCGGCAAGAACGGCGAGCGCGAGACGGTCACGTCCTGGTCGGTCCCGGAATGGGGCTACGGCACACCCAACGCCAAGACCGAGGAGGCCAAGCAGCCCCTCTACGTCCACGGCGGCGCGGCCTTCGAGCCGAACCAGATCGACCACTTCGAGGTCATGACCTTCGGCGGGAAGCGTCTGGTCGAGGTGAAGGCGTGAGCGGACTCCGGGCGCGGACGTAGCCCGGCGGGCCTCCCTTCGCGTACGGTTGACGGCTGCCCAGCACGTCAGAAGGGGGCGCCCGGTGGCCGCTCAGGCTCAGCAGGAAACCGCGCTCGGCTCGGTCCACACCTCCGTACCGGAGGAGTCCGTCAAGGACGACTCCGTACGGGACCGTGAGATCGCCGTCGAACAGGAACATCTGGACCGGGTCTACCGGCGCCTCGAGGAGAAGATCCACGAGGCCGAGTTCCTCATGCACGACGCCGCCCAGCGCGGTCACGTCGGCACACCGGGGGCGCTCGCGGAGCGGGACGCCCAGGTGTTCCGCGCGGGAATCCACCTGAACCGTCTCAACAACGAGTTCGAGGACTTCCTGTTCGGCCGGATCGACCTGCTCCGCGGCAAGGACGGCGTGAAGGGGCCCGACGGCGCCTACACCGCGGTGGAACCCGCCGAGGGCGCGGTGCGCGAGGACAACACCGCCGACATCGCGGAGACGCTGCACATCGGCCGCATCGGCGTCCTGGACGCCGAGTACGCGCCGCTGGTGATCGACTGGCGGGCACCGGCCGCCGCCCCGTTCTACCGCTCCACCCCGGTCGACCCCGGCCGGGTCGTGCGCCGCCGGGTCATCCGCTCCAAGGGCCGCCGGGTCCTCGGGGTCGAGGACGACCTGATGCGGCCGCAGGTCAAGGCCTCCCTCGACGGCCACGAACTGCCCGTCATCGGCGACGGCGCCCTCATGGCAGCGCTCGGGCAGGCCCGCAGCCACACCATGCGCGACATCGTGGCCTCCATCCAGGCCGAGCAGGACATGGTGATCCGCGCGCCCGCCGCGTCCGTGACCTACGTCGAGGGCGGCCCCGGCACCGGCAAGACGGCGGTCGCCCTGCACCGGGCCGCCTACCTCCTCTACCAGGACCGCCGCCGCTACGCGGGCGGCATCCTGATCGTCTCCCCGACCCCGCTGCTCGTCGCCTACACCGAGGGCGTGCTGCCCTCGCTCGGCGAGGAGGGCCAGGTCGCGATCCGCGCGATCGGCTCCCTCGTCGACGGCGCGGCCGCCACGCTGTACGACTCCCCGGCGGTGGCCCGCGCCAAGGGCTCGTACCGGATGCTGAAGGTGCTGCGGAAGGCGGCGCGCGGAGCGCTGGAGACCCAGGCCGGCCCGGCGGGCGGCGGCAACGGCGGGGGTGGCGGCAACGGCCGGCTCGCCCTCGGTGAGCCGGAGACCGCCGCGGGCACTCCCACCCGGCTGAGAGTCGTCGCCTTCGGGCGCCGTCTCGAGCTGGAGTCCCCCGAGCTGGACCGCATCAAGCACAACGCGCTCGGCGGGACCGCGCCGGTCAACCTGCTGCGCCCGCGCGCCCGCAGGCTGCTGCTGGACGCGCTGTGGGCGAAGTCGGGCGCGGGAACCCGGCACTCGGACCCGGAGCTGGCCGCCGAGCTGCGGTCCTCCTTCGACGAGGACGTCACCTCCGAGGACAGCTTCACGGCCTTCCTGGACGCCTGGTGGCCGGAGCTGACCCCGCGCGGGGTGCTGGCCGCCATGGCCGACGAGCGGCGTCTCGGGCGCTGGGCGCGCCGGATCCTCAACCCCGGCGAGGTCCGCCGGGTGGCCCGCTCGCTCAAGCGGGACGGGTTCTCCGTGCACGACGTGGCCATGCTCGACGAGCTGGAGGCGATCGTCGGGACGCCCGCCCGGCCGAGGAAGCGCCGCGAACTGGACCCGCTGGACCAGCTCACCGGCCTCGACGAGCTCATGCCGGTGCGCGAGGAGACGCAGCGCGAGCGCGCCGAGCGGCTGGCGCAGGAGCGGACCGAGTACGCGCACGTGATCGTCGACGAGGCGCAGGACCTCACGCCGATGCAGTGGCGGATGGTCGGCCGGCGTGGCCGGCACGCCACCTGGACGGTCGTGGGCGACCCCGCCCAGTCCTCGTGGTCCGACCCCGACGAGGCGGCCGAGGCCCGTGACGAGGCGCTCGGCACCCGCCCCCGGCGCCGCTTCACCCTCACCGTCAACTACCGCAACCCGGCGGAGATCGCCGAGCTGGCCTCCAAGGTCCTCGCGCTCGCCATGCCGGGCTCGCCGTCGCCGTCCGCCGTACGGTCCACGGGCGTCGAGCCCCGCTTCGCGGTCGTACGGGACTCCCTCGCGCAGACCGTGCGCGCCGAGGCCGCCCATCTGCTCGACCGGGTCGACGGCACCGTGGGCGTCGTCGTCGCCATGAACCGGCGCGAGGAGGCCGCCCGCTGGCTCGCCGGACTCGGGGACCGCGTGGTGGCCCTGGGGAGCCTGGAGGCCAAGGGCCTGGAGTACGACGCGACGGTGGTCGTCTCGCCCGCGGAGATCGCCGACGAGTCGCCCGCCGGACTGCGTGTCCTGTACGTCGCCCTGACCCGGGCAACGCAGCAGCTCACCGTCGTCTCCAGCGACCGTGACGAGCCCGACGCGGACGGGGTCCCCGACCTCCTGCGGGACTGACGCCGCGGGCCTGTCGCGGGGGGAGGGCACGGAGCATGCCGCCGTTCGGGCCTGTGCCCCCCCCGCCCGGCGGCGGGCGGGGGGCGGGGGACGGGCGGGGGACACAGGCCCGGCCGAAAAGAACTCCCGGGACGGGAATTGCTCTACGGGGATCCTTTGTTACCTTTGACGTGACACCGGCCCGATCCAAGCCCCCGGGCCCAACCTTCGTCGCTACGAGCGACCACTTGCCGCGAGGCGAGCATGGCGGGTCGGTGTCATTGACCGTCGTCCTTCACCGAAGGACCGCAAGAGGCCCACGTCATCCGTGACGTGGGCCTCTTCCGTCCCCCGAACGGTCTCCCGACCCTCTCGCGCGGCGGCGGGCCCCCTCTCGTACAGTGGAATCCGCTTTCCGAAGAGCGAACCTCCGGCGAACAAAACGTTCGCAATCCGGGGCGACTACCGCGTACTCAGTGGTAGGTGCGACGATCGGACGGCACACAGCAGTGACTCGGTGAAAGCAGAGGAAGTCGGCCATGGCAACGGCGCCCAGCGTCTCCTACTCGATGACGGTCCGGCTGGAGGTGCCCGCGAGCGGAACCGCGGTCTCCCAGCTCACGACGGCCGTGGAGTCCAGCGGAGGCTCGGTGACCGGCCTCGACGTGACCGCGTCCGGCCACGAGAAGCTCCGGATCGACGTCACGATCGCCGCGAGCTCCACCTCGCACGCCGACGAGATCGTCGAGCAGCTGCGGAACATCGAGGGCGTGACCCTCGGCAAGGTCTCCGACCGTACGTTCCTCATGCACCTCGGCGGCAAGATCGAGATGCAGTCCAAGCACCCGATCCGCAACCGTGACGACCTCTCCATGATCTACACCCCGGGTGTGGCCCGCGTGTGCATGGCGATCGCCGAGAACCCCGAGGACGCCCGCCGCCTCACCATCAAGCGCAATTCCGTTGCGGTCGTGACGGACGGCTCCGCGGTGCTGGGCCTCGGCAACATCGGCCCGAAGGCCGCGCTGCCCGTCATGGAGGGCAAGGCGGCCCTCTTCAAGCGCTTCGCCGGCATCGACGCCTGGCCGCTGTGCCTGGACACCCAGGACACCGACGCGATCGTCGAGATCGTCAAGGCGATCGCCCCCGGCTTCGCGGGCATCAACCTGGAGGACATCTCCGCGCCGCGCTGCTTCGAGATCGAGGCCCGGCTGCGCGAGGCCCTGGACATCCCCGTCTTCCACGACGACCAGCACGGCACGGCCATCGTCGTCCTCGCCGCCCTGACCAACGCACTTCGCGTCGCGGGCAAGGCGATCGGCGACATCCGGGTCGTCATGTCGGGCGCGGGAGCGGCCGGTACGGCCATCCTCAAGCTGCTGATCGCCGCGGGTGTGAAGAACGCCGTCGTCGCCGACATCCACGGCGTCGTGCACGCGGGCCGCACCGACCTCGTCGACGCCGCGGCGGACTCGCCGCTGCGCTGGATCGCCGACAACACCAACCTCGAAGGCCTCACGGGCACGTTGAAGGAGGCGGTCCGCGAGGCCGACGTGTTCATCGGTGTCTCGGCCCCGAACGTGATCGACGGCGACGACGTGGCCTCGATGGCGGAGAACGCCATCGTGTTCGCGCTTGCGAACCCCGACCCCGAGGTCGACCCGGCAATCGCCCGTCAGACGGCGGCAGTTGTGGCCACCGGCCGCTCCGACTTCCCCAACCAGATCAACAACGTCCTGGTGTTCCCGGGTGTCTTCCGTGGCCTCCTGGACGCCCAGTCGCGTACCGTCAACACGGACATGATGCTCGCCGCCGCGGCCGCGCTCGCGAACGTGGTGACCGAGGACGAGCTCAACCCGAACTACATCATCCCCAGCGTCTTCAACGACAAGGTCGCGGGCGCGGTCGCCGGAGCCGTGCGTGACGCGGCGAAGGCGGCGGGGGTGACGGACGCGGCCAACACGAGCGCGTAGCACGGGTAGAGCCGGGCCGCGAGCCCGTGCCGTACCGGCCGATGTCCCGTCTGTGACGGGCGCCACGACCGCCCGGAACCCGGCGCGTCGCGGACGCGGGGCCAGTGGCCGCCTCTAGGGTGGCGGCCAGGCTAGGCCTCGCAGGGGCCTCTTCGTGTGACCCCCAAGGGTGTTCGTGTGACTCCCAGGGGTGCCGGATTGGCTTTCCCGCCGCAGGTGGGGGCAGGATGCGTCTTCGGGCGCCACGGTCTGGCCACGGACCCGGGTCCGGGAGCCGACCGAGGACCCTGGCAGCATCGGCTTCACTGTGCCCGATATGCGGCTCCGCCGCGTGGCACGCCTCAACAGCAAGAAGAACACGGGAGTAACAACATGAACCGCAGTGAGCTGGTGGCCGCTCTGGCCGACCGCGCCGAGGTGACCCGCAAGGACGCCGACGCCGTTCTGGCCGCTTTCGCCGAGACCGTCGGCGAGATCGTCGCCAAGGGCGACGAGAAGGTGACCATCCCCGGCTTCCTGACCTTCGAGCGCACCCACCGTGCCGCTCGCACCGCGCGCAACCCGCAGACCGGCGACCCGATCCAGATCCCGGCCGGCTTCAGCGTGAAGGTCTCCGCGGGCAGCAAGCTCAAGGAAGCCGCCAAGGGCAACTAGTCCCGGCGTCCGTACGTTCCCCTCGGACGCGGGACGCGGGGACCCGTACGAAGCCCGGCAACGCCAATGGGGCGGCCCTTTCAGGGGGCCGCCCCATTGGCGTACGCGGGTGAGCGCGCGAACGTACCTGGCGCACGGGGCCGGGCCCGCCCGCGTGTGGCGTACGTAGCCGGGGCCGCCGCCGTACGTGGCGTACGCGGGCGGCCCCGCCGGAGTGCTAGCCGAGCGCCTTGCCCGGGAGTTCGACCTTCGCGCCGAGCTCCACCAGCTTCTCCATGAAGTTCTCGTAGCCGCGGTTGATCAGGTCGATGCCGTGGACGCGGGACGTGCCCTGTGCCGCCAGCGCCGCGATGAGGTACGAGAAGCCGCCGCGCAGGTCGGGGATGACCAGGTCGGCGCCCTGGAGCTTCGTCGGGCCCGAAACGACCGCGGAGTGCAGGAAGTTGCGCTGGCCGAAGCGGCAGTTCGAGCCGCCGAGGCATTCGCGGTAGAGCTGGATGTGCGCGCCCATCTGGTTCAGCGCGGACGTGAAGCCCAGCCGGGACTCGTACACCGTCTCGTGGATGATCGACAGGCCGGTGGCCTGCGTCAGGGCCACGACCAGCGGCTGCTGCCAGTCGGTCTGGAAGCCGGGGTGGACGTCCGTCTCCAGGGCGATGGACTTCAGCTGGCCGCCCGGGTGCCAGAAGCGGATGCCCTCGTCGTCGATCTCGAAGGCACCGCCGACCTTGCGGTAGGTGTTCAGGAACGTCATCATCGAGCGCTGCTGGGCGCCGCGGACGTAGATGTTGCCCTCGGTCGCCAGCGCCGCGGAAGCCCACGAGGCGGCCTCCAGTCGGTCCGGGAGGGCCGCGTGGGTGTAACCGCCGAGCGAGTCCACACCGGTGATGCGGATCGTCCGGTCGGTGTCCATCGCGATGATGGCGCCCATCTTCTGCAGGACGCAGATCAGGTCCTCGATCTCCGGCTCCACTGCCGCGTTCGAGAGCTCCGTGACACCCTCCGCGAGGACCGCGGTCAGCAGCACCTGCTCGGTCGCGCCCACGGACGGGTACGGAAGCTGGATCTTGGTGCCGCGCAGCCGCTGCGGGGCCTCCAGGTACTGGCCGTCCTCCCGCTTCTCGATCTTCGCGCCGAACTGCCGCAGCACCTCGAAGTGGAAGTCGATCGGCCGGCCGCCGATGTCGCAGCCGCCGAGGCCCGGGATGAACGCGTGGCCCAGCCGGTGCAGCAGCGGGCCGCAGAACAGGATCGGGATGCGCGACGAGCCCGCGTGCGCGTCGATGTCGGCGACGTTCGCGCTCTCGACGTGCGAGGGATCGAGGATCAGCTCACCGGGCTCCTCACCCGGACGGACGGTCACACCGTGCAACTGCAGCAGTCCGCGTACGACACGGACGTCGCGGATGTCGGGGACATTGCGCAGCCGGCTCGGCCCGCTGCCCAGCAGGGCGGCGACCATGGCCTTCGGTACGAGGTTCTTCGCACCGCGGACACGGATCTCGCCCTCAAGCGGGGTTCCGCCATGGACAAGCAGGACATCGTCGTTGACGGTCATGTATCTCGCGTTCCGATGAGTTGGGCAGGTGTGGGTCGTCGGCAGGCCGGTCGTACGGGAGCCGAACAGCAAGGGTAATGGGCGCCCACCCCGGCGCAGTAAGCCCGAGCAGGACTCAGGTCGGTCATAGCTTGGCCACAACACGAGCGGTCCCTGGACGGGCACGCGGGGTCACCGCCGCGGGTGTGCGCGGGCAGCGCTTCGTTGCGCCCTGAGCTGCATTCACTCCCGTACGCGTATTGGCTCCCCACATGAAGGGAATGTGCGGGATCATGTCTGGCATGACCGAGGTGTCCTCGCTCACAGGGCGGCTGCTCGTGGCCACGCCCGCCCTGGCGGACCCGAACTTCGACCGCGCGGTGGTGCTGCTCCTCGACCACGACGAGGAGGGCTCCCTCGGTGTCGTCCTCAACCGCCCGACGCCGGTCGGTGTCGGCGACATCCTGGAGAACTGGGCCGGACTGGCCGGGGAGCCGGGCGTCGTCTTCCAGGGCGGCCCCGTCTCGCTGGACTCCGCGCTGGGGGTGGCGGTCATCCCGGGCGGCACGGCGGGGGAGCGCGCGCCCCTCGGCTGGCGGCGGGTGCACGGCGCGATCGGTCTGGTGGACCTGGAGGCCCCGCCCGAGCTGCTCGCCTCCGCCCTCGGTTCCCTGCGCATCTTCGCCGGGTACGCGGGCTGGGGGCCGGGCCAGCTGGAGAACGAACTGGTCGACGGCGCCTGGTACGTGGTGGAGTCCGAGCCCGGTGACGTGTCCTCCCCGGCGCCCGAACGCCTGTGGCGCGAGGTCCTGCGCCGCCAGCGCAGCGAACTGGCGATGGTCGCGACGTACCCGGACGACCCCTCCCTCAACTGACACGCGCACCGGCCCGGTGCCTCCGGCCGAAGGTGCGCGACCCTTCCCTCAACTGATGGGTGCGAGCCCCAGTACCCTTGGCTTCATGAGCACTCTTGAGCCTGAGACCCAGCCCCAGCGAGGCACGGGGACGGGGACCCTCGTAGAGCCGACGCCGCAGGTGTCGCACGGCGACGGGGACCACGAGCGCTTCGCCCATTACGTCCAGAAGGACAAGATCATGGCGAGCGCGCTGGACGGCACGCCCGTGGTGGCGCTGTGCGGCAAGGTGTGGGTGCCGGGCCGCGACCCGAAGAAGTATCCCGTGTGTCCCATGTGCAAGGAGATCTTCGAGTCCATGGGCGCCGGCGGCGGCGACCAGGGCAAGGGCGGCGACAAGAAGTAGCGCCGGGCTCCTGCCCCGGCGCGGTACGCCGCGCAGACCGACCACGGCCGCGACGCCCCCGGGGAGGGGCGGCGCGGCCGTGTCGTGTGCGGGGACTCGGCGGGGCCGTGCGGTGGGTGCGGGCGTTCCGCGTGAGGGGTGCGGCCGCGCCCGGTGCGGGCCGGGCTGGTCTTCACAGGTTCCGCGATCATTTCGGCGACCGGTTCCGCGATCACAGAGTGGTGTAGACCTCTTGTGGGCGGGTCCCGGTACTCCTTAGCCTCCAGAGTGTTGTGCGATGCGGAACCGCCATTGCGCACACCGCAACAAGCCCTGGCTGGAGGACGCCGTTGAAGCCCAGTGCCCCCGGATCACCGTGCCCCGGACACTGACCACCACGTCCCCGGACGGCATCAGAAGCCCCGCGACCTACGGGCCTCCCGGGGGTGACCGGCGTCTTGCCGCCGGCGGGTACTCGGCCGTCGACCGGTCCGTCGCGGTCGGCAGGTCTACTGCCGTCCACCGGGGCCGCTCCGTGCGGTGGGCCGTTCCCGGGGATCTTTCCCGGGTGGCTCGGGGCGGTGGGAATTCTTCCGTCAGTTCTCCGGAGGCCTTCCCGGGGCGGACCGCGCCAGGGGCGTCCCCGTGTTCGCCGGAATTCTCCCGGCCGCACCGCCACGACGATTCCGCTTCCGATTCCGGACCGCCCTGCCGATCACGCCCGGGGCCGCCCGCGCGATGTCCCGCGAGGCTCCGGCGGGCCTCTCCTCGCCTTCCCGCCCGACTTCGGCCGACCGAAGTCGCCGGGTTCGAGGACTCTGCCGCGGGCGGCCTTCTCGCGGCCCTTCGCGACCCCGATGCCGCGCGGTTCCACCGGGCCCGCCATGGCCACGTGGAAGGCGTCCGCGAACCCGGTCGGGCGCGCCGTGCGCGATTTCCCCCGGGCCTCCCTTTCCGGGCCGTCTCCCTCCGGTCCACGGCCGCCGGGACGATTTCCCGCGCCCGCGGAGCGAGAACCCGGGAGCCCGACCGGACGGTATGGCGTCCGTCCCCCGGCGGTCATTCGGACGCCGGTCTTCCACGCGCCGATCTTCTTCGTACCGGCTCTTCTCCGTACGCGAACCCATCGACTCGTCTCCGGCCCCGGCGGCGGTAAAGGACTGAAGGACGGATGGACATGAAGGACACGGGCCTGATTCCCGCTCCCCTCGTCGTCGAAGGCACGACTGAGGGGTGGTTCACGCTGGACGCGGACACCGTCCTGTGGGCCGCCCCGGGCACGGACACCACCGGACGCTGGCTCGGTTCGACGCTCGGCGCCGCACTCGGACTGCCGCTGCGACCTGGGCCGCAGGACGCCCCGCGCGCCGTACGCCTGCTCCTGGACGACACCCTGGGACCGGAGGCGTACCGGCTCGGTGTCGGCGACGACGGAGTCGAGATCCGCGGCGGTGACGCGGCCGGCGTCTTCTGGGGCGCCCAGACACTGCGTCAACTGCTCGGCCCCGACGCTTTCCGCCGCGCCCCGGTCCGTCCGGGGGCGGTGTACGAAATCGAGCACGGAGTCGTCGAGGACGCGCCCCGATTCCGCTGGCGCGGTCTGATGCTCGACGTCTCACGGCACTTCATGCCCAAGGAAGGCGTCCTGCGCTACCTCGATCTGCTGGCCGCGCACAAACTCAACGTCTTCCACTTCCATCTCACCGACGATCAGGGATGGCGTGTCCAGATCAATCGCTATCCGAAGCTGACGGAGATCGGCTCCTGGCGGGCGCGCACCAAATTCGGCCACCGGGCCTCGCCGCTGTGGGACGAGAAGCCGCACGGGGGCTTCTACACCCAGGACGACATCCGGGAGATCGTCGCGTACGCGGCCGAGCGGCATATCGCCGTCGTCCCCGAAATCGACATCCCCGGCCACTCGCAGGCGGCCATCGCCGCGTATCCGGAACTGGGCAACACCGACGTCATCGACACGACCTCCCTGACCGTCTGGGACAACTGGGGCGTCTCCAAAAACGTACTCGCCCCCACTGACAACACCCTGCGCTTCTACGAGGGGGTGTTCGAGGAACTCCTCGAACTGTTCCCGGCGGACCCGGACCGCTTCCCGGAGTTCTCCGGTTTCTTCCACATCGGCGGCGACGAGTGCGCCAAGGACCAGTGGAGGGAGTCGGCCACCGCGCAGGCGCGCATCCGGGAGCTCGGGCTCGCGGGCGAGGACGAGTTGCAGGCCTGGTTCATCCGGCACTTCGACAACTGGCTGTCCGCGCGCGGGCGTCGGCTCATCGGCTGGGACGAGATCCTGGAGGGCGGTCTCGCGCCCGGCGCCGCGGTGTCGTCGTGGCGCGGCTACCAGGGCGGTGTCACCGCCGCGCGCGCGGGCCACGACGTCGTCATGTGCCCCGAGCAGCACGTGTACCTGGACTACCGTCAGGCCGCCGGCGAGGACGAACCGGTGCCGATCGCCTATGTGCGCACCCTGGAGGACGTCTACCGCTTCGATCCGGTTCCGCCGCAGCTCACCGACGCGGAGGCGCGGCACGTGCTGGGCACGCAGGCCAACCTGTGGACCGAGGTGATGGAGGACCACGCGCGCGTGGACTACCAGGCGTTCCCGAGGCTCGCCGCCTTCGCGGAGGTCGCCTGGAGCCGTCTGCCGGCCCCCGGGGAACGGGACTTCGCCGGCTTCGAGCGGCGCATGGACGCCCACTACGGGCGGCTCGACGCCCTCGGCGTGGCCTACCGCGCGCCCTCGGGTCCCAGGCCCTGGCAGCGACGGCCGGGGGTGCTCGGACGTCCGATCGAGGGGGCGCCCCCGAACGTGTGAGACCGCTCACGGTCGCCCGGCTCCGGCTCCGGCGTCCCGGAGCCGTTGCCCCGCAAGGAAAAATGACCCCCAAGGGTCACCAAAGAGTGATAATCGGCTTCCACCGGTGATGCCGTGCGAAAACCTGCCATCTCCCTGGTGAGGCGGGCGAATGCCTCCTAGCGGACCCCTGCGTCGGGGGCCCGGGAAGATGTGCCAGAGTTGCCACGTCCGCCCTGTCAGCACGTACCGTACGGCAGCACAGGTGGGACCAGGTGGGGCAGCGGGAAGGGGCAACCGGTTTGACCACGCACGCACCGCAGACGGCGCAGGCCGTGACGCTGCCCGTCTCGCTGGACGAGGCGGTGGCGGCGCTGGCCGCCATGCCCACGGCCGTTCCGGTGGCAGGCGGCACGGACCTGATGGCCGCGGTCAACTCCGGACAGCTCAGGCCGGCCGCGCTCGTCGGCCTAGGCCGGATCACCGAGATCCGCGGCTGGCAGTACCAGGACGGCCACGCGCTGCTCGGCGCGGGCCTCACGCACGCCCGCATGGGCCGCCCCGACTTCGCCGCGCTCATCCCGGCGCTCGCGGCCGCCGCGCGGGCCGCCGGACCGCCGCAGATCCGCAACGCCGGCACCCTCGGCGGCAACATCGCCTCGGCCGCCCCCACCGGGGACGCGCTGCCCGTACTGGCCGCCCTCGAAGCCACGTTGATCATCGCGGGGCCGGGCGGAGCCCGCCGCGAGATCCCCGTGTCGCACCTGCTCGCCGGCGTGGACATGCTCCGCGGCGGCGAACTCATCGGCTACGTGCGCGTGCCGCTGCTGCACGCCCCGCAGGTCTTCCTGAAGGCCACAGGCCGCACCGGACCCGGGCGCGCCATCGCCTCCGTCGCGGTCGTCCTCGACCCGGCCCGGCGCGGCGTGCGCTGCGCCGTCGGCGCCATAGCGCCGATGCCGCTGCGGCCGCTGGACGCCGAGGCATGGGTGGCCCAGCTCATCGACTGGGACAACAACCGCGCGATCGTCCCCGAGGCGCTCAACGCGTTCGGCGAGTACGTGGCCGCGGCCTGCATCCCGGACCCCGTCCCCGCCGAGGACGGAACCCTCACACCGCTTCCGCCCGCCGTACTGCACCTGCGGCGCACCGTCGCCGCGCTGGCCCGACGAGCACTTGGAAGGGCACTGTCGTGACCGACGACCAGCACGAAGAGGGCGCTTCGCGCGGCGGGGGCCGCTGGGACCCGCTGCCCCAGGGCGACTACGACGACGGAGCCACCGCCTTCGTCAAACTCCCCGAGGGCGGGATAGAGGCCCTTCTCGCCAGCCGGGAGCCGCTTGCCGCGCCCGGACACGGCTACGTGCCCCCGCAGATCACCGTGACGCCCGCCGCGCCCGAGGCCGGGGACCCGGCCGCCGGCGGAACGTGGGGCGGCCAGGACGGCGGCGGACAGTGGCCGGATCCCGACACCGCACAGCAGCAGGCCGGCGCCCACGACGACCGGTTCACGTACCACCCCGGGTCCACCGGGCAGTGGCAGTTCGACGACGGCAGCGGCCAGGCGCAGGGCGCCGGGCACGACGTGACCGGCCAGTGGTCGATCCCGGTGGCCGGAGGCGACCTCCCGGACGAGTCGGGCGAGTTCACCACCTCGGCGCTCGTCGAGCAGTGGGGCGGCACCCCGCCCGCCACGCTCCCCGGCGGCGCGGCCGCGCCCTGGGCCGGCGAGATCGGACAGCCCTGGACCGCCGACGCCCACGAGGCGGCCGCTGAGGCCCCCGCCGGGCTCGCGGGGCATCCCGGAGCCGAATCGCCCGCGCAGGCCGCCCAGGAGCCCGCACAGTTCGCGCACGAGGCCCCCGAGCCCGCCGCCGACCCCGAGCCGGTGACCGCGGAGACGCCCGCGACGGCCGAGCCGGATCCGGCGCACGAGGCGGCCGTGACCGCCGAGGAGACGCCGGACGCCGACCTCCCGGCCCCGCCCGGACACGACGACCACCCCCTCGCCTCCTACGTCCTGCGCGTCAACGGCGCCGACCGGCCGGTCACCGACGCCTGGGTCGGCGAGTCGCTGCTCTACGTGCTGCGCGAGCGGCTCGGCCTCGCGGGCGCCAAGGACGGCTGCTCGCAGGGTGAATGCGGCGCCTGCAACGTCCAGGTCGACGGCCGGCTCGTCGCCTCCTGCCTGGTGCCCGGCGTCACCGCCGCCGGCAGCGACGTGCGCACCGTCGAGGGCCTGGCCGCCGACGGGCAGCCCTCCGACGTCCAGCGGGCGCTGGCCAGGTGCGGAGCCGTGCAGTGCGGTTTCTGCGTCCCCGGCATGGCGATGACCCTGCACGACCTGCTGGAGGGCAACCCCGCGCCGACCGAGCTGGAGACCCGCCAGGCCCTGTGCGGCAACCTGTGCCGCTGCTCCGGGTACCGCGGTGTCCTGGACGCCGTGCGCGAGGTCGTCGCCGAACGCGAGGCGCACTCCGCCGCCGCGGCCGAGGCCGACGCCGCCCCCGAGGCGGACGAGGCCCGCATCCCGCACCAGGCCGGCCCCGGTGCCGGCGGCGTCCACCCGTCCGCGTACGAGGACGGCGCCGCCTACGGCTCACCGGCACAGCACGAGCAGCCGTACGGCCAGGACGGAGGCCAGGCGTGACCAACCAGACCGCGACCGCGACACCGGCGGCGCCCGAGACGGGCCCCGAGCCCCTGCCGCACGGGCTCGGCGTCTCGCTGCCCGCCGCGGAGGACCGCGCCAAGACCGAGGGCACGTTCCCCTACGCCGCCGACCTGTGGGCCGAGGGCCTGCTGTGGGCCGCCGTGCTCCGCTCGCCGCATCCGCACGCCCGCATCCTGTCCATCGACACCAGCCACGCGCGGGACATGCCCGGCGTGCGCGCGGTCATCACCCACGAGGACGTGCCCGGCACTCCGGTCCACGGCCGCGGCAGGGCCGACCGCCCGGTGTTCGCCTCCGACGTCGTACGCCACCACGGCGAGCCCATCGCGGCCGTCGCCGCCGACCACCCGGACACCGCGCGGCTGGCCGCCGCCGCCGTCATCGTCGAGTACGAGGTGCTCGAACCGGTCACCGACCCGGAGCACGCCTTCGAGGCCGAACCGCTGCACCCCGACGGCAACCTGATCCGGCACATCCCGCTGAGCCACGGCGACCCGGACGCGGTCGGCGAGGTCGTCGTCGAGGGCCTGTACCGCATCGGCCGCCAGGACCCCGCCCCCATCGGCGCCGAGGCCGGACTCGCCGTGCCCCGCCCGGACGGCGGCGTCGAGCTCTACATCGCCTCCACCGACCCGCACAGCGACCGCGACGCGGCCGCCGCCTGCTACGGCCTCGAACCCGCGCGCGTGAAGGTCGTCGTCACCGGTGTCCCCGGAGCCACCGCCGACCGTGAGGACCAGGGCTTCCAGCTCGCGCTCGGCCTGCTCGCGCTCGCGACCGGCTGCCCGGTGAAACTCACCGCCACGCGCGAGGAGTCCTTCCTCGGCCACGCCCACCGGCACCCGACCCTGCTGCGCTACCGGCACCACGCCGACGCCGAGGGCAACCTGGTCAAGGTCGAGGCCCAGATCCTGCTCGACGCGGGCGCCTACGCCGACACCTCCGGCGAGTCGCTGGCCGCCGCCGTCTCCTTCGCCTGCGGCCCGTACGTCGTCCCGAACGCCTTCATCGAGGGCTGGGCCGTCCGCACCAACAACCCGCCCTCGGGCCATGTGCGCGGCGAGGGCGCCCTCCAGGTGTGCGCGGCCTACGAGGCCCAGATGGACAAGCTGGCCAAGAAACTCGGCGTCGACCCCGCCGAACTGCGCCTGCGCAACGTCATGGCCACGGGCGACGTCCTGCCGACCGGCCAGACGGTGACCTGCCCGGCGCCCGTCGCCGAGCTGCTGCAGGCCGTACGCGACTACCCGCTGCCCGCCCTGCCCAAGGACACGCCCGAGGACGAGTGGCTGCTGCCCGGCGGCCCCGAGGGCGCGGGCGAACCCGGAGCCGTGCGCCGCGGTGTCGGCTACGGACTCGGCATGGTGCACATGCTCGGCGCCGAGGGCGCCGACGAGGTCTCGACGGCCACCGTGAAGGTCCACGACGGTGTCGCCACCGTGCTGTGCGCGGCCGTGGAGACCGGCCAGGGCTTCACCACGCTGGCCCGCCAGATCGTCCAGGAGACCCTGGGCATCGACGAGGTGCACGTGGCCCCGGTCGACACCGACCAGCCGCCGGCCGGCCCGAGCTGCCGCGGCCGGCACACCTGGGTGTCCGGCGGAGCGGTGGAGCGCGCGGCCAAGATGGTCCGTACGCAGCTGCTGCAGCCCCTGGCGCACAAGTTCGGCATGTCCACCGAGCTGCTGCAGATCACCGACGGCAAGATCACGTCGTACGACGGAGTGCTGTCGACCACGGTCACCGAGGCGATGGACGGCAAGGAGCTGTGGGCGACCGCGCAGTGCCGCCCGCACCCGACCGAGCCGCTGGACGAGCACGGCCAGGGCGACGCCTTCGTGGGCCTCGCCTTCTGCGCCGTCCGCGCGGTGGTCGACGTCGACATCGAACTCGGCTCGGTACGGGTCGTGGAGCTGGCGCTCGCCCAGGACGTCGGCCGGATCCTCAACCCGGCCCAGCTCAGGGCCCGCATCGAGGCCGGTGTCACCCAGGGTGTGGGCGCCGCGCTGACCGAGAACCTGCGGACCAACCGCGGTCTGGTCCGCCATCCCGACCTCACCGGCTACGCCCTGCCGACCGCCCTGGACGCGCCCGACATCCACATCGTCAAGCTGGTCGAGGAGCGCGACGTCGTCGCGCCCTTCGGCGCCAAGGCGGCCAGCGCGGTGCCGGTCGTGACCTCGCCCGCGGCCATCGCCTCCGCCGTCCGCGCGGCCACCGGACGGCCCGTCAACCGACTGCCGATCCGCCCGCAGGCGGCCGTGGTGACGGCCTCGTGAGCGAGCGGGAGCGGGCGGCCGGCGAAGCCTCGCCGGACGCCTCCGCCCCGTCGCCGACCGGCACCGGGGAGCCGCGCTACGAACCCGCGCCCGGCGTGGGCAGACTGCTGCTGTGGGCGCTGCTGTTCGTGCTCGCGGCCGTGGCCGTCGTCCTCGGCGGCGTCTACTTCACCTGACGGCCGCCGCCGCCCGGCACCCACCGCGCCACCCCCGGCACACCCGCCGCTCCCCCCGGCACACCGCCGCGCCACCGGACCCCACCGTTCCACCGGACGGCCGCCGTGGTGCGCCGACGGCGGTTTCCCGATTGCGTCCGGTCCGTTCCGGCGCGTCCCTGGCGTTGTCAGTGGGGCGGCGTATCGTTCTGGCTCGTGGGGAACCGCCGTGCCACGAACGGCCGTTCCCTTCCGGGGGAAGCACGGAGCGTTCACATGCGCGGGGGAGCCATGAGTACGACTGACATCGAGGTCGGCGGCGCGATCACACTGTCCGACGACGAACTGGATCCGTTCGTCACACACGCCGGCACCAGGGACCGGCTGACCGGCCCCGGACTGCCGCACGAAGGCGCGCTGCTCGCGTTCGGCGCCCTTCGCGAGCACGGCCTGCGCACGGTCGCCGACCTGGCGGGCGACGCCGACAGACTCGCCGGGGAGCTGCGCGACCAGCTCGTCATCGGCGCGCTGCGCAGCCTCGACCGGGACCTGGAGTCGATCCTGCTCGACGGGATGACGGGCGCCGTGTCGTCGGCGTACGTCCGACGGAACCCGGCCCACCTGGATCTCTCGCCCCTGGCGCCCTCCCTGGACGCCCTGCTGCGCTTCGCGGCGGCCACCGAGGAACTGACGCTGGCCCGGGGCCGTTCCGGCCCGTTCGGCCCGAGGGCGGTCGCGCAGGTGTCGGACCGGCTGAGCGCCGTCTTCGAGGACGCCACGGGCGAGACCGTGCCGCCGTACTGGCGGATGGCCGCCCTGATCCGCCCGCTCGCCCGGATCGCCGGGCCCGGCGACGGACTCGTCCTCGGTCTGCCCAAGCGGCTGCTGGACGAGGAGTTCGGCGCGGGCGGGATCATGCGCTTCGAGGACGTCGACTTCCCGCCCGCCCTGACGCACGAGCCGACCCGCCGCTTCCTGCGGGAGTCGGGCCTGCCCGAGGACGGATTCCTCTTCCAGCTCGACACCGAGATGCCGCTGGCGGCCCTCACCGAGTACTACGCACAGGAGCGCCCCGACACGTTCTCCACCGCTCTGCTTCCGGCCGGGGCGGACCGTCTGATACGCCTCGGCAACCTCCTGGAGGACACGAGCCTGGTGGTGGACGGAGCCACGGGCGCCGTGCTCGCCTGGAGCGAGCCGGACCTCACCCTGCGCCCGCTCAACGCGGACGTCTCCACGCTGGCGTTCACCCTCTGGCTCCTGCACCGCGAGCGGACGGTGGACGCGGCCCACCACCTGAGCGACTCCTACGAACAGCTCGCCGCCACCCTGACGCAGACGCTCGCCACCGTCGACCCCGGCGCCTGCGACCGGACCCCGGCCCTCCCCGGCGACGACGGCCGCCGCCACTGGCCCGAGATATTCGAGGACCGGTCCTCCGGCATGCTCTACGCCTAGCGGCCCCGGCGCCTTCGACCGCCCGACGCAAACGGCCGCCCCGCAACGGGACGGCCGGCCTGGAACAGAACGGCCGCCCCGAAACGGAGCGGCCGGCCCTGCGTGGAGACCGTGGCGGGATTCGAACCCACGTAACTCGAGTTGCAGTCGAGCCCCTGAACCACTCGGGCACACGGTCGTTCTCAGGTGCGGCACGGCTCACTCGTTCCGAACCTGATGGGAAGACCGTAGGCGGGGTGAGGGAAGGGGCTCAAGGGTTCCCGGGCGGCTGCAACGCGACTGCCACACGCCGTTCACGAACGGCGGGCCGGCCCGCCGGAACGGGGCCCGACGCCGGCCCGGGGGAGCGGTCCTAGGTCCAAAGACCTGCTGGATCACCGACCACCGACAGGAGTCATCCAAAGCTGCGCACCTTACGCTGACCTGCATGACAGCAGTGGAAGCGAGCGAGGCCGCGATCGTTCCGTCCGGGGACGGGGACGGCGACGACGGTTCCGGCGGGGTGCTCGGCCGGGCCCGCCGGGCGCTCACCGTCGGGATCGTCTCCGTGGTCGTGGTGATCGCGTTCGAGGCGACGGCCGTGGGGACGGCGATGCCCGTGGCCGCGCGGGAACTCGACGGGGTCGCCCTGTACGCGTTCGCGTTCTCCGCCTACTTCACCACGAGCCTGTTCGGGATGGTGCTCGCCGGTCAGTTGTCCGACCGCGACGGGCCGCTGACCTCGCTGGCCTCGGGCATCGGCGCGTTCGCCGCGGGACTGCTGCTGTCCGGGACCGCCGGCGGGATGTGGATGTTCATCCTCGGACGGGCCGTCCAGGGACTCGGCGGCGGGCTCGTCATCGTCGCCCTGTACGTCGTCGTCGGGCGGGCCTACCCGCAGCGGCTGCGGCCGGCGATCATGGCGGCGTTCGCGGCGGCCTGGGTGGTGCCGTCCGTGGTCGGACCGCTCGCCGCGGGCGCGGTCACCGAGCACCTCGGCTGGCGCTGGGTGTTCCTCGGGATTCCGCCGCTGGTCGGCCTCCCGCTCGCGCTCGCGGGCCCGCAGATACGGCGGCGGGCGTCCGGGCCCGCCGGGTCGGGCGACCGCGCGCCGCTGGACCGGCGGCGCATCCGGCTGGCGTTCGGGATCGCGCTGGGCGCGGCGCTGTTCCAGTACGCCGCGCAGGATCTGCGCCCGCTCTCCCTCGTCCCCGCCGCGGCCGGTGCCGCACTGCTCGTCCCCGCCGTGCGCGGGCTGCTGCCCCGCGGCACCTGGCGGGCGGCCCGCGGACTGCCGTCCGTGGTGCTGCTGCGCGGGGTCTCCGCCGGAGCCTTCATCGCCGCCGAGTCCTTCGTGCCGCTGATGCTGGTCACCCAGAGAGGGCTGTCGCCGACGCTCGCCGGGCTCTCGCTCGCGGCCGGCGGCGGGACCTGGGCGCTGGGGTCCTGGGTGCAGGCGCGGCCCCGCGTGGAGCCGTACCGGGAACGGCTGATGTTCCTCGGCATGCTGCTGGTCGCGGCGGCCGTCGCCGCCGCGCCGAGTGTGCTGATCCCCGCCGTGCCGGTGTGGACCGTCGCCGTCGCCTGGGCGTTCGGCTGCTTCGGGATGGGCCTGGTGATCGCCTCGACCAGCGTCCTGCTGCTCCACCTCTCGGCCCCCGAGGAGGCCGGCGCCAACTCGGCCGCCCTGCAGATCTCCGACGCCCTGTCGAACGTGCTGCTGCTCGCCGCCGGCGGAGCCGCCTTCGCGGCCCTGGGCGGCGGCGCGGTGGCCGACGCGGCCACGGCCGCGGCCTCCGCCGCCCACACCTCCCACCCGGCCGCGTTCGCGGCGGTGTTCCTGCCGATGGCAGGGGTGGCGCTGCTGGGGGCCTGGGTGACGACCCGCCTGCGGGAACCGGCCGGAACGGCCTGACGGGACAGGTCGGGGTGGATCGGCGGGACAGGTCGGGGTGGATCGGCGGGACAGGCCGGGGTGGATCGGCGGGACAGGCCGGAGCGGACCGGCGGGACCGGTCGGGGCGGCTCGGGCGGAGGGCGGATGCGGCTCGGGCGGAGGGCGGACCGGGGTGCCGGTGGTGCCGGCGGGTGATCTGTGACGTCAGTCCCATCCACGGCCGCCCCGGCCTCGTCCGCACGTCGTCGCGCGGCGGGCGCCGGTAGGGTGGCCCGGTTGTCATACGTAGCCGAGCCGTCCACGCGCCTCCCGTCACGCCTCATCCGACGCGCCGCGCACGGACCCGGACGCTCCCATTCGACACCCAGACCGGAGACCGTGACTACCACCGCCGCCAGCGCCTCCACGCACACCCACCACCTCTCGCCCGCCTTTCCCGGACGAGCCCCCTGGGGCACCGCCAACAAGCTGCGCGCCTGGCAGCAGGGCGCGATGGAGAGGTACATCCAGGAGCAGCCGCGCGACTTCCTCGCCGTAGCCACCCCCGGTGCCGGCAAGACGACGTTCGCGCTGACGCTCGCGTCCTGGCTGCTGCACCACCACGTCGTGCAGCAGGTGACCGTCGTCGCGCCGACCGAGCATCTGAAGAAGCAGTGGGCCGAGGCGGCCGCGCGGATAGGGATCAAACTCGATCCCGAGTACAGCGCCGGACCCCTCAGCAAGGAGTACCAGGGCGTCGCCGTCACGTACGCCGGCGTCGGGGTGCGGCCGATGCTCCACCGCAACCGCTCCGAGCAGCGCAAGACCCTGGTGATCCTCGACGAGATCCACCACGCCGGTGACAGCAAGTCGTGGGGCGAGGCCTGCCTGGAGGCGTTCGAGCCCGCCACCCGCCGGCTCGCGCTCACGGGTACGCCCTTCCGGTCCGACACCAACCCCATCCCGTTCGTGTCCTACGAGGAGGGAAACGACGGGATCCGGCGGTCCTCGGCCGACTACACCTACGGCTACGGCAACGCGCTGGCCGACCACGTCGTGCGGCCCGTCATCTTCCTCTCCTACAGCGGCAACATGCGCTGGCGCACCAAGGCGGGCGACGAGATCGCCGCCCGGCTCGGCGAGCCGATGACCAAGGACGCCATCAGCCAGGCCTGGCGCACCGCGCTCGACCCGCGCGGCGAGTGGATGCCGAGCGTGCTGCGCGCCGCCGACCAGCGCCTGACCGAGGTGCGCAAGGGCATCCCGGACGCCGGGGCGCTCGTCATCGCCTCGGACCAGGAGTCCGCGCGCGCGTACGCCAAGCTGATCCGCGAGATCACCGGCACCAGGGCGACCCTCGTGCTCTCCGACGACACCGGCGCCTCGAAGCGGATCGACGACTTCTCGGCGAGCGACGACCGGTGGATGGTCGCCGTCCGCATGGTGTCCGAGGGCGTCGACGTGCCCCGCCTGGCCGTCGGCGTGTACGCCACCACCATCTCGACCCCCCTCTTCTTCGCCCAGGCCGTCGGCCGCTTCGTGCGGTCCCGCAGGCGCGGCGAGACGGCGTCCGTGTTCCTGCCGACGGTCCCCGACCTCCTCACCTTCGCCAACGAGATGGAGGTCGAGCGCGACCACGCCCTCGACAAGCCGAAGAAGGAGGGCGAGGAGGACCCCTACGCCGAGTCCGAGAAGGAGATGGAGGAGGCGAACAAGGAGCAGGACGAGGACACCGGCGAGCAGGAGCAGTTCTCCTTCGAGGCGCTGGAGTCCGAGG
Organism: Streptomyces sp. NPDC001914; assembly: GCF_042891215.1. Taxonomy (NCBI): domain Bacteria; kingdom Bacillati; phylum Actinomycetota; class Actinomycetes; order Kitasatosporales; family Streptomycetaceae; genus Streptomyces; species Streptomyces sp. NPDC001914. The sequence continues at coordinate 128,677 of NZ_JBIASW010000013.1, forward strand.
CCGTCTTCGACCGGGTCCTCTACGACGGCGCCGAGTTCGGCATGCAGGCCCACCCGGGCAGCGCGGAGGAGCAGGACTACCTCGGCATCCCCGGACTCCTCGAACCCGACCAGGTGCAACTGCTGCTCCAGAAGCGGCAGGCCCGGCAGATCGCGCACAGCCGCAAGAAGCCGGACACGGAGGCGGACCTCCTGGAGATCCCCGCCGAGCGCCGCCCCGTCGTCTCCCACAAGGAGATGCTGGAACTGCGCAAGCAGCTCAACACCATGGTCGGCGCCTACGTCCACCAGAGCGGCAAGCCGCACGGCGTGATCCACACCGAGCTGCGCCGGGTCTGCGGCGGCCCGCCGAGCGCGGAGGCCACGGCCGGACAGCTCCGGCAGCGGATCGCCAAGGTCCAGGAGTGGGCCACCCGGATGCGCTGACGTCCCCGGGAACCGGCCGGGACGTCCGAGGCGTCCACGACCGGGGGACATGGGGAACCGGTTACCTCCGGACACGGCGGTATCCGGAACCCGTGGCTCGCGCTGCCGCAGCCGTGCAAAGGGGGCGTGTTCTGTCGGGGAAGGCGTGCACGGCGGCCTGTGCGCTGCGTACGCGGGCGGTGTACGCCGAGTGGCGCACGCCCCGCGTTCTGGGACAAACGGAATCACTTCGCACCGGCCGATGCCCGGATTCTGGACGGAGACTTCCGCTCAGCGGACCGGCTCGCTACTGTCCGGCTACGCACACGCCCCGTGGCAGCGCCGCCGCGGAGCGCAGCCGTGAAGCGACTGCGGCCCGGGAACAGCCCGGGGCGCCGGCCGACCGGCGGCCTCTGAAGCGCGTCGCCGACGGGACTCGGTGCCGCATCCGCCGGACGAGGGCCGTCGACCTCACCACTAAGGAGTGGGCGTCGTGACCGCGGAGACCTCTCAGACGCTCGACCGGGGACTGCGGGTCCTCAAGCTGCTCGCCGACACCGATCACGGGCTGACCGTCACCGAACTCTCGAACAAACTGGGCGTCAACCGGACCGTGGTGTACCGGTTGCTCGCCACCCTGGAGCAGCACGCCCTCGTACGCCGTGATCTGGGCGGCCGTGCCCGGGTCGGCCTCGGAGTGCTGCGCCTGGGCCGCCAGGTGCATCCGCTGGTCCGGGAGGCCGCGCTGCCGGCGCTGCGGGCACTGGCCGAGGACATAGGCGCGACGGCGCACCTGACCCTGGTCGACGGGACGGAGGCGCTCGCCGTCGCGGTCGTCGAGCCGACCTGGACGGACTACCACGTGGCCTACCGCGCCGGTTTCCGGCACGCCCTGGACCGGGGGGCCGCGGGCCGCGCGATCCTCTCCGCCCGCCAGGCGCCGGTGGGCGAGCCCGGATACACGCTCACCCACGGGGAGTTGGAGGCCGGCGCGTGCGGGGCCGCGGCCCCGCTGATCGGGGTGACGGGGGTCGAGGGCAGCGTGGGCGTGGTCATGCTGGCGGACGCCGTGCCGGAGCGGGTCGGCCCACGCGTGGTCGACGCGGCCCGAGAGGTGGCCGACGCCCTGCGCTGAACCGGGCCGGGGGCCTCACGGGGCCGTGGTCCGAGCGGAGGCCGTCCTGGAGGCCGTCCTCCGGTACGGGCCGCAGCGGCCCGTGGGTTCGCGGGGAGGTCGCGGGACGTTCACGGGGGACAGGGGCACGCCGGTCCGCGCGGAGGCCGTGGGGTGGGTGCGGGGCCAAGGCCGTGGGACCTGTGCGGAGGCCGGGCCGGACCGTGCCGTTAGATTGACTCCGTGCTCTCTCGCCTCACGCGCCCCCAAGCCGTCGCCGTCTGCGCCCTTCCCGTCGTGGCCCTGCTCGCCACGGCGGTGTTCGCGCCGCTGCCGTTCTCCCTGGCGCAGCCCGGCCTGACGGCGAACGTCCTGGGCGAGAACAAGGGCGAGGCGGTGATCACCATCACCGGGGCGCCCACCCGGAACACCAGCGGCCAGCTCCGGATGACCACGATCGAGGCCACCGGCCCGGACGCGAGCGTCTCCCTCGGCGACGTGCTCAGCGCCTGGTTCGCCGCGGACAAGGCCGTGATGCCGCGCGACTCGGTCTACCCGAGCGGCGGGAGCGTCAAGGAGATCGAGCGGCACAACGCGAACGAGATGAAGGAGTCCCAGGACAGCGCCACCGAGGCGGCCCTGGGGTACCTGCACGAGAAGGGCGATGTGAAGGTCACGCTCAAGCTCGCCGACGTCGGCGGGCCGAGCGCCGGGCTGCTCTTCTCGCTCGGGATCATCGACAAGCTGGACGGTGACGGAAGCGGCGGGGACCTCACGGGCGGCCGGGTCGTCGCCGGTACGGGGACGATCGACGCCGACGGGAAGGTCGGCGCGGTCGGCGGTGTCAGCCTCAAGACCCAGGCGGCCCGCCGCGACGGGGCGACCGTGTTCCTGGTCCCGAAGGCGGAGTGCTCGGACGCGAAGGCGGAGCTGCCGAAGGGCCTCCGGCTGATCCCGGTGACCGACCTCGACGGAGCGGTGAACTCCCTGGTGGCCCTTGAGAAGAACAAGGGCTCGGTCCCGAGCTGCTAGGTCGTGTCGGCGAAGTCGACCCAGGGCCTGCCCGGCGATTCCCCGGTGCCCCGACGGGCCGAGGCCACGGCGCCGGTGGCCGGCTCCCCGACGGGAGCGCGGTGCGTCAGCAGGCGGCGGCGACGGTCGCCCTCGGCGCGGAGGCCAGCCGGAGGCCGACATCCACGAGTGTCCAGCCGACGCGGGCGCGCAGCCGGCCGGGGTTCCTCGCCTCGGCCGTGAGCCGGTACGCGTCCGCCTCGGCACGCAGGTCGGCGGCGCGCACGTGCTGCAGCTGGAGGTGGGTCTCGGGATGCATGGCAGTGTCCTCTCTGTCGGTGTGATCGAGTCGTGCGCGGTGTCCGACCGGCTGGATCAGTCGGAGGCCTGGGGGAAGACGTGCGTGTGGAAGCGCACCTGCTCCGCCTCGGGGTCGTCCTCGGGACGTTCGAGGGCGCAGTAGCTGTCGAGCAGGTCGTGCATCTTCCGGATGAGTTCCCTGGCCTGCGCCGGGGTCAGCCGCATCGTGAAGTCGCTCATGTCGGTGGCGGGGGTCCATCTGTCCCCCCACTCCTCGCGGGTGCCGAGCCAGGTCGACAGCTCACGCGCGTGCGTGGTGGCGATCTCGTGCAGGAACATGTCGGCCGCTCCGCGGACCGCCGGGTCCGGGTCGCTGAGCAGGTCCTCGCCGAAGTCCAGGCCCTGATGGACCGCCTGCCACCACCGCTCGCGTCCCTTGCCCCGCTCGGGGGCGTCCTCGACGAAGCCGTGTGCCGCGAGCTGGCGCAGGTGGTAGCTGGTCGCCCCGCTGGACTCGCCCAGCCGCTCCGCGAGCATCGACGCGGTCGCCGGCCCCTTCTGGCGCAGACTGCTGAGCAGTTCCATGCGCAGCGGGTGGGCGATTCCCCGCAGTGAGCGGGCGTCGAGGCGGCGGTGCTGCGGAGGCTCGGGCGGCAGGGGCGGTTCCGGCGGGCCCGGCACTTCCGGAACGTCCAGTGGGTACGGGGGGTCCGGCGGGCCGGGTACGTCCGGCAGGTCCGGCGGTTCGGGGGGAAGGGGTGGCTGCTCCGTCATGCGTACAAAGATAGCCTTGCAAAGAGTCCCTTGCAACGGTTTCTTTGCAACCACTTCTTTGGAGTGTGCTTCCCGGCGCCGGCCGGTCAGTCCTGCTTCACGAACCCCTCCGACGTCATCCAGTCCAGCGCCACCTCGTGCGGGTCCTGGCCCTGGACGTCCACCTTCGCGTTCAGGTCCTGCGCCACCGTGTTGTTCAGCTTCTTCGTCACCGGCTCGATGACCTCGGCGATCTGCGGATACTTCCTCAGGGCCTTGGAGTTGATCACCGGTGCCGCGTTGTAGTTGGGGAAGAACTTCTTGTCGTCCTTCATCACCACCAGGTTCATCGACTTGATGCGCCCGTCGGTGGTGAACACCTCCCCGTACGTACAACTCCCCTTCTCCACCTGGGTGTAGATGATCCCGGTGTCCATCTGGGTGATGTTCTTCGCGGGGATGTGCATCCCGTACGCCTTCTCCATGCCCGGCAGTCCGTCGGCCCGGTTGGCGAACTCGCTCTCCACGCACAGCGTGACGGCGCTCGGGTCGGACTTCGACAGCGCGGCCACGTCGGACAGCGTGGTCGTGCCGTACTTCTTGAAGTTCGCCTGGTTCATGGCGAGCGCGTAGGTGTTGTTGAGCGCGGACGGCGGCAGCCAGGTGACCCCGTTCTTCGGGTCGGCGTCGTGCACCGCCTGCCACTGCTTCTGCGGGTCCGGGATCGGCTCGCTGTTGCCGAGATACGTGATCCACGCGGTGCCCGTGTACTCGTACATGGCGTCCGCGTCACCGTTCTTGATGGCCTCGCGCGCGCCGATCGAGCCCTGGATGCCGGTGCGGTCGATCACCTTCGCGCCGGCCGCCTGGAACGCGATGCCCATGATCGCGCCGAGGATCAGCTGCTCGGTGAACTCCTTCGACGCCACCGTGAGGTTGGCGCCCTTCAGCGGCTCGCCCCGCCCGATGGTCCCCGGCTCGACGTTGTCGGTCATCGGGGAGCCGCTGGTCAGCCCGCACGCGGACACCAGGACGAGGACGGCGGCCAGGGCCGCGTGGGCGCGCGCCGCCCTCATGTCCCCACCTCCAGCCCGCGCGGCCGCAGCAGCAGCTCCGCCAGCGACGCCAGCCAGTCGACGAGGAGCGCGAGGGCGACCGTGAGGATCGCTCCGAGGACCAGGACGGGCATGCGCTGGGTGGTGATGCCCGTGGTGATCAGCACGCCTAGACCGCCGCCTCCGCCGAACGTGGCCAGCGTCGCGGTCCCCACGTTCAGGACGAGCGCCGTCCGCACGCCGGCGAGGATCAGCGGTACGGCCAGCGGCAGTTCCACCCGGGAGAGCACCCCCAGCGGTGACATGCCGATGCCGCGCGCCGCCTCCAGCAGGGTCGGGTCGTTGGCCTTCAGGCCGGTGATCGTGTTGGACAGGACCGGCAGGATCGCGTAGATCGTGATGCCGATCAGGGCGGACTTCTCGCCGGTGCCGAGCCAGATCACGAGGAGCGCCAGCAGACCGATCGCCGGGGTCGCCTGCCCCATGTTGGCGACCGTCATCGCGACCGGGGTCAGCCTGCGGAACGCCTTGCGGGTCAGCAGGATCCCCAGCGGAATCGCGATGATCAGCACGAAGAACGTGGAGATCACCGTCAACTGGATGTGCTGCCACAGGGCCTTGGACACCTGCCCGTTCGACAGCGCGTTCCGGGAGATCGCGTCGAGGTCGGCCTGCTGGAACCAGATCCAGGTGCCCAGCAGCAGGGCGATCAGCACGGCGGGCAGGAAGGTCAGCTTCTTCCAGCCGATCCGCCGCCTCGGGGCCGTCGGCGCGGGCGGCGGCACCTCCCGCTCCGTGCCCTCACCGTCGCTGTCGTCACGGAAGGCCACCCCCTTGACCTCGTGCTCGCCCTCGGGACGCCGATCGGTGGGCGGTGTGCTCACGCCTTCGCCTCCCCGCCGTCGACACCCTCCTGCTCGAACTGGGTCTGATGGGCGCGCGCCTCCTCCAGTTCGTGCTGGTGCTCCATGGCCTCGAGGCGGTCGGCCTCCAGGAGTTCGTGCACGGAGTTCATCAGGGTCTCCATGTCGACCACCCCCGTGTACTCGCCGCGCCGCCCGGTCACCGGGACCCGGCCCGAGTTGTCCGTGAGCACCGCCTCCAGGGCGTCGCGCAGGGTGGCGTCCCTGGTCACCGTGTCGTGCACCAGCGTGCCCGCCCGCGCCAGCGAGCCCTTGGCCCGCATCAGATCGCCGCGCCGCAGCCACTTGTAGGGGCGGCCCCGCTTGTCGAGGAGCAGGATCTCGTTCGTACCGCTGGAACGGAGTTTGCCGAAGATCTCCTGGAGCGGATCGTCGACCGTGACGGTCGGGCAGCCGCTGATCTCCACATCCCGTACGCGGCTGAGGTTGAGCCGCTTCAGCGCGGCGCCCGCGCCCACGAACCCCGACACGAAGTCGTCGGCCGGGTTGGTGAGGATCGCCTCCGGGGTGTCGAACTGCGCGATGTGCGAGTGCTCGCGCAGCACCGCGATCCGGTCGCCCAGCTTGATGGCCTCGTCGAAGTCGTGCGTCACGAACACGATCGTCTTGTGCAGCTCGTGCTGGAGCCGGATCAGCTCGTCCTGGAGGTGGTCGCGGGTGATCGGGTCCACCGCCCCGAACGGCTCGTCCATGAGCAGGACGGGCGGGTCCGCGGCCAGCGCCCGCGCCACGCCCACCCGCTGCTGCTGGCCACCGGAGAGCTGGCGCGGATAGCGGCCCCGGAACTCGCCGGGGTCGAGCCCCACGAGGTCCAGCATCTCCTCGACCCGGGCCGTGATCCGTGACTTCGGCCAGCCCACCATCCTCGGTACGAGCGCGATGTTCTGGGCGACCGTCATGTGCGGGAAGAGCCCGGAGGACTGGATGGCGTACCCGACCTTGCGGCGCAGCTTCACCGGGTCCATGTCGGTGACGTCCTCGCCGCCGATCCGGATGCGGCCGCCGCTCGGCTCGATCAGCCGGTTGATCATCTTCAGGGTGGTCGACTTGCCGCAGCCGGAGGGGCCGACGAACACGACGAGCTCACCGGCCTTGATCTCCATGTTGACGCTGTCGACGGCCGCGTCCCGGCTCCCGGGGTAGCGCTTGGTGAGGTTCTCCAGCTCGATGGTGGCGCCCGTGGTGGACGACGAGCCCCCGCCCGTGCCGTCCCCGCCCGTGCCGCTCCCGCCCTGGCCGCTCCCTCCGCGCGCGCCGCCCGGCGTACCGGAGGGATCCTCGGCGTCCGCGGGGCCGTCGGCGGTCTCCGCTGTCTCAGGCACGGATCCCCCTCGGAATGGTCAGCCGGCCCAGCAGGACGTAGGCGGCGTCGAAGAGCAGCGCCAGGATGATGATCCCGACCGTGCCCGCGAGTACCTGGTTGAGCGCGTTCTTGCTGCCCAGCGAGCTGATGCCGCGGAAGATCTCGTTGCCGAGGCCGGGCCCGGAGGCGTAGGCCGCGATGGCGGCGATGCCCATCAGCATCTGGGTGGAGATCCGGATGCCGGTCAGGATCGGCGGCCAGGCCAGCGGCAGTTCGACCCGCATCAGGCGGGACGTCCGCGACATGCCGATACCCCGGGCCGCGTCCACCAGCGAGGGATCCACCCCGCGCAGGCCGACGATCGAGTTGCGCACGATCGGCAGCAGTCCGTACAGCGTCAGGGCGATCACCGTCGGCGGGACGCCCAGGCCGACGATCGGGATCAGCAGACCGATCATGGCCAGCGAGGGGATGGTCAGGATCGCGGAGGTCGTCGTGGTGGCGAGGTTGCCCGCCCAGTCGCTGCGGTAGGTGACGACGCCGATCAGCACGCCGATGACGGTCGCCACGACCATGCACTGGAAGACGGCGCTGGCGTGCTGGTAGGTGTCCGTGAGGAGCTGTTCGTGGCGGCTGCTCAGGTACTGCCAGAAGTTCACCCCGGGTCACCTCGCTCCTCGGTTCAGCGTTCGGCCGCCGCCTGTTCCACGAGCGGGATGATCCGCAGCGGAACCGGGTTCTCCATGACGATCGCCGTGGAGGCCCGGACGATGCCATCAAAACCGACAACCCGGTCGATCACACGTTGAAGATCGGCGTTGGAGCGGGCCACCAGCCGGCACAGCATGTCCCCGCTGCCCGTCGTCGTGTGCAGCTCCAGCACCTCGGGCACCGTCGTCAAGTGGGCACGTACGTCCGCGCCTTGTCCCTGGCGGATCTGGAGCGTGGCGAACGCCGTGACCGGATAGCCGAGCGCGGCCGGGTCGACCTGCGGACCGAAGCCCCGGATGACTCCGTTCGACTGAAGACGGTCCAGCCGCGCCTGCACCGTCCCCCGGGCGACCCCGAGCCGCCGGGACATCTCCAGGACCCCGATGCGTGGCTCCTTGGCCAGCAGCAGGAGCAGCCGCCCGTCCAGATGATCGATCGCCATGGGTGCCTCCGAGATGGTCATCATGTACAGAAAGCCCGGCGGTGCGAGCCCTTCGCTGAACATCTTGCTCAGTCGACAGGCGAACTATTGCGCACCTTGCGGAACGGAGGGAGCCTGCGGCCATGACGCAGACCACACACGACACTCCCGACACCGCCCGGCAGGCCGATCCCTTCCCGGTCAAGGGAATGGACGCGGTCGTCTTCGCCGTCGGCAACGCCAAGCAGGCCGCCCACTACTACTCCACGGCCTTCGGCATGCGGCTCGTCGCGTACTCCGGACCGGAGAACGGCAGCCGTGAGACGGCGTCGTACGTCCTCGAGAACGGCTCGGCGCGCTTCGTGTTCACCTCGGTGATCAAGCCCGCCACCGACTGGGGCCGCTTCCTGGCCGACCACGTGGCGGAGCACGGCGACGGCGTCGTCGACCTCGCCATCGAGGTCCCGGACGCGCGCGCCGCCCACGCGTACGCCGTCGAACACGGCGCCCGCTCGATCGCCGAGCCGTACGAGCTGAAGGACGAGAACGGCACGGTCGTCCTCGCCGCCATCGCCACGTACGGCAAGACCCGCCACACGCTCGTCGAGCGACGCGGCTACGAGGGCCCCTACCTGCCCGGGTTCGTGGCCGCCGCGCCGATCGTCGAGCCGCCCGCGAAGCGCACCTTCCAGGCCATCGACCACTGCGTCGGCAACGTCGAGCTCGGCCGGATGAACGACTGGGTCGGCTTCTACAACAAGGTCATGGGCTTCACGAACATGAAGGAGTTCGTGGGCGACGACATCGCGACCGAGTACAGCGCGCTGATGTCGAAGGTCGTGGCCGACGGCACGCTCAAGGTCAAGTTCCCGATCAACGAGCCCGCCATCGCCAAGAAGAAGTCCCAGATCGACGAGTACCTGGAGTTCTACGGCGGCGCCGGTGTCCAGCACATCGCGCTGAACACGAACGACATCGTCGCGACCGTGCGGGCCATGCGCGCGGCCGGCGTCCAGTTCCTCGACACCCCCGACTCGTACTACGACACCCTCGGCGAGTGGGCCGGCGAGACCCGCGTCCCCGTCGACACCCTGCGCGAGCTGAAGATCCTCGTCGACCGCGACGAGGACGGCTATCTGCTCCAGATCTTCACCAAGCCGGTCCAGGACCGTCCGACCGTCTTCTTCGAGATGATCGAGCGGCACGGCTCGATGGGCTTCGGCAAGGGCAACTTCAAGGCCCTGTTCGAGGCGATCGAGCGCGAGCAGGAGAAGCGCGGCAACCTCTGACCCCGGAACGGGCCCTCTCCGAGGGCCCGTGGGTCTTCCACCTGTCCGGCGGACGCCAAGACGGCGTCCGCCGGACAGGTCCTTCACGGCCCTGTGCGGCCGCCCGGGTACTTGGCCGCCCGGGTCCTTGGCCGCCCGATTGCTCCGGCCACCCGATGCGCCGGCCACCCGGGCGCTCCGGCCTCCGGCTTTCGTGTTCAGCGCGCCGCGGGCTGCCCCGGGGCCGCAGACGGTGCCGCAGACGGGGCCTCTGAGGGGGCCCCTGACGGGGCCGCCGGCGGGGCGGCCTGCTCCTCGGCCCCGGGCTCCGGCTCTCCCGACCCGTCCGTCTCCGCCGACTCCTCCGGCGGGCCCCCGGCCGGCGGCTCGCCCAGTGCCGTCAGGGCCTCCCGGGCCGCGGGCGCCAGCAGCGGTGAGAAGTACGGATTGATCCGCAACGCCTCGGTCAGGTGCCGGCGTGCCGGACCCGACAGCCCCAGATCACGCTCGATCTGCCCCCGGTGGTACGCGTACAGGGCACTGCGCACACCGCCCCCGTGCTCCTTGTCCGTGGCCCGTACGGCGAAGCCCAGCGCCTCCTCGTCGTTCCCGGCACGGTGCAGCGCCCAGCCCAGGGCGTCCGCCACCGCGATGCCGGGCTGTCGCCGCCACTCGGCGCGCAGTTGGCGCACCGCGGCCCCCGCATCGCCGTGATCCGCCTCGAAGAGTCCGAGGACCGGTTCGTCGTCCACGCCCGCGGCACTGTCCCGCCGCGCCAGGTCCCTCAGCAGGCCGTACTGCGCGCGGGCCTCCGCGCCCCGCCCGAGCGAGTCGTACAGCTCGCCCAGCTCCAGCGCGTAACGCGGCACGGGCCGCTCGGCGAGCGCCGTCCGGTACGCGCGCAGCGCCTCCTGCGTGCGCCCCAGGGCCGCCAGCGCGCGCCCCTGCCCGGCCAGTGCGTCGTACGCGTCGGCGTCGGTCCTCATCGCGGCCCGGTAGTGGTCCAGCGACTCCTGGCGGTCGCCGCGTTCCCAGGCGAGGTCCCCGGCCTGCGCGAGAAGAGCCGCCTGCTGGGACGCGGTGGCCGCGCCCGCCGCCGCGTCCGAGACCGCCGCCGCCGCGTCCTCGCGCCGCCCGCGGTCCCGGTACACCCGCGCCGCGACGGCCTGGACGGTCGGCCCGGAGCGCAGCGCGAGCAGCCGGTCGAGGGTCCTGTCCACGGCCTTGTGGTCACCGAGCCCGGAGTAGGCGTCGATGAGCGCCGGATACGTCGTCCACCGCTTCGGCGCCTGCTCCGCCGCGGCCTCGCCCCACTTCCGCGCCTCCCGGAAATCGCCCCGCGCGCCCGCGAGGGAGGCCAGCCCCTCCAGCGCCGCCACGTTGTCCTCGGGCCGCAGATCCAGTGACCTGCGCAGCGCCTTCTCGGCCTTCGGGAAGGACGCGACCGCCGCCGTCCGCCGCGCCCGCTCCGTGTACGCGGCGCCCAGCACCGCCCACGACACGTCGTCGCGCGGACGGGCCCGCACCCGGGACTCGCGGTCACGGATGAGCGCCGTGAGATCGGGCAGCGCCGCCGGCACCCCGGCTCCCACCGCGCTCACCGCCCGCGCCACCGGGCCCGGGGCGGGGCGCGACGCCGCTGAGTCGTCCAGGGTGGACAGCAGGACCAGCACCCCGCCGAGCACCACACACCCGGCGACCGCCGCGATCGGCCCGCGCCGGGTGAAAGGGGAGCGGCGCGCGCCGGAGGGCTGCGGGGACCGCGCGCCGGAGTCCTCCTGGGACCGCTCGCCGACGGGTTCCCCGGACCGCGGTCCGACGGGCACCGGCTGTCGCTCTTCGATCTCCATGCCGTTCACTGTGCGTCAATACGAAGACCGCACCCCGGCATGCGAAGCCTCCCGCGAATGGGGTTCACACCGATGGCCCCGGGTGCGACCCTGTGATCATGAGCCGTATCGAAGCCCCGCGCGACGAGGACACAGCCGCGGCCGGCGGGCTCCTCGACCGTCTGCTGAGCGGTCTGCCGGCCGAGGCCGTGCTCGCCGACCCGGACGTCACGGCCTCGTACGCCAACGACATGGCGAGCTTCTGCGAGGCGGGCACACCCGCCGTGGTCGTCCTGCCGCGCACGGTCGAGCAGGTCCAGCACGTCATGCGCGTCGCGACCGAACTGCGCGTCCCCGTCGTCCCGCAGGGCGCCCGTACCGGCCTGTCCGGGGCGGCCAACGCCAGTGACGGCTGCGTGGTGCTGTCCCTGGTGAAGATGGACCGCATCCTGGAGATCAACCCGGTCGACCGCATCGCCGTCGTCGAACCCGGTGTCGTCAACGCCACGCTCTCCCGCGCCGTCGGCGAACACGGCCTGTACTACCCGCCGGACCCCTCCAGCTGGGAGATGTGCACCATCGGCGGCAACATCGGCACGGCCTCCGGCGGCCTGTGCTGCGTGAAGTACGGCGTGACGGCCGAGTACGTCCTCGGCCTGGACGTCGTCCTCGCCGACGGACGGCTGATGTCCACCGGGCGCAGAACCGCCAAGGGCGTCGCCGGGTACGACCTCACCCGCCTCTTCGTGGGCTCCGAGGGGTCGCTCGGCATCGTCGTACGGGCCGTCCTCGCCCTGAAGCCGCAGCCGCCCCAGCAGCTCGTCCTGGCCGCCGAGTTCGGATCGGCGCGGGCCGCCTGCGACGCCGTCTGCAAGATCATGGAGGGCGGCCATGTCCCCTCCCTGCTCGAACTGATGGACCGTACGACCGTCAAGGCCGTCAACGACCTCGCGCACATGGGCCTCCCGGAGACCACGGAAGCGCTGCTGCTCGCCGCCTTCGACACCCACGACCCGGCCGCCGACCTCGCCCTCGTGGGCGCCCTCTGCGAGGCGGCGGGCGCGACCCAGGTGGTGCCCGCCGAGGACGCGGCCGAGTCCGAACTCCTGCTCCAGGCGAGGCGGTTGTCGCTCACCGCGCTCGAAGCGGTCAAGGGCACCACGATGATCGACGACGTGTGCGTGCCGCGCTCCCGGCTCGGCGACATGCTCGACGGCATCGAGCGCGTCGCGGAGAAGTACGCGCTGACGATCGGCGTCTGCGCGCACGCGGGCGACGGCAACACGCACCCCACCGTCTGCTTCGACGCAACCGATCCCGACGAGTCGCGGCGCGCCCGCGAGTCCTTCGACGAGATCATGGCCCTCGGCCTGGAGCTCGGCGGCACGATCACCGGTGAGCACGGCGTGGGCGTGCTGAAGAAGGAGTGGCTGGCCCGCGAGATCGGCCCGGTGGGCGTGGAGATGCAGCGGGCGATCAAGACGGCTTTCGACCCGCTGGGCCTGCTCAATCCGGGCAAGCTGTTCTGACGTCGGGGACCGGCCGCCCACCGGTCCGGCAGCGCCGCTCACCGTCCGCCGCCCGGGTCGTGGCCGCTCACCGTCCGCCGGCCGCGCACTGTCCGCCGCCCGAGTCGAGGCCGCCCACCGTCCGCCGGCCAGGTCGAGGCCGCCCACCGTCCGCTCAGGACGGGTCCCCGTCCGTCGACTCGTCGGACGGCCAGGGGTCGCGCAGCCACAGATCGTCGGGGGACGGCCCTCCCGTCGGGTCGAGCGAGGCCGAGAGCCTCGGGGACGGCGCGAGCAGTTCGGCCAGACCGGCGTCCATGCCGAGCTGCCCCGCCTCCGTGCCCGGCGGGACCGCCCTGAGCGTGCGCTCCAGCCAGGCGGTGACCTGCGCGGCGGGCGCTTCGAGCAGCGCGTCGCCGTCCGGCGAACTCAGCGCCATCAGGACGACGCTCCGGCCGCCGACCTTCGTCGGCCACACCCGTACGTCGCCGTGGCCGCACGGCCGGAACACCCCCTCGACCAGCAGCTCGCGGGCGAATGTCCAGTTGACGGGATGATCGGTGCCGACGTGGAAGGTGATGCGGACGGCGTACGGGTCGTCGGCGCGGTACCTCAGGCGCGCCGGCACCGGGATGCTGTGTTCCGGCGACAGGACGAGATGAAGCTCGAGCTCGCGTTCCACCACGGTGTGCATGTCGATGCGCTCCCTTTCGTCGTACGGGCTCCTGGGACGGGCCCGTACGAGTGGAGAGCGCCCGGCGCCGCGACCATTACGCGGGTTCGGAGAAAACTTTCGGGCCCGCCTCGGCCCCTCTTCGGGCCCGCGCTCCACAGCCTCGGACGTCCGGCCGCACGAGGGGGCGGAACCCTGCCCGAAAGGAGTGGGTACGGCGGGACCGGCCGTGACGCGTGCGCCGGTCTGGTAGATGTGGACGTCCCACACGACCCCCGAGCAGATACGGGACGACGGACATGAGCGCCCCAACCCCGGCCCCCGGTGACGACAGGCCCCGCGAAGGGTATTACCCGGACCCCTCCATCCCTGGATACGTCCGGTACTGGAACGGCGCCGCCTGGGTGCCGGGCACGAGCCGTCCCGCACCGTCCGGCGGCGAGGCGCTTTCCCCGCCGGCCGCCGCTCGCCCCGCGCACGTGCCCGCTCCGGCGTCGTCCCCCGAGTTCGGGGCTGCACGCGGGCATACGGGCACTCCCGCCGTGGAGGAGACGGGCCCGCACTTCTTCGACGAGGACCCGCAGCCCGACACCGGCGCCCCGGAACAGCCGCACGACGCCGGTTCCGCCGAGGCCCACGGCGCCGGCGCCGGGTCTTCGGGCGCCGCCCCCGAACAGCCCCTCCGTGCCGGCCAGTCCGATTCCCAGCACGGCAGCCGGCCCGAGCCGGCCGTCTCGTGGGGCGCCGACCGCTCCCAGCAGTCCGGCTTCGGCGGGGGCCAGGACCGCAAGGTGTCCTGGGGCGCGCCGAAGGGGTCAGGACCGCGTGATCCGCGTGCCGCCGCATCTGCCGACGCGGTGAACCGGCCTGACGGGGCGTCGGCGCGCACGGACGGTACGACGACGATTCCGCCCGCCGCCGCCCAGCCCCCCGCGTCCCCGGGGCCGGTGGTCTTCCGCCGCCCCACCGGTCCGGAGGGCGAGGCATACGCGGACGGTACGGGCACGAGCCCTGCGGGCGAGGCGAGTCCGGGCGGAGCGGGGGCCGGCGCCGCCGAGGGCGACACGAGGTTCCGTGCGCCCTCCCCGCGTACGGAGCGGCAGGACGGGAGCACGACCCCGGCGAGTGCGCCGGGCGTGCCCACCGGCTCCGCCACGCCCCCGGCCGCCTCCGGCTCGGGCGCGTCCCCGGCCCCCTCCGCCTTCGGCACGTCCCCGGCACCCGCAGCGCCGGGCTCGTTCGGGCCGGCGGCCGCTTCCGGGCAGTCACCCGCACCCGCCGGGTCGGGCCCGTACGCACCGCCGGCCGGGACGGGACAGCCCCTCGCACCCGCCGGGTCCGGCCCGTACGCACCGCCGGCCGTGTCGGGGCGGCCGCCCGCACCCGCCGGGTCGGGCCCGTACGCGCCCCCCGCAGGGGCCGGGCAGCCGCCCGCACTTGCCGGGTCCGCACCGTCCGGCGCGCCCGCCGGGTCCGGCCCGTATGCCCAGCCTGCCGGTGCCGGGCCCGCCGGGGCAGAGGCATCTGCCGCACTTGCCGGGGCCGGTTCGCCTGCCCTGCCCGCGGGGGCGGGGACGCCCGCCGCATCCCCTGCCTCCGGCTCGTCCAGCACCCCTGCCGTGGCAGGGCAGTTCGCCACGCCCGCCGGTTCCGGTCCGTCCGCCGCGTCCGGTCCGTCCGGCGCTCCTGCGTCCGCCGTGCCAGGCGCGTCCAGCCCGTTCCCCGCTGCTGCGGGCTCGGCGCCGTCCGCCGCGTCCGGGGCCCCTGCCGGGGTCACCCCGTCCAGTGCCGCCGCCGGGGCCGGTGCGGCCGTCGCGCCAGGCGGGTCCGGCCCGTTCGCCGCTCCCTCGGCCGGGTCCTCCGCCGCTCCCGGCGCCGCTCCGGGTGCCGGCGCCCCGGGTGCCGGCCAGGTGGCCGGTGCCGGGGTCCCGCAACAGCCCTCCGGTGCCACCCCCATGGCCTCCGGCGTCGGCGGTGGGCAGCCCTCCTGGGCTCAGCAGGTGCATCAGCTGGCGGGCGACCCGGCCGACGAGGGGCAGCGGGTCGCGCCGTGGAAGCCGCCGGTGGACGATCCCTTCCAGGCGGCCGCACGGCGCCAGGCGGCGGCCCGTCCGGCCGGCCTCGGCCGACGGCTGGCCGCCCGGCTGCTGGACACCGTCGTCGTCGCCGGCGTCACCGCGGCGGCAGCCGTACCGCTGGGCACCAGGGCGGTCGACCACATCGACGAGAAGATCGACGCGGCCAAACTGTCCGGAGAGAAGGTCACCGTCTGGCTCCTCGACGCCACGACGGCCTCCTGCCTCGGCGCGGTCCTCGCCGTCCTCCTCGTCCTCGGCGTCCTCTACGAAGTCCTGCCCACCGCCAAGTGGGGCCGCACCCTCGGCAAGAAGCTGTGCGGCATCGAGGTCCGCGACATCGAGGGTCACGAACCGCCCACGTTCGGCAGGGCACTTGGCCGCTGGCTCGTCCTCAGCGTGCCGTCCCTGCTGGTCGTCGGACTCGTGGGCGTCGTGTGGGGCCTGTTCGACAAGCCCTGGAACCAGTGCTGGCACGACAAGGCGGCGCACACGTTCGTGGCGGGCCCGGCCCGGTAATCCCGTCCCCCGGACGGCCCTTCGCCGGATGCGGAGCCCGGGGGTTCGCGGTCGACTCGGGCCATGAGCAGCGAACCGCCGCCCCCGGACTCCGGCCGGCCACCGGACGAGGACCCCTTCAAGAAGCAGCCCCCGCCCGGTGAGGGCGCGGGCTCCCCGTACGACCCGCCGCCCCCGTCCGGCGACCGGACCCCGCCGTACGGGAGCGAGCCGCCCCCGTTCGGCGGCGGTCCGTACGGCGAAGGCGGCGGCCCGTACCAGGGTGGGGGTCAGCACCCAGGCGGCGGTGACCCCTACGGCGGTGGCGGCCCCTACGGCGGCGACCCGCTCGCCGGCATGCCGCCGCTCGCGGACAGCGGCAAGCGGGTGCTGGCCAGGATCCTGGACATGATCCTGGTGGGCATCGTGGTGTGGCTGCTGTCCTGGGCGTTCGGGGTCACCGAGTACGACGTGGACTCGAACAAGATCGAGTACAGCAAGTCGCTCGGGCAGTCCCTGGTGGCCGCCGTGCTCTACGTGACGTACGACACCGTGATGATCAGCAAGACGGGCCAGACCCTCGGCAAGCGGCTGTTCAACCACCGGGTCGCCAACCTCGACAACGGCTCCACGCCCTCGGTGCAGACCTCCCTGGTCCGCGCCCTGGTGCTGTGGATCCCGTTCGCGTTCTGCTGCGCCTGCATCTGGACGGCGATCGCGGGCGGCTGGAGCTTCTTCGACAAGCCCTACAAGCAGGGCCTGCACGACAAGGCGGCCAAGACGGTGGTGGTCGACACCGGCTGAGGCCCGCCGGTGACGTGCGCACACCGGAAGGGCGGGTCCGTGGTCACGGACCCGCCCTTCCGGTACGAGGTCGCGGGCGGCCGGGGTACCGGCGCGTACGCGGCTTCAGGGCCCCGCGGGTTCGCGCACGGGCTCGGGCGCGGAGGACGCGGAGGCGGACACGGACGCGGTCTCGCGCTGCGCGGGTACTCGCCGGTGGACGACGGCCGAGGTGGCCGGCGCGGGCTTCGGCAGCGGGACCGTCATGGCCACCAGCAGTCCGAGAGCGAGCGCCGAGAGGGTGATCAGCACGATCCCCAGACTCGAACTCGTCTGTGACAGCAGCAGCATGGCGAGTGTGGAGAAGATCACGGTGCAGGAACCGTAGGCGAGCTGTGCGGCGGTCGGACGAGGCATGGCAATCGTGTCCTCGGATGGGGGTTCTCCCCCCGGTGCCTCTCGCGATGGGGGAGTGCGGATGGATGTCGGGGTGGGACAACGGTGTCGACGTGGCTGTCCGCCGGCTTCCGACGTCCGCCAATCGACTCTATTCGCCTGCATGCCCGAGTGGAACGTCCGGTAAGCGTGACCTTACCCACGGTGCCGGTGCACAGGGGGCGCACGGATTCATCGTGGCCGCCAAGAGGGCTTGAAAGCGCGCCTGTTGGGGGGCTCGCGGGTCGTCCGGATAGCGAACGGGGGCTCCGCATAATGCACTTGCCAGGTTCAAGTCAAGATCTGTTTTTTCTTTCGTAACTCCGGTCAAATGTCGTCACTTGAATCGCGTAGACGCGCGCGGACCTCCATGACCCGGAACCCCCTCCGCGCGAACGTGCGCGGGGGAGGACATCAAGTGACCAACAGACCATGGACGTTCAGAGCAGCTGCGGTGGGCGTCGCCCTCGCGGCGGCCACCGCCACGTTCTCGACGTACGCCGTGGCGCAGGCCGACTCGGCCTCATCGTCACCCGTCGTGGACCGCCACGACCCCCAGCCGGTCAAGAACACGGTCGACCACGACCTCGACGGACCGCTGAGCAAGACCCAGGACGCCCAGCGCCAGGAGGCGCTGAACCAGGTCATATCCGGCGACGCCAAGGTGCAGAAGCGCAACGGCTCGCAGGTCGTCCAGCTCAAGAGCAAGAAGGGCGACAGCAAGTACGTCGAACTCGGCCGCGAGAAGACCGACAAGATCTTCACGATCCTGGTGGAGTTCGGCGACAAGACGGACCCCAAGTTCGGTGGCACCGCCGGACCCTTGCACAACAAGATCGCCGCGCCGGACCGCAAGAAGGACAACAGCACGGCCTGGCAGGCGGACTACAACCAGAAGCACTTCCAGAACCTCTACTTCGGCACCGGCAAGAACGTCGAGTCGATGAAGAAGTTCTACGAGACGCAGTCCTCGGGCCGCTACTCGGTGGACGGCGAGGTCGCCGACTGGGTCAAGGTCCCGTACAACGAGGCCCGTTACGGCAACAACGTCTGCGGCAGCACGAACTGCCCGAGCGTGTGGAACGTCGTCAGCGACGGCGTCACCGCCTGGGTCGCCCAGCAGAAGGCGGCCGGCAAGACCGACGCGGCCATCAAGGCGGACCTGGCGAAGTTCGACCAGTGGGACCGCTACGACTTCGACGGCGACGGCAACTTCAACGAGCCCGACGGCTACATCGACCACTTCCAGATCGTGCACGCCGGTGAGGACGAGTCCGCGGGCGGCGGCGTCCAGGGCACCGACGCGATCTGGGCCCACCGCTGGTACGCCTTCGGCACCGACGCGGGCGCCACGGGTCCCGCCGACAACAAGCTCGGCGGCGCGCAGGTCGGCGACACCGGCATCTGGGTCGGCGACTACACCATCCAGCCGGAGAACGGCGGACTCGGCGTCTTCGCCCACGAGTACGGCCACGACCTCGGTCTGCCGGACCACTACGACACCGCCGGCGGCGACAACTCCACCGGTTTCTGGACCTTGATGTCCTCGGGTTCGTGGCTCGGCACCGGCAAGCAGTCCATCGGTGACCTCCCCGGCGACTTCAACGCCTGGGACAAGCTCCAGCTCGGCTGGCTGAACTACGACACCGCCAAGGCCGGCAAGCAGTCCACGCACAAGCTGGGCGTCGCCGAGTACAACACGTTCGACAAGCAGGCGCTCGTCGTCTCGCTGCCGGACAAGGCGGTCACGACCACGGTCGTCAACCCCGCGCAGGGCTCGTCCCAGTGGTGGAGCGGCAGCGGTGACAACCTGAAGAACACGCTGACCCGGTCCGTGGACCTCACGGGCAAGTCGTCGGCGAAGCTGACCCTCGACGGCTGGTACGACATCGAGGCGAACTACGACTACCTCTACACCGAGGTCTCGACCGACGGCGGCGCCAACTGGACCGCCCTGGACGGCACGGTGGACGGCGCCGCCATCCCGCGTGACGGCAGCGACAAGCCCGCCCTCACCGGCACGGTCGACGCGTACAAGAAGCTCGTGTTCCCGCTCGACGCCTACGCGGGCAAGAAGATCGACCTCCGCTTCCGCTACCAGAGCGACGGCGGCGTGGCACTCAAGGGCTTCGCGGCCGACGAGATCAGCGTCACCGCCGACGGCACCGCGCTCTTCTCGGACAACGCCGAGTCGGCCGACGCCGCTTGGACCGCCGCCGGCTTCTCCCGCATCGGCGCCTCGTTCACCAAGGACTACGCGCAGTACTACCTCGCGGAGAACCGCCAGTACGTGTCGTACGACAAGACCCTCAAGGTCGGCCCGTACAACTTCGGCTTCTCGACGACCCGTCCGGACTGGGTGGAGCACTACCCGTACCAGACCGGCCTGTTGATCTGGAAGTGGGACACCTCGCAGGCGGACAACAACACCAGCCAGCACCCGGGTGTCGGCCTCGCGCTTCCGGTCGACTCGCACTCGAAGGCGCTGTGGTGGGACAACGGCACGCTGATGCGCAACCGCATCCAGGCCTACGACTCGCCGTTCAGCCTCTACCGCACGAGCGGTATCACGCTGCACAGCGCGGACGTCGCCACGAAGATTCCGTCGTCGAAGGGGGTGTCGGTCTTCAACGACCACACCAGCGACTACTACGACAACCGGAACCCGACCGGCGGTGTCAAGGTCACTGACACCAACACCAAGATCGAGATCGTCAAGCAGGCCAAGGACGGCTCGACGATCTCCCTCAAGGTCGGCCCCGCGGTGAAGTAGCAGCATTTCTGCAGGTCAGAAGCGTATCGGCGGCAACCCCTGGCGGGTTGCCGCCGATCGTGTTTAGGTGCCTCCTGTGCCTGGCTTATTGACACCGACATCTGAACCGACTCGCACGGGGGTGTGACCGCATGGCCGCAGGAGGCTTCTGCAGACTGCCGAACGGCAGCGTCGTCGTGGCGCTGAACCTGCCCAGCCCGGCAGGTCCGGCGGGCGGCTGCGTGCGTTTCCTGGTCGTCGCGCCGAACCGCGCCCGCGCCCTGACCAGGCTGCGCAACCTCGGCCTGCGTGCCGTCTACCTGCGGGGCAACACGGCCCCGCCGACCCCCGACGAGATCACGGCGGTCCTGCACCACCCGGACGGGCTCATATGGCGCACGGCTCCCGAGAGCGGCTGCACCGAGCTCACCCAGGAGCTGTGGCACCCGGTCAGGACCCTGCTCAGACGCCCGGCACCCCAGCCGTGACCTGCGCGGACGCGGTGGATGCGGTGGATGGGGCGGATTCGGTGGACGCCGACCAGGACACGCTCCGTCGCATCACGCTGCCCACTCCGTGACGGGTCCGGACCACGGACGGCCGGGCCCCGCGCCACGGCGGCCCGCGTGGGGCGAGCTCAGGCTCAAGCCGACGGCCCCGCTCAGGGCACCGGCCCCGCTCAGAGCATCGGCCGGGTTCAGACCACCGGCCCCGCTCTGGGCGCCGGCCCCGCTCAGGGCACCGGCCGTGTCCAGACCACCGGCCCCGCTCAGGGCACCGGCCCCGCTCAGAGCATCGGCCGGGTCCAGACCACCGGCCCGGCTCAGGGCATCGGCCCCGCTCAGGGCACCGGCCGGGTTCAGACCACCGGCCCGGCTCAGGGCACCGGCTGGGTTCAGGCCACCGGCCACGCTCAGAGCACAGGCCGGGTTCAGACCACCGGCTTGCCCGTGAGTTCGACTCCGGCGGTGCGCATCTCCTCCAGCGCCCGCTCGGTCGTCTCCTCCGCCACTCCGGCCGTCAGGTCCAGCAGGACGGTCGTGCGGAAGCCCTGCCGTACCGCGTCCAGGGCGGTGGCCTTCACGCAGTGGTCGGTCGCGATGCCGACCACGTCCACCTCGCCGATCCCGCGGGCGCGCAGCCAGTCGCCCAGCGGCAGCCCGTTCTCGTCGGCGCCCTCGAAGCCGCTGTACGCGGCCGCGTACGCGCCCTTGTCGAAGACCGCGTCGATCGCGCCGGAGGCGACGGCCGGGGCGAAGTTCGGGTGGAAGCCCACTCCCTCGGTGCCCGCCACGCAGTGCGCGGGCCAGGAGTGCACGTAGTCGGGGTTGTCGGCGAAGTGGCCCCCGGGAGCGATGTGCAGGTCGCGGGTGGCGACCACGTGCCGGTAGCCGGCGGGGGCCTGCCCGATCAGCTCCGTGACGGCGGCGGCCACGTCGGCGCCGCCGGCCACGGCGAGGCTGCCTCCCTCGCAGAAGTCGTTCTGCACGTCTACGACGATCAAGGCGCGGCGCATGGGCTGAGTCCTTCGGCTATGGGGGGCGGCAGACAAGGGTGCGGGCCCGGCCGTTGAACTTCCGAGCCTAGAGAATTCCGGGGTGGTGCGGGAGGGGGCATTCGGCTTCCGCGGCCCGCACGGGCACGCTGCCGTTGCATTCCCGCTCACCGAGGGTTCATGCGCGGTGCCACCCCGGTCACGACCGCACCACCCGTCCCGGGCGTCTCAGATGTATTCGGTGGGGATCACGGGCTCGCCCCGCGAGAGCTGGGTGGCCGACAGCGGCAGCCGGGCGCGGGCCGCGGCGTGCCGGTCGCGCACGACGTCGAGCGGCTCGCGGAACAGGACCTGTCCGCCCTTGACCAGCTGGACCAGGAGCTGCCGGTCGGCCAGCTCGGCGGGCACGGGTCCGACGCCGATCACCTCGGCCTCCGCGACCCCCTGCCCGTCCAGGCGCCGCGCGGCCCACTTGCGGCCGCCGATCGAGGTCTTGCCGCCCGTGGACTTCTTCGCCACCGGCTCCAGAGGCGCCTCCGGGTCGGCCGACTCCGCTCGGGCGACCAGTTTGTAGACCATCGAGCACGTCGGATGGCCGGATCCCGTCACGAGCTGGGTGCCGACGCCGTACGCGTCCACGGGTGCCGCGGCGAGCGAGGCGATGGCGTACTCGTCGAGGTCGGAGGTCACGACGATCTTCGTCTCGGTCGCGCCCAGCTCGTCGAGCTGCCGGCGCACCCGGTGGGCGACGAGCAGCAGGTCACCGGAGTCGATGCGCACCGCGCCGAGGCCGGTCCCGGCGACCTCGACGGCCGTGCGGACGGCCTCGGCGACGTCGTAGGTGTCCACGAGCAGGGTGGTGCCGCGGCCCAGCGAGTCCACCTGGGCCCGGAAGGCGTCCCGCTCCTTGTCGTGCAGCAGGGTGAAGGCGTGCGCGGAGGTGCCCACGGTCGGGATGCCGTAGCGGAAACCGGCGGCCAGGTCGGAGGTGCTGGTGAACCCGCCGACGTACGCGGCGCGCGAGGCGGCCACCGCGGCCAGCTCGTGGGTGCGCCGGGCGCCCATCTCGATCAGCGGCCGGGTGCCGGCGGCGGAGGACATGCGCGATGCGGCCGCCGCGATGGCGGAGTCGTGGTTGAGGATCGAGAGGATCACCGTCTCCAGGAGCACGCACTCGGCGAAGCTGCCCTCGACCCGCAGGAGGGGCGAGCCGGGGAAGTACGCCTCGCCCTCGGGGTAGCCCCAGATGCCCCCGCCGAAGCGGTAGGAGGCGAGCCACTCCAGCGTCGGCTCGTCCACGATCCCGCGCTCACGCAGGAACCCGATGACGTCCGGGTCGAACCGGAAGTTCTCGACGGCGTCCAGGACGCGTCCGGTGCCGGCGACGACTCCGTAGCGCCGGCTTTCGGGCAGCCGCCGGGTGAAGACCTCGAAGACCGAGCGCCGCTCGGCGGTCCCGGCCGCGAGCGCGGCCTGCAGCATCGTCAGCTCGTACTGGTCAGTGAAGAGCGCCGTAGAGGGAACAGCCACCGGCAGCCCAAGGTCCGCTGTGTTCATGGCAGGGATCGTACCCCCATTTCGTCAGTCTGACGATTTCTGTCGGGGGCGGAGTTTCCCGGGGCGTCCGAACCCCGGTTCCCGAGGTCGTTTATGCGGCTGCCCCCCTGGGGTGGGAGCATGGGCGATGTGACGGCTCCCGCACCTCTAGAGATCGAGAAGACCGAGTCGGCGGAGGAGGTCTTCGCCGTACCCGAGCCGGACGTCCCCTGGGTCACGATCGTCCACAACGACCCGGTCAACCTCATGAGCTACGTGACGTATGTCTTCCAGACGTACTTCGGCTACTCCAAGGACAAGGCCACCAAGCTGATGATGGACGTCCACCACAAGGGCCGGGCCGTCGTCTCCAGCGGCACGCGCGAGGAGATGGAGCGCGACGTGCAGGCCATGCACGGCTACGGTCTGTGGGCCACCCTTCAGCAGGACCGGAAGTAGCCGGCCCCCTGTCAACCGACCGCCCGCAGGACCGGAAGTAGCGAACTCACTCCATGCCCGGACAATTCGAACCGCTCCCCGGCGGCGGCGCGGCCGTCGCGCTCGACGAGGTCGAGATCTCCATCATCCGCTCCCTCGCCGTCCAGCTCCTGGAGCTCATCGGTCCCGGCCCCGCCGAGAACGCCTCCGCCGACCCGCTGGCCGAGCTGTTCGCCGAGGGCCCGAGCGAGCCGCCGAGCGACCCGGTGCTCAAGCGCCTGTTCCCCGACGCCTACAGCGGCCCCGGCGTCGAGGCCGGCACGCCCGAGCAGGCCGAGGAGCAGCGGGCCCACTCCTCGGAGTTCCGCCGCTTCACCGAGAACGACCTGCGCGCGGGCAAGCGCGAGAACGCCCTCGCGGTGGTCCGCTCGCTGGACGCGCTGACGCCCGGCGGCGACGGCGGAGCGGTCCTGGAACTGACCGCCGCGGAGTCCGAGCAGTGGCTGCGCGCCCTGAACGACCTGCGGCTCGCCATCGGTTCGCGGCTCGACGTCGTGGACGAGGAGGACACCGAACTCCTCTACCGCCTCCCCGACGAGGACCCGCGCAAGCCGATGGTGATGGCCTATCTCTGGCTCGGCGGTCTCCAGGAGACCCTGGTCGCCACCCTTATGTCCTGATCCATATCGGTATGTCGCAGGGCACGCCGGCCTGAGTGTTCGCTCAGAGGACGCTCAAATCCGAATAACGATCACGTCACCGTAACCGCGCCCTTTGGGGCGCGGTTCGACGTTTTGTCCGGTTCTTCCTGTGGTCTGCGCGACATCAGCCTCAACCGATCAACGCCGCCGCCGTGATAAATCTTCACGACCGCCCGGCAGGACACCACCCACGTCCCGCCGGGTGCGCCACCGAGCCGGCGGATCGCCGGCCAGGCACAAGCTCCACCTGTCCGGGGGGATCGGAAGCCGATGCGAAGCCGAGGTACTGGCTCGTTCCGGTATGGAGAAAGGCGCACCAGACATGACCTCATCGCAGGTCGGCAAGCAGTACGACGGCAGTGAGGCCGTGGGCGGCGACGCCCCCGAAGAGGGGTACGAGCGCGGGCTCGGCAGCCGTCAGGTCCAGATGATCGCGATCGGCGGCGCCATCGGCGTCGGCCTCTTCCTCAACGCCGGGGCGAACATCGCCAAGGCCGGCCCCAGCCTCATCGTGATGTACGCCCTCGCGGGCGTGATCATCTTCTTCATCATGCGGGCGCTCGGCGAGCTCCTGCTCTACCGCCCCGTCTCGGGCTCCTTCGCGGAGTACTCCCGCGAGTTCCTCGGCCCGTTCTTCGGCTACTTCACGGCCTGGACGTACTGGCTGATGTGGGTGGTCACCGGCATGGCCGAGCTCACGGCCGCCGCCATCTACATCCACTACTGGTTCCCGTCGATCCACCAATGGGTGTCGGCGCTGGTCTTCCTGGTCGTCCTCTTCGTGGCCAACCTGATCTCGGTGAAGGTCTTCGGCGAGATCGAGTTCTGGGCCTCGATGGTCAAGGTCACCGCCCTGATCGGCATGATCGTCATCGGTATCGGCGTCCTGACCTTCGGCTTCAGCTCCGCCGGTGACACCGCCTCCGTCAGCAACCTCTGGCAGTTCGACGGCTTCTTCCCCAACGGCATCGGCTCGTCCCTGATGACCCTCCAGGGCGTCATGTTCGCCTACCTCGCCGTCGAGCTCGTCGGCGTCACCGCGGGCGAGTCAGAGAACCCCGAGAAGACCCTCCCGAAGGCCATCAACACCCTCCCGTGGCGCATCGCCCTCTTCTACGTCGGCGCCCTCACGGTCATCCTCTGCGTCGTGAAGTGGACCGAGTTCGTGCCGGGGGTCAGCCCCTTCGTGAAGGCGTTCGCCGTGATCGGCATCCCGGCCGGCGCCGGCATCGTCAACTTCGTGGTGCTCACCGCCGCCCTGTCCTCCTGCAACTCGGGCATGTACTCCACGGGCCGCATGCTGCGGAACCTCGCCGACAACGGTGAGGCCCCGACCGCCTTCAGCAAGCTGTCCGCCACGAAGACCCCGGCCCTCGGCATCACGGTCTCCGTCCTCTTCATGGGCATCGGCGTCGTCCTGAACTACGTCGTCCCGGAGAAGGCGTTCGGCTACGTCACCTCGATCGCCACCGGCGCCGGCATCTGGACCTGGCTGATGATCCTCGTCAGCCACATCCTCTACCGCCGCGCGGTCGACGCCGGCCGGCTGCCGGCCTCGTCCTTCCCCGCTCCCGGCGGCGCGAAGTGCAGCTACGTCGCGGTCGCGTTCCTCCTCTTCGTCACCGGCCTGATCGCCTACGACGCCGACTCCCGCATCTCCCTGTACGTCATGGCCGTCTGGGCCGCCGTCCTGGCCGCCGGCTGGGCGATCCTCAAGGCGCGCAACCCCCAGGTCACCGAACGCCGCGAGCCGGAGCTCGAGAAGATCGGCTGACCGCCACCACGGACGCCCGGCCCACCCGGGCCACCGCTCAGGACGTCCGGCATACGGGCCGTCCCGTACCACGCCTCGGTACGGGACGGCCCTTCTGTCTATCCTGACCAGCATGCTGACCATCACCGAGGCCCTGTTCGACCAGATCGTCGCCCACGCGCGCCAGGACCACCCCGACGAGGCGTGCGGCGTCGTCGCGGGCCCCGCCGGCACCGGCCGCCCCGAGCGCTTCATCCCCATGCTCAACGCGGCCCGCTCGCCCACGTTCTACGAGTTCGACTCCGGCGACCTGCTCAAGCTCTACCGCGAGATGGACGACCGCGACGAGGAGCCCGTCGTCATCTACCACTCGCACACCGCGACCGAGGCCTACCCCTCCCGCACCGACCTCGCCTACGCCAACGAGCCCGGCGCGCACTACGTCCTGGTCTCCACCGCGGACACCGACGACGCCGGCCCGTTCCAGTTCCGCTCCTACCGGATCGTGGACGGCGAGGTCACGGAGGAGGAGGTCAAGGTCGTGGAGAGCTACTGATCTCACGCCTCGACCCAAAAGCGTCCGGAATGCGAGATCACACTCCGGGGCCGGTACCGGGAATCGATACGATGAGCCCATGGTTCTGAACGACGTGAGCGACAAGACGCCGGGCATGCTGCTCGTGGCGCGCCTGCACGTCGACCTCTGCAGGCTGCAGAGCGCCATCTGTACGCACTGACCTGCCGCCGTACGGCCGGAGAGCCGCGGCCCCGCAACCGGCGTACCCCTAGTCCTGCCCGCGCTGCCATGCCGCGCGTCGTCCGAGCCGACTTTCTTCCGACAGGAGCCCGCAACCATGGCCATCGAGGTCCGCATCCCCACCATCCTCCGCACCTACACGAACGGCGAGAAGGCCGTCGAGGGCGGCGGGGCGACCCTTGCCGAGCTGTTCACCGACCTCGACACCCGTCACGCGGGCATCCGGGCCCGGATCGTGGACGGCGGCGAGCTGCGCCGCTTCGTCAACGTCTACCTCAACGACGAGGACGTCCGCTTCCTCGACGGCATCAACACCAAGCTGACCGACGGCGACAACGTCACCATCCTGCCGGCCGTCGCCGGCGGCATGGCCTGATCGGACACGGGTCTCGATGCGCTACGACTCCCCGCTCGCCGCGGTGGGCAACACCCCTCTGGTGCGCCTGCCGCGGCTGTCGCCGTCCGCGGACGTCCGTATCTGGGCGAAGCTGGAGGACCGCAACCCGACCGGTTCCGTCAAGGACCGGCCGGCCCTCCACATGATCGAGCAGGCGGAGAAGGACGGCCGTCTGACGCCGGGCTGCACGATCCTGGAGCCCACCAGCGGCAACACCGGCATCTCCCTGGCCATGGCGGCGAAGCTCAAGGGCTACCGCATGGTCTGCGTGATGCCCGAGAACACCTCGCAGGAACGCCGTGACCTGCTCGGCATGTGGGGAGCGGAGATCATCCCCAGCCCGGCCGCCGGCGGCTCCAACACCGCCGTGCGCGTCGCCAAGGAACTCTCCGCCGAGCACCCGGACTGGGTGATGCTCTACCAGTACGGCAACCCGGACAACGCCGGCTCCCACTACGCCACGACGGGCCCGGAGATCCTCGCCGACCTCCCGTCCATCACCCACTTCGTGGCGGGCCTCGGCACCACCGGCACCCTCATGGGCGTCGGCCGCTACCTGCGCGAGCACAAGCCGGGCGTCAAGATCGTCGCCGCGGAGCCGCGCTACGACGACCTGGTCTACGGCCTCAGGAACCTGGACGAGGGCTTCGTACCGGAGCTGTACGACGCCTCCGTCCTCACCACCCGCTTCTCCGTCGGCTCGGCCGACGCGGTCACCCGCACCCGGGAACTCCTCCAGCAGGAGGGCATCTTCGCCGGCGTCTCCACCGGAGCAGCGCTGCACGCCGCGATCGGCGTCGGCAACAAGGCCGTCAAGGCCGGAGAGCCGGCCGACATCGCCTTCGTGGTCGCGGACGGCGGCTGGAAGTACCTGTCGACGGGCGTCTACACGGCGGCGACGACGGAAGAGGCCATCGAGACACTGCAGGGCCAGCTCTGGGCGTAGCCACGGACCGGATTCACCGAGGGGCGCGCGAACCGGCCGACGGTTCCCGCGCCCCTCGCCGTTTCCGCGAGACGCTTGCCGTCCACAGGGTGCTTGCCGTTCCGTAAGGCGTTCGCTGTTCCGTGAGGTGCCCGCTGTTCCGTAAGGCGTTCGCTGTTTCGCGAGGTGCCCGCTGTTCTGCGAGGCGTTTGCTGTTCCGCGAGGTGCCCGATCACTGTTCCGCGAAGTGCTCGCTGCTCCGTGAGGCTCGCCGTTCTGCAAGGCGTTCGCCGTTCCGCGAGGGGTCTGCCGTTTCGCGAGCCGTTCGCCGTTTCCGCGCGGCCGCCGGAGTGGCTCAGCTCGCCAGATAGCGGACCTGGTCCCACAGGACCGGGTCGACCACGCCCACCCGGCGCCGGAAGTCGCCCACCGGCACCTCCCGCAGTTCGTCCGTCTCCAGGAAACTCGGCCGCCCCTGGGCATCCCCCACGGCACCCGGAGGCAGCGGGATCACCCCGGGCCGCTCGTCGTGGTACTTGCTGGTGATCTTCGCGACGGTCACCCGCTTGCCGCGCACCACCAGCACCAGACACGGCCGGTCCTTGGCCCCCGGCCCGTCCTCGTAGGGGACGTTCGCCCACCAGATCTCCGCCGCCCGCGGCAGCGGCCCGCCGCGCCGCGTCCCGCCCCGGCGAGGCCCCCGGCCCGGCGGACGCGTCCGCCCGGCCGGCCGGCGCCCGCGGCGCCCCCAGCCGTCCACCAGCGTCGCGACCAGCGCGAGCAGAACCACCGCCGCCAACGCGAGCCACCAGGACGTGTCCACAGCAAAGAAGGTACCGGCGCTCTCGCGCCCCCGCCCGCCCTGCGACGACACCCGCCGCCGGGGGAGGGGTGTGCGAACTGATCCAAACGCCACCCCTCACGTCCATCCGAACCGGTGACAGCACAGGTGAGTTCGCCCACAACAGCCCCTGGCGGAGGAGCGACCAACCCTTTTGCGCCTTACGCTCGACGGACCGCACGACCCCCGTCCTCCCCCTTTCCAGTAGTCACCCGCCAGCGGAGGTTTCTGCTTTATGAAGCTCACCGTCGTCGGCTGCTCGGGGTCGTTCCCGTCCGCGGAATCGGCCTGCTCGAGCTACCTCGTCGAGGCCGACGGCTTCCGGCTGCTTCTCGACATGGGCAACGGTGCCCTGGGCGAGCTGCAGCGCCACTGCGGTCTCTACGACCTCGACGCGATCTTCCTGAGCCATCTGCACGCCGACCACTGCATCGACATGTGCGCCTACTTCGTCGCGCGCTACTACCGGCACGACGGCGGCCGCTGCGCCCCGCTCCCGGTCTACGGCCCCGAGGGCACCGAGCACCGCCTCACCACGGCCTACGCCGACACCCCGACCGCCTCCTCCATGAGCGAGGTCTTCGACTTCCACACGGTCAAGCCGTCCACGTTCGAGATCGGCCCCTTCACCGTGCACACCGAACGGGTGGCGCACCCGGTGGAGGCGTACGGCATCCGGGTGGAGCACGGCGGACGGTCGTTGACGTACTCCGGCGACACCGGAGTGACCGGGACCCTGGACGAACTCGCCCGCGACACGGACCTGTTCCTGTGCGAGGCCGCGTTCACCCACGGCAAGGAGAACATCCCCGGCCTCCACCTCAACGGCCTGGAGGCCGGCGAGACCGCGGCCCGGGCGGGCGCCCGC
Source organism: Streptomyces sp. NPDC001914 (assembly GCF_042891215.1). NCBI lineage: Bacteria > Bacillati > Actinomycetota > Actinomycetes > Kitasatosporales > Streptomycetaceae > Streptomyces > Streptomyces sp. NPDC001914. The sequence goes on from NZ_JBIASW010000013.1 coordinate 158,204, forward strand.
CGCCTCGTCCTCACCCACATCCCCCCGTGGACGGACGCCGCCACCAACCTGACGGACGCCCGCGCGGCGTACCCCGGCCCGGTGGACCTGGCGGTTCCGGGGGCCATGTACGAGATCTGACGTCCAACGCGTGCGCGAAGGCCCCCGGAACCAGACGGTTCCGGGGGCCTTCGGCCGTAGCGGGACGGCTCACGCCTTGGTGAGGTCCTCGATCTCCTCCTCGGGCTCACGGCCCGGGGTGGCGAGGTTGAACTTGACGATCGCGAAGCGGAAGACCACGTAGTAGATCGCTGCGAACACCAGGCCGATCGGGATGATCAGCCAGGGCTTGGTGGCCAGGTTCCAGTTCAGGACGTAGTCGATCGCGCCGGCCGAGAAGCTGAAGCCGTGGTGCACGCCCAGGGCCCAGGTGACGGCCATCGACAGGGCGGTCAGGACGGCGTGGATCACGTACAGGACCGGCGCGATGAACATGAACGCGAACTCGATCGGCTCGGTGATGCCCGTGACGAACGAGGTGAGCGCGAGGGACATCATCATGCCGCCGACGACCTTGCGGCGCTCGGGGCGGGCGGTGTGCGTGATCGCCAGGGCGGCGGCCGGCAGCGCGAACATCATGATGGGGAAGAAACCGGTCATGAACTGACCGGCGGTCGGGTCGCCGTGGAAGAAGCGGGGCAGGTCGCCGTGCCACAGGGCACCCGACGCGTCCTTGTAGGAGCCGATCTCCTGCCAGGCCACCGTGTTGACGAACTGGTGCATGCCGACCGGGAGAAGCGCGCGGTTGATCGCACCGAAGATGCCCGCGCCGACGGCGCCGAGACCGGTCATCCACTCACCGAAGTTGGTGATGACGTCGCCGATGGGCTCCCAGACCAGGCCGAAGAAGACGCCGACGGCGGTACCGATGAAGGCCATCAGGATCGGGACCAGGCGACGGCCGTTGAAGAAGCCGAGCCAGTCGGGCAGCTTGGTGCGGTGGAACCGCTGCCAGGTGACGGCGGCTATCAGGCCCATGACGATGCCGCCGAGGACCTTCGGGTCGTTGTACGTGGCGGCGACGTCCGCGCCCTTGGTCACCTTGGCCTCGGTGATGGGGAACGCGGTCAGCACGTTCTTGTAGACCAGGAAGCCGACCAGCGCGGCCAGTGCCGTGGAGCCGTCGGCCTTCTTGGCGAAGCCGATGGCGATGCCGACGCAGAACAGCAACGGCAGGTTGCTGAACACCGCGTCGCCGGCCGTGGCGAACACGGAGGCGACCTTGTTCCAGCCGAGGCCGTCCTTGCCGAACACGTCCGGCTGGCCGAGGCGGAGCAGGATGCCCGCCGCCGGAAGTACGGCGATCGGCAGCTGCAGGCTGCGGCCGACCTTCTGCAGGCCCTGGAACAGGCCGGATCCCCGCTTCTTCGCGGGTGCCGCCGAGACGGTGGCGGTGCTCATAGTTCCTCCATGCGCTGGGCGCTGCCGGGGGACGGGAAGGTACGACAGAGGTCGGCAGCGACCATGTGGTCTACACCACCAGTGGTGTAGACCTGTTTCTAGCATGGTGAAGGCCGGATGAGGAAGGTCCGAATTTTGTGGCCTCGGCCATAACGGGAATAACTGGTTCCGTTCATGCCGAAGGCCCCCGGACCGGCAGGTCGGGGGGCCTTCGACGTGAAAGAGGAACGCGGGGGCGGGCCGGTGTCGGCGCGGAGTGCTATGCCTTCGTGGTGTCCTCGACCTCCTCCTCCGGCTCCCGCCCCGGAGTCTTCAGATCGAACTTCGTGATCGCGAACCGGAAGATCACGTAGTACACCGCGGCGAAGCACAGCCCGATCGGAATGATCAGCCACGGCTTCGTCGCCAGGTTCCAGTTGATGACGTAGTCGATCAGACCCGCGGAGAAGCTGAAGCCGTCGTGCACACCGAGCCCCCAGCTCACCGCCATCGACACACCGGTCAGCACCGCGTGCACCGCGTACAGCAGCGGCGCGATGAACAGGAACGAGTACTCGATCGGCTCGGTGATCCCGGTGACGAACGACGTCAGCGCCACCGACAGCATCAGACCCCCCACCTCCTTGCGCCGGTGCGGCTTCGCGGTGTGCGTCATCGCGAGCGCCGCCGCCGGCAGCGCGAACATCATGATCGGGAAGAAGCCCGTCAGGAACTGCCCCGCGTTCGGGTCGCCCGCCAGGAACATGTTGATGTCGCCGTGCACGACCTGACCGTCGGGCTTGGTGTAACTGCCGAACTGGAACCAGATGGGCACGTTCAGGAACTGGTGCAGACCGATCACCAGCAACGCCCGGTTGGCCAGGCCGAACACACCCGAACCCCAGGCCCCCAGCCCCACCAGCCAGTCGCTGAAGTTCTCCAGCGCGTCACCGATCGGCGGCCACACCCACAGGCACAGCGAGGCGAACGCGATGGACACGAACGCCATGATGATCGGCACCAGACGCCGCCCGTTGAAGAAGCCGAGCCAGTCCACCAGCTTCGTACGGTGGTAGCGCTGCCAGAAGTACGCCGACAGCAGCCCGATGACGATGCCGCCGAACACCCCGGGATTCTGGTACGTGAACTCGACGACCGAGTTGTCCTCCAGCTGGCAGCCCAGCTTGATCTTGGTGCTCCCGCCCGGACAGGTCTCCGGGAACGCCCGCAGCACGTTGTAGTAGACGAGGAAGCCCACGACCGCCGCCAGCGCCGTCGAGCCGTCCGCCTTCTTCGCCATGCCGATGGCCACGCCGACGCAGAACAGCATCGGCAGCCCGAGATTGCCGTCCAGCAGGGCACCGCCCGCCGCGCCGATCACCTTGGACAGGTTGTCCCAGCCGAGCCCGTCCGCACCGAACACGTCCGGCTGGCCGAGCCGGTTGAGGATGCCCGCCGCCGGCAGCACCGCGATCGGCAGCTGCAGGCTGCGGCCCATCTTCTGGAGCCCCTGGAAAGCCTTGTGCCAGCGGGCCCGCGCTGGCGATACGTCACTTACGGCACTCATCGGCGTCCTCCGGGCGGGCCGGTTTGGCGACTGCCCGCCCACTGGTGTAGACCAGTTGCGACGGGTCGCTCTGTCGTGATCGCCATCCTTCGGCACCTACGACATGACCGCTCGCGAAGATGGGCCAACTGTGGGTTACTGCGACAAAGCGGTTCAGATCAGGGAGTAGGACATGGCCACCAAGGCTGAGAAGATCGTCGCCGGACTCGGCGGCATCGACAACATCGAAGAGGTCGAAGGCTGCATCACCCGCCTGCGCACCGAGGTGCACGACGCCTCACTCGTCGACGAGGCCGCCCTGAAGGCCGCCGGCGCCCACGGCGTCGTCAAGATGGGCACCGCCATCCAGGTCGTCATCGGCACCGACGCCGACCCCATCGCCGGCGAGATCGAAGACATGATGTGACCACCGGGACCCACTGAAGCCACCCGGCCGCCGACACGCGCCGCACACCGCTTCAGGAGCCGCACCGGCTCACCCATGAGGGGCTGAATCCGCCACCGGCGGACAGCCCCTCACGCCTGTGCGGATAGGCTCGACACCATGTCTCGAATCGACGGCCGCACCCCCGAACAGCTTCGCCCCATCACCATCCAGCGTGGCTGGAGCAAGCATGCCGAGGGCTCCGTCCTCGTCTCCTTCGGCGACACCAAGGTCTTCTGCACGGCCTCCGTCACCGAAGGCGTCCCGCGCTGGCGCAAGGGCAGCGGCGAGGGCTGGGTCACCGCCGAATACTCCATGCTGCCCCGCGCCACCAACACCCGCGGCGACCGCGAATCCGTCCGCGGCAAGATCGGCGGCCGCACCCACGAGATCAGCCGCCTCATCGGCCGCTCGCTGCGCGCCGTCATCGACTACAAGGCACTCGGCGAGAACACGATCGTCCTCGACTGCGACGTCCTCCAGGCCGACGGTGGCACCCGCACCGCGGCCATCACCGGCGCGTACGTCGCCCTCGCCGACGCCGTCACCTGGGCCCAGGGCAAGAAGCTCGTCAAGCCCGGCCGCAAGCCGCTCACCGGCACGGTCTCCGCGGTCTCCGTCGGCATCGTCGGCGGCGTCCCCCTCCTCGACCTCCGCTACGAGGAGGACGTCAAGGCCGACACCGACATGAACGTCGTGTGCACCGGGGACGGCCGCTTCGTCGAGGTCCAGGGCACCGCCGAGGCCGAACCCTTCGACCGCAAGGAACTCAACGCCCTGCTCGACCTCGCCGTCGCGGGCTGCGACGAACTCGCCGCCATCCAGCGCGCGGTACTCGAAGAGGTCACACAGGCAACCGCTGGTTAACCCTTAGCGTTCTTATGGGTACGGGCGTACGGTCCTGCCGTGCGCCCGCCGGCCCCCTCGGGCGGATCGGGCCGACCGCGCAGCGGACCGGCGCGATGCGGTCGGTGTGGCCGCACCACATCACGCCCACGGGGAGGGACCGTTCCATGGCCGCGCGCCACCGCAATCGTCGTCGTACCGCCGCACTCGCCGTCGTCGCCGCACTCGTCGTCCTGCCGGCGGCAGTCGGCTGCGACGCCGTCAGCAAGGCGCTCGACTGCGTGCAGACCGCCGACTCGATAGCCGACAGCGTCACCGACCTCCAGCAGGCCGTCGAGAACGCCGCGAACGACCCGTCGCAGACCGACGCGTCGCTCAACGCCATCGAGAACAACCTCGACAAGATCGGCGACCAGACCGACAACGCCGACGTCAACAAGGCGGTCGACGAGCTGAACAAGGCCGTCGCGAACGTCCGCACAGCCGTCAAGAACGGCGACGCGACCCCCGACATCACCCCTGTCACGGCCGCAGCAGGCGAACTGACAAAGGTCTGCACGCCGTAGACCCCGGGACCCGGGGCGGGCTGCGGGGTCGGCGGGAACCGGTCCCGGACCGGACTCGGCGATACTGGCGGGCATGACCCGCCTGATCCTCGCCACCCGCAACGCCGGAAAGCTCACCGAGTTGAAGGCGATCCTCGCCGACGCAGGGCTCACTCATGACCTCGTCGGCGCGGACGCCTACCCCGACATCCCCGACGTCAAGGAAACCGGCGTCACCTTCGCCGAGAACGCCCTGCTGAAGGCCCACGCGCTGGCGCAGGCGACCGGACTGCCCGCCGTCGCCGACGACTCGGGCCTGTGCGTCGACGTCCTGAACGGCGCACCCGGCATCTTCTCCGCCCGCTGGGCCGGCCGTCACGGCGACGACCAGGCGAACCTGGACCTGCTCCTCGCCCAGCTCGGCGACATCGACACCCCGCACCGGGGCGCCCACTTCGCGTGCGCGGCGGCCCTGGCCCTGCCCGACGGCACGGAACGCGTGGTGGAAGGCCAACTGCTCGGCACCCTCCGCCACACCCCCGCCGGCACGAACGGCTTCGGCTACGACCCCATCCTCCAGCCCGAGGGCGACACCCGAACCTGCGCGGAACTGACCCCCGCGGAGAAGAACACGATCAGCCACCGAGGCAAGGCGTTCCGCGCCCTGGTACCGGTGGTACGGGAGCTGCTGGGCTGAGTTCGGCTTGGTCGGCATCGCACGCACGAAGGCCCGGCTCACAGACGCTGAGCCGGGCCTTCACTGTGGTGCGCCCGGTCGGATTCGAACCGACAACAGCTGGTTCCTAGGACCAGTCTCTCTGCCAATTGGAGTACAGGCGCGTGTTACCGCGCCTACCTTACTGGGCGGCTGTCGGTGGTGCGATCCCTGTTACGAGGCTCGCCGCCGGCCCCCACGGCACCAGGTGGTGGTGACCGCGTGGCAGTTCGGGCACAGTAGCCGCAGATTCTCGCGCCGGTCGTCGCGCCAGTCCCCGTTGATGTGATCGACCTCCAGGGTCATCGGTCTCCCCAGCCATTCAGAGCCGGTCCCGCACGAGACGCACTCTTCTGGCACGCCGCTTTCGCGGAGTGCTCGCCGCAGTAACGCCGTCCGTGTGCGGCGGTTGCCGCTGTGCTTGACAAGCAGGTCTTCCGGGCGCCTCAGCGGTGTCGTGCCGGGCTTTCCCCGCTGATGCGCCTGCCCCAGGAAGTGTGAGGTGTCGATGCCGTGAGCGGCGGTCAATTGAGTGATCAGCGCTCGCAGTCGCGAGTTGTCCGGGCGTCCCAGAAGCCGGAGCACTCCTGCGATGGAAAGAGACTGGGCGACCACCTGCCGCAACTCGGCCTCGCTGGGGGGACCCTGGGCTCCGCGTCGGCCCATGCGGGGGAAGTGCGAGATGTCGACCTCGAAGTGCGCGAAGCGGCGATAGAGGTGCCGACGGAGATTCCCGTACGGCCGGGTGCCGAAGAAGGCGATGACCTCGTCGATGTTCGAGCACTGAGCGGCGGCTTGTGCCATCCGGTCGCGGGTGTACTGCACCCCGCTGCTCATGAGGCGTTTCCCCTGCCATGCCTCTTGGCGCGACCTCGGTAATTGTCCGTCGCAGAATGGCAGTTGGGGCACAGGAAGCGGAGATTCCCGATGCGGTTGTTGCGCCAATTGCCGTCGATGTGGTCAACCTCCAAGGGGAGCGGGTGACCCAGCCAGACCGCCTCCACGCCACAGTGTGCGCAGCGCTCGGCCATGCCCAGGCTGGTCATCGCCCGTTTGAGCAGGCCACTCGGAATGCGCCGAGCATGACCAGCAGGCTGCTCGACGAGCAAGTTCTCCGCCGTCCGAGGTCGTTTGATCGTCCCGCGCTGGTCCGGCACCTGGAAATGCGAAGTGTCGATGCCGTACGCCTCGACTCGGCGGCTGATGTGCGTGTGGTGCCCGCCGACGACCTCAAGCCCCAGATGGCGGAGCACCTCGCACATGTTCGTAGAGGCCGCAACAGCCGCCGTAAGAACATCCCTCGTCCACCGCACCCCTTCGCGCTCGAAGTGCGTAATGTCCACACCCAGCCTCTTCATGCGCTCCTGCAGGTACCGCCGCGTCGGACTCTTCGGATCCACATCGAGTTTCGTCAATGCCTCCGACAGTGTTCGCGACGTCCGAGCCGCTTCTGCCAAGCGCTCCTTTGTGTACGGACTGGCCGGCATTACCCCCTCCGTCTCCGGTCACGCGTTCGTGACCTCGTACGGGCTAACGAACCGTTTATCGGACGGTTACGCCCTGTGAGGGGGGTGGTGAGGGGTCAGTGGCCCGATGTGGCCTTCAAGCCCACCACCGAGGCCAGGAGTAGGCAGATGAAGAAGATTCGGGCCGCTGTCGCCGGTTCGCCCAGGAGGGTCATTCCGAGGATCGCTGCGCCGGCCGCGCCTATGCCGACCCAGACGCCGTACGCCGTGCCGATGGGGAGCGACTTGGCGGCGTAGGAGAGGAGGACCATGCTCGCGATGATTCCCGCGCCGGTCAGGACGCTCGGGAGCGGGCGGGTGAATCCGTCCGTGTACTTCATTCCGATCGACCAGCCGACTTCGAGCATTCCGGCGATGATCAGCAGGATCCAGGCCATGACGGGTACCTCCGGGAGACGACGGCCGGGCAGGGCTGCGTCGTCTTTGCCGGGCCCGGTACGGCGCGTCTCGTCGGGGTCCTTCCACCGTAGCAAAGGAATGCGGAAGGGGCTGGTGACCATGGTCACCAGCCCCTTCCGGGTGCACAAGCCCTACAAGTAAAGGCCGGTCGAGTCCTCGGACCCCTCGAAGCGGTCCGCGGCCACGGCGTGCAGGTCCCGCTCGCGCATCAGCACGTACGCGATCCCGCGCACCTCGACCTCGGCCCGGTCCTCGGGGTCGTACAGGACCCGGTCGCCCGGCTCCACCGTACGGACGTTCTGCCCGACCGCGACGACGTCGGCCCAGGCGAGACGGCGGCCGACGGCGGCCGTCGCGGGGATCAGGATGCCCCCGCCGGAACGCCGCTCGCCCTCGGCGGCGTCCTGCCGTACCAGCACGCGGTCGTGCAGCATCCGGATGGGCAGCTTGTCGTCATGGGTGCTGTGCGTTTCACGGTTGGCGCTCACGTCCTGAACCTACCTGTCCCGGCCCGTTTCGTACGCGGGCGGGTCAGCCCTTGCGCCGCCGCGTCCCCATCACGAGCAGCCCGACGAGTCCGGCCGCGACCAGAGCCACCGGCACGATGCGCTCCAGCCGGGGTGCGCCGTCCTCCGAGACGAACTGGCCCTTCACATCGCCCACGACGCGGTTGACGCCGACGTAGGCGCGCCCGAGGGTGTGGTCGATGTTCGAGGCGACCTTCGCCCTGGCGTCTCCGACGATGGTCTTCGGGTGCACCCGTACGCCGATCTCGTCGAGCGTGTCGGCGAGGGTTGTGCGGCGGTGCTTGATGTCCGCCTCGATCTGCGCCGGAGTCCTGGTATCCGGCGTTCTCGACGTATCCGACACCGCGCTGCCTCCGTGGTCGTGTAGTGACTCCCTGATTCGGACAGTCTGTCAGTTCGTACCGGACCGCACCCCTCGGCACCCCCCATTACGCTCGTTCCGTATCCATTCCACCGGCCATGTGAGGTTCCGATGAGCGAGCGACTGCAGCCCGGCGACACCGCCCCCGCCTTCACCCTGCCCGACGCCGACGGCAACGAGGTCTCCCTCGCCGACCACAAGGGGCGCAAGGTCATCGTCTACTTCTACCCGGCCGCGCTGACTCCCGGCTGCACGAAGCAGGCCTGCGACTTCACGGACAACCTGGAGCTGCTGGCGGGCGCCGGTTACGACGTGATCGGTGTCTCCCCGGACCAGCCCGAGAAGCTGGCGAAGTTCCGTGAGAAGGAGTCGCTGAAGGTCACCTTGGTCGGGGACCCCGACAAGACGGTCCTGGAGGCGTACGGGGCCTTCGGTGAGAAGAAGCTGTACGGGAAGACGGTGGTGGGTGTCATCCGTTCCACGGTGGTCGTGGACGAGGAGGGCAAGGTCGAGCGGGCGCTGTACAACGTGAAGGCGACCGGGCACGTGGCGAAGATCATCAAGGATCTGGGGATCTGACCCCCGCCTCCGGCATGACGGCCCCGCTCAGCGCCTCTCCCTGCGGGGCGTGAGCCCGCTCAGGGGCCCCTGACCCGCCGTGGCGCCCGTGGTGCCGGTGTCCGTGGGGCCTCCGCCGGTCGTGGTGCCGGCCGTGGTGCCGCTCGTGGCGGTTCCGGTGGTGCCTCCGTCCGTGGGGGTGCCACCGGTGGTGCCGGCCGAGGTGCCGGTGCCGCCGGCGGTGTGGCCCGGGGTGTGGCCGTCGGTCCGGCCGGGGGTGTGGCTCTGGCCCGGGGTCCGGCCGCCGGGCGACGCCGGTGCGCTGCCGCCCGCCCCGCCCGTGTCCTCGTCGCCGTCCGTGCCGCCGTCGTCCTGTCCGGCGGTGGCGTCCGGGTCGTCGGTCTCGTCGTCGGGCTCGTACATCTCCTCGGCCCCCGGCTGGAGTTCGAGGTCGAAGTCCGACGCCTCGGTTCCCTCCAGGGCGTCGCGGGTGAACTGGGCCCAGATCTGCGCGGGGTAGCCGCCGCCGTTGATGCGGGACTGTCCGAGCGCGCCGTAGAGGGACTTGTGGGCGCCGGTGTCGGGGTCCTGGCCCATGACGGCGACGACGGTGGCGAGGTCGGGGGTGTAGCCCGCGAACCACGCCGCGGTGTCCTCCTCGGCGGTGCCGGTCTTGCCCGCGGCGGGCCGGCCGGCGTTCTGCGCGGCCTGCCCGGTGCCGCCGTCGACGACGCTCTGGAGCATGGAGGTGGTCGTGTCGGCGGCCTCGCGGCTCACGGCCTGCCGGTCGGCCGTCCGGACGTCGTCCTGGGCCGGCAGCCGCACGTCCTGGGAGCCGTCCTTGGTGATCTTCTCCACGAGGGTGTACGCGCCGTGCCTGCCGTGGTTGGCGAGCGTGGCGTAGGCCTCCGCCATGTCGAGGACGCTGGCGGTGGCCGGGCCGAGGGCGATGGAGGGGGAGGCGGTCAGGTCGGGGGTGTCGGCGGGCAGGCCGAGGGCCACGGCGGTCTTCTTCACGTTCGTGGGGCCGACGTCGACGGCCATCTGCGCGTAGACCGAGTTGACCGACCTGTCGGTGGCGGTGCGCACGGAGATGTCGCCGTACGATTCGCCGTCCTCGTTCTCGGGTGCGTACGTGGTGCCGTTCCAGCCCCGTACGGGCCGCTGGTCGGTGCCGTCGTAGACGGTGTTCGGGGTGATGGTGCGGCCGTCCTGGGTCTGTGCGCCGTTCTGGACGGCCGAGGCGAAGACGAACGGCTTGAAGGTGGAGCCGACCTGGTAGTCGCGGCGGGTGGCGTTGTTGACGTACTGCTTGGTGTAGTCGATGCCGCCGTACATCGCGAGGACCTTGCCGCTGGAGGGGTCGATGGCGACGCCGCCGGCGCGGACGTAGGTGTCGGCCTTGCGGTTCTCCTTGTCGAGCCGGTCCATCACCTGGTCGTTCACGGCCTGGACGAAGGCGTCCTGCTTGGACTTCTGGAGGGTGGTGGTGATGCGGTAGCCGCCGCGGGTGAGGGTGTCCTCGTCGAGGATGCCGTTCGAGGTCAGGTAGGCGGTCACGGCCTGGACGAGATAGCCGCGCTGGCCGGACAGGCCCGCCGAGATCCTGGCCTGCCGGGGTGCCGGGAAGGAGACCCGGTCGCGTGCGGCCCGGGTCAGCCACTTCTGTTTGACCATGCCGTCGAGGACGTAGTTCCAGCGGGCGAGGGCCACGGCCCTGTTCTCGGGGTGGGCGATCACGTCGTACTCGCTGGGGGCGTTGAGCAGGGCGGCGAGGTAGGCGCCCTGGCCGACGGTGAGGTCCCTGGCGTTCACGCCGTAGTAGGCCTGGGCCGCGGCCTGGATGCCGTAGGCGTTGCGGCCGTAGTAGCTGGTGTTGAGGTAGCCCTCCAGGATGTCGTCCTTGCTCTTCTCCCGGTCGAGCTTGATGGCGATGAAGAACTCCTTCACCTTCCGGGTGACGGTCTGTTCCTGGCCCAGGTAGTAGTTCTTGACGTACTGCTGGGTGATGGTCGAACCGGACTGTCTGCCCTTGCCGGTGACGGTGTTCCAGCCGGCGCGGAGCATCGCCTTGGGGTCGACGGCGGACTCGCTGTAGAAGTCGCGGTCCTCGGCGGCGAGGGTGGCGTGCTGGGCGTCCTTGGAGATGTGTTCCAGTGCGACGTTCTCGCGGTTGACGTCGCCGTCGCGGGCGAGCCGGCTGCCGTCGGCGTACAGGAAGACGTTGCTCTGCTTGACCGCGGCGGCGTTCGCGGAGGGGATCTCGACGAGGAAGTAGCCGAGCGCGAAGAGGCCGACCAGGAGCAGTGCCGTGCCGAGGACCGTGCCGAGGACCATGCGCCAGGTCGGGAGGAGTCTGCGCAGACCGGTCCGCTGTTTCCGCTTCTGCTTCGCGGCCTGCCGCCGGTTCGGCTTCGCACCCGGTCCGCCCGGTCCGCCCGCGCCTGTTCCCGGCCCCGGCCGCCGGCCCGTCCGCGGCCCCGCCGCGGGGGCCGGGTCCGGGCGGGGGCCCGCTTCCGGTTCCCTCGGTGCCCAGCCCTGGCTGCGCTGCTGCGGCTCGTCGCTCATCTGCTCGCCGGACTCCCGTTTCGCGTCGTACGTCACCGTACGCCCTCTAACATCTGATGCGCCCCGTATGAAGACTCTCGCACCATCTGTTCCGTTCCCCGATCCCGGCACGCGTCGCGCCGGAAAATGCCTGGCGGCCCACGCCGGGCCGGGATTAAGCTCCTGCGCTTTGGCTCAACGCGGAGGAGAGGGACGGGTTGTGGGCACGGCGCGGTTGTACGCGGCTGTCGCGGGCAGCGGGTTCCGGCGGTACGCCACCTATCGGGTCGCGACCGCTGCCGGGGTGTTCACCAACACCGTCTTCGGGCTGATCCTGGCGTACCTGTTCATCGCCCTGTGGGACAGCAAGCCGCACCTCGGCGGCTACGACCAGGCACAGGCGCTCAGTTACGTGTGGCTCAGCCAGGGGCTGCTGATGGTGGTCGCGATGATGGGCGGCGGCTTCGAGGACGAACTGATCGAGCGCATCCGTACGGGTGACATCGCGATCGACCTGTACCGGCCGGCCGACCTCCAGATGTGGTGGCTCGCCCAGGACATGGGCCGGGCGCTGTTCCATCTGCTGGGCCGCGGTGTGGTGCCGCTCGTGTTCGGCGCGCTGGTCTTCGACCTGGCGCTGCCCTCGGATCCGCTGACCTGGCTCGCCTTCCTCCTCGCGGTCGCGCTCGGGGTGGTCGTCGGGTTCGCGATCCGGTTCCTGGTGGCGCTGTCCGCGTTCTGGCTGCTCGACGGTGCGGGAGTGGCGCAGCTGACGTCCATCGCGGGGATCTTCTGCTCGGGGATGCTGCTGCCGCTGAACGTCTTTCCGGGCGCGCTCGGCGAGGTCGTACGGGCGCTGCCGTGGTCGTCGCTGATCCAGGCGCCCGTGGACGTCCTGCTGGGCACGGCGGATCCGCTGGGCACGTACGCGCAGCAGGCCGGCTGGGCGGTCGCCCTGCTGGCGGCCGGGCGGCTGGTCCAGTCGGTGGCGACACGGAGGGTGGTGGTGCAGGGTGGCTGATCCGGTGGAGCGGGGGACGGGGGTCGTGGCGGGTCCGGCGCGGGAGCGGGAACCGGCGCCGGAGCGGGGTGAGGCCGGGCAGGCCGGTGCGGCGGTGGTGCGGGCGGTGGAGTTCCGGCCGTTCGAGCGGCAGGGCCCGTACGAGCGGCTGCGGGACGGGCTGCGCGCCTACCGGCTGATCACCGCGATGTGGATCCGGTCGACGATGGCCTACCGGGCCTCGTTCGCGATGACCGCCTTCGGGAACTTCGCGGCGACCGCGCTCGACTTCGTCGCGATCCTGCTGATGTTCTCGCGGGTCGACCGGCTGGGCGGGTACAGCCTGCCCGAGGTCGCCCTGCTCTACGGGGTGTCGGGTACCGCGTTCGGTTTCGCGGACCTCGCGCTCGGCTCGATGGACCGGCTGGGGCGCCGGGTGCGCGACGGCACACTGGACACCCTGCTGGTGCGTCCGGCGCCGGTGCTGGCGCAGGTCGCCGCCGACCGTTTCGCGCTGCGCCGCCTCGGCCGGATCACGCAGGGGCTTCTCGTCCTCGGGTACGCCCTCGTCGTCCTCGACATCCACTGGACGCCGCTCAAGGTGCTGATCGTGCCGGTGATGCTGCTCAGCGGCGCGGCGATCTTCTCGGCGGTGTTCGTGGCGGGCGGGGCGTTCCAGTTCGTCGCGCAGGACGCGTCCGAGGTGCAGAACTCCTTCACGTACGGCGGCAATACGCTCCTGCAGTACCCGCCGACCGTGTTCGCCAAGGACATGCTGCGCGGGGTGACGTTCGTCCTCCCGCTCGCCTTCGTCAACTGGCTGCCCGCGCTGTACGTGCTGGGGCGGCCCTATCCGATCGACCTGCCGCAGTGGGTCGCGTTCGCACCACCGGTCGTGGCGGCGCTGTGCTGCGCGCTGGCCGGGCTCGCCTGGCGCGCGGGGCTGCGCGCCTACCGGAGTACGGGAAGTTAGGGGAACGGTCGTGACCATCGCCGCAGACAGGGAATCGGCCGGTCCGGGCGGGCAGCCGGGTCCGGGAGCCGGGTTCATCGAGCTCGACGGGGTCGAGAAGGTCTTCGACGTGCGCAAGAAGACGGGGTTCCTGCGGAGCGAGCGGCGGCAGGTGCGGGCCGTCGACTCGATCTCGTTCACCGTGGAGCGCGGTGAGATGGTCGGCTACATCGGGCCGAACGGCGCCGGCAAGTCGACCACGATCAAGATGCTCACCGGCATCCTCACCCCGTCCGGCGGGCGGCTGCGGGTCGCCGGACTGGACCCGTCGCGCGAGCGCACCCGTGTCGCCCGGCGGATCGGGGTCGTGTTCGGGCAGCGGACGACGCTGTGGTGGGACCTTCCGCTGATCGACTCCTACCGGCTCATGCACCGGATGTACCGGGTGCCGGACGCCCGGTTCCGGGAGAACCTCGACCGCTGTGTCGAACTCCTCGAGCTGGGAGCCCTGTTGGATGTTCCGGTGCGGCAGCTGTCGCTGGGGCAGCGGATGCGCGGCGACATCGCGGCGGCCCTGCTGCACGATCCCGAGGTGCTCTACCTCGACGAGCCGACGATCGGGCTCGACGTGGTGAGCAAGGTGCGGGTCCGTGAGTTCCTGCGGGATCTGAACGCCGAACGCGGCACGACGGTCCTGCTCACCACGCACGACCTCACCGACATCGAGCAGTTGTGCCGCCGGGTGATGGTCATCGACCACGGGCGGCTGATGTACGACGGCGCGCTGAGCGGGCTGCACGAGGTCGGGGAGAGCGAGCGGACCCTGGTCGTGGACCTGGAGCGGGAACTGCCGCCGATCGAGCTGGAGTCGGCGCGGGTGGTGAAGGTGGAGGGGCCGCGCCAGTGGCTGGCGTTCCCCGCCGCGACGTCGGCCGCTCCGCTGGTGGCGCGGATCGCGGCGGAATATCCGCTGGTGGACCTTTCGGTACGGGAGCCGGACATCGAGGCCGTCATCAGCCGTATGTACGCCGGGAAAACGGTGTCGTAGCGGGGCTGCCGCACGGGTGGGGCGGATGGCCCGCGGGCGGGGGAGCTCGTAGGCTGCTGCCATGACCGACGAACTCCCGGAGCTGCGTGCCTCCGACGCCGATCGTGAACGTGTCGCCGAACAGCTCAGGGACGCCCTCGCGGAGGGCCGCCTCGACATGGAGGAGTTCGAGGAGCGGCTGGAGGCGACGTACGCGGCCCGTACCTACGGGGAGTTGACGCCGATCACCCGCGATCTGCCGGGGGCGGCGTCGGCGCCTCGCGTCTCCATGGTCAAGCAGCCCGTGGACGACGGGATTTGGAGTTCCCGGATCGTCGGCGGCGAGGGTTCGTCCTCGTGGGCCGTGGCGGTTCTGTCCGGCTTCGAGCGCAAGGGCCGCTGGACCATGCCCAAACGCTTCAACTCCTTCGCCTTCATGGGCGGTGGCGAGATCGACCTGCGCGAGGCGAACTTCGCGGACCGTGAGGTCGTCGTCAACTGCGTCGCGGTGATGGGCGGGTTGAACGTCATCGTGCCGCCGGGTGTCGAGGTCGTGGTCCGCGGTATCGGCATCATGGGCGGCTTCGACCACCGCGAGGAGGGCCGGCCGGGCGACCCCGGCGCGCCGCGGGTGATCGTCACCGGCTTCGCGTTCTGGGGCGGGGTCGGCGTGGAGCGCAAGCTCACCCGTGCCGAGCGTCAGCGCCTGAAGGAGGAGCGCCGGCAGGAGAAGCTGGAGCGCCGGGAGGCCCGCAAGGAGCTGCAGGGCTCCCGGGGCGGCCATCTGGACGATGTGTTCGACGCGCTCGACGAGGCCCACGACCTGATACGCGAGCGTCACGAGGAACGCCGTGAGCGTCATGAGGAACGCCGTATGCGCCACGAGGAGCGCAGGGACCGCCACCGGGAGCGCCGCGAGGACCGCCGGCGGCGGCACGACGACTACTGAACTCCCGGGCGACCGCGGGGCCGTCGGTCCGGGGTGATCACAGCTCCGCCGGAATCGCGCCCTTCAGCGCCTTCAGGTCGAACACCTCGGCCATCCGCCGGAACCCCTTGTCGCTGGGGTGCAGATGATCGCCCGAGTCGTAGTCGGTCCGCAGCCGGCGCTGGTCGTACGGGTCCCGCAGGGCCGCGTCGAAGTCGACGACGGCGTCGTACACCTTCCCGGCCCGGATCTCCGCGTTGACGGCCTGGCGTACGGCCTCCCGCGCGTCGGTGTATCCGCGGTGCCCCTGGAAGGGCATCAGCGTGGCCCCGACGACCCGCAGTCCGCGGGCGTGGGCCTGCCGCACCAGGGTCCGCAGACCGTCGGTCACGGTGGCCGGGTCGACCTGGTTCGGGTTGCGCAGGATGTCGTTGACGCCGAGGTCGATGACGACGGCCTTGACGTTCGGGCGGTCGAGCACGTCGCGGCCGAACCGGCTCAGGGCGCTGGGGTTGTCGGCCGGCCGGCCGAGCCCCGCAGCGAGGACCTGGTTCCCGCTGATGCCCTGGTTGACGACGCTGTAACGGGGCGTGTCGGCGGATCCGGCCGCGGCGCGCAGCCGCTCCGAAAGGACGTCCGTCCAGCGGCTGTTGGCCCCCACGGTGGAGGTTATGCCGTCGGTGAGGGAGTCGCCGAGGACGACGACGGTGCCCGCGGCCTCGTCGCTGAGCACGTCGAGCGCGGTCAGGTAGCGCCAGTACGGGCTCTGTTCGGTGTACGAGCCGGCGCTCAGGTCCTCCGTGCGGTCGCCGTCGGCCACGTACGAGATCTGCCGGGCGTGCGGGTGATAGGTGACCGGGCCGGACGGGGTCGGCGAGTACGTCGTGACGAGGACGTCCACGTCGTGCGGGATGCGCACGCGCACGGCGTCGCTCGTCACCTGCCGGCCGGCCGGGATCTCCACGCTCGTGGCGCCGCCGAACGTGAGGCGGCGCATGGTGTCGGCCGCGGCGGCGGCGCTGTTCGCGGTCGCGGCGACGGCGATCGTCGCGTGGGTGACGACCAGCGGCTGCTGCCCGTAGAGATTGGAAAGCGTGATGCGGGCACTCGTACCTCCGGCGGCCGTGTGCACGACGTTGCGCACGGAGCGGCCCGCCAGTCCGTCGGGCTCCGTGCCGGGCTCCGCTCCGACCGGGGAGGTGGACCAGGCGCCGACCCAGGTGCCGGTGGAGGCCGGGGCGGCGTCGTGCGACGTGTTGCCGCCGGCCACGGCGGCCTTCGTGTCGGTGCCGCCGTGTGCGCCGACGCCGATGTATATCGCGGCGGAAAGGACCACGACCACGGCAAGGATCGCGGCGAGCAGGGCATAACCGTGACGCTTGGTCATGCGGTGCGTGTCTCCTCGGACGAGGGAGCCCGAGGCTCCGTATGTGATCACTCCATGATGCGTCATGGGCGGCGAGAGCTACGACGCGCCCCCTGAGGGACCCCCCTGGTCGATTCCCCATCCGAACAGACGCCGGGAACTCTCGCGGCGTTCCAGGAGTCGGTGAGAAGAGAGTGAGAAAGGGACAATGTGTACGAGGCGTGACGTGGCCTGCGAACGGGTGGAGTGAATGGGACGCACGAATTCGGGTGAAGGGGACGGCATGGAGCAGCATGCCCGAACCGGCGACGCCGCGAACGCCGCCGATGCCGCGAAGGACACGAAGGCCGCTGACGCGGCGGGGGTTGGTGCCGGGGCCGGTGCCGGCGCCGGCGCTGGTGCTGGTGGCGGTGTCGGTGTCGGTGCTGGCGCTGAGGCCGACGCCGGCGCTGAGGCCGGCCCGGGTCCCAGCTCCAGCTCCAGCTCCAGTCGCAGTCTTGGTTCTGGTGCTGGTTCTGGAAAGCCTGCCGGGGCGGCGGGCGGCCGGACGGCCTCCCTACCGGGGCGGGCGATGAACACCTTCAGCCCCGCCGACGAGGAGAAGCGCCGCGGGGTGCGCCGGATGAAGGCGACCGCCACCGGCCTGCTGCTCTTCGTCGCCCTCGTCTACGTCCTGGCGAAGTGGGCCTCGAACGAAGGCGCGGGCGCCTGGGCCGGCTACGTCGCCGCGGCGGCCGAGGCGGGCATGGTCGGCGCGCTGGCCGACTGGTTCGCCGTCACGGCCCTGTTCCGGCATCCGCTCGGCCTGCCCATCCCGCACACCGCCATCATCCCGACCAAGAAGGACCAGCTCGGCGTCTCCCTGGGCGAGTTCGTCGGCGAGAACTTCCTCTCCGAGGAGGTCGTCCGCCAGCGGCTGCGCGCGGTGGGCATCGGCAGCAGACTGGGCGCCTGGCTCGCCGAACCCGAGCACGCCGACCGCGTCACGGCCGAACTGGCCGCCGCGCTGCGGGGTGCCCTGACCGTGCTGCGCGACTCCGACGTCCAGGCCGTCGTCGGGGAGGCCATCACCCGTCGCGCCGACGCCCAGGAGATCGCGCCCGGCATAGGGAAGATGCTGGAGAAGATCGTCCTGGACGGCGGCCACAAACGGTTCGTCGACCTGGTGGTGGTCCGTGCGCACGACTGGCTGGTGTTCCACGACACGCAGGTGATGGACGCCGTGCAGGGCGGCGCGCCCGGCTGGACCCCGCGTTTCGTCGACAAGAAGGTCGGCGAGCGGGTGTACAGGGAACTGCTCCGCTTCGTCACCGAGATGCGCGACTCCCCGACCCACCCGGCCCGCGGCGCCCTCGACCGGTTCCTCACCGACTTCGCCTCCGATCTGCAGTCCGACACCGACACCCGCGCGCGGGTCGAGCGTCTCAAGGGCGAGGTGCTGGGCCGCGGCGAGGTCCAGGACCTGATCGCCTCCGCCTGGACGGCCGTACGGTCGATGATCGTGTCCGCGGCGGAGGACGAGCGCAGTGAACTGCGGCTGCGCGTGCGGGCCTCCCTGCTGTCCCTCGGTGCCCGGATGGCATCCGAACCCAAACTCCAGGCCAAGGTGGACAGCTGGGTGGAGGGCGCCGCCGTGTACGTCGTGACGACGTACCGCAAGGAGATCACCTCGCTCATCACGGACACGGTCGCCGGCTGGGACGCCGAGCACACGACCAGGAAGATCGAGGCGAACATCGGCCGTGACCTGCAGTTCATCCGGATCAACGGCACGGTGGTCGGTTCGCTGGCGGGACTGCTGATCTATGTCGTGTCACGGGTGCTGGGGGCCTGACCGCCCGGACGTCCGCGGGCGCCGCGGCTGACCGGCGGCCCGCCGTCATGGGCCGCGGGGGCGCGGGGGGTGCCGCGGGGCGCCGAGGGTGCCGCGGGGCGACGGGGGCTTAACCGTCCCGGGGTTGGGAACCCGCTCGGGGTTCGCCCGACGGAGAGGGAACCCCATGTCAGCTCCCGCCTCACCGGCACCCGCCCCCGCTCCGGGCGGCACGGTCACCACGAACGTGCCGTCCCGCCTGGACCGGCTGCCGTGGTCCCGCTGGCACTGGATGATCGTGATCGGCCTGGGAACCGTGTGGATCCTCGACGGTCTGGAGGTCACGACCGTCGGCAACATCGCGGGCCGGCTCTCCGAGGAGGGCAGCGGCCTGTCCATCACCTCGGCGCAGGTCACCGGTATCGCGGCGGCGCTCTACGTGGCGGGTGCCTGTGCGGGCGCCCTGTTCTTCGGATGGCTCACCGACCGGTACGGCCGCAAGAAGCTCTTCATGATCACGCTCGCCGTCTACCTCTCGGCGACCGCGCTCACCGCCCTGTCCTTCGACGCCTGGTGGTTCTTCACCTTCCGCTTCCTCACCGGCTTCGGCATCGGCGGCGAGTACGCGGCCATCAACTCGGCGATCGACGAGCTCATCCCCGCCAGGTTCCGCGGCCGGGTCGACCTGATCATCAACGGCACCTACTGGCTCGGCGCGATCGGCGGTGCGCTGCTGTCGATCGTCATGCTGAACACGGACATCTTCCCCAAGGACCTCGGCTGGCGGCTGACCTTCGGCCTCGGTGTGGTCCTCGGTCTGGTGATCCTGCTGGTCAGGCGGCATGTGCCGGAGAGCCCGCGCTGGCAGTTCATCCACGGCCGTGGTGAACAGGCGGAGGAACTGGTCACCTCCGTCGAGAGGGAGATCGAGGAGGAACGCGGTGAACCGCTGTCGGCGCCGCGGGGCGAGATCACCATCGAGCAGCGCAAGAGCATCGGCTTCGGCGTCATCGCGAGGACCGTCTTCGGCACGTACCCGAAGCGGGCCGTGCTCGGCCTCGCCCTCTTCGTCGGCCAGGCCTTCCTCTACAACGCGATCACGTTCGGCTTCGGCGCCATCCTCACCACGTTCTTCGACGTGCCCACCGGCGCCACCGGCTACTACTTCGCCGTCATCGCGGCCGGCAACCTCCTGGGCCCGCTGCTGCTGGGCAAGCTCTTCGACACCCTCGGCCGCCGGGTGATGATCTCCTCGACCTATCTGCTCTCCGGTCTGCTGCTCTTCGTCACGGCCTGGCTCTTCGACCAGGGCTCGCTGAACGCCGTGACGATGACGGCCTGCTGGTGCGTGGTGCTCTTCTTCGCGTCGGCGGGCGCCTCCAGCGCGTACCTGACCGTCTCCGAGGTCTTCCCCATGGAGACCCGCGCGATGGCCATCGCCTTCTTCTACGCCATCGGCACCGCGGCCGGCGGTATCAGCGGCCCGCTGGTCTTCGCCGACCTCACCGAGTCCGGCGTCGTCGCCGACACGGTGCTCGCGTTCCAGATCGGCGCCGCCCTGATGTGCGCCGCGGGCCTGGTGGCGGTGTTCCTCGCGGTCAAGGCCGAGGGGCGCTCCCTGGAGGACATCGCGGCGCCCCTGTCGACGGCACCCTCCGCGTCCGACGCCTCACCGGCGCCGACCGCGCGGGCGACCTGAGCCGGACACCGGACCGGACACGGGGTCAAGTGGGGCCGGGCATTGGCTCGACTTGGGCCGGGATACTGGCTCGTCCTGGACGGGGACACCGGCGTGGCCTGAGCCGGACAGCAGCTCGACTCGGACCGTGACAGCGGCTCAGGCGGACGCTCCGGACATGCCAGACGTGCCGCGGGCGGGGAGGTGCCGCGGGCCGTACCCCGTCGATGGGTCGACGGTTCTGAGTACGCGTACTCTGTCGCGGCCCCGCCGGACACGTAACCCTCGTACGCATGACCGAGAAACTGCTCCGCCCCTTGCGAACGCGCCCCTGGCCGGAACGCTGGCTGACGCGTGTGCTCGGCGCCGCCCTCGCGTGCGCGGCGTACCTGATCTGTCTGCCCTGGGACCTGCGCAACCGCCCCGACACACCGGGCTCCACCGTGGAGACCACCCCGGTGACGGGTACGGGCGTCCTCGCCCTCGGCGCCGTCCTGCTGCTCCTGGCCGTCCACTTCGGACTCCGGGACGCGCTGGCCTGGCCGCTGCTCCTGGTCGCGGCGCCCCCGGCGATCCTGCTGCACGTGTCGCTGCGGACCCACCCCGGCCCGCCGGACGGCCTGGCCGGGGTGTGGCCGCTGACCTGGGCGGCCGTCACCCTGCTCGGGGCCACGTCCGTGCTGGTCGTGAGCGCGGTGGCCCGGCAGTTCAGGACGGACCTGGCGGACGCGATGGAGGAGGAGCGGGTTCTGGCCGGACAGTGGTGACGGTGAGTCGCCTGGGCCGGCGGGGGTGTCCTGCGGTGAGTCGCCCGGCCCGGCCCGCCGGCGCTGGTCCGCCCACTGCCAACCCGGGCCCGCCTACTGCCCGTGGAAGTACCGCGAGCTCTTCTCGTTGAAGTACGAGGCGTAGATGCGCCCGAGGACCGGCTTGCCGCGGTACGTGCCCACGTACTGGCGCGAACTGTCGACCACGACGGGCCGCGTCATGCAGGCGAACTTGACCCGCTGCTGCGCCTCGGCCCACTGCACGGCCGCCGGATCGACGCGGTCGCTGACGAGCACCGGGAAGGCGCCGATGCCGCTCTGGAAGCCGAGGGGCAGGCCGCCCTTGTTGTCCTTGGCGTACTTCATCACCTGGTCGGTGAACCCGGAGATGGCCGGCACGGTTATCTCCGGGACGACCGCGGCCACCGTGAACAGGTGCAGCTTCGTCGCCATCCAGCGCATCCGGAACTCGGCCCGCCGCCCCACGAGTACGGGCACCCCGGCCCAGTCCTCCCACCGCGTGGCACACCCGTCGGCGGTCAACTGCTGTTCGACGAAGGTCAGATAGGTGCCGGGGGCGGATTGCTGCTGGTTTGCGTCCATGGCGGGATCCTAGGGCCCGGGCGCACCGGCCGGAACGGGGGGCGCCGGTCCGCTGGGCGCCGGCCGGCTAGGCGCCGGTCGTGGACCCCGGACGGATGATCATCAGGACGGTGACGGTGGCCCACAGCAGGTTGAAGATCCCGGTGAACATCGCGAGCCGGGCGGTCGTCGCACGGTCGACGGTCCCGTCCTGGACGGCTCCCTCCAGGATCGCGCTCTGCCGGGGCAGGACCAGCACGGCGAGGACCACGGCCGCCAGGGCGGTCAGCGCGATCGAGACGATCAGCCAGGTGTCGCCGAGGACGCCCATGTCGCTCGCGGTGGCGAACCCGAACACGGGAACGACGACGCCCGCCACGGCGTACACCTGGCAGATGCGGTGCAGCAGCCGGGTGGTGGCGAGGGCGCTCGCGTCGTCCGGCGCTTCGAGAACCTTGCGCGCGGCCGGCGGGAACATGCTCGCGGCGACGGTGACGGGCCCGATGGCGACGATCGCGGCGATGACGTGGACGGCGAGGAGGAACTTGGTCACGGGGTGACGGTAGAGGCCGTGCGGATCATGGAGAAGTGGCACTTTTGCCATGAGGCAACGGATTCTGGCCAGGATGGATGGACCCGGTTAACGGACGAGGCATGCCCCGGTGCGACCCAGCGGGCTCCCCGTGCGCCCGGGTGCCCGTGTGCCCGTTGACTGTCGGTCCGTGTGGCGAGAACCCGGCGTATGCCTAGGCTCTGGTCATGCACTCAGTGGCCGTTCTGGCGCTCGACCAGGTCATCCCGTTCGATCTCGCAGCCCCGATCGACACCTTCGGCTGGGCCCGGCTGCCCGACGGCCGCCCGGCGTACCGGACCCGGGTGTGCTCGGTCACGGCGGACGCGGAGGTGAGCGCGGGCGCCTTCACGCTGCGTGCCCCGTACGGCCTGGAGGCGCTGGCCGAGGCGGACACGATCATCCTCCCGGGCGTGGCCGACCCGTCCGCCCCGCTCCCGCCGGGCGTCGTGGAGGCGCTGCGCGCGGCGGCCGCGAACGGCACACGGATCGCATCGATCTGCGTCGGCGCCTTCGTCCTGGCCGCCACGGGCCTGCTGGACGGACTACGCGCGACCACGCACTGGGCGGCGGCAGGGGAACTGGCGGCCGGGCACCCGGCGGTGACGGTGGACCCGAACGTGCTGTACGTCGACAACGGCCAGTTCCTGACCTCGGCGGGGGCGTCGGCGGCGCTGGACATGTGCCTGCACATGATCCGCACGGACCACGGTTCGGCTGTCGCCGCGCATGCCGCCCGGATGTCCGTGATGCCCCTGGAACGGGAGGGCGGCCAGGCGCAGTTCATCGTCCACACCCAGCCGCCGGCACCGGCGGGCACGACCCTGGAGCCGCTGCTCGACTGGCTGGAGGAGAACGCGGGCCGGGAGCTGACCCTGGAGGACATCGCGGCGCACGCCGGCATGAGCACCCGCACCCTCAACCGCCGCTTCCGCGAACAGACGGGCACGACCCCGCTCCAGTGGCTGCACCGGGCCAGGGTGCGCCGCGCCCAGTACCTCCTGGAGACGACGACGTACCCCGTCGAACGCATCGCAGTCCAGGCGGGCTTCGGCTCCCCGACGGCGTTCCGAGACCGCTTCAGACGCGTGGTGGGAACGAGCCCACAGGCGTACCGGCGAGCGTTCCGGGGGACGGAGGAGGGGGTTTCCTGAGACCGGGCGGCCCGGGGACGCGTGGGTGTAGCCCTGGGCAGAGGGCATGCGGGCGCGTACCCCTCGGGGCCGGGCTAGGGCGCTCTGCCCGTTCCGGGCCGGGCTCAGCCGCGTCGGTCGGCCACGGCCCAGGAGGCGAGGGCCATGGCACCGGCGACACCGAAGACGGCGGGCCAGGCGCCGACCTTCTTGGCCAGCGGATGCGACCCGGCGAACGCGGCGACGTACCCGGCGGTCAGCACACCGGCGGCCGCACCGCCGGCCTCCTGCTTCCACTGCCGGGCGGCGGCGACCCCGGCGACGGCGAGCACGACCCCGCCGAGCTGCCGCTTCCTCGTCCACCGGGCGACACCGTACCCACCGACAAGCCCCCCAGCGGCCACCACCGCAGCCGGAACCTTCGCCATCACTACCTCCTTGTTCGTCCCCCGAGGCTAGCGCCCGGGCGGAGAGAGGCGGGCGTGCGGGTGGTGCCTGAGGCTTTCCGCCGCTACGTCGAGAAGCCAGCTTTCACGGACGAGGACGGCTGCCTTGCGGCACCATGCCTGGGGTGCGAAAGGAACGCCCGGCCTGGCAGAACGGCGCTTGAGATCCTCGCCGAGTCAACTCGTGATCGAGGCGTATGAGCTCACGTCGGCAGGAATCTCGTGGTGCAGGTCCCACGTGATGGCCATGGGCTTACTGCCGGAGTGGTCGAAGTACGTGGCTGGTCCCAGAAGCATCCATGGTTCGGCCTTGCCGATGCTGTTGCGCTTGTAGCGGCGCAGGAAGAGCAGTACATGGCTGCCGAGCTGGTCGTGCTGCTGGTAGCGCAAGCCCGTCGCGGAGTTTTCCGGAGTAGTGCTCTGGGATTCCCAGTGGAAGCGGGTCGGGCTGAGTGCGTAGTCCTTGTAGCGGACGGTGGGAGAGAAGTCCCGCTCGCTCTTCTCCAGAGTGATGAGGAGGGCATCGGTCTCGAGCTCTTCCACCCACCGCACTCCTTGCCCGAAGTCCCTGGGCATTTGGCCACCCAAACGCGCCACCCCCAGAGCAGAAAGGATCTCGGATCGGTTGTAGGAGCTGTGGATCTTCAACGGGACGTGGCTCAGAGAGCCTTCCAGCGGGAGAGGGAAGTGGTCGGCCTCTTCGAGAGCGTACGAGAGAACCTGCTGGAGTTCGTCACGCAACAGGGGCTGCGATCGAAGCGACTCAAGGCCTTGGCGGTAGCTAGAGAACCCGCCACCGTTGTCCCACAGGTTGAAAAAGAGCATGCGGGCGTACGACGCATCCGCAGCAGGCAGAGAGTCGTAGTCGGGGGCATCATGTGCCAGCAGTCGTAGGTACGCCTGGATGCGATTCGGGTCGTCGACGTGCAGGAAGGCATGGACGCGCTTGAGGAGTTCTGCCTCGCCCGGGGGCGCCTCCTCGCTGATCAACCCAGCCTTGCGCAGCACCTTGGTCCAAGAGTTGTCACTCTTGTAGAGCTCCTGGATGTCCCGGCGGCTCTCGCGCAGGTAGTCCGCCAGTCGTGGGGTGCTGTAGTCCCTGACTTCTCTGGCCAACGTGGTGATGGTGGCCTTGAGTTGCGTGCGGATGTTGTCCAGGATGAGGTCCTTGGACTTGCCTTCCAAGATGATCTGGCACCCGGATGGCAACTGTGGGAAGTCCTGCTCGATGCTGTCGACGAGACGATTGCGGGACAGGTTCGTCATGGCTCGGAACTGTTCCTCGAAGCGGAATTCCGCTCGATGCTGACCGATGAAATCAAGCACCGTCAGAACAGGCTTGTTCGGTGTGCGGCGCAAGCCACGCCCGAGCTGCTGGAGAAAGACGGTCGCACTGTTGGTGGGGCGCAGCAGAAGCAGCGTGTCCACATCCGGGATGTCCAGACCTTCGTTGAACAGATCCACGGAGAAGATCACCTGGATACGACCTGCTTTGAGATCGTCAAGCGTCTGCGCGCGTATCTCGGGACGTGAGTCGCTATCGAGTGCCGCCGCTTGGAATCCTGCACGCCGGAAGCAGTCCGCCATGAAGTGTGCATGCGCCTTGGACACGCAGAATCCCAGGGCGCGCATGGAAGCGGGGACTGAGATCTTGTTCTGGACTTGCTTGATGACGATGCGGGCCCGAGCCTCGTCACCTGTGTAGAGATGACCGAGTTGATCCCGGTCGTAGGTTCCCGAACGCCAGTTGAGTCGGGTCAGATCCGTGCCGTCTGGAAGCCCGAAGTAGTGGAAGGGACTAAGAAGGTCGTTCTCCAAGGCCTCCCAGAGGCGAAGCTCCGCAGCGATGCGCCCGTCGAAGAAAACGTTCTGCACACTGCGACCGTCCATCCTCTCGGGAGTCGCAGTGAGACCTAGCAGCTGAGCCGGTTTGAAGTGCTCGATGACTCGGTTGTACGTCTCGGCCGTGGCGTGGTGGAACTCATCGATGACGATGACATCGAAGTGCCCAGGGTCGAGTTGCTCCAGGCGCTGGACGTTGAGCGATTGGACGCTGGCGAACACGTGTGTCCACTCGCGCGGTTCCTTGCCGCTGTGGAGAAGCTCGCCGAACGAGGCGTTATCCAGTACCTCCCGGTAGGTGCGCAAGGACTGGTTCAGGATCTCCTTGCGGTGAGCGACAAAGAGTAGGCGGGGAAGGTCACCACCACGTTTGTCACGCATATTTCGATAGTCAAGTGCTGCCATTACAGTTTTGCCGGTACCCGTCGCGGCGACGAGGAGATTTCGACTGCGGCCGCGGATCTCACGCTCCACGCGGAGACGCTCCAGCATGTCTTTCTGGTGGGGGAGCGGATGCACCTCTAGACCCGAAAGACTGATCTTGACGTCTCCAGTGGGTCCAGTGCCACCCGCCCGGGCAAGGGCCTCAGTGAGTCGCTCGCCGTCGCGATCCGGGTCGTACGCTTCGAAGGCCGTGTCGGCCCAGTAAGCATCGAAGGTCGCCTCGAACTTGTCGAGCACTCTCGGCGTGGCGACCGAGGACAGCCGTACGTTCCACTCCAGGCCGTCGAGCAACGCAGCTTTGGAGAGGTTCGAACTGCCCACGTACGCGGTGTCGAAGCCTGTGTTGCGCCGGAACAGCCAGGCTTTGGCGTGCAGGCGCGTCGACCTGATCTCGTAGTTGACCTTCACTTGGGCGCCGAATTCGCGAACGAGTCGGTCCAAGGCGTGCCTGTCTGTGGCGCCGATGTAGGTGGTGGTGATGACCCGGATGGGCACCCCACGCTCCTTGGCTGCCCGGAGCGAGTCCTCGAGAACTCTTATTCCGTACCACTTCACGAATGCGCAGAGCAGGTCGATGCGGTCGGCGGTAGCGAGTTCTGCTCGCAATTCCGCCCCCAGGCTCGGATCGTCTGGCGCATTGGTGATCAACGCTGTTTCCGACAAGGGAGTCAGGGGCCTGATGGCATAGGCGCCGGGAGCCTGCTGCTCTGCCAAGGCCAGAAGTTGGCGAGGGCCCTCGATGATGCTGGGCGATGCCCCGTCTTCATCCGGGTCCGGCATGCTACTGACCAAGGACTGCATGATCCGGTTGGCTGCGGCTACCTGCTTGTCGTGAGGTAGCAGGCTCAACCGTCGTTGCACGGCTTCGCCGATGTGGCGCGCCAGGACATGGGGTGACGACTCGGCACTGACCTCGGCATGAATCGGCTTCCATCCGGCCGCGTTCAACTGGTCGATCTGTGCCTGCACGCCTTCGGTGATGAGTGCCTCGTACACACCCGCAACAGGCTGTGACAGATCCCCTGACTGAACCACCCTGGCCCCCCGATCGTTTATTGCGCCCTGCACAGTTCTAACAGGGGCCACTGACACGATCGAGTCATGGGGCTACGACAGCCAAAGGTGCACCCCGACTGCTAGTAGCCCGGGATGCACCTTCACGAGGGATGGCAGAGCGCGGCGATGCCGCTGACCGTCAAGCGGCCCCGTGGCACTCCCCATAGGAATCCCCCGACCCGCACCAGCACCCGGCCCCCCGCTGCGGTGGCCACGCCACTGCCAGGCCTCGGGCTGCCAGGGTCGTCGCGTACTGGGGGAGCAGGGTCGTGTCCGAGGGGGAGGTGGCCTCCGAGGCGGCGAAGGCCTCGTAGGACGGGACCGTGGCGGTGACGATGCCGAGGTTCGGGGTGCCCGAGCCGGAGAGTTCGCGCAGGGACGCCTCTATCGTCGCCAGGTGCTCGTCGTGCGACGGGTACTCGGTGGTGAGGTCCGGGTACGCCAGGGTCAGTTCCGTGAGTTCGGGGGCCGACCAGTGCAGGACCGCCACCGGGAACGGGCGCGACAGGGCCTCCCGGTAGGCGCCCAGTTCGGCCTGGAGGCGGGTGATCTCGGCCTGGAGTTCCGCCGGGTTGTCCGAGCCGAGGGACCAGACCCGCTTCGGGTCGTGGAGTTCGTCCAGGGAGATCGGGGACGAGTGCAGGGTGTCGGCCAGCGCGTCCCACTCGTCGTGCGCCGCGCCCAGCATGCGGCGCACCCGGTGACGGCCGAACAGCAGAGGGAGCGTGGCGTACGGGGGTTCCGGTACGTCCGTCAGGAGCAGGGTCGTTCCCTCGGTGAAGGTGTCCTG
Source organism: Streptomyces sp. NPDC001914 (assembly GCF_042891215.1). Taxonomy (NCBI): domain Bacteria; kingdom Bacillati; phylum Actinomycetota; class Actinomycetes; order Kitasatosporales; family Streptomycetaceae; genus Streptomyces; species Streptomyces sp. NPDC001914. The sequence goes on from NZ_JBIASW010000013.1 coordinate 186,033, forward strand.
TGCCGCCTCCAGTTCGTCGTGCGACTCCAGGGCCTCCGCGACGATCACCCAGGGGGCCGGGTCGCGGGGGGCCGCCGCCCGGACTCCGTCGATGATCGCGCGTGCCTCGGCCTCGTGGTCGTACTCCCACAGGTTCGACGCCTTGAGGGCGCGGACCAGGTACGGCTTCTCCAGGGGAGCGTCGGGAGTGTCCGAGGCGAGAAGGCGGTCGTAGAGGGTGGTGGCGCCGGGGCGGTCGCCGGCCAGTTCGAGGTGGGCCGCGGCCTGCAGGAGCAGGTGCTCGGCGTCCTCCGGGTACAGGCCGGCGGTCCGCTCCAGGCGAGCCGCTTCGGCGGTGTGGTCGACGTTCTCGGCAGGCGTGTCGGGGCGCATGGGGGACACCGTACTGCCGCCGGGCCGCCAAGGAGAGAGACCTGCTGGCCAGAGACGCGGGAGTCCCCGGCGGCATATTCGGGGAGCGCGGACCCGATGCCACGGTCGGGTAAACGGTCCGACGGGGGGAGGGCAGTCCCCGCGCCCGGGTTCGGATAGGCGGTCCAGCGGGGGAGGGCAGTCCCCGCGCCCGGGGCGGGCAAGCGGTCCGACGGGGAGCGCAGCCCGGGGTCCCGGGCCGGTGCGCGGTCGGACGGGGAGCGCCGGTCCGGTGTTCTGGGTCGGACGGGGAGTGCCGGTCCGGTGGTCTGGGTGCGTAGGCCGGGGACGGGGAGTGCCGGTCCGGTGTCCGGGGTGGGTGAGGGGGCCTACGGGGGAGCGCAGCCCCGGGGTGCCGGGTGGGTGCGGCGTCGGGTGGTGGGCGGGGCCGGGTCGCCTCGTTCGTTCAGAACCGGCTCACGCCACCACCCCGTCCACCTGCAACGTCTGCACCGCCCCGGCCGGGAACGGGAGCGCCACGGACCTGCCGTTCAGGTAGGTGTCCGAGTGGGCGGTGTAGAGGTCGCCGGTGCCGGAGGTCAGGGTGTTCCAGCGGGGGACCAGGCCGCCCGTGCCGCCGGAGACCGTGGTGAAGCGGGAGAGGTCGAAGGTCAGGGTCTGGGCGGACGTGGCCTTGTTCGCCGCGACGATCACCAGGCGCCTGGCCGTCGCGTCGTACGCCGCCACCGCGTAGTCCACGCCCGTGTCCACGATCGTCATGCCCGGGCGGATGTGGCGGCTGAACTGGGCCATCACGTACAGCTTCGTCTCGACCGCGCCGGCCGTCAGGGTGCTCGCGTCGTACTTGATCATGCCCCAGCCCGCCGTGGGGTCCATCACCTGCCAGTAGACCCAGGCCGTCGGGTGCAGCCAGCGGAAGTCGAGGAGGAGGTTGCTCGCCAGGGTGAGGCCGGTGCCGTCCCCGTCGCCGTACTCGGAGTTCCACAGGGCCTTGCCGGACGATGTCACGACGTCCGTGTACAAGAGGTCCCGGCGGCCGCCCGAACCCTGGTAGCCGTGCACGTTGACCCGGTTGACCAGGGCCTTGGTGGCCGAGCCGAAGGAATTCCACGTCGTACGGGCCAGGTCGTAGCTGGTCTCGTCGGACGCGGAGATCCTGGTGGCCGTCAGACCGCGCCTGTCCAGCTCGCTTCGCAGGTAGGGGAGTACGGCCGACTGGACGGCCGCGTCCACGTGGCAGCCCTCCTGGGTGCCGGTGGACGTCCACCAGTTGGAGGAGGGCTCGTTGAACGCCTCGACGGTGGCGAAGTTCACCCCCCAGTTCGTCCTGGCGTAGAGGGCGACCGCCGCGAGGTGGGAGGCGTGCTGGCGGTAGTTCCAGGACTGGAGGTTGTTGCCGCCCCCGGACGCGCCCGACGGGTTGTGGTTCAGACACATCCACCACATCGGCGAGTTGGCGAACAGCTCACTGCTCGCACCGCGTGCCGTCGCCTTGGTCAGGGCGGCGCGCTGGGTGGCGTCCGCCGTCCACTTCCAGGCCGAGGACGTCGGGTCCTCGTTGTTCCAGTCCTGCCAGTAGCCCTCGATCTGCTTGAAGGAGGGGATGTTGGCGGACGCGGTCATGGTCTCGCCGCCCACGCTGTTCCAGCTGCACGCGCCCAGGTTGTAACGGGCGATGGTCAGTCCGAGACCCGGGCGCGAAACGCCGTTGTACGTCGTCGATCCGGTGGTGAAGAAGAGGTCGGCGAAGTCGTCGCGGGCGCCGAAGACGTTTGCCCACCATGCCAGGGAGGTGCCCCAGCCCTCCCATTTCCCGTACGTCGTCGCCGGGTTCACGGCGATCGTGGCGTCCGCGCGGGCCGTGCCGGTCGCCAGGGCGCCGCCGAGGACCGCGCCGCCCGCGGCGCCCAGCAGTGTTCTGCGTCGGATCATGGCTGGCTCCTCCGTCCGTCTCGGCGCAACCCGCTTGTCCTGCAGTGGAGTTGGCCGTGGCTGTCGACTCGACTTCGAACTCGGTCGCCGGTTGGTTCCCCCGGCGCTTGCCCGTCCCACTGATGCCGTCCGGCTGATGCCATCAGGAAGCATCGGGTGTGGCGCCTGGGGTTGTCGAGAGTTGTGACAGCCCTTTCTAAAACCGGTGGAGGAAGCCGGGAAACCTCCAGGAGCGTTACGGGGCTGGAGAGTTGGCGGGGTGACGCCTATCGTGCGCCCGGCGAAGGAGGCGTACGCATGCGGGCTCCGGGGGTCGTGCACCACGGCACGCGGCGACGGCGGGCCGCGTACCGGCGAGCGGTCCTGAGCGGTGCCGAGGTGCTCGTCACCGTCGGAGTGGTGCTGCTCCTCCTGGTGGCGCACCAGCTGTGGTGGACCAACCGGCAGGCCAGGCACGGCGCCGAGCGCAAGGTGCAGGCGCTGGAGCGGGAGTGGGGGACCCCGGCCCCCGGGAGCGACTCCGGTGCCGAATCCGGGGGCGACACCGGAGTCGGTTCCGGTACGGGTGGGACCGGGGGCGGTGACGAAGGTGCCGGGAAGGGCGGCGCCGGGCGGTCGGGGCGCGACTCCCCGTCCGGGTCCGCGGTCAACAGCTCCCAGAAGCGGCCCCGTTGGTCGCAGGCCTACGCCGTCCTCCGCATTCCGCGGCTCTCCCTGCGGGTGCCGGTCGCGGAGGGCGTCAGCAAGGCGGGCGTCCTGAACAAGGGGTACGTCGGCCACTACAAGGGCACCCAGCAGCCGGGCCAGGCCGGGAACTTCGCGCTCGCCGGGCACCGGAACACGCACGGGGAGCCGTTCCGGTACCTGCCGAGACTCCGGCGCGGTGACACGATCACCGTCGAGACCAAGGCCGCCGTGTACACGTACACCGTCGACCGGACGCTGTCTCAGACCTCCGCGCGGGACGTCGGGGTGATCCGCCCGGTGCCGCGCAGCCTCGTCCGGCCGTCGTACGGGTACACGCAGCCCGGGTACTACATCACGCTCACCACGTGCACCCCCGAGTACACCTCGCGGTACCGCATGGCGGTGTGGGGGACGCTCACCTCCATGCGGCCCCGCTGACGAACGCAGGCTTCGCCACCGGCGCGCCGGGCCCCGCCGCTGACGTGCCCGGGCTTCGCCGGTCGGGCGCGCCGGGCCGAGCCGCGGACGAGCGTGAGCTTCGCCCGTCGCGCCCGCTGACGAACGCGCGCTCCGTCGCCGACGAGCGCCGGCCCCGCCAGGTGCGCCCGGCTCACGCCCGGTCCCGCAGGGCCAGAACGCTCGCCGCGGCCACGGCGGCCAGCGCCGCCGACACGATGATCGCGATGTTCGCGCCGTGTGCCGGCCCACCGCTGGAGGTGACCAGGGCGATCGTGAGGGCGACCCCGGCGCACGAGCCGATGTAGCGGAACGTCTGCTGGGCGCCCGAGCCCATCGCCGCGCGGGTCGCGGGCACGGATTCGACGGCCAGCAGGGGCAGCGCGGCGTTCAGCAGGCCGCTGCCCACCCCGGAGAGCACGAAGGCCGGCAGCAGGCGGACCCAGGAGCCCGAGCCGATCGCGCCGAGCATCGTGAGGACGCCGGCCGCGTGCAGCGCGAAACCGAGGGCGAGCTGATGGCGGTGCGAGACCCGGCCGGCGAGACGGCGGGCCTGGAGGGCGACCGTGAAGGCGAGCCCGGACCACAGCAGGAACAGCCACGCCGTGTCCATGGCGGACATCCCGAGCGCCCGCTGGAGCAGCGCCGGCAGGAAGCTGAACAGGCCGATCACCGCGAGGCCCGTGAAGAGCCCGCCCGCCGACGAGGCGAGGAAGCGGCGGTGCCGGAGCAGGCCCAGGTCGATCATGGGCGTCCCGCTGCGGCGTTCGACGGCGACGAACACGGCCATCAGGACGAGGAACGCGGCCAGCAGGAGGCCGACCGGTGCGCGCAGCCAGCCGTCGCGGCCGAGCGTCAGCGCCGCCACCAGGGACACCAGCGCGAGTCCGAAGGTCAGCGCCCCGGCGAGGTCGGGCCTGCCGCCCCGCGGTGCGCGGGACTCGGTCAGCGCGCGGGTCCCGAGGAGGGCGACGACCAGGGCGGCGGCGCCCAGGACGGCGTACGCCATCCGCCAGTCCCAGCCGGCTATCGCCCCCGCGAGGAGCGGGCCCGCCGCGATGCCGCCGCTGACGAACGCGCCCCACACCCCCGTCGCGTGCAGCCGCCCGCGCGCGGTCGGGAAGGCGTGCACGATCAGGCCCAGGCTGCTCGCGAGGATCGCCGCGCTCGCCGCGCCCTGCGCGATGCGGGCCAGGGTGAACAGCCAGGTGGAGCTCGCCAGCGCGCCGAGGGCGGTGGTGAGGCCGAGGGCGACGGTGCCGGCCAGGAAGATCCGGCGGCGGCCGTAGTCGTCCGCGAGGCTGCCCGCGACCAGGAGCAGCGCGGCCAGACCCAGCGGGGTGCCGTTGAGCAGCCAGGCCTGGGCGGAGACCGAGGTGTGCAGCGCGGCCGCGGTGTCGGGGAGCGTGACCATCGGGGCCGTGTACGTCATCAGGGCCACGGCGGTGGCGGCGCTGGTGAGGGCGAGGGTCGAGGTGGCCCGTGGAGCGCTGTCGGCCCGAGGGGCCGGTGTGGCCGTAGGGGCCTGGGTGGTCGGTGAGGCCGGAGCCGCTAGAGGGGCGCCGGTGGCGCGCGCGGGCTGGGTGCGGATGGTGTCGGGCCGGTCGAGCCGGGTCATGGCCTGCCTTCGCTTCCCTGGGTCGGGTCAGTCGGTTCGGTCGGTTCGGTCGGTTCGGTCGGGTCGGTCGGTTCGGTCGGTTCGGTCGGGTCGGTTGGTTCATTCGGTCGAGCGGGGCGGACGGTCCCGTCCGGTGCTCTCGGGTTCACTCTCAGGTTCATTCATTGAACCTTTGGGAGACGTGAAACGTTACCACCCAGGTTCACTCAATGAACCGACCTGTCGGAAAGTGGCTACAGTGGGGTCATGGCTCTGGGCAAGGACTACGCGACACAGGAGTGCTCGATCGCCCGCGCGCTGGAGGTCGTCGGCGAGCGCTGGACGCTTCTGGTCATCCGCGACGCGCTCTACGGAGTGCGGCGGTACAACGACTTCCTCGTGCACCTCGGCATCCCGCGGGCCGTGCTCGCCGCCCGGCTCCAGGCGCTCACCGCCGAGGGGATCCTGGAGAAGCGCCGCTACCAGGAGTCGCCGCCGCGTGACGAGTACGTCCTGACCGACCGCGGTGTCGCCCTGTGGCCCACCCTGCGCTCCCTCGGCCTGTGGGGTCGGGAGCACTTCGGCGAGAGCCGCCTGCGCTACTTCCGGCACGCAGACTGCGGCACGGAACTCGGCCCGTACGGCGAATGCCCCCGCTGCGCGCTGGTCGTGCCCGTCCCGGACGTCGAGATGACACCGGGCCCCGGCCTCGACCGGGACCCGGCGGATCCGGTCAGCCGGGCCCTGCTCGCGCCGAGGCGGCTGCTGGAGCCCGTCGACACGGACCCGCGCAAACCGCCGGCGGCCGTGTCCGCCGAGCAGGCCGCGCCGGACGCCTGACCCGCTTCCCGTGACCGATTCCGCAGCCGATCCGGGGCGGTTGGTCCGGAACCATCCTGTATAACGAACGAAGGAACACGCGCACCACGTACGAGAGGAGGAGCGGTCGATGATCCGGACCTGGGCCGACGCCCGCCCCGCCGCCGTACTGCTGCTCCTGCTCCTCGAGGTCGCCCTGCTCGACACGGGCAGCCTCACCGCCACCGTCGCGGTCGCCGCGACGGCCGCGGCCGGGTCCGCGTTCGCCGCGTGCTCCCTCATCGTGGCGCGCTGCGCGCCCGTCGTGCCGCCCACCCGGGTCCGTACGGCCATCCGCGACCGCGACCGCCGCACGGCCTTCCTGCCGCAACGCGATCCCGACGCCAGTGGACGGCCGCGCCCCCGGGCGCCCGGACACGCCCTCCCGGCGACCGCGTAGGGCACCCTTTTTCCTCCACCCCGGTGACCGTCCACCCGAGGTGGCTCGCCACTCCCGGTGACTCACCCCGAGTGGTACTCCGTCCCGGGTGACCCGCGCGGGTCGTCATGCCGCATTCCGTACTCCCGGCACGACGAGACCCCCGGAGGGCTCACGCATGTCCACGTTCATGTCCCTTTTCGCGCACCTGGTCGAGCACCTGGCCGACCTGCTCCAGCCGCTGTTCCACGCGTCGGCGGCCGCCGCGGCGATCGTCCTGTTCACAGCGCTCGTACGACTGCTCGTGCACCCGCTGTCACGGGCCTCGGCGCGTGGGCAGCGGGCGCGCGCGGCGCTCCAGCCGCGGATCGCCGAGCTGAAGAAGGAGCACGGCAAGGACCGCGAGAAGTTCCAGAAGGCGCTGATGGAGCTGCACGCCGAGGAGAAGGTGTCGCCGCTCTCCGGCTGTCTGCCCAGCCTGCTCCAGATGCCGGCCTTCTTCCTCCTCTACCACCTGTTCTCCAGCTCGACGATCGGCGGCGAGGCCAACACCCTGCTCGGGCACAAGCTGTTCGCCGCGCCGCTCGGGGACCGCTGGGCGGACGCGCTCGGCGACGGCGGGCTCTTCGGACCGGCCGGTCTCGTCTACCTGGGGCTCTTCGCCGTCGTCACGGCCGTCGCCGGGTTCAACTACGTGCGTACGAAGCGGATGACCGCCGCCGCGGCTCCGGCCGGTGACGCCCAGGCCGAGGGTCGGAGCGAGACCGAGCAGGCGACCGCGACGGCGCTCGCCTCGGTCGGCAAGATCATGCCGTTCATGTCCTTCTTCACGCTGTTCACCGTGGCCGTGGTGCCGCTGGCCGCCGCCCTGTACGTCGTGACCAGCGCGACCTGGAGCGCGGTGGAGCGGGCGGTGCTCTACCGCGACATGCCGGGGGCGGCGCCCGCGGCCGCGGCTCTCGCCTGACGGCGCTTCGGCAGACGTCGGGCGGGTCCAGTCCGTGAACGGGGTCTTGCGGACTGGACGGTCAGCTTGGAGGATCGCACGGTCCTCCGACGGCCGCACCCGTCGGACGACGGCCCGCGACCGAGGGAGATGGTGACCATGAAGCTGCTGCGAGTCGGCACGTCCGGGTCGGAGCGGCCCGCGCTGCTCGACGCCGAGGGGACCCTGCGGGATCTGTCGGGCCTTGTCGCCGACATCGACGGGGCGCTGCTCGCCGACGACGCGGCGCTCGGCCGGATCCGGTCCGCGGCGGCGGCCGGTGAGCTGCCGGCGCTGGACGCGGACGGGCTGCGCGTGGGACCGCCGCTGGCCCGCATCGGCAAGGTCGTGTGCATCGGGCTGAACTACCACGACCACGCCCGCGAGACCGGGGCCGAGCCGCCCACCGAGCCGGTGATCTTCTTCAAGGCGCCGGACACCGTGGTCGGGCCGAACGACACGGTCCTCGTGCCGCGCGGATCGGTGAAGACCGACTGGGAGGTCGAGCTGGCCGTCGTCATCGGCCGTACCGCCCGCTATCTGGAGTCCGGGGAGCAGGCGCTCGCGCATGTCGCCGGGTACGCGGTGGCGCACGACGTCTCCGAGCGGGAGTTCCAGATCGAGCGCGGCGGGACCTGGGACAAGGGCAAGAACTGCGAGACGTTCAACCCGCTGGGCCCCTGGCTGGTGACGGCGGACGAGGTCCCGGACCCGCAGGCGCTGTCGCTGCGGCTCTGGGTGAACGGGGAGCTCAAGCAGGACGGGACGACGGCCGAGCAGATCTTCCCGGTCGCGGAGGTCGTCCGGTACGTCAGCCAGTTCATGACCCTGTACCCGGGGGATGTCATCAACACCGGCACGCCCGCCGGGGTGGCGCTCGGCCGGCCCGAGCCGAAGCCGTATCTGCGGGCGGGGGATGTCGTGGAGCTGGAGATCGAGGGGCTGGGGAGGCAGCGGCAGTCGCTCGCCAACGCGTGAGCGCTCCGCTTGGGTCGCGGGTGGGGTTCGCTTCGGTGCGGGTGCCGTTTCGGGCGGGGGCGCCTTTGCGGGTGCGGGTGCGGGTGCGGGTGTGTTGTGGCTGGTCGCGCCGTTCCTCGCGCCCCTGACGGGGCTGTGCTGTGCGTGGTTCTCCGCGGGTGTGTTGTGGCTGGCCGCGCAGTTCCCCGCGCCCCTTACGGGGCTCGGTCGTGCGTTGTCGGGTGCCGGTGCGTCGTGGTTGCTCGCGCCGTTCCCCGCGCCCCTTACGGGGCCCTCGGGTGCTCGCGCCGGTCCTCGCGCCCCTGGCGGGGGCCTCGTGTTGCTTGCGCCGGTCCTCGCGCCCCTTGCGGGGCGCGAGGAACTGGGGGCTACTCGGCCAGGAACTGTTCCAGGGCCTCTACGACCATCTTGTGGTCCTCGACCTGGGGGAGGCCGGAGACCACCACGGTGCCGATGACTCCGGCGCCCGTCACGGTGATCGGGAACGCGCCGCCGTGGGCCGCGTACGTGTCGGGGTCGAGGCGTGAGGAGTCCTCGAAGGTCGTGCCCTTGGCGCGGAAGCGCGAGCCGACCAGCAGCGAGGAGCACCCGTACCGCTCGACGACACGCCGCTTGCGGTCGATCCAGGCGTCGTTGTCCGGGGTGGAACCCGGCAGCGCCGCGTGGAAGAGCTGCTGGCCGCCGCGGCGGATGTCGATGGCCACGGGTGCCTCGCGCTCACGGGCGAGCTCGACGAGAAGGGTGCCGAGCGCCCAGGCGTCGTCGTGGGTGAAGCGCTGGAGCGTCAGCCGCCGCTCCTGCTCCTCCAGGTCGGCGATCTCCGGTGCGGACGCGTTCACAGGGACACCACCACGGACTCGCGGGCGGAGCGGCGGGCCGCTTCCAGGACGTCGAGGGCGGCGGCGGCCTCGTGGGCGGTGACCGGGTTCGGGGCGCCGTCGCGGATGGCGGCGGCGACGGCCGCGTAGTACGCCGGGTACGTGCCCGGGACCGTCGGCTCGGGACGGCCGCCACCGGTCAGCGGGGACTCGCCGGAGCCGACGCGGCCCCACAGGGCCTCCGGCTCGACACCCCACTCGGCGCCGGCGCCGGGGCGCTTGCCGTCGCGCAGGTCGGCCTCCTGGGGGTCCAGGCCGTACTTGACGTAACCCGCCTGCGAGCCGAGGACGCGGAAACGCGGGCCGAGCTGGGCGGTCGTCGCGGTCGCGTAGAGGTGGGAGCGGACCCCGTTCCGGTGCGTGATCGCGATGAACGTGTCGTCGTCGGTCAGCGCGCCCGGACGGCGGGCGTCCGACTCCGCGTACACCGAGGCGGCGGGGCCGAAGAGGACGAGCGCCTGGTCGACGAGGTGGCTGCCGAGGTCGTAGAGCAGACCGCCGATCTCGGCCGGGTCGCCGGACTCGCGCCAGCCGCCCTTCGGCTGCGGACGCCAGCGCTCGAAACGGGACTCGAAGCGCCAGATGTCGCCCAGCTCGCCGTCGGCGAACAGCTTGCGCAGGGTCAGGAAGTCGTTGTCCCAGCGGCGGTTCTGGAAGACGGAGAGCAGCAGGCCGCGCTCGTCGGCCAGGGCGGCCAGCTCGCGGGCCTCGGCCGCCGTACCGGCGATGGGCTTGTCCACGACCACGGGGAGGCCGGCCTTCAGGGCCTCGGTCGCGATCGGGACGTGGGTCTTGTTCGGGGACGCGATGACGATCAGGTCGAGTTCGTCGGCGCGGGCCAGCAGTTCGTCCGGGGTGGCGGCGAAGCGGAGTCCGTCGCCGAACTCGGCGCGGGCCTGTGCCTGGCGCTCCGGGCTCGAGGTGACGACGGTGTCGAGGGTCAGCCCCTCGGTGGTGGCGATCAGCGGGGCGTGGAAGACGGAACCCGCGAGGCCGTAGCCGACGAGACCCACGCGAAGGGGCGTACCAGTACCAGTCATGCCTGTCATGCGTCCTACTTTCGCAACGCTGTTGCCAAAGTGCAAGCGCGGGGGACAATGGCGAGGTGAACAGGACCAGTGCGGGTGGGGCCGGGCAGCAGGGAAGCCCCGGGAATCCAGGTGTACCCCGGACCTCGGGAGTTCTCGCGGACCGGCGTGGGGGCGGGGCCTCCGGCGTCCTCGGGGGGCAGGGCGTCTCCGGGAATCCGTGTGGCGACGGCGACGGCGACGGCGACGGTGGTGCGGGTGCGGGTGCGGGTGCGGGTCCCGGTTCCGGGTCCGGTGCTGGTGTCGGCGTGGGCGTCGGTCCGGGTGTCGGGGTCGGGGTCGGGGCGGCCGGGGTGAACCTGCCCGCCCTGCGCAGTCACAACGCCGCGCTGGTGCTCGATCTGCTGCGCACGGCGGGGACCTCCGGCATCAGCCGCCTGGAGCTCGCCGAGCGGACCGGGCTGACCCCGCAGGCCGTCAGCAAGATCACCGCGCGGCTGCGGGCGGACGGCCTCGCGACGGAGGCGGGGCGGCTCGCGTCCACGGGCGGCAAACCCCGTACGGTGCTGCGGCTCGTCCCCGACGCGGGGCACGCGGTCGGGCTGCACCTCGACCGGGACGAGCTGACCGCGGTGCTCTGTGATCTCACCGGGGCCGTGGTGGCCGAGCGGCGCGCCCCGCTGGACCTGGGCGCCGGGGCCGGCGCGGTGGTCGAGGGGGCGGCCGAGGAGGTCGCGGCGCTGCTGGGCGAGGTGTCGCCGCTGGGGGTGGGGGTCGCGCTGCCGGGGCCGCTCGATCACACCCTGGGGGTGCTGCACCGGGTGACGGGTTTCCCCGAGTGGGACGGGTTCGCCCTGCGCGACGCGCTGGCCGGGCGGCTCGGGCTGCCGGTGGTCGTGGACAAGGACACCAACGCGGCGGCCCTCGGGGTCGCGGTGGGAGCCGGCGCCCGGTCCGGCCCCGGCGGCGCCGGGGGCGGGTCCTTCGCGTATCTGCATCTGGGTACGGGACTGGGGGCCGGGCTGGTGATCGGCGGGGCCGTGCACCGGGGAGCCCGCACGGGCGCCGGGGAGTTCGGGCACCAGGTCATCCAGCTCGACGGGCCGCTGTGCGAGTGCGGGAACCGCGGGTGCATCGAGGTGCTGTGCCTGGAGGCGGTGGACCGGGGGACCGTGGCCGAGGCGGCCCGGGTCCTCGGTGCCGGGGCGGCGAACCTGGTGGGGCTGCTCGACATCGACCTCGTGCTGCTGGGCGGGCGCACGGTCGCGGCGCACGAGGAGGTCTTCCTCCGGGGCGTCGGGGACGTACTGGAGGAACGCGCCCGGCGCGAGGGAGGCGGCGCGGCGGTCCCGGTCCGGGTGGCTCCCGGCGGCGCACGGGGGGTGGCCGAGGGCGCGGCCCAACTGCTCCTGGCTCCGCTGTTCGGGCGTGGGGAGGGCTGAACGGGCCGATCCGGCGTGTGGCGTGTCCGCCGTGCCGCGCCGGTCGGGGCGAGGGGGCCGACCTGCCGGTGGCGCCCGCGCCGGCTGCGGAGGCTCGTCGGGCCGTGAGGGCTGAGGGGGCCGGGGCGGATCTGCTCTGCGGCGTGTCCGGCAGGCCGCGCTGGCGGGGGGCGAGTGAGCCGACCTGCCCGTGGCGCCCGCGTCGGCTGCGGAGGCTCGTCGGGCATGGTGGGGCCGACCTGCCGGTGGGGCCCGCGTCGGCTGCGGAGGCTCGTCGGGCCGTGAGGGCTGAGGGGGCCGGGGCGGATCTGCTCTGTGGCGTGTTCGGCAGGCCGCCGCGCTGCCAGGGGGCGAGTGAGCCGACTGCCTGTGGGGCCCGCGCCGGCTGCGGAGGCTGTTCGGGCATGGTGGGGGCCGACCTGCCGGTGGCGCCCGCGCCGGCTGCGGTGGGCTGCCGATCGGGTCGAGGGAGGGTGGAGCCGGCCGGTGTCGGTGGGTCCGTGGTGTGCGGTCGGGTCGGTGTGGCCCGTACTCGGGACCCCTCGGTGGCGGGTGTCGCCGGACGGTGGGACTTCGGGGGCACTCGGTGTCGGTGGGTCCGTGGTGTGCGGCCGGGTCGGTGTGGCCCGTGCCCGGGACCCCTCGGTGGCGGGTGCCGCCGGACGGTGGGACTTCCGGGGCCGAACGGGGGTGACTCCCCGGATGGCGGTCCGGCGGCGGGGGTGCGGCGTGGCAGGGTCACGGGGCCATTGCCCGGTGACCGACCCACGCCCCCTCCCGATCGGCCAAAGGCTTCCCATGCGACTGCGTACGTCTCATCCGCTCGCTCCGACCGCCCTCGCCCCGACCGCCCTCGCGCTCCTCGTGACGTTCACGCCGGCCCCGGCGCAGGCGCTGGACGCCCGCCCGGACTGCGTCTCGTCCGACACCCGAGACTTCCCGATCAAGACCCGGATCCACGGCGGTCCGAACGTCTACGAAGCGGGCGGCGACGCCGGGACCTGGTACATCGACCTCACCAACACCACGGCGCACCCCTGCGGCGCGATCCATCCGGTCGTCGTCCTCGTGGACGAGAAGCGGACGCTGCGGCCGGAGCAGGCGCGGCTGGAGTTCTACGAGGGGGAGCGGGCCCACGCGGTGAGGTTCGAGCGGAGCGACGAGGACGAGAACGTGGGACCGTTCGACGACGGCTTCCCCGGGTTCACCGTCGCCCCCGGCCGCACCCTCACGGTGAAGGTGCGGCTCTCCCTGGCCTCCGGCGCGAGCGCCCCGAACGCCGTCGTCGCGAACGCCGCGGTCGTGCAGAAACACGACGACGACGGCGACTGGGTGGGGGAGTCGAACGCCTACCGCTTCCGGATCGAGGGCGCCGTCGAGGGCCAGGAGGCGGATCCGGGCAAGGAGACCGGCACGGGCGAGGACGAGGGCGGTGCCGGGGACACCGGTGCCGACACCGGTGCGAGTCCCGACGCCGGTACGGACCCCGGAGCCGCCGCCCGTACCGGCACGGACAGCGGGACCACCGCCGGAACCGGTACGACGGCGCCGGCCGCCGACGCACTGGCCAGCACCGGCCCCGACCGGCCGAACCGGCCCGCACTGGCCGCCCTCGCGCTCGCCCTCGTCGCCGTCGGAGCCGGACTGTTCGCCCTGGCCCGCTGGATGCGTCCGCGCCGGCGCTGACCCCCGGACGCGGGGACCCGGCCGGGACCGGGACCGCCCTGACTAGGCTGGGCGCGTCGGCACAGCGTCGTTCCGGCACCCCCGGTTCGAGGGCGTACGCACGCCAGGACGGCAGGAGACCCAGCACATGTCAGAGCGCAAGCCGATCGATTCGTGGCTCACCGACATGGACGGTGTCCTCATCCACGAAGGCGTGCCCATCCCCGGCGCCGACGCCTTCATCAAGAAGCTGCGGGAGTCCGGGAAGCCCTTCCTGGTCCTGACCAACAACTCCATCTACACCGCGCGCGACCTGCACGCGCGGCTCAACCGCATGGGCCTGGACGTCCCGGTCGAGAACATCTGGACCTCCGCCCTCGCCACCGCGAAGTTCCTGGACGACCAGCGGCCCGGCGGCACGGCGTACGTCATCGGCGAAGCGGGTCTGACCACCGCGCTGCACGACATCGGGTACGTCCTGACCGACCACGAACCGGACTACGTGGTCCTCGGCGAGACCCGTACGTACTCCTTCGAGGCCATGACCAAGGCGGTCCGGCTGATCAAGGGCGGCGCCCGGTTCATCGCGACCAACCCGGACGAGACCGGCCCGTCCACCGAGGGCCCGCTGCCGGCCACCGGGGCGGTCGCCGCGCTGATCACCAAGGCCACCGGCAAGCAGCCGTACTTCGCGGGCAAGCCGAATCCGCTGATGATGCGGACCGGCCTGAACCACATCGGCGCGCACTCCGAGTCCAGCGCGATGATCGGCGACCGCATGGACACCGACGTGCTGGCCGGTCTGGAGGCGGGGATGCAGACCTTCCTCGTCCTGACCGGGCTGACCACGCCGGAGGAGATCGAGCGCTACCCCTACCGGCCCTCGAAGATCGTCGACTCGATCGCGGACCTCGTCGACCGCGTCTGAGCGCGTCTGAGCCACCGGTCCGGGCGTCCGGCGGGGGACCACACCTGCGAGGCCCTGGTTCCCCGGCGTCCGGCAGCGGCGAGCGGGTCCGGGGCCCGACGCGTGTGCCCGAGCGGATCGGGCCGGTTCCAAACCCGGAGCGGTGCGCAGGGACCCGTACGGAGCAGCGGTGGCCGCCTGGAGATGCGGGCCACCGCCGCGGAGGGGAGTCTCCAGTTGTCTGGAGGTTTCACGATGCGCTCAAAGCGACTCACTCTCTGCGCCGGGGCGGTGGTCGCGGCCGCGTTCACGCCCGCCGCGTACGCGGCCGACGCGGGGCCGGCCGGTGTCTCCGTGAATCCGGCGTACCCGGCCGCCGGAAGCGACATCCGGCTGCGGGCCATGGGCTGCGCCGGGCGCACGGGCAGCGCCGTCTCGGACGCGTTCGTCTCGGACGCGCGGCTGACCGGCGGGGGCGGAGGCGGACTCGTCGGTGACACCCGCGTCCGTACCGCGCTGCGCCCCGGCAACTATGGCATCCAGGTCGACTGCGACGGTCACCGCGACCGGGTCAAGGGCGTCCTCACCGTCCCGGCCGCCGACGCCTCGCCGAGCGTGGTGACGCCCGCCTCACCGGTCGCGCCCGTGAACGCGGGCGGCGGCGGAACCGCCACGCTCGCCGCGGGGGACGACGCGCACGCGGCCGGACCCGGCACCCGGCAGGCCGTGGTCGGGCTGGTCCTCGCCACCGCCGCCGCGATCGCCGTGGCGGTCCGCAGCGCCCGCCGGGGCGACGACGGCCGCGACTGACATGGCCGAACGGGAGCGTTCCCCCGGCACCGGGCGGCTGCTGACCGGTGTGGCATGGCTGGTCCTGCTGCTCGGGCTGTGGCTGTGGGGGCGTCAGGTGACGGACGTGCGGCTGGGGACGTCGTCACCGACCACCGGGGACATCGCGGCCGTCGGCCGGCCGCCGGAGGTGCGGCTGCCTCCCGCGCTCAGGCCCCTCGGCGGCGCCCGGCCGCAGCGCGTCGACATCCCCTCGATGGGGGTGCAGGCTCCCGTCGTGGCCCGCGGGCTCGACGGGCGGGGCGCCGTCGATCCGCCGCCGTTCGACCAGCCGGGAGTCGTCGCCTGGTACGCGGCGGGGGCGAGGCCGGGGGCCGCCGGGGCGGCGCTCATGGTCGGCCACGTCGACACCGAGACCCGGCCCGCGGTCTTCTACCGGCTCAGCACGGTCAAGCCCGGCGACACCGTCCGGGTCACCCGCGACGACGGGACGGTCGCCGAGTTCACCGTGGACGACGTCCAGGTGCTGCCGCGCGACCATTTCGACGCCCGGCAGGCTTACGGCGCCCGGCAGGCGGGGCGGGCCGAGCTGAGGCTGATCACCTGCGGCGGAACCTTCGACCGGTCCGACGGCAGCTATACGGCGAACGTGGTCGTCTCGGCGTATCTCACGGGGAGCGGGGTGTAGGGCGCCCGGGGTCAGGCGGGTGCCCGCGGGGGTGGTTCCGCAGGGGCGGGCGATCGGGGCAGGGCGTCGCGGTTCGGCCGGTGGGCGTCGCGGGTTCCGCCGGTGGGTGGGTCGGGGCCGTGCCGGTGCATCAGGCCGTCGCTGTTGGGCAGAGCCGTGACCGTTAGTGGCGACGGCCATCGATGTACCGGCACGGCCCCTTCCGTGCGTTGCCGGGTGCGGGTGCGTCGTGGTGGCCTGTCCGGCCCCTTGCGCCGGATCTCGACTGCGGGTGCTCGATGGGGGCGGGTCGGGAGCGGGTGGTACCGGGCCCGGTCGACGGCCGGCTCCCCCGACGCCGCCGACCGGGCTGGTCCTCGACCACGCGCGCACGGGCTGCGGGAGTAGCCCGGCGCCGGCGCGGGAGGTTCGGGGCCCGCCGATCGGAGTGACGCGGCCGGGCCGGAGCAACGGGCCTGATGCCAAGCCCACTTGAAGCCACCCTAGAACGGATGAGCGCTGCGGTTCCTAGACTGTTTGACGCCAAGTCCGCCGGACATGACGAAGGGCCCCCTCGTTCATCACGAGGGGGCCCTTCGGTCGGTGCGCCGCCAGGGACTCGAACCCCGGACCCGCTGATTAAGAGTCAGCTGCTCTAACCAACTGAGCTAGCGGCGCCTGCTGACAGGAAAACTCTACCCGACCCGCGGGAGTGCTCCCGACCAGGCCGGTGGCTCCGGGGCAGGTCGGGGTGGTCCCGTACATCATTCGGACCGTCAGCGTGCGGCTCCGGATGTCAGTTGAGAAACTGACGAACGTGCAGAATTGCGGACATTTCAATCTGGAGTGTGAGGGGCGTCACATGAGAACTCCGGTGTTCGAGGAAGTCGATCCCGCGAGTGACTGCGATTGCCCCGGATGTGTTCACTGGCGGCGCGTGCTGCCCTTCTCCTCACGGCTCGGGCCGTCCGGCCCGCTGGGCCATCCGGCGGCCCGCGCACATGTCCTCGGCCTCGCGGGGATGGCGCGGCGCCCCGTGGCGTTCGCTCTGGCCGCCACCGCGGGAACCGTCCTCGGCGCGGTGCCCGCGGTCGCCGCCGTGCACGCACCCGCCCGGCCGGGCGTTCCCCCGACCGACGGGCACGACGAGACCCCCCAGGGCCACCGGGCGCCCCTGCACGGTCCGGCGGGGAAGCCCGCGCTGCCCGTCAGACCGGGCAAGGCGGTCCGGGGACCCACGACCACGCGGGCCGCGATCATCAGCCGGGCCAAGACCTGGATCGACGCGCGGGTGCCGTACAGCATGGACGACTACTGGCGGGACGGATACCGGCAGGACTGCTCCGGCTTCGTGTCGATGGCCTGGAACCTGGCGGGCAACGAATGGACCGGCAGCCTCGACAGCTTCGGGGTGCGGATCACCCGGGACCGGCTCCAGCCCGGCGACATCCTGCTCTTCCACAACCCCGACAACCCCGAGAAGGGCTCGCACGTCGTCATCTTCGGCGGCTGGACGGACTACACGCACACGCAGTACGTGGCCTACGAGCAGGCTCCGCCGCGCGCCAGGAAGCAGTCCACCCCGTACGCGTACTGGACGAACTCGGACCGCTACGTGCCCTATCGCTACCGGGGGATCACGGAGGGCGCGGGCGGTCCGCCGCCGTCCACGTCGACCCGCTTTCCGGGGGTCGCGTACTTCGGGACCGGTGCGGACAACGCGTACGTCACCCAGCTCGGCCGCCTCCTGGTGGACCGGGGAGGGCGCCGTTTCTACACCAAGGGACCGGGCCCGCGCTGGTCGGCCGCGGACCGGCGGGCCACGCAGGCCTTCCAGCGCGCGCAGGGCTGGAAGGGGGCCGACGCGGACGGGCTGCCGGGGCCGAAGACCTGGTCGTACCTGGTCGGCAAGAAGGGCAGGAACATCCCGGCCGTGACGGCCGGCCCGGGTTCCTCGCACGCCGTGCCCGGCTATCCCGGGCGCGCGGTGTTCCGGCCCGGGGCGAACGACGCCCATGTGACGGAGCTGGGAAGGCAGCTCGTCAAGAAGGGGTTCGGCAAGCACTACACGTCCGGTCCCGGGCCGCGCTGGGGCGAGGCGGACCGGCGCAACGTCGAGGCGTTCCAGCGGGCCCAGGGCTGGCGTGGCGGGGCGGCGGACGGCTATCCGGGACCGGAGACCTGGCGGCGGCTCTTCTCCTGAGCGGCCGGGTTCCCCACGGCTCGTGAACACACTTCCAGGCGCGGAGGCATGGAGGCAGCTATGAGTACGACGACGTCAGACAGCCCGGAGCCCGAGGGAGCGCCGGCTCCGACGGAACCCCGGTCCGGGGTGGGGGGAAGGGGCCACGGTCACCGGTCCGACCTAGCGGTCGGGGACGACGGCCACCGGTCCGACACGGGGGCTGCGGGCGGCCCCGCCCACCGGTCCGACGCGGTGGCCGGGGGCGACGGTCACCCGTCCGACACCGGGCCCGCGGGGGTCGGCGGCCACCAGTTCGGCGCGGTGGCCGGGGGCGACGGTCACCGGTCCCACACAGGGGTTGCGGGTGGCGGTGGTCTTCGGTCCGACGCGGTGGCCGGGGATGGCGGTCACCGTTCCGACGCGGGGCCCGCGGGCGTCGGCGTTCACCGGTCCGACGTGGGGGGCGAGGGTGCCGGTGGGCACCGGGGCGCCCGGCTCATTCACAACGAGGCCACCACCGAGATCCCCGTCCATCTCCTCTTCCGCGACGACCCCGACCCGGTGTCCATGCCGCTCGCGCCCGCCGTCGTGGGCCGTCGGCGCGGCACCGGGGAGCAGCCGAGGATCCGGCGGCCCGCGTCCGGCCGGCCCGCGCGCCCGGTGCCGGAGGTCGACCCCGAGCTGGTGGAACGGCCCGCACGGGTGCTGCCGGGCGCGGCGGGTGTGCTGGCCGGGACCTGTGGTGTGGCCGGATGTGCCCTCACCACCTGGTGGGCGGGCCTGCTGCCGCCGTCCGTCCTGGCGGCGCTGGAGCTCCACGGGCACGCGGGCGCCGCGCTCGGGCCCGCCCAGTGGGCCGCGTACGCCGGGGCGGGCGCGCTCGCGCTGTTCGGCTTCGGCGGTCTCGCCCGCGGCCGGACCGGGCGGGCCTGGGTGCTCGGTCTGTTCGGGCGCTACCGCGGCACCGTCCGGCGCACGGGGCTGATGTGGGTCAACCCGCTGGTGCTCCGCCGCCGGGTCGACGTACGGCTGCGGCACTGGCGCAGCGAGCCGATGTCCGTGGTCGACGCGAACGGGGTCGAACTGCGGGTGGTCGTGCTGGTCGTGTGGCGCGTCAAGGACACCGCGCGGGCCACGCTCGCGGTCGACGACCACCGGACGTATCTGCGCGAATGCGTGGAGGCGGCCCTCTCGCGGGTGCTCTCCCAGCTTCCCGCCGAGCTTCCGCCCGCCGTGATCAGGGATCTGACCCTGCGCAACACGGACGCGGTCGGCGAGGCGCTGACCCGGATGGTGGCCGCGGACACGGCTCCCGTCGGCCTGGAGGTGTTCTCCGCGCAGCCGACCCGGATCGAGTACGCGCCGGAGATCGCCGCGGTGATGCAGCGCCGGCGGATCGCGGCCCTGGACGCCCAGCACCGCGACAGCGTGCTCGGCTCGGTCGTCGACTCGGTCGAGGACACGGTGACCCGGCTGACCCTGCGCGGGCTGGTCGAGCTGGACGACTACGAACGCAAGGCACTGGTCAAGGACTTGACGGTGGCGTTCTGCACGGGGCGTGGGGAGGTCTCCTCGTAGGGCGGCCGTGCGGGGCCCCGGACCCGGACCGCGAGGGTGGCGTGGACGGGTGCGCCGGGCGGGCCCGGACGCGCTGCCGAGTGAGGTCCGGACGGGCCGCCGAGTGAGGTCCGGACGGGCCGCCGTGTGGGGCCGGGCCGGTCTGCCGTGTGGGGGCCGGGCCGGTCTGCCGTGTGGGGGCCGGACCGGCCTGCCCGGTGGGGCGGACAGGTTCGCTATTGGTATGGACATGTTCAACTACCCGCAATAATCTGACACTTGGTCTAGACCTGAAATTCGCGCGCACAGCTCACGGGAACATCCCCCACGTCCTCCAGGAGCGTCAGCATGCGCACACGGACGAACCACCTCCGCACCGGCCGGTCCCGCACCGGCCGCAAGGCCAAGATGTACGCGGCGGCGCTCGGCCTCGCGACGGCGGGCACCTTCGTGCTCTCCGCCGGCGGAGCCAGCGCCCACGGCTACACCGACCAGCCCCTCAGCAGGCAGAAGATGTGCGCCGCGAACGGCGGCACCGTGGCCAACTGCGGTGACATCCAATGGGAGCCGCAGAGCGTCGAGGGCCTCAAGGGCTTCCCGGCGGCGGGCCCGGCCGACGGGCAGATCTGCTCCGCGGGCCACACCAACTTCGGCCAGCTCGACCAGCCCAGGACCCCCGCGGGCACGGCCTGGCCGACGACCAAGGTCACCGCGGGCCAGACCTACACCTTCCGCTGGCAGTTCACCGCGATGCACGCGACCACCGACTTCAAGTACTTCGTCACCAAGACCGGCTGGAACCAGAACCACGCGCTGACCCGCGCGGACCTGGAGACCACCCCGTTCCTGACGGTCCCCTACAACGGACAGCGCCCCCCGTCCACGCTCACGCACACCGGCACGCTGCCCGGGGGCAGGACCGGACACCACATCATCCTCGGGGTGTGGACGGTCGCGGACACGACGAACGCGTTCTACTCCTGCGCGGACGTCACGTTCTGAGGCCCGGGAGCCCGGGTTCCGAGCCCCTGGCGCCTGAGTTCTGAGGCTTTTTTGAGGCGCGGGTGCCACCGGTGCGGGTATGTTCCCCGCACGCCGACTCGACCAAGTCGGCGTGCGGGGAACGACATCGACCACCGGGGGACCGTCATGAGTGTGATCTTCTATGCCATACCCAGCCTGATCATCGTCGTGGTGCTGCTGGCGGCGGCCGGCATCGTGCGCCGCTCGCTGGAGCTGCGCAGCGCCTGGAGCAGCGGACTGACCGCGGAGGCGCGCTGCCTGCGCTCGTACACGACGGTCAGCGGGGGTGCCAACGACACCTCCGTCTCGACGACCCTGCACCACGTCTACGAGTTCACGACGCGTGAGGGCCGTGCGATCCGCTTCGAGGAGGCCCACGGCCCCGCGACGGTCGTCGACGGGGACATCGTCCCCGTGTACTACACCGCCGCGCACCCGGAGAAGGCCACGGCGCAGCCGCCGAGCCAGGCCAGGGCGGCCGTGGGCACCTTCGGCATGCTGGTGTTCTTCGGTGTGATCGTCACCTGCTGCATCGGCTTCATGATCACCTACCACCAGGTGTCCTCGGGCATCGACGGGTTGTTCGGCGGGGTGTAGGAACGGTCGCCGTGCCTGCTGGGTGCCTGCCGGGTGTCCTGCCCCGGTCGGGCCCGGAAGGTGTGCACGCCTCTCCTCATCTGACGGGTCGTCAATTACCGTACGGCTCATGGGATCCAGCAGGCGCGCCGTCGGGGAGCTCGTGCGGGAGCGGTGGGGTGACCACCGGCCGGGGCTGTGCTTCGAGGGCGGGGCCATCAGCCATCACCAGGTCGCGGCGGGCGCGGCGGCCCGCGCGGCACTGCTCGCCGAGATGCTCCCGCCGGGAGCGGAGCCGCACGTGGGGGTGCTGCTCGACAACACCCCCGAATATCCACTGTGGTTGGGGGCGGCCGCCCTCGCCGGTGCCGCGGTCGCCGGGATCAACCCGACCCGGCGCGGACCCGAACTGGCCCGGGACATCCTGCACACCGAGTGCCGGGTCCTGGTCACCGAGCGGGCGCACCTGCCGCTCCTCGACGGACTCGAACTCCCCGGCCTGCACGTCCTGGTGACCGGCACGGACGCCTACGCCGAACTCCTGAAGGCGTACGAGGGCGCCACACCGGACGACCGCGGGGCCGGTCCGGACAGCCGCTTCCTGCTGCTCTTCACCTCCGGTTCGACCGGAGCGCCCAAGGCCGCGATCTGCACCCAGGGCAGGATCGCCGCGGCCGGACGCTCGCTCGTCGACCACTTCGGGGTGCGCGCGGACGACACCCACTACATCTGCATGCCGATGTTCCACGGCAACGCGGTGATCGCCGACTGGGCCCCCGCGCTGGCGGCCGGTGCGGGGATCGCCCTGCGCCGCCGCTTCTCGGCCTCCGGGTTCCTGCCCGACGTACGGGCCTGTGGGGCCACGTACTTCACCTATGTCGGCCGTGCCGTGCAGTACCTGCTGGCCACGCCCGCCCGCCCCGACGACCGCGACAACCCGCTGCGCCTGGGGTTCGGGACGGAGGCCGGGGCGGTCGACGCGGCCGCCTTCGAGAAGCGCTTCGGGGCCCGGCTCGTCGAGGGCTACGGCTCCTCCGAGGGCGGCGCCGCCGTCCAGCGCACGCCTGGCACCCCGGCCGGGGCGATCGGCCGGGCGGCGCCCGCGGACGACCTCGCGGTGATCGACCCGGCCACCGGGCACGAATGCCCGCCGGCGGTCTTCGCCGGGGACGGCAGGCTGCTCAACGGCGAAGCTGCGATAGGGGAGTTGGTGAATCGGGGCGCCAGCCTCTTCGAGGGGTACTGGCGCAATCCCGAGGCCGAGGCGGCCCGGCGCCGGGGGGCGTCGCCGGGGCCGGTGGAAGCGGGGGAGCGGTGGGATCCCGAGAAGCCGGGGGAGGGGAGGGGGCAGGAAGGGGGAGCGGGCGAGGAAGGGGGAGCGGGTGAGGACTGGTACTGGACCGGTGACCTCTTCTATCGCGACGCCGACGGTTTCCTTTATTTCGCCGGACGCGCCGACGACCGGCTGCGCGTCGACAGCGAGAACCTCGCCGCCGCGATGATCGAGAACATCCTCGCGCGGTACGAGGACGCCGCGGCCGTCGCGGTCTACGCCGTGCCGGATCCGGTGGCGGGCGACCAGGTGATGGCGACCCTGGCCCTGAAGGAGGGCGCCCGCTTCGGTCCCTCGCCCTTCGCCGCGTTCCTGCTCGCCCAGCCGGATCTGGGCACGAAGATGGCGCCCCGGTTCCTGCGGATCGCGGAGCGGATGCCCGTGACCGCCACCAACAAGATCCACCGGGTGGCGCTGCGGCGCGAGGGCTTCCGCTGTGCCGACCCGGTGTGGTGGCGGCCCCCGGGCGAGCGGACGTACCGGAGACTCACGGCGGCGGACGTGGACGGGCTCGTGGCCCGGTACCGCGCGCACGG
The DNA here is from genome assembly GCF_042891215.1 of Streptomyces sp. NPDC001914. Taxonomy (NCBI): domain Bacteria; kingdom Bacillati; phylum Actinomycetota; class Actinomycetes; order Kitasatosporales; family Streptomycetaceae; genus Streptomyces; species Streptomyces sp. NPDC001914. Next base: position 208,863 of record NZ_JBIASW010000013.1, read on the forward strand.
GCGGCAGGAACTGCTGACGCGGTAGCCGCCGGGCCCGCCCGGGGCCCGCGCTCCAGCGGTACTCGAGCGGGCCTGGTCCCGGGGCCTGGTACTCGTACAGGTCCGGGGGCCGGTGACCTTCGTCCGGACGGTCCGGGGCGAGGCGTGACCGTCGTTCCGGACGGTCCGGTGGCCTGCGGCGTCCGTCCCGGACGGTCCGCGCGGGCCGGCGGTGTCCCGCGGTGCCGTGCGAACGGTGGCGACACGAGGCATCCCGGCCGCATTCCGCGGGGAGGATATCCGGGCACGTGTGCCGAGGAGCCTGTGCGCCAGAGGCCCGAGCCGAGGGAAGAAGGGTGTTGCGTTGCCTGATCCGGGTCGCGGACACGCAAGCCGCGGGGCGATGCCGCCCCGGCTCGCGTCCGCGCCGGTGACACCGGCCGTGTCGTCGCCGACGTCGCCGACGTCGGTCGTGCCGCCGGTGCCGGGGTCCGGGCCCGGCCGGGTATTTGTCATGCCCCTGCGACCCAGGCCGCCCCCGGGAGGGCTGTCGCCCCCGCCGTCCCGTGTGCCCCGCGGGACGGGTCCGACGCCCCCACCCCCACTCCTCAGACGGCATCCGAAAGGCCATCATGTCCCCCACGCATGACCCGCTAGACCGCGCACACAACGACGACCTGCTCGGCTTCGTCCGGGCCAGCCCCTCGCCGTACCACGTGGTGGCGAGCGCGGCCCAGCGCCTGGAGAAGGCGGGGTTCTCGGAGCTGCGTGAGCGGGACGAGTGGACGGCCGGCGCCGAGGGGGGCCGCTATGTCGTACGCGGAGGGGCGCTGGTCGCCTGGTACGTCCCGCCTGGCGCCCCCGCCGGCACACCGTTCCGGATCGTCGGCACGCACACCGACTCACCGAACCTGCGGGTCAAGCCCAGACCGGACACCGGCTCGGCGGGGTGGCGGCAGATCGCCGTGGAGATCTACGGCGCGGTGCCGCTCAACACCTGGCTCGACCGGGACCTCGGCGTGTCGGGGCGGCTGGTCCTGCGTGACGGTTCGACCCGGCTGGTCCGTGTCGACAGGCCGCTGCTGCGGGTGCCGCAACTCGCCATCCACCTCGACCGGACCGTGAACGAGGGGCTCGCCCTGGACCGGCAGCGGCACATGACCCCGCTGTGGGGCCTCGGCGGCTCCGCGCCCGGCGCGCTGCTCGGCCGGATCGCGGACGAGGCGGGCACCGACGCCTCGGAGGTCCTCGGCTGGGATCTGATGCTGCACGACGTCCAGCGGCCCGGATACCTGGGCGCGGAGGACGAGTTCATCGTCGCGCCGCGCCTCGACAACCAGATCTCGGTGCACGCCGGCGTCGCCGCCCTGGTCGCCGCGGCCGGATCGGAACGGCCGCCCGCGTCCATACCGGTGCTCGCCGCCTTCGACCACGAGGAGGTCGGCAACGGATCGGAGTCCGGAGCCGAGAGCCCCTTCCTGGAGCGGGTGCTCGGCCGCGCCGTGACGGCCCGGGGCGGCGGGCGGGACGACTTCGACCGGGCCCTCGCCGGTGCCCTGTGCGTCTCCTCCGACATGACCCACGCGGTCCACCCCAACTACGCCGAGCGGCACGACCCGGATCACCGTCCCCTGCCCAACGGCGGCCCCGTGATCAAGGTCAATGTCAATCAGCGGTACGCGAGCGACGGCGTCGGGGTCGCCGCCTTCGCCGCCGCGTGCGAACGGGCCGGGGTGCCGTATCAGCCGTTCGTCTCGAACAACGCGATGCCCTGCGGCACGTCGATCGGTCCGGTCATCGCCGCCCGCCTCGGCGTGACGACGGTCGACGTGGGGGTGGCCGGGCTGTCGATGCACTCGGCGCGCGAACTGTGCGGGGCACGGGATCCGGAGCTGCTGGCGCGGGTGCTGACCGAGTTCGTCGTGGAGGGGCCGGCCGGGGGATGACGGCCCGGCGGACCGGGAGGTGACGGCGGGCTTCCGGGATTCCCGGGAGTCCCGGACATGCGTGAAGGCCCCCCACTGATGTGGAGGGCCTTCACCGAAGTGCGCCGCCAGGGACTCGAACCCCGGACCCGCTGATTAAGAGTCAGCTGCTCTAACCAACTGAGCTAGCGGCGCATGACTCTCGCCTTCCGCTTCCGCGGCCGGCGACAAAAGAAATACTACCTGGTCCGTGGGGGTGCTTCCGACCAGCCGCGCGGACCACGCGCGAGGACCACTCGTGCGGGCCCCTGCGCGCCGGGCGGGGCCCGGCGCGGTGGCGGCCGTCAGATCGCGAGGGAGAGCAGCACCGGGGTCGCCTCGCGGTTCAGCGTGTCCGCGGCGCGGCGGAGCCGGTGGGCGTGTTCGACCGGGAGGGAGAGGGCGAGGCAGCCGACGGAGGAGCCGGCGGTGATCGGGACGGCCGCGCAGACCGTGCCGATCGCGTACTCCTGGAGGTCGAGCACGGGCACGGTGGCCGGCTGGGAGTCGAGACGGGAGAGCAGGAGCCGCTCGCTGGTGATGGTCCGCGAGGTGAGCCGGGCCATCTTGTGGCGGGCGAGGTGGTCGCGCCGGCCGTTGTGGTCGAGCTGGCCGAGAAGGCTCTTGCCGACCGCGCTGGCGTGCGCGGAGGAGCGGAAGTCGACCCATTCGTTGACCGCGGGGGTGGACGGGCTCTCCGCGTACTGGGTGACGTGGACCTCGCCGTCGATGTAGCGGCTGATGTAGATGGCGGCGCCGACCGAGTCGCGGAGCCGGTCGATGGTCTGCTGGAGCTTGTCGCGCAGCGCCTGCTCGCGGCCGTGGGCGGAACCGAGACGGCCGAGGGCGGCGCCGGTGACGTACGCGCCGTCCGCGACCTGCTCGACGTAGCCCTCCCGGCGCAGCATGCGCAGCAGTGCGGTCAGCCGGTCGGCGCCGAGGCCCGACCTGCGGGCGAGTTCGGTCGTGGTGACGCCGGTGGTGTGCTGCGACACCGTCTCCAGGACGCGCAGCGCGTCCTGGGCCGAGTGGTACGGCGCGGTCGGCTCGTTCATCAGCGCCACGGTTTCCCCCTGCGCTTCATGGCCCGGCTCAAAAATGACGTCGGCCCGGACACCTGGGCTCTCTACACGATAACGGTCAAGACGCCGTCTGTGGCGGTCCGTTGACGAGATTGGTGGTGCGCTCCACGCCTCTCAGCAGGAGCGCACCACCCTGGCATATGCCAAAGGCATGGCACTTCGGGCATGTCCCGGCCGCCCGACCTCGTGCCTTGCCCCGCGCCCTTCCCTTCATGCCTCGTCCGCGGCGCCCCTCAGAGCACCGCGCCGAGGAATTCCCTGGTCCGCTCGTGCTCCGGGTCGCTGAAGATCTTCTCCGGCGGGCCGGACTCGATGACATGACCAGAATCGAACATCAGCACCTGGTCCGAGATGTCCCTGGCGAAATTCATCTCATGGGTCACACAGAGCATCGTGATGTCCGTGGTGCGGGCGATGTCGCGCAGGACGTCGAGGACGCCCGCGACCAGTTCGGGGTCGAGGGCGGACGTCACCTCGTCCAGCAGCAGCACCTGCGGGCGCATCGCCAGCGCGCGGGCGATCGCCACGCGCTGCTGCTGGCCGCCGGACAGCCGGCCCGGCCGCGCGTCGCACTTGTCCGCGAGACCGACCAGGTCCAGCAGCCCGCGGGCCCGTTCCTCGGCCTCGTCCCGGGACAGGCCGAGGACGGTCACGGGCGCCTCGGTGACGTTCCTGAGCACGCTCATGTTCGGGAACAGGTTGAACTGCTGGAAGACCATCCCGATCTTCTTGCGGACCTCGCGGACCTGCTTCCCCGGCGCGGGGAAGAGCCGGTCCCCGGCGACCGTGATCGTGCCCTCGTCCGGCCGGGTCAGCGTCATCAGCAGCCGAAGGATCGTCGTCTTGCCGGAACCGGACGGGCCGATCAGCGTGACGTGCTTGCCGGAGTCGACGCGGAAGTCGAGATGGTCGAGGACGGTGTTGTCCCCGAAGCGCTTGGTGACCTGGTCGAAGCGGATCAGCTCGCTGCCGTCCACCGGGGGGTTGGCGAGGTCGTTCAGGGGACTCGTGTCGGTGTTCGTCTCAGCGGACAAGGCGTCGCTCCAGGGCTCGCAGCAGCAGGGAAGCCGGATAGGAAATGAGGATGAAGGCCACGCCGATGACGGTGAGGGGCTCCGTGAACTGGAAGTGCTGCTGCGAGTACAGCCGCGCCTCGCCGAGCATCTCCAGCACGGTGATCGTCATCAGCATCGGGGTGTCCTTGAGCATCGCGATGACGTAGTTGCCGAGCGCCGGCACCACACGGCGGACCGCCTGCGGCAGGATCACCGCCGTCCAGGTGCGCCGCGCGGGCAGGCCGAGTGCCGTGGCCGCCTCCCACTGTCCGGCGGGCACGCCCTCGATACCGGCCCGGTAGACCTGCATCGTGTACGTCGAGTAGTGCAGCCCGATCGCGATCACACCGGTGGTCATGGCGGAGAACGTGATGTTCCACTCGGGCAGCACGTAGAAGAGGAAGAAGAGCTGCACCAGCAGCGGGGTGTTGCGGACGAACTCGGTGGCCACCCCGACCGGCCAGCGCACCCAGCGCGTCGGCGCCCGCATCAGCAGCGCCCACACCAGGCCGAGCACGAACGAGATCACCGAGCCGAGGGCCAGCGCCTTGAGCGTGACCAGCAGACCGTCCCAGAAGTGCGGCATGAAGTCGCCGACGGCGTTCCAGTCCCAGGTCATGCGGCACCACCGATCGTCGTCTCCGTGAAGGGGGCGGTGCTCATGAGGCACCTCCGCCCGTGGCCGCACCGGCACCGGCCGTGGCGGCCCGCTTCGTCTCGCGGGTCGGCGTGCCGTCCGGCGCCCCGCCGACCCCGGCCTTCAGCCGCTTCTCCAGACCGCGCATGAGCCGGGTGAGCAGGAAGGCGATGACGAAGTAGATGAGCAGTACGTACGTGTAGACCTCCGCGCTCTCCTGAAGGGCGAGCCGAACCAGGTTGGCGCTGAAGGTCAGATCGCCCATCCCCATCACGGAGACGAGAGCCGTGCCCTTGAGCAGTTCCACCAGCAGGTTGGAGAAGGGCGGGATCATCTCGGGCACCGCCTGCGGCAGCAGGATCAGCCGCATCCGCTGCCAGGGCGTGAGGCTGAGCGCGATGCCGCCCTCGCGCTGCGCCGGATCGACCGCGTTGAGCGCGCCCCGCACGATCTCCGATCCGTACGCCCCGTACGTCAGCCCGAGCGCCAGCGTGCCCGCCCACAGCGGGACGAGCTGCCAGCCGAAGGCGAGCGGCAGCACGAAGTACACCCAGAAGATCATGATCAGCGCGGAGGTGCCGCGGAACACCTCGGTGTAGAAGCCCGCGAGGAAGCGGACGATCCACGACCGGGAGGTACGGGCGATTCCTGCGAGGAAGGACATGGCTCCGGCCAACAATGCGCTGAGGAACAGCAGTTGGACGGTGACCCAGATCCCTTCGAGGACGAGTTTCCAGAGTCCCGATGTCATCCGCGGCACAGCTCCTTCGCGGTCATGTCGGTCATCTCGGCCCTGGTGAAGCCGAACGGCCGCAGGATGCGGAAGAGTTCGCCGCTCTCCTTCATCTTCCGCAGCTCGACGTTGAAGGCGTCCCGCAGCCGCGTCTCCGGCGAACGGAACGCGAAACCGCCGCCGTCGACGTGCTTCTCGCCCTTGACCAGGGGCGCGAAGGCCTTGGTGCTCTCGGCCTTCGCGGACCTCCGCACCACCTCGCGGACGGTCAGCGCCGTCCCCGCGAAGACGTCGGCGCGCCCCGCCTCGACCGCGTTCAGCCCGGCCACCTGGTCGGGCACGACGAGGATGTCGCTCTCCTTGTACCCGGCCTCGACCGCGTACTGGATCTCCGCGTAGCCGGTGCCGGTCGCGAACCTGGCCTTCTTCGCCACGACGTCCCGGTAGTCGTGCAGCCCCTTCGGGTTGCCCTTGCGCACGATGAACGCGTCGAGCATCTGGTAGTCGGGGTCGGCGAAGATGACCTGCTCGCAGCGCTCGGCGTTGATGTACATCCCGGCCGAGACGACGTCGAACTGCTTCGAGTTGAGCCCGGGTATGAGGGAGCCGAACTCGGTCGGCACCGGCTGGACGCGGTCGACGCCGAGCCGCTTGAAGACGACTCTCGCGAGTTCCGGTGCCTCTCCGGTGAGCCGGCCGTCCCGGTCGATGTAGCCGAACGGGATCTCGCCCGCGATGCCGAGCCGGACGACGCCCTGCGCCCTCAGCCGGCCGAGGAGATCACCGCCGTCCGACGGCGCCGCCGTGGCCACGCGGCTGCATCCGGCGGCACCGAGCGCGCCGAGCGCCGCCACCCCCGCGAGCAGCGACCGGCGGGTCGTCCCGGACCGCGGTCTGTCGTGTCCCATTGCGTTCGCACATGTTTTCCCAAGTGGTGGAGCCATGGCGGCGCGGCTACCCGGGACCATGCGATGTATGCGGGCCGGATTCGCCCTTGCGGTGGCAGCCGGTGAGTTGTAGCAGCGTCGGCCCGGCCGGTTCCGGCCCGTCCCTCCCGGGGCGGTTCAGTGCCCCGGCACGTACCCGCGCCGCTTGTCGACCACGTTCGACAGCGGCTTGCCGGCGGCCCAGCGCTCGTACAACTCCACGAACTGCGCGCCCAGTTCGTCCCGCCAGCCGACCGTGTCCCCGCTCATGTGCGGCGACACGATCAGACCCGGGACGTCCCACAACGGGCTGTCCCGGCCGAGCGGTTCGTGCTCGAATACGTCGAGGGCCGCGCCCGCGATCCAGCGCTTCGACAGTGCCTCGGCCAGCGCCTCCTCCACCACGAGCGGGCCGCGCCCGACATTGATGAAGCGGGCCGAGGGCTGCATCATCCCGAAGCGCCGGGCGTCGAACATGCCGCGCGTCTCCGCGGTGAGCGGCGCCGCGGACACCACCCAGTCGGCGCGCGCCATCAGCCGGTCCAGCTCCCCGGGACCGTGGACACCGGTGCGCGGGACGCGTCCCACCAGCGCCGTGGTGACGTCGAGTGCCTTGAGCGTGCGCGCGATCGCCCGCCCGATCGGCCCCGACCCGACCACGCAGGCGCGGGTCCCCGCCACCCGCTGCGCTTCGCGGTGCCGCCACTCGTGGCGGCGCTGCAGGTCCCAGGTCCGCGGCAGGTCCTTCGCCATGGCGAGGACCAGGGCGGCCACGTACTCGGCGATCGGCCGGTCGAAGACGCCGCGCGCGTTGGTCACCACCGTGTCGGACGCGGCGAGCTCGGGACACATCAGATGGTCCACGCCCGCGCTCGCGGCGTGCACCCAGCGCGGCCGGGGTCCCTCGCCCGGCCAGGCACGGCGTACGGCCCCCGAGGCGAAGTCCCACACGAGCAGCACGTCCGCGTCCGGCAGCTTCTCCGCGAGCGTGGAATCGTCGGCGTGCTCGATCCGCACCCGGCCGGTGAGCCGGCCCAGCCGGGGGAGCGGGTCGGCGTCCAGGACGAGCAGGGTGGCCGGTCCCGACGGGCGGGGCGCACCGGGGAACGTACGGGCGTTCATCAGGGGAAACCCTTTCGCAAGGGGACCGACCACGCTCGCACCCGAACCCGCGGCCGTCAACACCGGCGTACGACGTCGTCCCCCGGCCGGTGGCGAACCCCCCGCGAACCGGTGATCTCGGCCAACCAGGTGGAGAAAAGGGGCGGCGCTGCGCCAACCGGGTACCCGGGCGGTGGGCCCTCGGCGGCGGCTGATTGACCGGGCCGCCCGGCGGGGACCCGTACTTCGCCATGAACAGGAAGGTTGGGCATGACCGCACTCGGATTCCTCCATCCCGGACGCGCGGCCGAGGACGACTACCCGCGCATCGAGCAGCTCCTCGGCAGCGACATCCGTCTGACCGTCGTCCACACGGACCTGGACGAGGACCCGCACAGCGTGGAAGCGCTCCGCGCCATGGGCTCGGTACAGCGACTCGCGGCAGGTGTCGAGGAGCTGCGCCTGTCCGGCGCGGAGGCGGTGGTCTGGGCGTCCGCGAGCGGCAGCTTCGTGCACGGGGTGCAGGGCGCCCATGAGCAGGTCCGCGGCCTGGCCATGGCGGCCGGGCTGCCGGCCTCCTCGACGGCCTTCGCCTTCGCGCACGCGGTGCGGGAGATCGGCGCGGACCGGGTCGCGATCGGGGCGGCCCTTTCCGACGACGTGGCGGGACTCTTCGCGGAGTTCCTGGGGGAGACCGGCACGGAGGTGGTCGCGGTCCGCGGCTCCGGCGCCGCCACTCCCGCCGAGCTCGCCGGCCGGGACTACGGCCGGGTCCTCGCGCTGGCCCGGGAGGCGGACCACCCGGACGCCGACGCCGTCCTCCTCCCCGACACGGCCCTGCACACCGCCGCCCACCTCACGGCCCTGGAGAAGGACCTCGCCAAACCGGTCCTCACCGCCCACCAGGTCACGGTCTGGGAGGCCCTGCGCCTGACGGACCGCAGGGTGAACGCCCCCGACCTCGGCACCCTCTTCACCCGAGAACCGCTGGTCCAGGTGTGAGAAGGGTCCGGTGCGCCCCTCCAGCGCGAAGATCCAGCCCCTCCGGCGTTTGAGGAGCGGGGGTCCGGGGGCGGAGCCCCCGGGTACGGGACGGGTAGGGGCGGAGGGGGCGAATCAACGCCCCAGCCCCACCCGAGGGCACGTTCCGGACCCCGCCCCGCGGGAATAAGCGGAGACGGCCTCCTGTTACCGACGTGAGGACAGCGACCGGTACACAACAGGAGGCACCCCCGGTGGACGAAACGCCCGAGACGGACGAGATCCGCGGCAAGGCAAAGGGCACCGCCCCCGTCCCCCTGTCCGTACTGGACCTGGTCACCGTGGGCGCGGGCCGCACCGCGACCGACGCCCTCCGCACGAGTGTCGAGATCGCCCGCCTCGCCGAATCCCGCGGCTTCCACCGCTACTGGGTGGCCGAACACCACTCCATGCCGGGCGTGGCCAGCTCCTCGCCCGCGGTGATCCTCGCCCACCTGGCCGCCCACACCGACCGCATCCGGCTGGGCTCCGGCGGAGTGATGCTCCCCAACCACGCCCCGCTGGTCATCGCGGAGCAGTTCGGCACCCTGGAGGCGATGGCCCCGCGCCGCATCGACCTGGGCCTCGGCAGGGCCCCCGGCACGGACGGGGCGACGGCGGCCGCGCTGCGCCGCACCCAGCGCCTGGGCGAGGGCGCGGACGACTTCCCCGAACAGCTCGCGGAACTCGTCCGCTTCCTGGACGACGACTTCCCCGACGGCCACCCCTACGCCCGGATCCACGCCGTCCCCGGGCCCGTCCAGGCGACCTCGCCGGGCGGTGTCCAGTCCCCGCACCGGCCCCCGGTCTGGCTGCTCGGCTCCTCCGGCTTCAGCGCCCGTCTCGCCGGCGTCCTCGGCCTCCCGTTCGCCTTCGCACACCACTTCTCGGCGCAGAACACGATCCCGGCCCTCGACCTCTACCGCGAGTCCTTCCGGCCGAGCGCGGTCCTCGACGCCCCGTACGCCCTCATCGGCGTCTCCGCCCTCGCCGCGGACGATGAGAAGGAGGCCCGCCGCCAGGTGCTGGCGGCCGCCCTGAGCATGGTCCGGCTGCGCACCGGGCGTCCCGGACTCGTGCCCACCCCGGAGGAGGCCGAGGCGTACGAATTCAGCGCGATGGAGCGGGAGTTCGTCGGTTCCTGGAACGCCAACGTCATCCACGGCACCGCCGACGAGGTGCGCGCCGGCCTCGACGACCTCCAGAAACGCACCGGCGCCGACGAGTTGATGCTCACGGGCAACGCGCACGGCGGCGACGTACGGCTGCGCTCGTACGAACTGATCGCGGACGCCTACGGGTTGCCGGCCGCCGAGGCCTGAGGGCAGGTCGCCGACATCAGGAGCGCGGAGATGCGTTCCGGCGTCACCGGCCGGGAGTACAGCCAGCCCTGGCCGGTGTCGCAGCCGATCCCGCGCAGCCGTGAGGCCTGCGAGGCGGTCTCCACGCACTCGGCGGTGACCGTCAGGCCGAGCCGGTGGGCGAGCTGGATGAGCGCCTCGACGATGACCTCGTCGGCCGGGTTCGGGTGGGCGGACGAACCGTCGGCGTTCTCGTACTGGAAGCCGCGGACGAAGGAGCCGTCCAGCTTCAGCACCGACACCGGGAGCCTGCTCAGGTAGGCGAGGTTCGAGTAGCCGGTGCCGAAGTCGTCGATGGCGATGCGGACCCCCATGTCGCTGAGGGCCTGCAGTGCCTGGAGCGGACGGCCCGCCGAGCCCATCACCGCCGACTCCGTCAGCTCCAACTGCAGCAGATGCGGGGGCAGTCCGGTCTCCGCCAGGATCTTCGCCACGTCCGCCACGAGGTCGGAGTCCCAGACCTGGCGCACGGCGACATTGACACTGACGAAGATCGGCGGGGCGTCCGGGCGGTCGAGCTGCCAACGGCGCGCCTGGCGGCAGGCGGTGGCCAGCACCCAGCGGCCGAGCTGGACGATCGAGCCGTTCTCCTCGGCCAGTCCGATGAACCGGTTCGGTGTGAGCGTCCCGAACCGCGGGTGGTTCCAGCGGACGAGTGCCTCGACGCCGTGCACACCTCCGTCCTCCATGCCCACCAACGGCTGGTACTCCAGGGTGAATTCACCCCGTTCGACGGCCGAGCGGAGGGTGGACGACAGGGCCTGGCGGGTCATGCGGTGCGCGTTGCGCTCCGGGTCGAAGAGCGTCCAGCGGCCCTTGCCGTCCGCCTTCGCCCAGTACAGCGTCGTGTCCGCGGCCTGCATCAGACCGGTCGCGGTGGTGCCGGTGGCGCGCCGCTCGACGACCCCGATGGACGCCGACAGGGACAACCGCTGCCCCGACAGGTCGAAGGGCGCCTGCAGCGCCTTCAGCACGGACTCGGCGAGATCCGCCAACTGGTCGGTGCCCGTGGAGTCCTCGACGAGCAGGGCGAACTCGTCCCCGCCCAGCCGCGCCACCAGGGGAGCGGCCGCCCGCGTGAGACCGGCCTCCTCGGCACAGCGCGTCAGACGTTCCGCGACGGCCGCGAGCAGCCGGTCCCCGACCCGGTGGCCGAGGGTGTCGTTGACCGCCTTGAACCCGTCCAGGTCCAGATAGCACAGCCCGATCCGGCCGGTTCCGCACTCCTCGTACGCCTCCGTCTCCAGCGCCGCCGACAGCCGCTCGAAGAACAGGGTGCGGTTGGGCAGCCGGGTCACCGGGTCGTGCATCTGCAAGTGGCGCAGCCTCGCCTGGAGTTCACGCCGTGCGCCGATGTCGGTGACCGAGATCAGGACCGCCCGTTCCTGCGGGGGCAGCGGCGCGATCGTGACCTGCGCCCAGATGACGTGGCCGTCCGGGTGCTTGAGCCGGCGGGTGCAGCGCAGCCGGGCCTGGCTGCCGCCCAGCATCTCCCGGTACGCGTGCCAGGTCCGGGCGTCGGAGGCCAGGTCCACCAGGTCGGCGGCGGTCCGTCCGACGAGTGTCCGCGTCCCGGCGCCCAGCAGCGTGCCCAGCGCCTCGTTGGCGGTGACGACGAGACCGTCGCGGTCGACGACCGCCATCGCGAGGGGGGCGGTGGCGAACGCCGCGTGGAAGGTGCGGAGTGACGTTCCGTCGGCCACCGCCGGGGGCGCGGGGGTCCCGGAAGGCGGCCCCGGCGACACGGACGGTACGGAAGGGGCGAGTGGGCCGGGAGAGGTCCCGGCGGACGTACGAGAAGACGTGTTTACGTGACGTTCTGTGACGGCCGGCCGGAGGAGGTCTCCCGCGGGCGCCGGCCCTTCGGACGTTCCGCTCACCGTTCGCTCCCGCAGTGCACTCGTTCTTCGTATGGGTCTCTCGGGGCGGTCGGCCGGTCATGGGCGGCCGCACAAGCCGTGTCCGTGCAGGAAAGTGTGCCGATCATAGAGGCTGCCCCCGAAACGGTGCAGCCACTGTCCAGTGTCCAGGAACAAGCGGCTGTTCTGACAGATCGTTTCTGCCTGTTATCCGGACGGGTTCCTTCTCCCGTCGGCCGCACGTGACGTTCCGTGCATGTCCGGGGGTGTCGGCCCGCTCCCGCACTCACCCTTCCGGTGCAGACAAACAGGGCGAAATAATACAAATGCGATCAGGCTGGAGGCGGTGTCCCGAAACCGCATCCGGAGGTCGACGTGCCGCGTCCGCTCCCCTTGAGGGTTCTCGCTCGCGGGGCCCTGCGCGGCCTCGCCCGCGACGGGGCGCCCCGCTGGCGCAGCACCGCGGCCATGTTCACCTCGATGACCGCGCTCGCCGCGACCTCCCTGGGGCCGGGCCACGCGCTCGCCGAACCTCTCACGTCGCCCTGCGCCCTGACACGGACCGCGGCGCACCACTCGGAGGGCGCCGACACCTGGAACACGGCCTACGTGCGTCCCACCCGCCCCCTCGACGCCGTGATGGTCTTCCTGTCCTTCCCGGACTCCACCCCGCGCACCACGCCCGCCGAGCTGACGAGGGACTACTTCCCGGCCACCAGCCGATTCTTCGAGCAGGCCTCGTACGGGAAGTTCACGGTCCGGCCGCATCCCCAGCGCGCCTGGATCCAGATGCCGCACGCCTCCACCTCGTACGCCATACAGCGGGACTGGGACGCCGGTGACCGTGCCGCCTATCTGCGCGACGCGCTCGCCGTGGCCGACCCGCGGGTCGACTTCTCCCGCTACGACGTCGTCTACTTCATCGCGGACCCGGACGCCCCGGGCGTCGACTCCGACGCCACGAAGGTCGTCAACCTGGACACGCCCCTGCACGCGGACGGCAAGGACATCCGGCGCGTCGTCACGGTCTTCGAGAAGCATCCGCCGGACCGTCTCGTCCTCGCGCACGAGACCGGCCATGTCTTCGACCTGCCCGACCTCTACCACCGTCCCACCGACGGCAAGGGCGACTGGGACACCTACGTGGGCGACTGGGACCTCATGGGCAGTCAGTTCGGCCTCGCCCCCGACCTCTTCGGCTGGCACAAGTGGCGGCTGGGGTGGCTGGAACCGCGCCAGGTGGCGTGCGTACTGGGCTCCGGCACCACCCGGCTGACGCTGGAACCGCTGGAGACGGGACCCTCGCGCGCCGCGGTCGGTTCGGCCGGCGCGAGCGTCGGGGCTGCGGCCGGTACCGGGGTTCTGGCCGCCCCTCCGACCGGGATGACGGCCGCAGGGGCGGCCGCGCCGGAGGGGCAGGACGGACCGGAGGGGCAGGACGGACCGGGAGGGATGGCGGCCATGGGAGGGGTGACCGGCGCGGCCGGGACGAGCGGGACGAGCCCGGCCGCCGGGGAGGCGGGGACGAGCCGGGCCACCGGGGAGGCGGGGACGAGCCGGGCCACCGGGGAGGCCGGATCGAGCCGGGCCGCTGGAGAGGCCGGGGCGAGCCGGGTGACCGGAGAGGCCGAAGTGACCGGAGAGGCCGGGTCGACCGGGACCGCCGGAGGGGGCCGGGTGTACGGGGCCACCGGTGAGGCCGGTGAGGCCGGTGAGGCCGGTGAGGGCGGGACTACCGGGGCGGCCAGGACCACCGAGACGGCCGGAACCACCGAGGAGAGCGGGACCACCAGGGCTGCCGCGGCGACCGGAACCACCAAGGCTGCCGGAGCGAGCCGGGCCGCTGGGGAAGCCGGGGCGAACGGGACCGCTGAGGCTGATGGGGCGACGAGGGCCGCCGGGACGGCCGGGGCGAAGGCGGCCTGGCAGGGGCCGCGGGTGCCCTCGGGCGGGTCGCGGACGTCCACGCGCGCTCCGAGCGTGTCCCCGAGCGCGGTGGGCGTGGCGGCTCCGCCCGGCTCGCAGACCTTCGGCGCCGGCTCGGGTACCAAACTGGCGGTGGTCCCGACGGGCCCGGACAGCGCGATCGCCCTGGAGGCCCGAGGACCGGCGGGCAACGACAGCTCGACCTGCGAGCGGGGCGTCCTCGTCTATGAGGTCCGCAGCCGGACCGAGTCCGGCAGCGGCCCCATCCAGGTCCTCGACGCCCACCCCGGCTCCGAGTCCTGCTGGGAGGACTCGGTGTACCCGCCGCTCGCGGACGCCCCGGTGCGCCTCGGGGAGAGCTTCGAGGTGCCGGGCGCGGACGTCCGCGTCCAGGTGGAGGACCGGTCGGCCTCGGGAGCCTGGACGGTACGGATCACGACAGGCTGAGCGGCCTCGCGGGGGCGGAAACGACGAGAGCGGGATGCTCGCGTCTCCGCGAATCATCCCGCTCTCGTTGGCGTGCGCCGCCAGGGACTCGAACCCCGGACCCGCTGATTAAGAGTCAGCTGCTCTAACCAACTGAGCTAGCGGCGCCTGCTGACGTCGTAGACCTTAGCATCCTGATCGGCGGGAGGAAAAATCGATATCCGTACCGCCGCGGACGCCGCCGCGCGGGCCGCCCGAACGGCCGCCCAGAGCAGGATCTCGGGGCCGGGGAGCCAGGGCCGCCGCGTGTCGGGGGCGACCAGCCAGCGGGAATCGGTCCGGACGGCCTCGGCCCCGCCGGCCCCGGAGTTCAGCGGAGGCACGGTGACCGCGTCCCCGGTGCCGTGGCAGAGCAGCGGCGGCACCCCCTGGCACCGCCCCGCCCGGCCGCCCGGCTCCGCGCCCCATTCCTCCCACTCCATGAGCGAGGGGAGCCGCTGGGCGGTGCCGGGCGCGGCGAACAGCAGGATCCGCCCGCGGTGGGCCGCCACCGGGCCCGAGCCCGGCCCCTCCTCCCAGAGCCGGTCGAGCATCCGCCGCCCGAAGAGGGCCGAGGCGCTGACGACGTCGAACGCGCTGCCGCAGAGCAGGACGACCGGGGCGTCGGGCCGCTCGCGCCACAGGGCGAGCGTGCTGCGCGGATACGTTCCCGCCGAGGCGAGCCAGGCGGCGCCCTCGGCCGTGACACCGGAGACGTCCAGCCGCTCGGGCGACCTCGCCCCGGGGCTGTGCGGGGTGCTGCTCGGCGCGTTCCGTGTGCTGCTCATGCCGCATACATCTACCGGCGGTGAGCGCCCGGTCCCAGACGGTTGCCCGAAACCGGGACAGGCGGGGCCGAGGGGGAGTATCTTGCCCGCCCGGCATATGCCAGGAACGGGGTGAAACCGGGGCTTCCGGCGCTCCCCGTCCCGGGCGGGCGCGTCAGAGCGGGTCGGTCACCCCGTGACCGTGTCCGTTGCCCTCCGTGCCCCGCAGCAGGTCCTGGCCGAACTCGACCATCTTCTTCGCGTAGTCCTCGGTCCACTCGGCGCGCTCGGCGATCGAGGCGGTGGTGAGCCGGTCGAAACGGCGCGGATCGGCGAGCTGCGCGGCGGCGATGGCCTGGAACTCGACGGCGCGGTCGGCGGCGGCGCGGAACGCGTGCGCCAGTTCCGTGGACCGGTCGAGCAGCGCGCGCGGGTCGTCGATCGACTCCAGGTCGAAGAAATGCTCCGGATCCCCGGCGGCTTCCGCGGGCTCGAAGAGCAGGGGCGCGGGGCGTAGCCGCGGTTCGTTCCGACGCGGCGTGGGCTCCGCCATGTCTTCTCCTCCTCGTACGGTTCGGGGCCCCTCTCGGAAAAGGGCCACCGTCCATTGTCTCGCGCCCGCGCAAGTGGGCCCGGAAGGGCAGGGCACGCCCACCGGGACCCGGACCCCGGCCGGCCTCGTGGCCGTCGGAGCGGGGCCGGCGGTGCCGCCGGTGCCACGGGGTTCAGGGCCGCCAGGGCACCCGGTGTTCCGCCAGGTGCGACAGCACCGAATGATTGGCCTCCCAGCCATCCGGAAACTTCACGGTCACCCCCAGCTGCACGGGTTCGGTCGACGGGTGGTCGTCCAGCAACTCCGTGATTCCTTCCCGGCAGATCACGATGCACGCGTGCCGGTGCCGGGAAGCGAGGACGCACAGACGTCCGGTCTCCAGATGGAAGGCCGTGGCGTCGGGCCGCCCGGACAGCGGGTGCAGGACGACCGTGACGTCGAACTCCCGTCCCTGGAGCCGGTTCGCCGTGTCCACGGTGACGTCCGTGACGCCGAGACCGGCCAGCGCCGCCCGCACGGCCGCGGCCTGGTCGCGGTGCGCCGTGCCGACGGCGATCCGCTCGGCCGTCAGCGGCACCGGATCCTCCGCCCGCTCCGAGGTGGCCGCGCCGCCCCGGTCGAGCAGCCGCCGTACGACCCCGGCCACGGCGTGCACCGCCTCCGGGTCCGTGCGCGGAGTGTGCCGGGCGGGCAGCTCCAGCAGGCCCCAACCGGACTCGGCCGCCTCGTCGATGACCCGGTCGGTGCCCGAACCGTCCGACGGGACGCCGAAGTTCAGCCGCCGGTCGCCGTGACCGGTGCCGCTGCGGAACGGCGTGTACGGATAGAAGGCGTGCGAGACCAGGGGTGCCGCCGACGCGGGCAGCCGCCAGGACACCGGGAGGCGGTGCTGGGGCAGCCGCGGATTGTGCGCCAGCAGGGTGGACACCGCGGACGCGGACGGGTCGTAGGACAGTCCCGCCCACTGCTCCGCGCCGACGATCGAGAACGGGTCCAGCTGCCCGGGGTCGCCCACGAACAGCGCCCGCTCGAAGAGCCCGGCGACGGCGAGGAGCGAGTCCGAGCGCATCTGGTACGCCTCGTCGACGATCGCGTGCCGCCAGGGCTCCACACCTTTGACGTGGGCCCACTTCGCCGCCGTCGAGACCACGACGTCCAGGCCCGCCAGATCCGCCGCCTTCGTGGACTTGCGGACCTGGTCCAGGCCGTCGAGCGCCTTGTCGTACGGGTCGGAGTCACTGCTGTGCAGCCGGCCCACGGGCAGGTCCGGCTCCTTCTCCGCGAGCCGCAGCACCAGGTCGTCCACCTGGGCGTTCGTCTGCGCGACGACCATCAACGGGCGCCCCGCGGCGGCCAGTTCCAGAGCGGCCCGGACGACGAGGGTCGACTTGCCGGCGCCCGGCGGGGAGTCGACCACGACGCCGCGGTCGCTGCCGTGCAGGGTGTCGCGCAGGATCGCGTCGGTGGCACGGGTGGCCTCGGCACCCGGGTCGAACACGGCGGTCACAGGACGTCCTCCTCGGTCACCGGGTCCGGCAGCGGCAGGGCGTCCGGCTCACCGGGCGGCCCTCCGTGCGTCCACGGCGTCTCCTCCGGGTCGGGCAGCTTGGCCCCGCCGCGCTGCTCGTGCTCGAAGAGGGTGAAGCAGACGGCGTCCCCCTTCTCCGGCACGGACCCGGGCTCGGGTTCCTTGCCGCGCCCCATCTTGTCGACGATCCGCAGCACCAGGGCCGTGCCCTCGTCGGCGTACCCCACGAACTCCGCGGCCTGCGGCTTCCCGCCCAGCGAGCGGTACACCCTGGCCCGTTCCCCCAGGTGCGGGCGGTCGTCCGTGCGGACGGTCACCAGCGGGCGGGGGCTCGGCCGCTTGCCTTCGCCGTACGCCATCACGACCTCGGTGACCTCTCCCGCGAAGGCCTCCCCGGCGAGTCGACGGCCCGCCATGACCAGCGGGTCGTCGAGGGCCTCCTGCGCCTCCAGCCGGGCCTGCTCCCGCTCGCGCGTGGCCAGCTTGTTCGCGGCGGTGACCGCGTCGTCGCGGCGCGGCTGCGGCGGCTCGCCGGCCACGACACGGTCGCGGTGCCCGGTGAACGACCAGCGGTCGCGGGTCCACCGGTCGGCGGCGTGCGCCCCTTCCGGCAGCGTCCGCAGCAGGTCGAGGCCGCGCCAGACCGCGTCCCAGGTGGGGTGGGTGACGCTCTCGACCAGTTCGCGGATCGTCCGCTCCGCCGCGGTGAGTTCACCGAGCCGGTCGTCCGCCTCGACGCCGTCCTCGGCGGCGGCGAGCGCCGTCCGCGCGCGGTCGTAGCGTTCGATCGCCGGGGCCAGCAGGTCGTTGTCGAAGGCGGGGTCGGTGGCCGGTCCGGCGGGCGGGCACACGAGCTGGCCGCGCGCGTCCCGCCGCAGCTCGGCCCGCACCGCGGCCTCGGCGCCCGGCTCGCCGTCCGGCGGATCGAGCCAGGCGAGCAGCGCGCCGAGATGCTGGTCCTCCAGGCTGCTCTGACCGGTGGCCCAGTGCCGGGACAGCACGTCGGTGAGGGCGAGCAGCAGGGCGGAGCCCGGCACCCGGGCGCGCTCCCCGAAGTGCGTCAGCCAGCGCCCGAACAGCGGCACCCGGGGAGGCGCCGGATGCGGGGTCTCGGGATCCTGCTCGGCGGTACGGCGAAAGCGGGTCGAGCGCCCGAGCAGGCGGACGAAGTCGATGCCGGCCCGGCCCGGCACGATGATCTGCGGCGCGTCCGCGCACAGCTCGACCTCGACCTTGACGCGCTTGCCGGTCTCCGGGTCGGTCTCGCTGCGCTCGGCCGCCTCGACCACGTCCGCGAAGGTGTCGATGTACGGCAGGACGACGTCCGCCAGTTCGGCGAGGAACGCGAAACGCAGGTCGCGGTCGCGGGGCTGCGGTACGACCAGCAGCCGGGGCGCGTCCCGGTCCGTGCCGACGAGCGCGCCGAGCGGGGCTCCGGCCTCACCCGCGGTGGTGAGCGGCACGAACACCAGTGGCCGTTCGGCGAGATGGCGGTGGAGCACGGTGGCGGCGGGCTGCGCCCGGCCGCTCTCGACGGCCTCCAGCCGGGCGAGTGCGGTGATCAGCGACATGCGCCCGCCTCCGGGTTGCCGGCGATGCCGGGGGCGGCGGCTTCGGCCGCGCCCGTGCCGTCGGGCGCGGGTGTCCCCGGTGCGTCGGCGCCGTCGGGCACGGGCGTTTCGAGTGCGCCCGCACCGCCCGGCGCGGGTGTCGCGTCCGGGTCGGCGCCGGGTGCCGAGGTCCGCGGGGCCCGGGAGCCGGGGACGGTGGGTACCCCGGCGGGGTCCTCCGGCCCACCGTTCCCTGCCCCCGCCGGGGTCGGCACCAGGGCCTTTGCCGCTCGGGTGCGGGTCTCCGGGGTCGTGCCGCGCAGGGCCTCCGCGCGCAGCAGGGCCGCCCTCCTGAGGGCCGCGACGGCGGGATCCCCGGGGTCGCCCGCCCTCCCGTGCGCCGCGTCCAGGACGTCGGGGACGGTCGTCAGACCGCCCAGCTCCGCGCGCAGCGAGCGGCCCAGCGAGGTCACCGCGCCCTCGGCGCGTGAACGGGCCCGGCAGTGGAAGGCCAGTTCGCAGGCGGACAGGCACTCGGGGGCGTAGGTCGCGGGGACCGCCTCGACGGCCGTGATCAGCTCCTCGGCGGGCAGGCCGGGGGAGAAGCAGGTGCCCTCGGGCAGGGCGGCCGCGATGTCCTCGACGCGGGTGAGCCGGGCGAGCTGGCGGCGGGTGACCGCGCGCTGCTTGCGCACGTCGACGGCCGAGGCGGCCGGGAGGTTGGAGAAGTCCTTCGGGCAGACCAGCAGGACGCGGTGGTGGACCTCGGGAGCGGGATCGAGGCGGACCGCGACCTCCTCCAGGGCCAGGACGTACACCGCGGACTGCCGGGCGGCGGCACCCACCTTGGCCGGGTCGGCCGAGCCGTCGAGCATCGGGAACGACTTGATCTCGACGACGGTCCAGCCCCCGTCCGGATGCACGACCACGGCGTCCGGCTCCAGGAAGGCGGGGGAGCCCGCGACGTCCAGGGCGAGCATCGGGTGGTCGAGCAGGGTCCAGGCCCCGGCACCGGTGGCCTCGCGCAGCGCCAGTGCCGTACGTTCCGTGCGCCCCTCGGGGCCGATCGCGCTCAGGTCGGGCACGGCACCGGCGCCGGGCGGCTCGGCGCCCGGGTCGAGCCTCTCGTGCACCAGCCGCAGCAGCTCGGCGCCGCCGTCGGCCTTGACCCGTGCCTCGAACGCGTTGCCCCGCATGAAGGCGAACTGCGACATCCCGAACGCGGACGGCGCGCCGAGCGCGCCGGCCAGCTTCGCCTTGTCCACGCCCACGCCGTCCAGCAGGGCGCGCCGGTCGCACCCGGGGTTGGCGGCGAGCGCCGCGAGGGCGCGCGCGTCCAGCGCCTTCGGCGCGATGTCCGGTCCGCGCAGCTCAGCGAGCTGCTGTCGCAGCGCTGTCGCCCGCGTCCGTGGCGGCGGCACCCGGCTCGGCTCCCGGCCCGGGTCGGGACTCGCGCTGTCGGGGAATTCGTTCACCCGGGGAAGTCTGGCACCCCGCACTGACAATCGCGGAACCCTCGCCCCCCGAGGCACCCGCGGCCCACGGGACACGGGCCGCCAGCAGGGTCCGCACGCGGTTCGCCGCCCGCATGACGAGCGGGGTCAGCAGCAGGCCGGCGCCCATCACGGCGACGCCCGCGACGGCGTCCAGGAAGTAGTGGTTGGCCGTGCCCATCACGACGATCGTGGTGAACAGCGGATAGACGACGGCGGCGACCTTGGCGGCGGGTGTACGGCCGTGGCGCCACAGCATCACGCCGCACCACAGCGCCCAGCCCACGTGCAGGCTCGGCATGGCCGCGTACTGGTTCGTCATCCCGCCCATGCCGCGCGGGGCGCTCGCCTCGCCGCCCCACCAGCCGTAGCTGCTGTACTGCGCCATCGTGTCGACGAAGCCGTGCTCGGGCGAGAGCAGACGGGGAGGGCAGGTCGGCAGCAGGGTGAAGCCGATCAGGCCGATGAACGTGGAGGTCCAGAGCCAGGTGCGGGCCGCGCGGTAGCGCAGGGGCCTGGAGCGGAACAGCCAGATCAGGATCGCCGGCGTCACCAGGTAGTGCAGTGAGGCGTACCCGAAGTCGGCGGGCACGCCGAGCCAGGCCTCCCGCGTGAACAGCCGGTTCAGCGGATGCTCGGCGTTGAGGTGGAGGGCCTTCTCGATGCGCAGGATCTCCAGGCCGTGGTCTATCGCGCCGGAGGTGTCGCCCCGGGCGAGCAGCCGGCCCGCGGTGTACGCCCCGTACACGAGCAGGATCAGCGGGACCTCGGTCCACCAGCGCAGGCGCCCCTTCGACGCGGCGGACGCGCCGAGCGCGGTCCACCGTGACCGGGCGCGCGGTGTCGCTTCGGTACGCGGTGCATCGGTCTGCGGCATCCGATCGCCCTCCCCCATCTGCTCGTGTCCATCGGCCCGTGGTGACCGGCGGTCGGTGGCCACCCCGGGATTTTACGGTGTACGCGAACGCCGCGAAGGGGCGCCCCGGATGTCTAGGACGCGGAGATCGCCCGCCGGGTTGCCCGGAGCGGGGGTGCGCGATGATGGAGTGACCCACTCCTCAGTCGTCCACGGGTGAGCGGATGTCCCATTCGCGCCGCCCGTCCCGGAAAGGCTCCTCGTCATGGCACCGCGCATCCTGCTGGCCCGGCACGGACAGACCGAATGGTCACTGTCCGGAAAGCACACCGGCAGGACCGACATCCCGCTCCTGGAAGAGGGGCGGCGCGGGGCCAAACTGCTGGGCGAGCGGCTGCACCGGTCGCCGCTCGACGCGCTGCCCGCCGCCGAGGTGCGCACCAGCCCGCTCTCGCGCGCGAGCGAGACGTGCGAACTCGCCGGTTTCGGGGAGCGGGCGACGACCTGGGACGCGCTTCTGGAGTGGGACTACGGCGCCTACGAGGGCATGACCCCGGCCGAGATCCAGGACATCCGTCCCGGGTGGTTCATCTGGCGCGACGGTGTCCCCGGGGGAGAGACCCTGGAGCAGGTCACCGCGCGCGCGGACGAGGTCGTCGCGTACGCCCGCTCCGAGGACCGCGATCTGCTGATCTTCGCCCACGGCCACATCCTGCGTTCCATAGGCGCCCGCTGGCTGGGCCTTCCGCTGGACTTCGCGGCCCGCATACGCCTCAACCCGACCTCTTTGTCGGTGCTCGGCTGGGCCTACGGGGAGCCCGCGATCGAGGTGTGGAACGACTGCGGGCACCTGAGCGCCTGACCGGCGTCCCCGGCGGCCCTCAGGCCGTACGGGGCAGACCGGCGTGGCGGTCGAGGAACGCCGAGACGCCCGAGGCCCTGCGGTGCGGGAGCAGGACGCGGGCCGTTCCCGCCAGCATGGTCTGGATGCGGGAGGACTGGACCTCGTTCAGCAGGTCGAGGACGCGCAGACCGGCGAGCGCCGCCTCGTCGGGGCGGCCGCCGCGGGCGAGGTCGTCGGCGAGTTCCGCGGTGTACAGGGCGATGTTGCGGGTGAAGTGCGGGTCCTGGAGGTGCGCTGCGCGGCGCGCGTGGCGGGCGGCCCGGGGCCAGTCGCCCAGCGTCGACCAGCACTGCGCCTCCAGGCCCTCCAGCTCGGCCTCCCCGTAGAAGGTCATCCACTCGGGGTCGGTCTCCGAGGGGCCGCGTCCGTACAGGGCCTGTGCGCGGGCCATCGCCTGCTCGCATCCCCGGCGGTCGGCGAGTCCGGCCCAGCCCCCCGCCTCGCGCAGCGCGAGCAGGGAGAGCAGGCGGGGGGATCCCAGGGGACGTGCGGCGCGCTGGGCCGCCTGGGCCGCGCGCACGGCCTCGCGCGGGCGTCCCGCGTCGCGGGCGAGGAACGCCGTGTTGCAGAAGGCGTGGGCCTCCAGGCCCGCGTCGCCCGCCATCCGGGCGGTCGCGAGGGCTTCCGCGTAGTGCGAGCGGGCGTCGTCGAAGCGTCCCGAGTCGTGTGCCAGCCAGCCCACCGAGATGGCCAGTTCGCCGGCTCCGGAGTACAGCCGGTCGGCGGTCGTCTGCCGGGTGGTGCCCGCGTCGAGCAGTTCGTACGCGGTGCGCAGGGGTGCCGCCGCGCGCCGGTAGAGCCCGTCGGCCCCGTGTCTGTCGTCGAGCAGCCGGATCCGGCGGACGGCCTCTTCGAGGGCGCCCGCCTCGGACGTACCCGCCCGGTGGACGCGGCGTTCGGCGGCCGCGGCGGTGCCGCCGAAGGGTCCCAGCGAGGCCGCCGCCACGGTGGCGGTGCCTCCGGTCATGAATGCGCGACGCTGCACGTCGCTCTCCTCGTGGTTCTGATCGCGTTTCTCGTACGGGTCGTACGGATCCCGCGGGTGGTGCGGGTCGTACGGATCGTGCGGGCGGTGCGGATCGTGCGGGCTGTCCGTGTGGTGCGCGGTGCGCGGGCCGTACGGGGCCGGGACGTGGAGCAGACCCGACGTCTCATACGTCTCGTGCGCCCCGTCCGTCTCATACGGGGCGTGTGGAGGGTTCGTGGAGTGCGCGAGGGGGGACTCCCCCGTGTCGCGCGCCCCGCGTCCGCGTACCCATGAGCGGGGCGTGAAGCCGAGGTCCGTCAGCGTGCGGCCGGGGAACATGTGCAGGAACACCCGCTCGTACGCGTAGTTGGGACAGCGGATCTCGCCCGCCTCGACGCGCCCGATGTAGCGCGCGTCGCAGCTCACCCGCTCACCGATCTCGCGTGCGGCCCTCCGCACCAACGCGGCGAACTCGCCCGGGGAGCGCTGGCCGCGCAACCGCCGGAAGGCGAGATTCGGCCGTGGTGGCCGGGGGGACGGGGACGAGGTCACCGATGACGACGCCATGGCCGGGCCCTCTCTTGCGAACCGTCGAACCACGCCGGACCCGGGGCTGAGTTGACCTGGTTGTACCCAGTAGGTGCCCTGGTTCCGGCGGGGCAAGAACGTACCTGCTGTGACAACGCCGCCACGCTGGGTTTGGCTACAAACCGGATATCTCATCCACGATCTGCCATGAACTGCCATCCTTTGTGGCGGAGTTTCGCCGTAGCCGTTGACGTCCCGGCGCGTTGAACCGGGTGGACCGGGAGCCGCCCGAACTCCCGACCCACTCGTCATGAGGAGGGGTTCCGTTGGAGGCCGGGATGCAGATCACCCAGAGCACCGAGTTCCGTACGCCGCCGTCGACCGCGCAGCACACGCCGTCCCAGGAGTGCGGCGTTCCGCTGCGGCCGGCCGCCGAGTGCGACCTGGTGACCGTCCCGGCCCGCCAGGGGCTGGAGGCGGTCGACATCCTGCGCCGCGGCGCGGCCGACAACCTCGTGGGGCCCGTCCTGCACGACGACGGCTGCGACACCCTGGGCTTCCTGGTGCCGCCCGGTACCGCCGACGCCTGGGACGTGCCCGGCAGCACCTGTACGCAGACCAACGGCCGTGGCCTGAGAGCGGCCCCCGAGCCACCGGTCGAGGGCTCGGACTGGCTGCTGCCGCCCGGTGACGCGGACCTCGCGACCGATCCGGCGGTCCTGCGGGCCGCGCTGGGTGAGGCCGCGCGGCTGATCGAGGCGGCGGACGGCTGCCGGTGAGCGGCCGGGCACCCCGCTGACCGCCGCTGAGCCGACCCGCCCGCGCGCCCCGATAATGGCCAGATGGCAAGGGCGAGGAAACAGCGGGCGGACGACGGCCGCGACACCGGACGGGGCGGGCGGCGTGGGCAGGCCGGGGCCGAGGCGGTCGTCGAAGCCGTCGACGGAGGGCTCGCCGAACTGCTGCCCGACCGCGACCGGGCACGCGCCTGGACCCTGCTCATCGACGGCGCCCCGCAGTCCCACGTCGACCTCGACGACCCCTCGTACCTGAGCTTCGAGTACCAGCGGCGCCTCGGTCACGTCATCGACCTGGTCGCCCCGCCCGGCAAGCCCGTGCAGGTCGTCCACCTCGGCGGCGGCGCGTTCAGCCTGGCCCGCTACACCGCCGCCACCCGCCCGCGCTCCACCCAGCAGGTCGTCGAACGCGACGCGGCCCTCGTCCAACTGGTGCGCCGCGAACTGCCACTGGACCCGAACGCCCGGATCCGGGTGCGTTCCGTGGACGCGCGGGAAGGGCTCGCCAAGGTGCCCGACGGCTGGGCGGACCTGGTCATCGCGGACGTCTTCAGCGGCGCGCGGACACCGGCCCACCTGACGTCCGCCGAGTTCGTCACGGAGGTCCGCCGGACCGTGAAGGACTCCGGGGTCTACGCCGCGAACCTCGCCGACGGGCCACCGCTCGCCCACCTCCGCGGCCAGATCGCCACGGTCGCCTCCGTCTTCCCCGAACTCGCCCTGGTCGCCGACCCGACGGTGCTGCGCGGCAAGCGCTTCGGCAACGCCGTCCTCGTCGCCTCCGGCCGGCCCCTGCCCGTCGCCGAACTGACCCGCCGTGCCGCCTCCGACCCGCATCCCGCCCGGGTCGAACACGGCAGGGAACTCATCGACTTCACGGGAGGCGCGGTACCGGTCACGGACGCGGTGGCGGTCGCCTCACCCGCGCCGCCGCCGTCCGTCTTCCGCTGACCCGGCGTCAGGGGCCCGTCGTCGGCAGGACCCGTCGTCGGCAGGACCCGTCGTACGCGCGGTCGTTCGCCGCGGAGACCGGCTCAGTACGTCCCGATGTCCACGTGCGGCGGCCCGTCGTGCCAGTCGCAGAACACCGACACCCGGTCAGCGCCCGAGGAGAACTCCACGCGGATCCACGTCTCGGTCTTCCACACCTGCATCGACCAGCCGGTGTTCGGCGTCGCGGACACCAGCGTCCCGTAGGTGGCGGTGATGTCGAAGACCACCCGGCCGCCCTCGGAGTCGTAGCTCTTGACCTGTCCGGAGGCGGACGGGGACGCGGCCGGGGCCGACGGGGCCGGTGACGGACCGCCGCTCGCCGAGGGCGACTTCGAGGGCTTCGCACTCGGTTCCGGGGTCGCGGACGGCCTGGTCGCGGCGCTCTTCGACGGTTCGGCCCGACGCGTCGAGGACGCCAGGGGCTTCGTCTCCTCGGCCGTGGCGCCCGCCACCGTGATCGGCAGGGCCCGCGGCGGGTCGTAGGCCGTCCCCGTCATGACGGTGTGGACACCCCACCACGACAGCGTGACCGCCGCGCCCGTGGCGAGCGACCACGCGAGTACGTGTACGAGTCCTCTGCGCATCGCCGCCATACTGCACCACGAGCACCACGGGTGTCTCACGGCCCCGGCAGGATCCGGAATGTCCGAGGGGGCGGGCCGGGATTGTCCACAAGTGCCTGACGGGCGTTGTCCACAGGCCCGGACGGCCACCACCGGATGGCGTACGGTGCGGCCCATGGCAAGTGTGCTCGTTGTCGAGGACGATCAGTTCGTACGCTCGGCGCTCATCCGGCATCTGACCGAGGCCGCGCACATCGTGCGCAGTGTCGGCACCGCCCTGGAAGCGCTGCGCGAGGTCGCCCATTTCCCCTTCGACGTCGTGATCCTCGATCTCGGACTCCCCGATCTGGACGGGTCCGAGGCGCTGAAGATGCTGCGCGGGATCACCGACGTGCCGGTGATCATCGCCACCGCGCGGGACGACGAGACGGAGATCGTCCGCCTGCTGAACGCGGGCGCGGACGACTATCTGACCAAGCCGTTCTCGGTCGAGCACCTGTCCGCGCGCATGGCCGCGGTGCTGCGCCGGTCGCGCACCACCGCGGGCGAGGCGCCCGTGCCGACGGTCATCCGCGTCGGCGGGCTCGCCATCGACCCGCTGCGCCGCCAGGCCGAACTGGACGGCGTACGACTCGACCTCACCCGGCGCGAGTTCGACCTGCTCGCCTTCCTGGCCGGGCGCCCCGGCGTCGTCGTGCCGCGCAAGGAACTGCTCGCCGAGGTGTGGCAGCAGGCCTACGGCGACGACCAGACCATAGACGTCCATCTCTCGTGGCTCCGCCGCAAACTGGGGGAGACGGCGGCTCGCCCGCGCTATCTGCACACCCTGCGGGGTGTCGGCGTGAAGCTGGAGCCGCCGAGAGCGGAGCGACCGCTGTGAGGTGGGCACTGGTCAAGGTGTGCGTGGCGGTGACGACGATGGTCGTCGTCGCCTTCGCGGTCCCGCTCGGTCTGGTGATCAAGGAGATGGCGCGCGACCGGGCGTTCTCGAACGCGGAGCGGCAGGCCGCCGCCATCGCGCCCGCGCTCTCCATCACCACCGACCGGGACGAGCTGGAGCGCGTCGTCGCCTCGGCCGGCTCGGACACGCAGATGGCCGTGCACATCCCCGCCGCCGACGGCAAGGCGGCCGTCGAGATCGGTGAACGGCGCGCCGTCGCCAAGGACGTCGCCATGACCCGGCGGCTGGGCCGGGCCTCCACCGCGGAGGTGCCCGGCGGCTCCGTGCTGCTCCAGCCCGTCGCACTCAGCTCCGGCGAGATCGCGGTCATCGAGGTGTACGTCCCCGAGGCCGAGGTCAGCAACGGCGTCGGCACGGCCTGGGCGGTCCTCGCCGGGGTCGGCGTGGCCCTCCTCGTCGGCTCCGTCGCGGTCGCCGACCGCCTCGGTGTGCGGATGGTGCAGCCCGCCCAGCGCCTCGCCGACAGCGCGCACGAACTGGGGGAGGGGAAGCTGGGCTCCCGCGTGCCCGAGGAGGGGCCGACCGAACTGCGGCAGGCCGCCGTCGCCTTCAACTCCATGGCCGACCAGGTCGTCCAGCTCCTCGCCAACGAGAGGGAGCTGGCCGCCGACCTCTCGCACCGCCTGCGGACACCGCTGACCGTGCTCCGTCTCAACACCGCCTCGCTCGGCGACGGGCCGGCCGCCGAGCAGACCCGGGCCGCCGTCGAGCAGCTCGAACGCGAGGTCGACACCATCATCAGGACGGCCCGGGAGGCCAAGCCGCAGACCGCGGCGATCGGTGCCGGGGCCGGGTGCGACGCCTCCGAAGTCGTCCGTGAGCGCATGGACTTCTGGTCGGCGCTCGCCGAGGACGAGGGACGCAAGGTGCGGGTGGCCGGTGTGGACCGGCCGTGCCGCATACCCGTGGCCCGCGCCGATCTCGCGGCCGCGCTCGACGCCCTCCTCGGCAACGTCTTCCGCCACACGCCGGAGGGGACGGCCTTCGCCGTCGACGTGCACAACGCCGAGGACGCGGTGATCGTCCTCGTGTCGGACGCGGGCGCCGGAATCGTGGATCCGGAGGTGGCGATGGCCCGTGGCCGTGGTTCGGGCAACGACGGTTCGACGGGCCTCGGCCTCGACATCGTGCGGCGGCTCGCGGAGTCGACGGGCGGGGACGTACGGATCGGTTCCTCCGTCCTGGGCGGAACCGAGGTGCGCATCTGGATCCAGCTCGACGGCAGAGCCCCGGTCCGCACCGGCCACCGCGGCACGGTCCGCCGCCGCAGACGCAACGCGGGCGTGCGCTGAGCCCACCGTCCGGTGAGGCGGCCCCGCCGACCGGCGACGCGGGTGTGTGCCCGGCTCAGCGACCGGGACGCGGGCGTGCGCTCGGCTTAGCTGCCGGTGACGTGGGCGTCCAGGGGCTTGGCGGCCCGTCATGCAGCCGTGCCCTGGCCTTGGCGGCCGGTGACGCCGGCCCACGCGGGGCCCGCCCGCGCGCGGCGTCGGCGGGTGGCAAACCGCCCACATTGGTCTCGACCTTTAACGTCTCCCGATGCCTTCCTTAAGCGGACCCTAAGATCCTCAACCGCCGTCCGTATCACCCGGTTTGACTGATTCCGGATCGCTAGCGTGATGCCCGCACCCCCTGGGACGACCCCAGCGAACCCCCCGTGAATCCGCGAAGGCAGGCACGCGATGAGCAGCACGCACCGGCGCAAGATCAGTGGCAGGAACAAGGCGATAGGCGGCATCGTCGCGGCGGCCGTCGCCGGCGGCGGCGCCTTCGTGTTCACCGGCATCGCGAACGCCTCCAGCGTCGGCGCCGCGTACACCAGGACCAGCGAGTGGTCCACGGGCTACACCGGGCAGTACGTCGTCTCCAACGACACGGGCCAGCGCAAGCCGGACTGGAAGCTGGAGTTCGACCTGCCCTCGGGCTCCAAGCTCAGCTCGCTGTGGGACGCGACCTCGACGGTGAGCGGACAGCACGTCACCGTGACGCCGCCGTCCTGGGACAAGGACGGGCTGGCGGCCGGCGAGTCCGTCACCGTCGGCTTCGTCGTGAACGGCACCGCGAACCCGACGGGCTGTGTCATCGACGGCACCAAGTGTTCGGTGGACGGGGCCACGCCCGAGCCCAGCGGCCGTCCGACGCAGACCGCCACGGCCACGCCCACCCCGACCGCGACCGCGACGCAGAGTGCGACCCCGAAGCCGACCGCCACCGCGACCGCCACGGCCACCCCGACCCCCACGCAGACCTCGGGCGGCGGCAACACGACGACCGCCGGCTTCGCGCCCTACGTCGACACCTCCCTGTACCCGGCCTTCGACCTGCTGAAGGCGGCCGACGCCACCGGTGTGAAGAACTACAACCTCGCGTTCGTCACCGACGGCGGCGGCTGCACGCCGAAGTGGGGAGGCGTGAGCGACCTCGCCAGTGACGGGGTGGCCGCGCAGATCGGCGCGCTGCGCGCCAAGGGCGGCGACGTCCGGGTCTCCTTCGGCGGAGCCTCCGGCTCGGAGCTCGCCACCACCTGCGCCTCGGCCGACGCGCTGGCGGCGGCGTACGGCAAGGCCGTGGACGCCTACAAGCTGACGAAGGTCGACTTCGACGTCGAGGGCGGGGCGCTGCCCGACACGGCCGCCAACACCAAGCGCGCGAAGGCCATCGCCAAGCTCCAGCAGCAGCACCCGGGCCTGGACGTCTCCTTCACGCTGCCGGTCCTGCCCCAGGGCCTCACCCAGGACGGCGTCAACCTGCTCGCCGACGCCAAGTCCAACGGCGTGAAGATCAGCGCCGTGAACATCATGGCGATGGACTACGGCCCCGCGTTCAGCGGTGACATGGGCGACCTCGCCGAGCAGGCCGCCACGGCCACCCAGGCGCAGATCAAGAGCGTCCTCGGCCTCTCCGACAGCGCCGCGTGGAAGACGGTCGCCATCACCCCGATGATCGGCGTCAACGACGTGGCCTCGGAGATCTTCAAGGTCGACGACGCCTCGCAGCTCGTGACCTTCGCGAAGTCCAAGGGCATCGGCTGGCTCTCGATGTGGTCCGCCACCCGTGACAAGCAGTGCGCAGGAGGCGCCAAGAACTCCGCGGACGCGGTCTGCAGCTCCATCGTCCAGAGCGAAGGCGCCTTCTCCAAGGCGTTCGCCGCTCTCAAGTAGCCATCGCGAGAACGGGGGTTGCGCGCCCCGGCCGGACCTCTCCACCCCCCACCCGGCCGGGGCGTCGTAGCAAGAGGTGAGAAGGCAGGGGCCGTGGGGGGGGGGGCCCCCGGCACGGGCGGTGCCGGGTCGCGCGCCCGGGGGGGGGGCC